>NZ_JCASIK010000005.1:0-488289 GCF_059685835.1 Telluria sp. RB2R28 | reverse complement strand
TGCCACCAGACTCGGCAAGGATTCGCTGTACAGATGAGTGATTTCGGTCGAACAACTGGGCAATTTGCTGGAGTGATTCGCCCTTTTTCCAGTGCTCCCACATCAACGCCTTCTGGGATTCCGTATAGTAAATCCTTGCTCTCTGCTTCATCCGTAACACTCCTTCTGCTTATCCAGAGTTTAGTGTGTTGCGTCGATCGGTTGAATCCAAGGCCAATACCAGTCATTCGCACAAGTCTCGGAGCGGCTCCTGTTACCACGGACTCCTTCACTCGTTCACAAGGCCGTACTCACGATCAAAACCGAGGCCCCCGAGAACGTTGCTGTATAAGCCAATGTTCGCCATGTCGATTTTGTAGTACCTAGCGACTTGGTCTTGTGGCCCGGTGCTGGGCGAGTTCGCAAGTAGTATTTCGTGTTCCTCAGGTGTCAATGGGGCAGGTAACGGTATTCCGATCGACCTTACAACGAACGTAGCGTATGTTTCGGTCTTCTCCGCCAGCTCTGCTGGCTCAAGCTTATGAGCGAGGTCGTTTCGAAGCCTGTTGAGATCGCTCATTGCTTTCCAGATCCAGTCATCCTGCGAAATCTCATTGCAGAATGCCCTGGCTACCTGCAGAGACTGCGCAAACGAGAGCTTCGCGTTTCTCATCGCTGCTGGGTTTGCAGACTTCTTTTCCAAGAAGGTTCGAAGCAAATCCTCAATCAGCAGATGCGTCTTCAGTATTGAGAACGTTGGGTCGCCGGCTTTCAGAGTTATGGTCTGCATGAAGCGTTGCGAGAAGTGGTCAGGCACAGCAATTCTCCAATTATCTAAAGAACACATTATTGCGCATGGTTCGACGATAAAGACTGCCTTGCAAGAGCGAGATCGGATTTTTGACGAGTTAAAGCTTTAAACCTATTGCCGCCCTTATCACATAAGTTTGCATGCCGCAACATGTCCAAAGAAACGAACTAAAGCGCATCCAAGATACGGTTGAGAAAAGTTCGATGTGAAGCTCTGTGCTGGCGTTGCCAGCGATAGGTTGAACGTATGCCCTGGGGAATAACCTGTCGCCCCCAAGTCGCTGACGCTGCCGATGCCGATGCCGCTGTAGCGACGCAAGTGAAATGTTATGAAAAATAAAATTAGCTTGTGGCCTCTCTACATACGGCGTTTTAGAAGGCAGCTTTCCATAACCATGCGCTTTCATAAGAACAGCAAACCGAGTTAAGCCTTTGGCACCTGGTCATCAAGCCGGTGCGCGACACTTCCGTCCAGCCGCTGGGCAAGCTAGGTAATGTCGTGGATTCCGAACGAGCGCAGCGCCGGCCGGCGCCTCCCAGCCGCATCCACGGCATCCCAGGCGTCATTCCGTGTCAGCGCTGACAGACGACTCAATGCCATCCCTTCGGCTAGGGAACGTACGATATTGGCGTTGGTGCGCTCGATCAATAGGTCGCGTTCGAATTCAAAAACAGCACCAAGCATGCGCACGTTCATCTCGCCCGCCGTTGCGACGACTGGCCCAAATGGCTTAACCGTATTTTACATTCCACTGCACCTCAAACCCCACGTTGGCAGCGGCGCAGGCGTCCCGCAGCAGTGGAGTAGCTATGGTAATGAATGCAATCATGGCCATTCTCCTTCAAGGTTGATGCGCGGGCGACGGCCACCTGTCCATTGGGTCCCATTCCCGGTTAGTCGGGTGCCCCGATCCAGTTGCGGATGGTCGCCTCCGTCGCCGGATCCAGCACGATTTGCTCGCGCAGACACAAGGACCGCACATTGTTGACGAATTTTGCAGTCAACTCCCCGGCCGCGCTGGAGTGCTCGTCGAAGCGGTGGCCGCGAAAGGCCAGCCCGCGCAGCACGAAATCAATATCGGCGCGGCTGATGGGGTGGCCCGCGTCGCGGCAACGGTCACGCACCCGCTTGGCCGTTTCCAGAAAGTCGTACCCGAACGCGGCCAGGTCTGCGGACAGCATCTGGAACATCGCCCGGTACCGCGCCGGCGCCAGCAGTGGTACGCCCGCCAGTTCATGCAGCTGGCGGGCCATCGCAAGGATGGTGCTGTCGGCCGTCCATTCTTGGGTGGTGGCCGCGGGTGCTGCTGTGCCGCGCGTATGGCGCTGCGGGTCGTAGACGACACCGCCGTCCGCTTTCCAGTCGAATTGCAGCGGCGTCAGGTCCAGCGATTCGAGGAAACGGCGGAACGTGCCGCTGCCATACCAGTCGGCCGGCGTGGCGCCGGCATGCCGTGCGATGGACGTGGCCAGGCGTGCGCACGCCACCGGTTCCGGCGATTGCCCCACTTCGCGACGCACCAGGTCGGCGAACAGGTTCAAATGCGCGTTCGGCGCGGCAGGCACGGGTGGCTGCGGGGCGGCGCCGACGAGCGCGGGTTCCGCTGCGGCAGCGAGGTTGATGGTGCCGAGCGCGCCGCGCACGAACTCATCTTGGTCGATCACCAAGTCGGCAGAGGCACGGTAGGCTGCTGACGGAAAACCGATGGCCAGGATGGTCGTGCGCCTGTCCCATCGGCGCAGCTTGCGCAGGACCGGGGTGAAGTCGGCGTCGGCTGACAGCACGATGAATTCGTCGTAGTGCGCCTCGTGCTGCAGCAGGTCGACCATATCCAGGACCATGTGAATATCGGTACTGGTCTTGCCGCCGCTCGTCAGGACCGGGCAATCCGTGATTTCAAAGCCCGCCATGTTGAAGAAAGGCCGGAAGTGCTGGTACATCTGCGGATTCAAATAACACCGGCGCACCAGGATACGGCGCTTGCTGGTACCGGTAACGTGTTCCGGCAGCGCCATGGAGTTGACCATCCAGCTGACCCAGTCCATCGGGCTTTTGGCAAACCGGTCCGCCGTAGCCGGGTCGAGCCGGCGCAGGCCTGAATAGATATTGTCGAAGTCGACGAAGAGCGCGCTCTTCATCGTGCGCTCCGGCGCGGCGAAGCAATGCTATGCATGATATGTCCTCGTTGTTGTTGGGGGCTGCGCATCAGCTGTCTTGGCGGGCGGCGTAACAGACACGAAAGCCGACCTTCAAGTGGTTGTTCCGGCCAACGTACCAGGCCGGAAACAATTCCCGCTCTAAAGGCCCACGGCCGAGCGCGATGCCCGACGCGGTGCAGGCTACCGGTGCACGTACCGCATCGGGCGCCCCACCCTGGTAATCGCCCAACCACTCGCCAAAGCTCAGCGATGACAGGAACGGCAGCCCCGCGCTGTTATGCACCCAGCACAGATCCGACGCAAAACGTGTGAAGTAATGCTCGTTATAAGTCGGTGCCAGCAGCAGATTGCCGTCCGGGTCCTCGGCTGCGACGGCATAAGTTTGCGTAGCGGGACCCAACGCCGTGACGGCGGCGCGGGCCGGTGCAATGTCCTGCCATTCGGTCGTCGTCAGCATGCGCACCGGCAGTCCGGTGATCCGCTCGAGCCACGCGCAGTACGCGACCGCGTCGTACCACGTCACGCACACGGGACGGTCGCGCGCGTCGCGGCCGTTCATCTCATCAAGCGGCGGCCAGTCTCGCGCTGTTCTCGCTGCTTTCGCGCCACGGCGGTCGGCCCAGCAATCTTCATAAAAATTCCAGAACTCGTCGATCGTGATCAGTTCGGAGACCATCAGGTTGCCGCCCGCAAGCGCATGGGCGACGAAATCGACGTGGCGCGCGCCTGACCTCACCTTGCGCGGCGCCAGGCCGCGGGTGGCAGCCAGGTAGCGCACCAGCAACTGATCGCTGCCGGGATAGGCCGGCACCGTGCCGCCGGTCGCATAGTAATGCAGTTCGGCGTCGTGCTCGATCCGGTCGCGCCATACCCCTCTGGCAAAATGCAGTCCGGCCTTGATTTCGCGCGCACCGGGCAACGCGGTTAGTAGCTCGTCTGCAAAAAAGATCGGATGCAGCTTGTTGCGGGAAAACGGTACGCTGCGCTGGTCGCGTACGACCCAGTCGAAAGTGCCATTCGGGCCGCGCAGGAAAACCAAGTTCTCGTTGAATGGCAGGACGTCCAACCATCCGCTTGTCGATTGCTCGATCCGTTTACGGAATAGCTGAAACAGCAAGTCCATGCGTTCCTCGTCGTCCGCACTCGTATTGTAAAGCTGGTACACCGGCGCGGCACGGGCCGGTGCGACGAGGTTATCGCCCAGCAGGTTGAGGCAGCAATCAATATCCCAGCGGTACGTCAGCAGCAGCAAATGGTGTAACGTCAGGCTGGCATACACAGAGTCGACATCGATCTCATCGTCGATCGGTTCGTCTCCAAACAAAAGCTGGTCCGGCATCGACAGCACGTAGCGCACTTGCTCCAGAGCCGGGCGAAAACAGAAGTTGCGCTCGCCGGTCAAGCGCGCAACGGCAGCTTGGAGGTCAATTGCGCCATATCCCTGCGCAGCGAACAGTTGGCTACCGACTCCTGTAAACAAGGTGGCTGGCATCGACATTCCTGGCGCAAACAAGCGGTCTGCGATGGCGCGCGCCGTCAGCGGCTGCCCGAATGGCGGGTGTTCCCAAGTAATGAGGTCGGCGGGGTGGACCATGCCGTGTCTATCGAGAAACCGCACCAGTTCGGGCAGCGACCGGTGGACCCAATGCGCGAACGACGTGCCACCCAGCGCATCTGCCAGGCCGTCGAGCAAGTCCTTGATTTTCAACTGTGGGGACGAAATGATGTCCCCAGCCTTCTGGCGCGCCTTGCGCAAGGCATGAACTGCTGCTTTCAGCTGCTCGGGATGCAAGCCTTGGGCCAAGATTTCCCAGTAGTCGGTACGTTCGACACCAGGTTTTTGAATCAACAGGGATGGCGTTCGCACGGAACGCAGCAATGGCTGGTGCATCGGATCTCCAAGCCCACCTCAGCCGAAGCTGTTTATGCACGGGACGAACCGTACTGTCTTGCGCAGGCGAGCAAAAGAACCTGGACGACCTTCGAATCTGGAGAACGGCTGAGGAAGCAGGCGCTTCCCTTGGCGCTGTTTTAGCCGATAAAGACAGTCATATCAGCCGTGGTAGCGCGACACACGAGAAGCATACTACTCTATATTGTTGATTGTCAACAAAAGCTCTGGGTATGTCGCGCCCCTGAGAACGCACTTGGTGGTGTAACGTTGCTGTGCCGTGACGCACTAATCCAACACGCATACACGCGTGTGCACGGAGTTAGTTTCCACTAATCAATTCTGTGAAACGGTGCAATTCCCCTTCCAGGAGCGTGGTTTAAGGTGCAGTGGAACAGCAAACCGACTTAAGCCTTTGGCACCTGGTCATCAAGCCGGTGCGCGACACTTCCGTCCAGCCGCTGGGCGAGCTAGGTGATATCGAGGATTCCGAACGAGCGCAGCGCCGGCCGGCGCCTCCCAGCCGCATCCGCGGCATCCCAGGCGTCATTCCGTGTCAGCGCTGACAGATGACTCAACGCCGTCCCTTCGGCTAGGGAGCGTACGATACTGGCGTTGGTGCGCTCGATCAATAGGTCGCGTTCGAATGCAAAAACAGCACGAAGCATGCGCATGTTCATCCTGCCCGCCGTTGCGAGGACTGGCCCAAATGGCATAACCGTGTTGTAACTTTCTCAAATAGATGCGACGTTTTTGAAATTCCTGCGACGACCGGGCATGAAGTAGCGAAGTCCACCGTTTCTTGCTGAGTTACACTGTACGCGACGAACTTCCGCTGTCGGCCAAAAGCGGACATTCGCGTAAGACTATTCCGCCAGCCGCTACGGGTTCGGGTTCGGGGGCACACTCTATTGCAAAAGTTGCTATTATGAAACTATTTTTAGACGAATTGCAATGATATTTGTCTTGACAGCAATCATGGGTTTGTAAATATAAGCTACAATGTAGTCATATTCTTACAAAGATCTACAGTGGCACATTCTATTCTTATTGTCGAAATAGACGATCTAGTCCGTCAAACACTTAGCAACATTTTCGAGTTCTTCGAATACCGTACTATCGTTACTAGCTCCCATGACACTGCTTTAAGTATGCTGTTAGGTGTGTAGTTTGGGACAATAATTTTCTGTCCAACTGGGGACGATCCAGATGGCCAGCGATTCGCTTGGGAAGTAAAGGCAATACAGCCAAACATCAAGAATATCGTAATAAGCGGACTTGGACGCTTTGAGCACCTATCTTCATACGTCGATGCGTTCATTGCAAAGCCCTTCTCAGTTGTAGATATTTTAGGTGTAATCGGGGCAGTGAGAGCTGAAAGTCAGGAGGATTTTGACTACAAGACGCCTCAGTCAAAAAAATAAACCAAGCCATCCGATTCAATATGATGATAATTTTCGATAACAAACCTCCGAAGTATATGACTTCGGTAGAGCTTGAAGACGCGGTCCGACGAAGCCGTGACCATACCAAGAAGTTAGTTGTGGAAGCACGGAAACGTAGAGCTGAGTTGTCTACCTCTCCTCTTGCTAGCGAAGTCGAAAAACCGAAACATAGTTAAAGCAATTGATATTTGATCGGCAGTAGTCAGCTGCTTGATCATAAGCATAGCTTAGACTGGTGGCAGACGCGCGTCCTTATGTCCGATAGACTTGGATTCGCATGGCACCTCCACATTAGCAGGAATGCTCCGCTCCACAGTCCGCTAAGGGTCGGTAGCAGCGTGTCGTGGCAGTCAGTGTTTTTCAACGCAGGCAACCTGCTAAGCTGACGTAAACGGCCAAGTTCGGCCAAAAGCAGCCCTCCCTATCCTAATGGCAACAACCACAATAATGACATGAGCTACGCCGCTGCCAACACCCAATTGCAGGTCCACTATGCCACCATGTGGGATAGTGCCTTTGGCGCGGTCGCCCGGGGAGACATAGACTGCGACACTCGTCTTGCGGCCGGCCCTGACCGGCGCCGAGGCCTGACTTTGATAGCGCGTCCTGGTCCAGCGCTACAAGCGCGCTTTGAATTTCTCCTGGATCGTCTCGCCCTCTGTGAACCACAACAATATCGTTACCCAGTCACCGATATGCATGTGACGATTTTGCCCCTGTTCACTGCTGTCGAGAATCCTGTGTCGGAATTGGCACAGCTGAACGGCTACATCGAATCGATGCGCGCCGCGCTTGACGGTATCGAAGCTTTCGACATCAAATTCCACGGTATTACAGTGTCACGTAGTGCTGTGCTTGCCCAAGGATTCCCGTGCGGTCCTGCGCTGGAAACATTGCGCGAACGTCTTCGAACACAGTTACGTGATGCAGGTCTGGACGCCTCGCTCGATCAGCGATATCGCTTGATCACAGCGCATTCGACGTTATTTCGCTTTGTCGCGCCATTGCATCGTCCTCAGCACTTTGCTGCCCAACTTAGAAGCCTTCGGGATGAGCCGCTCGGTTGCATGCGTGTGAACGAAGTTGAGCTGGTTGTTAACGACTGGTACATGTCGAGCAGTTCGTTAGATAGTATTGCGAAGGTACCTTTACGGACGCCCATCTCAAACGTCGGTCAATGAGTCGTTGAAGTTCCGCATGGGTCGGCAACTGTCTGTCGCTACAGTCGGTGACTTTCCAGTCCGGCAACCTGCTAAGCTGACGTGAACGGCCGGGTTCGGCCAAAACCGGACGGTCGCGCTCTGGATCGCGGTCGGCTTATTGCGACCGGTGACAGTCGGCCAAGAGCAGCCATGGTGGTGAGCCACCGCCGCATGGACAAGGCAGAGCTTTGCGCCCTGACATACTGCTCTAGGTCTAATCGTTCGATTTGACGTAAATGACAGCGGTGGTTTCATAATTCAAATATGTTATGGTTGATGCAACTAGACCCTTCTTACAGCTCAACTCAACAGTAACAGTACTTGACGTGAACAAAAACTTGTCAGTAAAACAAGCATTTCCGCTCGGTGGCACAAGTGCAAAAAGCATTTCTAACCAGGACTGGTCGGCTCATCCGTTAGGCGTTATTAATGAGTGGCCACTCGTACTTCGCGGAAATTTAAGTACAGCGTTATGCTCCAACTTCGCATCATTCGTGGCTTGGGGACCTAAGTTCTATACTTTCTATAATGACGAGTACGCGAGAATCTTAGGCAAAAAGACTTCTCTTGGGCAAGGTCTTCCTCTGACCGAACTATGGCCTGAGATTTCAGACGTTGTGCATTCACTCGCCCGAGAGGCTTTCGCAGGTGCAACTCAATACTTCGAAGACAGACCTTTCGTACTTGACCGTCATGGCTACGCCGAGCGCGCTTACTTTACATTCTGTTTTAGTCCTGTACACGACGAAGCCGGTCTCATTGGCGGCATTTTGGGAACCCTCGTAGAGACGACCGAAAAAGTATCTGCGCTTTCACGGATTCAGGAAAGCGATGAACGCTACCGCCTAGCTTTGGAGGCTTCAGGAAATATTGGTACATGGGTTGTTGATCCCGAAACAAACGTGACCTCTATGGACGAGCGCTTTGCTACGCTTTTCGAAGTCGATCTCCAGGTCGCACACAATGGGACTGACATCGACGTCTTTACTAACCGGATTCACCCTGAAGATCGTGCATTGGTAGAAGCAGCTGTCGCAGAAGCCATCAGGACAGGAGAACGCTACGACATCGACTATCGGATCAAACATCAGTCGGGAAAGGTGGTGTGGGTTACCGCGAAGGGGAGAATGTTCTCTGACGCGAGAACCGGTAAGCAGCGGTTTGCAGGTGTAGCTGTTGAAATAACCGAGCGGAAGCAGATGGAAGAAGCTTTGCTGGAGAATGACCGCCGTAAGGATGAGTTCCTGGCGATGTTGGCACACGAACTACGCAATCCCTTAGCTCCGATTATGGCTGCTGCGGAGGTGCTTCGGGTTGCCAAGTTCGACGAAGCGCGTGTCAAGCAGACGAGCGAGATTATTTCGCGTCAGGGCAGGCATATGACGAGCCTAATCGATGACCTGCTCGACGTCTCGCGTGTAACGCGTGGCCTCATCAGGCTGGATACGATTGACCTTGATGCAAAACGTATCGTTTCGGAGGCCGTTGAACAAGTACGCCCACTGATCGAAATACGTCGCCATCACATTACCGTTCACACGTCACCTGAGTCGGCCCATGTTCGAGGTGATAGCAAGCGCCTCGTGCAGGTGGTCGCAAACTTGCTGAACAATGCTGCGAAGTACACTCCTGACGGTGGCGCAATCAATCTAAAACTAGCAGTGCGTAGCGAAAGTGTTCTCATTACAGTAGAAGACAATGGCATTGGCATGGCGTCTGATTATTTGAGCAAAGTGTTTGACATGTTCAGTCAGGCCCAAAGGACAACGGATCGCTCGCAGGGTGGCTTGGGAATCGGACTATCACTGGCGAAACGCTTAGTCGAAAAACACGGTGGTTCGGTGAAGGCGGAGAGCGCCGGCTTGGGCCAAGGAAGTAGATTCACGGTTTCCCTGCCACGAATTTCCGTTTCAACTGCGGAAACAGAAATACAGCCAGATCGTCTGGACGGCGTCCAGCATAGCGGCCTGCGAATCATGGTAGTAGACGACAATGCTGATGCCGCAACCATGCTTGCAATGTTCCTTGAAGCGCAAAGACATCAAGTGATTGTCGAGCATGACTCTCGAAGAGCGCTAGAGTTGGCCCGCGAAAAACGCTTGGACGCTTTCCTGCTGGATATTGGGTTGCCGGATATTAATGGCAACGAACTTGCGAGGCGGTTGCGTGCGCAGCCCGAATCAGCCTCTGCGCTATTGATCGCAGTGACCGGCTACGGACAGGAGCAGGACAAGCAAAGTACCGCTGCTGCCGGATTTGACCATCATCTTGTTAAGCCAGTCGACGTGACGCAGTTGGCCTTGCTTCTTGCCAACCAAGGACAAAAAAACGTCACGAACCGAGACTGACTGTGTTGCGGCCGTTGTGTAACACCATATAAAGCTCGACTTAAATGGGAACACGCTACCGGGAGTAACACGGGTATAACAGCTCGTATTTCAATCAGCGCCTGCTCGCATTTAACGCCATTCCCCGCTTACAGTGGTCAGGGTTGTTCGCCGTAAAGACGCTCCTGCGAGCGTCCGGTTTGGGTCGACAGCTGCCTATCTATCAAGACACTCAGTTGCTTTTCCAACCCACCAACCCGCTATTCTGACGCGATCTGCCCGATTGGGCTACACGTGGCCACTGCTTCGATATTGAACTGCACTGAACTTTAATTACTATTCACACCACTTATTCTTTATTCAGGCATGATGATCGAAACGTGACTCGCGCGTTTGGGCGAAGGCCTGATAGTCAGAAATTTAATGGAACTGTACCAGCGCGATTTTCTGAGATCGACGTGACGGATCTCGATGAGCAAGTCGAATATTGTTATTACGATCTGAACTAATTCCGGACTAAATTGACCGGTCTGCATTGTGAATGTCAATTGCGTTCATGCCCCCGAAACGTACGGACCGGAAGCTGACTCTACAGTGGCGCCGGCCGTAGTAAAAAGCCTCATCGACGCGACCAACGCGCAGGCATATCGGGTTACACTGTTCGCTCTTCGTGTAAGATAATTGTGTTTTATCTGGGCATGTCTGCTTGGTGCTGGCCCTGATAAAGAGCATTAGGAGCGGAACTGCGGCGCTGTTGTTGAGCTATTGCGATCACGTGCCTGTCGACGTGCAGGCGACTTTTTCATTCCTAACGATGCGTCGAACGTGAATGAACACCCGGCCCGGAATTTCCATTGTCATGCGCCGCTCAAGGCTTATTTTTCTTTGGCCTCTGCTTTCGTTATGCATTGTTGTATTAGGTTGGACATCAGTCCTCGACACCCTTGAGCGCGAACGGCGTGCACGGGACGAGGACGCGCTTCGGGATGCTGCTGCCATTGCAAGTGGTTACGCTGGGCATCTGGCCCGGACTTTCCACATGATCGATCAAATCCTACAGCACGTCCGCTTCGAATGGGCGCTCAGTGGACGTCAATTGCGGTTGGAAGGCCCCACTTCGCCCGGACTGTTTCCCTCAACGCCCGTATTCAATGTCGGCATCGTCGGAGTAGACGGGAAACTGATCACTAACACGCTTCCTGTCTCCTCGGAAGATGTATCCGACCGGGGGTATTACCTGTTCCAGAAAGCGCAAGTGACGGATACTCTATACGTAGGCGCGGCGGCAAGAGGCCGATCGACTGGCCGTAGTGTTGTCCATTTTTCCCGGCGCTTTACCAACAACGATGAAACCTTCGGCGGGGTGGTGCGCGCGGCGGTCGCTCCAGCATACCTGACTGCCAGCTATGACCGGGTTGCGCTCGGCGCCAATGGCTTGTTGTCGATCGTCGGCAGCGACGGTGCCATACGAGCCAGCCGTATCGGCGACACCGTATATGAGTCCTATACGAATCCATTCAGCGTCGCTGCACTGGCTGCGCCAGCATTACGCACCAGCCTGTTGGCCAGGCCTGGGGGCAGCATGCTCATCGATGGCCCCGCGTGGTTCCACGACCGGCGCAATCGTTACCTTGGCTGGCAGCAGGTCCCGGGATATCCGGTCATTGCCATTGCCGCGATCGACCAGCAGGAGGCGTTCACTGCCTTCGCGAAGGTCAGGGCGAATACTCTCGAGCGGACAGCCATCAGCAGCGCGGTCCTAGCCTTTTTCACTCTGATCGCCATGGCACTTTCCCTGCGCCTCGGTTGGCGCAACTACCAGATGGAACTCGCCCGCGAAGCATACCGGCTAGCAACGGAAGCAGGCACCGAGGGCTTCTTTATTTGCCGCGCCGTACGTGACAAAACCGCGGTCATCGTTGACTTGGAAGTCGTCGATTGTAACCAGACCGGGGCCGAGCTGTACGGAAGGGAGCGCCTGACTATGATCGGCGCCCGGCTGTCGAAGCTTCATCAGGCGGGCTCCCGCGACTGGAGCGCCCGGCTACTTCACCGCTTTGTCATAGCGGTGGAACGCGGTGTCTTCGAGGACGATATTGAAGTGCCGTTGAAGGACGGGCAGGATAAGTGGTACCGACTGAAAGCAGTGCATTCAAAGGGCTTGTTGTCAGTCACCGTCTGGGAGATCACGGAGAGCAAGCAGCATATGTTTGAACTTGAGCGCCGCAGTAATGAGGATCCCCTGACCGGACTGCCCAACCGCCACTGGCTGACTGCCAGTCTGCCAGTGGCTCTGCAGCGCGCCTTAGACAGCCAATGCATGATGGCGCTGCTGTTTATTGACCTTGACGGCTTCAAAAACGTTAACGATACCGCCGGCCACCATCGCGGGGACGAACTACTGCACAATGTCGCGAATCGCCTGAAGCTGGCGGTGCGGCCGGCAGACAATGTAGTACGCGTTGGTGGAGACGAGTTCATCGTGATCATCGAACAGGTGCAGGACCGTGTCGCGGTAGCCTATATCGCGGAGCGCGTCTTGCGTGCGTTCCAAGAACGATTCCACATCGGCGGGGTGAACTACTCCGTGGGTGCATCGATCGGCATCAGCGTGTTCCCTGAGGACGGCACGGACATGCCGGAACTCCTCACGCATGCCGATGCCGCCATGTATGCCGTCAAGACTAGCGGCAAGATGAATTACCGTTTCTTCGATCGGGAATACCATGAATCCCTCCAAGCGAAAATCGACCGTGATGCAGAGTTGCGGCATGCGCTCGAGGCTGACCAACTAATCCTGTACTACCAGCCGCGGGTTAAGGTAGCCACAGGTGAGACGTGCAGCCTAGAGGCGTTGGTCAGGTGGGCACACCCAACTAAGGGGATTCTCGAACCGATCGATTTTATTCCCCTTGCAGAGGAAACGGGACTGATTGTTCAGCTCGGCGAAATCGTTATCGACAAGGTCTGCGCGCAGATCGCATGCTGGTCGCGGCTGGGTAATGGCGTCGTTCCGGTTTCCATCAACGTCTCTCCCCGGCAGCTCAATGAATCCGATGTGACTCAAGTTTTGCTTGAGGCGCTCCTGCGTCACGGCGTTGCCCCTGAACTTGTCGAGATCGAACTGACGGAATCGTCAATGACCGCCGATAACGCCCACGTCTCGAAGTCTCTAGAAAACATGCAGGGGTTGGGAATTGCCCTTGCGGTTGACGATTTCGGCACAGGCTACTCATCGCTGTCGCAACTGCAGCGCCTCGATTTTGACGTGCTCAAGGTAGACAAGGCATTTACTGCCGAACTGGAAAAGAACGAAGAGGGGAGCGTGTTCTTTATGGCTATCATCACCATGGCTCACGCCCTGGACATGCGGGTCGTGGCGGAGGGCGTGGAAACGGCTGGACAGGCTCGGCGACTGAAGCAGCTCGATTGCGACGAGTTGCAGGGCTATTTTATTTCAATGCCGCTGCCTGCTACGGAAATGCAGCCGATTCTGGCACGTTGCGTGTTTTAGGATGCCGGGCTCGACACGGAAATTTCTCAGGATTCCTTGTGCACGAGGAAAGTAGCCACGTGAGAATCTGCCTGCTGGCGAATTTTATTTCGACGTCTGGTGTCGAAAAATCGGAATTGGTCATCCCGTTCCTGCAGCGATCGGCAACGCAGAAAGCACGGTAGTTCCCGCGCCACGTCCAGACTGCGGGTGGCAAAAGCTAGTGTTTCGCATAATTTGGCGTCGCTGAGTAGTCGTCCGCGCCCCATTTCATGCCTATGAGGTCGTCTAGAGACCAAGGCGTTAGCTCGGAGCAGGCTCTGACTGAGAACACAACTGGTTACGATCACCGGATATTGGGGTCGAGGTTTAGTTGCTTCGAAGATCCGTACCTGGCAAACAAAGCAACTCCGATGTAAGAGTCTGGACTGCACGATAAGTTTATCCTTGCTTCTCCTATGTTGCATAATTGCACAGGTGAGAATGTCAAACTCGAAGCGTTTTGGCGAAGCAACACAATATGTCTGCTTCGGGGCGGCTCTGGTCCTTCGTGACAGTCCGTGAATTTCCCAGCCTGGCAAGCTTCTATGCTACCCAACAGACGGGATTCGGCCAAAAGCGGGCCTTCGTTAATCCAGTTCTATATCGGTCGTTTAGGTGGCACTCGGCCGTGACACGGCCGAGTCTGTTACAGGCCGCCGATGGATTAAGGTTGCATCTGTTCCAGTCGCTCAACTAACTTGCGCAGTGCCGGCATTTTCGTACTTTCCGTTTCCTTGAGACTCATTGCTTCATGCAGAAGCAGGTGATCCTGATCAGTGATCGCCGTTAAGGCCCTCCACAACCAAATGACATTGACACGCTGTTGCAGCGACCTCGGCGGCGGCTCGCCGCCAGAGCGCCCCTCGTTTTAGATTTCGCGCATAGGCAACCCTACGCCCCAAATATTTTCTGCAGCAACCTTAGGGAAAAGGTCTGACGGCATTTCGTCCTGACTGTCGAAGCTCATCACGCTTGGCGAGGCCGCGCCCTGAACTTCAAGACGAAGCATCAATGCGTGCTGCCACAAAAAGTCAACACGCATTGGGCAGGACTTCGGAATTGTTGCAAATTCGGCGTTCGCCTGCGCGATCAACTTCTTATCAGAAGCACGAAGATGTCCCAAACGCCAAACGGCATGGTCAATGATCCAGACCATCTCAGATTCCGCATGGTAGCGCAAAAAACCGATTTTCTCAAACACTGGCATCAACGCTCCAATCTCTTGCATGGGGATACCGACAGCCCGAGTAACGTCGTCCAACTTTAACTGAAAGAAACCGATGCTATTCGCCTTGTACGTCAGAAAATCTGCGACGAGCATAGCGGCAGGGCCAGCGATCCTCAGATCGTCAGCGCAGTGATGGAAATAGATCGGGATGGGCGAATGGGTCTTAATCATATAGTTTGCTATATTCGGAAGGATTATGAGGATCGAACACCGATCTCTCCTCTAGTAAAGCGCCAACTGCCCCCCATGTTCGACGAATTCAAGGCAGCTTGTTAAGAACTGGCTGCAATCAGTACCTATAAATTTTTGCTGACGAAAGACAGCATTGGAACGTAGTAGGTAACTCTTGGAGACAAGCCGGTAAGGATGGCCGGTATCCGCAAAGGGGAATGGCCATCGGAGACGTCGATGCACACGCTGCTCCGCGGATATGTAGAAGTAAAGACGTGAGCCCCTCCGCTTACGGGGCGCTGCAGCTGCCATTCGACACCGTTCGACGTGACAAACGGAAATGACCAGCGCGGGGCTGTATGGGCCCATGTCTGTGTCGTCGCCAGCGGTGCAATCGTGACCAGTCACGAACACGAGCGTCACCGGGAGCATTTATCTGCTATTACAATGCAGTGTAGCGAGGCACGTTACACAATGGGACGTCATGCGCAGAAACGCTAACGCCGCCGATGCGGATCAAGCAATGCCTACGGCTGGAGCGGGCAGTACTATGGCGCAGTTACTGGCTTTTGCATTGACGCTGGGCTGTCAGCCGTGCTGATGGCGATGGAACTACTGTTCGAATCGGGCGTGCTGGGCGAAAAGTACGTCGAGAACATGCTAACGCGTCTGAACGCGAGTCTGCCCAGGCCACGGTGGTGACCAGCTTGCAATCGAACTGGGCACTGTTAGCTAACACCGGTCACTATGGCAGCCTAAACGCTACCGAGGACGACCGGATGGAAAACAGTAGTATGCAACATCAGCCTAAGCATGGCGCTACGCTTGCACTATATAAGTTGCAATAGGACCGATCAACAGAGCTAGGCAAGGGCGCTGTCTGGGCGTCGAAACCCTGATCCAGCACCTGCTACAAGCCGAGCACTTATGCGACAGCAGCTCATTACGTCACGAACACGCGCTTGAAGTTCAACTTTTGCTACCTTTAGTGGATGCGTCTGCTGGCGGAAATAATGGGCTTAAAACTTGTGTCCAAAATCAGAAATTGTGGACACAAGTGTAACAGAACCTGCCCATTACGAATGGGCTTTGCTATATAGACGCCTCTGGGAAGTCTCTCATGCAGGTGAAAGCGGGGGCACCACCTACAGTACTTTCATCGACTACGCTAGCCGAGCGTAAGTGATTGATGCGCCCGCGGATGTAGCTCAGCCAATTCTGGATACTTCTTAAGCAAACGATTAGGCCAAGAGAGCATCAAATATCCTTCCCGAACCAAATTCATTTCTGGTCGAGCCAGGCAAAACCGCAGGCCGTGGGCCTCCAGTTGATCTTTGATGTAGGTTCCGCGGGAAAAGTCGTAGTCTTCACCAGTGTCAAGCTTGTCGCAAATTTCCTGGAGGGTATCTTCGACAGTTTGTCCAGCCTCCTCGATACACAAACTTAAAATTGCGCGGCGCAGACGATTCGATTCCAATGCGGACGGCGAATCACCAGGCGAGTGAAAATGGTTAACAGTGGGTCCGACCACCTTAGGCTGGCCCGACAATTTACCACCTTGGACGACGGTAAATCTAGGAGTTTTGACATTATTGCTCATGATTTTTCTGACCATTTCTGAATAAGTTGAATAAAACGGTTCAAAAGGCCAGCAGAACGTCGACCCTTACCGGCTCAAAAATAATCAGACTTGGCTGTGAACTTACTCCCTGGGGGAATTCATTCAGCTCGTCATTGGCTTCAGCGAAGCCATAGAACAAAATTTAATTTTGCTAAAATACATCAATTTCTAGTTAAAAACAAGGCGAGGTGCGCCAAACCGTCGCTAGCAGCTGCACTTCGGAGTTGAAAGCAACCATTCATGTCTGCCGATTGAGGTACTGCAATCATCTCTCGAGACAGACCTCACCTCCGCATTCGCTCGATAGTTACCCGGGTTTATCAACCCTCGTGAGTATGCACGCCGAATTTAAAAGTAAGGGTTCTTTATACGCCCGACCAAGCGAGCGGCATCGAGTTGCGAGAATGTTAGGTAGGCACCAGCGACCAAATTCGGCTGAAGCCGAAGCGTTTGAGTAACGTAATTCCTCTACGCGAACCGAGAGTCACCATTGTCGTCATGAATGCCTCCCAGAAATGCAGTGAGTTCTGATATTGGTTTTCCCGTTCGACTTGAGACTTCCACGAGTCACCACCAGCGTTCAGTAACCGGTTCGCGGCGCGGCGAAGGTCGCGAAGCGCGAGTAGCACTTTCATAAATTTATCCAAGAAAAACTCAACCTATAAACATCCATGTCGTCAATGGCTAAGTCGAGAGCGCAGCGCGTTAGAGATATGCCGGGCTTGAATATGGTTGCTGTGTCGAGCTTTGCCTCCTTCAAGAAATTATGGACCAGAGCAATGCCGTTCATGTCCAAGCGTCCAGCCACCCCATCTTCACGGCCGGATCAAGCTGGCATAGAGTCCGCAAATAGCAGCAGCGAATTGATCTTGCTGTTCGGGCAGGTCGGCAGTTTGTCGAGCGAGTCAGCGAGCCGGATCAAGTCCATTGAACTTGGCCGTGGCAAACATGCTCTGGATGGCTGCGGCGCGATAGCCAGCACGCTCCGAACCGGCAAACAGCCGGTTCGTCTTGCCGATGGCAATCGAACGGATAGCGTTCTCGACCGGATTGTTGTCGATCGGGAGGATGCCGGAGCTAGCGTAGCGTTCCAGGGCCCGCCAGCGCTTGAGGCATGCTCGATGGCCTTCCCATGCTGCCGCCGTCGGCGACGCTGCGCTGCGCGGCCAGCAGCCAGCAGCCAGGCGTGCATAGCGGCCAGCGCCAGCTCGGTGTGCTCCTGGCGTTTAGCCAAACGCCCATCTGGCTGCATGCCCGCAGCGTCCTGCTCGATGGCATACAACTGCGCGATGCGGCGCAGCGCATCGTCAGCAACAGGGCTGCCGGCTGACAGCATGCAGGTCGAAGAATTTGCGCCGGATATGCGCCAGACACGCCAGCTCAGTCGGCCCGTTGGCAAATAGGGCTTTGTAGCCGGCGTAGTCGTCCACCATCGGGTGGCCGCGCCAGTCCTGCAGGAAGTCGCGGGCTTGCTTGCCGGCCGGCTTTCCTGATAATCGAAGACGACGATGGGTGGGCCGTTCTCCCAAGTGCCGGAGCGGTAGCCAACGGATAGACTTGGCGGGTCTTGCCGCTGCCAGGGTCGAGCTGGCGTAGCGGCGTTGTCGGCGTGCAGACATGCACGCTGGCGTAGCAGCTCGCCCAGTCGGTCGGCCAGCGGCTGCAGGGCCACCCCGATGCGAAAATCGATCCACTGCGCAAGCGTCGAGCGCGCCAGCGGCACGCCCTAGCGCGCGGCGATCTGCTCGATCCGGTACAGCGGCAGGTGATCCAGATACTTGCTGACGGGGGCCCAGGCCAGCAGGCGGGGGCGACCAGGCCGCCGTCGATCACGGCTGGCGGCACTGGCGCCGCTGTCACGCTCTCGCAGGCGCGGCAGGCATACTTCGGGCGGATATTACGATGCACGAAGAAGCGCGCCGGTTCCACGTCCACCTGTTCGCTGAAGTTTTCGCCGATCTTGACCAGATTCGCGCCGCACTGGCTGCACGCGCACGATGCGGGCTCGTGGCGGTGCTCGATGCGGGCAACTCGGACGGCAACGCCTGGCAGCCAGCGCGCTTGCGCGCTGGCTTGCTGCTGGCCTGATTTTCAAGCTCGCCCTCGATGGCGGCCAGGTCCATGTCGACCGCTTCCTCGAACAGCGAGCACTGTTCTCCGGTGAGCACTTCGCTGGCCTTGCCTTAACGGATGCGCTTGAGATAGGCCAGCTCGTGCTTCAGGGCCGTGATCTTTAAATTCTTTTCTGCCAGCTGCGCCTGCTGTTGCTCCAGCTTCGTCTGCTGCTCGACCAATACAAGCACCTTCGGCAGCATGGCGGAATCGATATCGGTGCGGGCAAGTTCGTCGAGCAGGTTCATAGCGATGAAGTGTAGCGAGCTGCGCCAACGTTTACAAGCAAAACAGAATACGTCTCGTCCCTACAGCCGCTACTGCGCCGGCACCTGGGCCGATAGACGCTGCCAGTCCACGCCCATGACCAGCGATTGCCACTGTTCTGCGCTCAGCTGCCAGCACTTGTCGCCTGGCTACGGCCAGACGAACTGGCCGCGCGGCAGTCGGCGCAGGCACATCACTACATCGGTGCCGTCCCAGCTCACCACCTTCAGGGGCTTGCGGCGCCGGTTGCTGAACACATAGGCCGCGCCGTAGCATGGGACGCGCCCCAGCACCTGCTAAACATGCAGGGACAGGCCATCGACACCGGTGCACATGCCGACCGGATCGAGCGCCAGCCATACCCACTCGGGTAGCAGTTTCACCGCCGCTCCTGCAGCAACCTGGCCAGCCAGGCTGCATCGACGTCAGCGTCCATGCGTATGCTCCAGCCGGAAGGGCTACGCAGTTCCAGAGGACTTGCTGCTGCCGGGACGGTGACGCTCACCGGCAAGAGCTGCACGCCGCCTGAGGCACGCTTGACGCGGCGGACCCATACATCAGGCGCTCCAGACCGATATCGTGCTCACGGGCATAGGCCTCAGCCGTGAGACCGCTGCTGCGCCAGTGCGCCACGCGCTCATGCCAGGTCGATGCGGGAATTCGGTGACGGGTCATGGGATCCTCGAAATAGAAAACCTCGAGTCTGGCGATAACCGGCGCTATTTCATAGGTGGGTGGGCCGCACGCTTACCTACCAGGGCCGCTGACGCGGCAGGCAAGCGTAAGTCACGAATCTGGCGGAGCTCCATCTAGCCATACCCAGAATCATCCGCGGTTGCGTGGCACTTCCCCCCCTGATACGGCGAGACAGCTTGCAAGGGAATAGCATCGGCGGATCGATAGCACCGGGCAAAGCTCCGTATCCTCCAGTGCATGCCTGAAAATCCTTGCTAACACTCCGCTTCCGACTTCCCTATCGCCATCCGCAGCACCAACTGGCCACCGACACCCGGCACGTTGGTTAACCGGCGACGACGGCTCGGAACAAAGCGCGAACGCCGCCGCGCGGCGTTTGGCGCGAAGCGCGGGAGCCATCCTAAAAATCGACCTTGATTCAGGGCATCCACCCTATCCCACTCCCCGACGCCCGTATGCTATCCAAGCCAGTGCTCGAACGACCGCGACACTGCCAAGCAAAAAGCGACGTTTATCGAAGATGTTTCTTAGGGTTTCTGAAGAAACCTAAGAAACCTGAATGGCTCTGGCTTTTGCTACGCGCAATCTGGCTTTTGCTACACGGCATCTGGCCTTTGCTACACGCCGGATCGGCTGCAATACAGCGATCTCTGGCTTTTGCTACACGCGCGTCGTTTCAGGACCAGAGAAACGCACCAAGCACGGCCAATCTCGTGGCCAGTGCGATTCAATGTCTGCGGCACTCTGCAAGACAGCAGGCGCAACCATGTCTGAAGGTATCCCAAGTTTGACGCCTGCGGTGGTTGTCAAGCGACTTGTCGCCTCAATTAGTCGTCATGCCACTCTTCTGAGCAGCTCGTTTTCATCCACCTCGGCTGCATTGCTGCTCGCCTGATCCGGGTTCAGATAGACGATGGAAACGGGGTCCCAGTTACGCGTGTCGCCGCTCCAGCGCTCCGAGTGCACAGCCCTTACTGCATGGTATACCGCGTCCCGTTTGCGGAGCAACGCCGCGTCCATGCCTACGTGGCGCTGTGCCGGGGTCCCGAAACAGATCGCGCTGTGGCGGTGCTCGTGGTTATACCAATAAACAAAGCGACCGGCCCACTGCCTCGCCGCCAACAGGCTGTCGATGGCCCTTCGTGGATAGACGGGCCAATATTTCAATGTCTTGAACAGCGACTCCGAAAAGGGGTTGTCATTGCTCACGGACGGATGGGCAGACGAACTAGGGCATCACGCCCAGCGCCTGCAGGGTGGCCAGCATGGTCGCACCCTTCATCGGGCTGCCATTATCCGAATACAGTACGACCTGGTCCGGGGCGATGTTCTCCCGCTCGCAAATTCACGCACAACCTGGCCGGCAAGCTCACTGCTTTCCACATCGTATATCTACCAGCCCACGATTTTGCGGCTGAAGATATCCATGACGAGGTAGAGATAAAAATAGATGCCCTTCACCGGCGTAGGCAGATACGTGATGTCCCAGCTGTACAACTGACCAGGGCCGCTCGCCATCAGCGCCCGCGGCTTGTGACGCGCCTGAGCAGGACGTTCGGCATTGCGATGGGCGAGTTGATTCTCCGCTTTCAGCACCCGATAGAATGTCGACTCCGACGCCAGGTACACCCCTTGATCGACCAGGCGCGGCACGATCTGGCTGGGCGGCAGGCTCGCGAACTCATCGGAGTTGGCGACAGCGAGCAACTGACCGCGTTCAAGCGCGCTGAGCCGGTCTCGCGGCGCCTGCACGCGCGCTATCCGCCGATCGCCGTGCTGCGCGTCACGCTGCCAGCGCTGCAGCGTGCGTTCGCTGAACGAGATTGCCGCGCACGCCTCGTCCTGGCGCGCACCGGCGCCGACAACTTCGGCAACCAGGGCCATCACTGCGAGGCGCTCTGGCAGCGCGGTCATTTGACCTCGTCCTCCAAGAGCGCCCGGAACTTTTTGTGCAGGATCAGGAACGCTGCCGTCTCCGCCAGCGCCTTGTCCTTGCGCAGCACCTCCCGTTGCAGTCGATCGTTGTCTTCCTTGAGCGCGCGCAGAGCTTTCGAATTCTGCGGCCCCGCTTTCCTATCGGTGCAAAACGCCGCCTGCCACTCGGTCAAATGATGAGGGAAAACACCGTGCTCGCGGCACCACGCGTTCAATGTCCCGCCTGTCATCCAGTGGGCCTCGTGCAGCGCTACCAGCTGCTCCTGGCACTCCAATCCTGTGGACGCTTCTCTTTTGCCGCCGGAGTATTCGTCTCTGCCAATGCTTTCCTCACCATCCAATTTTTCAGCGTCTGGTAATTGACGTTGATGTCGTCCGCGACTGCCTGCACGCTCCTGCCGCCACGCGAGAATACCTTGACCAGCGCCTGTTCTACAAATGCCAGGAAGTACCTTGCTTTCATCTTGCGCCTCTATATTTGGGGAAATCTAGAGGCGACAACTAGTCTGACACGGGGGGCGGATGCCTGCGAACCGATTAGTGAGCAAGCCATCAGCAGGTGATGCCGAGCTGTCTCGGCGTCGAGATTTACCTACTTGGTCCTAAAATGATCAAGCTCAAAGCCAACCAGGACCGAGGCGGGGATGCAGTATCGCTCTTGAGGCAACAGCCTCGGCATCAGCTCAAGAAGCAATTTAGCGAGGACTCAAGGCGCAACATCTCGAAGAAGCGCAGTACGCCAAGATCACGCCTCATCAAATGCAACCCTGCACGCGGTTCAAACTCTGCTGAGCGCAACACAATTACGGCCAAGCCGGACCAAGGCGCCGGTAGGCGAAGCGGAGTCAAGCAGAAGTCGCGAGACCAAAGAAGGCGCGATATCGAGAGCGTAAAAGCGCCTGTTCGCTGGTGCCTCACATGCCATCTGTGAGCGCAGCTTCCACGAGGATCATCAACTGGCCTGCCCCGCCTATGCGCAGCGTTTAAGGCAGCATTACCGCCATCGGGTGGTCTAGAAAAGGAGGCATTCAGGGCTTCCGATCCTCACGATGCAACGCATTGCTTCTATGACGAAGTGCGTAAGCGCCAGTAACTAAGGAGCGGGGAATGCTGGTTAGGCTGGATCGCATAGCGCCATGATGCCTACGCTGCGGTCGAAGACGAAGGCTGGCGTGCGGTCGCGCGCAGTTGCAGGCTCCTTGCGCAGGGGCTTATAGCCCGGCCCAAAGGGCGTGTCGATGGATGACATTAAGAAAACGGTCGCACCGTGACGCATCTCACGCTGGAACGGCATCACCAGTTGAGCATGCGTGCACGTCGTCGACATGGCCATTCCGGTATGCATCAAGTTCCTCTTGAGAGCCCAAAGAATGCTGGACGGAGGACCACCGACAAAAAAGGGAGGTTACGCATTCTGGAGCGTGAGATTTTGGAGCAAAAGACAGTAGGCTAGGCTATCTGTCCGACGTTAGAGTAGAGTCATGCAGCACACCGACGCCGTCCGACGTTAGAACCTGCAAATGCGGAGTACGTCGGATAAGTGACGGACCCTACCACTCACTTGGTTAACACTCGGGCACTACAGCCAGCAGGTTTTGCCGCGCGCCACAAGATAGGCGCTGGCTCCGCTCCGCTAGTCACACGGGTTCCACGTCAATGCCGCCGATGATACTCGACACCGCTACGGCAGCCGCCATCGGCACGTCACGCCAGATGCTGTAACGGTCGCGTCGACGCCACCGACCAGGACGCCGCAGCCGGCAGATTTTGTCGTATGCCAAAAAGACCGGAGCAGGCTCCGGCATGGCTCCTCATACGGGTTCAGTGTCGATGCCGCCGATGATGCTCGCAACATCCACGGCAGCCGCCATCGGCATTTCACACCGGATGCCGTAGCGACGGAGTCAACGCCACCGACCAGAGCGCCGCGACCAGAGAATTTGGCGCGCGCCAAAAGATCGAAGCAGTCTCCGACAACACTACTCACGCGGGTTCAGTATCGATGCCGCCATTGATGCTCGACACCGCCACGGCATCCGCCATCGGCATTTCACACCGGATGCCGTAGCGACGGAGTCAACGCCACCGACCAGAACGCCACGGCCAGGCAATTTGGCGCGCGCCAAAAGATCGAAGCAGACTCCGACACCGCTACGCACGCGGGTTCAGTATCGACGCCGCCATTGATGCTCGACATCGCCACGGTATCCGCCAACGGCATTTCACACCGGATGCCGTAGCGACGGAGTTAACGCCACCGACCAGAACGCCACGACCAGAGAATTTGGCGCGCGCCAAAAGATCGAAGCCGACTCCGACAACACTACTCACGCGGGTTCAGTATCGACGCCGCCATTGATGCTCGACACCGCCACGGCATCCGCCATCGGCATTTCACACCGGATGCCGTAGCGACGAAGTCAACGCCACCGACCAGAACGCCGCGACCAGAGAATTTGGCGCGCGCCAAAAGATCGAAGCAGACTCCGACACCGCTACTCACGCGGGTTCAGTATCGATGCCGCCAATGATGCTCGACACCGCCACGGCATCCGCCAACAGCATTTCACACCGGATGCCGTAGCGACGGAGTCAACGCCACCGACCAGACCGCCACGGCCAGACAATTTGGCGCGCGCCAAAAGATCGAAGCAGACTCCGACACCGCTACTACGCGGGTTCAGTATCGACGCCGCCAATGATGCTCGACACCGCCACGGCATCCACCAACGGCATTTCACACCGGATGCCGTAGCGACGGAGTCAACGCCACCGACCAGAACGCCACAGTTGACAGATTTTGGCGCGCGCCAAAACATTCGCGCTGGTCCGCTTCAATGTTACCCATGACGCTCGGCGAAGCCTCGACGGCTTCACGCGATGCTGCATACTGGAATCTCCAGCCCATCAATCTGATAATGTCTATTATCAGATTGAAATTAATACGTAAATTCGGCCCCCTTTCAGTTCTATGCACGCTATTCTCGGCGGTCCGGACCAAGCCCTTGGCCTAATGCGACTCAGATGGCTGGAGTGATGCGCGGTGGCGGGTAGCAAGAACCCCGGGGATACGTCCGTTGGCGACTCGGCGCGAATGTCGAGCAACCTCAGATTGAGTCGCTGCGGTGGCCATCACTAAGTGCGTGCAAAAGCACTTCTCCAGCATCATCAACTCCGCCTACAGCCAACACGTAGCTAATCGCCAAGAGCGTAGCTCACTGAAGTACGGTGCCAGTAGGTTCCAGCTCCGCAAAAAACATCTCAAGGGGAGACACTAACGCAGTACCTTGGCCATCGAGCAGAGACCCACGACGACCACCCGGCCTAACGACCGCCGTTGATCCCGCATCCATCGCCACGAAGCTCCAATACACCCACTACGCAACCGACGCGCCGATCCTATCGGCGCCCTGGTTGGGCAGGGTTTCGGAGCGCCTCGCACACCACCGGTACCGGAAGCCCGGCATTGGGCACAGCAAAGAAACCTCTTTGCCTAAGGGTTGAGGAGTAGCTCAATCTTCAAGATAGCAAAGAAACTTCTTCGCTTAAGGGTTGTGGAAAAGCTCAATCTTCAATAGATCAATATATCTATTAATGCTTCGAAGGCCCTTAGAAGGCCCTTCACATGTTCAGACTATCCAAGCCTTTACGAACCTTCCGGCCGGGGACTACGGACCACCGTCGAGCTAGCTGGAGCAACTCGTCTCAGTGAGAGCTCGCAGAAAACAGCCTACGAGCAATTTCAGCCTTCTGCAAAAAAATGGGCCTATTGGGGACTAGATTTTCGAACGCATTTCTACGCCGCCTTTTTTGGCTATACGTAGAAGGCCGGCTGGTTGGCACGGAGCGTTAAGACCACCAACCCAGCCTACTTTCGATATACAAAACAAGGACCTTTTATGCGCTACACCAAACTGCCCTCAAACTTCTGGAACAGCAAGTCTGGGCGCGCTGTTCGCGCTTGCGGCGCCGAGGCGCTGCAGGTGTACTTGTACCTCCGCAGCTGCGAAATGGGGAATTACGTCGGCTTCTTCAGGCTGAATACCGGGTACGCCGCAGTGGACTTAGGCATTTCGGAAACCACCCTGATGGAGTACATCGCAAAGTTCAGCAAGGCTGGGCTGATGATGTATGACTCGGAGGCCGAGGTTCTCTGGGTCATCGACCAGGCCGAAGTACAAGTGGGAGAGTTGAAGGCAGGCGACAAGCAGATCATCGGCATCAACAAGAACATCGCTGCTATCGAACGTTCTGCGCTTCGCGACGCCTTCTTCCACCGCTATCACAAACAACTTAACCTCAGCAGCGCACTTGCACCTTTACAACCTGCCGGTGAAAAAGTGCAAGCATCGCCAGATGGGAATTCGGCGCCACGCGGAATCTAAGCGACAAAGAAATTCGGTTTATTCCGCATTGGACTTCCCCAACCTACAGGAATAATTAACTATCACATGCACAAACTGACTTACGACGGGCAACTCCTCAACCTTCACTTGGCCGCCTACCATGAGGCCGGCCACAAGATCATTTACAACCGCTTCGGTGGTGACGGCGACGCTACGGTCTGGGAGAACACTGGAGGCGTTTCCGGCGAACTCGCTTGGCGTGGGCAATTTCGACCACGCACCTGCCCGCAGGTAATGCATGACTGTGCAAAAAGGCACGGACTTCCCGCAGCCGCTCTCCCGAACAACTGGCGACTGCTATACGACATGGCCGGCATGGTAGCCGAAGAAATGCTGCTTGATAACGCTGACAATCCTGAGCTCATCGCTAAGACCATATCCCTTCGGATGTGGCACGGCGAAGCATCGAAATCGGACCTGCTGTCCATGGGAATCACGGATACCGAAGACTACTTTGAGCTGGACACCGAAGACGTGGCACAGACGCTGCGACTTCTTCTCGAAAACTGGCCCCTGGTTTAGCGAGAGGCTGACTAGCTTATTTTCGAAGCCATTGAGGGGCCACAGGCAAGGCAATGGCGCCTAACCAGCTCCACCGTCCTTCGGCAATAAGGATTCAGGCATAGGCCAGTTAAAGATTGCAGCTGCCGTTCCCACTATCCATTCAGCCTCGGGCCCAGTGGCATAAAAATCCCTCTCCATGGGCAGCACGTATTTCTCAAACTTGCCCGCTTTCCGGCAAGCGATTGGCGACACCATCGCCGCGCTCAACACGGGCATATGGCGGGATCGGGAGGGCGCGATTATCACGAGGATCCCAGCGAGGCAGGCGTTCGCCAGCGCCACCGTCAAGGATGCGCTGTCGGAGTGCGTAAGGGCGCTGAACGCACTCCGGATCACTTTCGACGAGGGATTGAGGAGCAACCGCATCCAGCCATGCCCGTGCGGCAAGGCCGACTGCCCGGTATTCATAATCGAGCGCGGCCACTGTCTCCGCCTGGAAACCGAGCGGAACCGCGCCGTGGACCATGCAAACGAGGCCCTTTCCGAACTCGGCGCAAGCACGGTTTTCCTAGGCCGCTAGCACCACCATGCAATGAAGACCAACGGTGAAACCAAATGCCAAAGATCGCCCTGAAATACATCGAAGACGCCTCCGACCGGACCATAGAGCTGAGGGAGGCCGAGATCGCACCACTCGGGTTTGACGACCTGGCCAGGATGGCAGACAAGCTCAACCAGCCGATCTCGTTTCCGCTCCGGCTAAGCGGCGTCCGCGTGAGCCAGAACGAATTCGAAGACCTTGACGGCCAAACGGTCAAAAGCGTGATCGCCCCCCTGGACAGCACGCTCGGATCGACGACCATTGGCCTCATCAACGGCGGCTGGCTTCCCTCAGGTTTCACTTCTGGAGACAGCCTGCTCTTGCCGGACCGCTGCACAGTAGCGGCCATCCGGAGCCGATTCCTAGGAGGAGTCCGCAAGGATGGCCCCCACGACGACTTCCTCGATTTCCTGGTCGACCAGCCGATAAGGATCAACCCGATGCTGTGTGCGATTGAGGGCGTGAACGGCCGCACGGCCCCTAGCGAATCCGAGTTGTCCGCTCTCTTCGACAAGGTTGCCAAGGGCATTCAGGAAGCGCTCCCCCGCGCAGTCATCTTCCCGGAAAAGTCCGCCGTGATGCAAGGCGCGCTGGGACTCATACGGGACGCTGTGGAAAGCTTCGCGCTGAAGAAAAAATTCCTCTTGAAAGCCGCCCTCTTACTCGCACCCTCGATAGGACGGGCAAAGCGGCCGGAGCTGTTCAGCCAACTGTTCGAACTGGCGCTGGAATGCGGCATCACCACTGCGTCGATGCTCATGGTGACGGTCCTGAGCGCGGCATCCGCGAACCAGAACCTGAACCCCGCCAAGAAGTTGCTCAAGCCAAAAAAGCAGTACACGAAGGGCGACGCCTACAATGCGCTATCCGACCTGAAGGCACTGGATTTGCTGATAGCCTCGTGCACCGACTTCCCCGATCTTCGTGTTGCGCTGCTGACGGATGACAAGGCGCTCGCCCTCCTCTGGTCCGGATTGCAGGCGCACAGTTTCAAGCGGAGCGGAAGCGCCATCCGCTACAGCATCAATGCGCACCGCGCCCTGTTCAGCGGGCTGGCCGACGACGAGCTGAAGAGCATGTGGGAAAGGGCTACTGACTCACGTCAGGCGCGATGATGTAATCGAAAAATACGAGAGAAATCAGTTGGTACCGGTTGCGCACGCTTTTTATTCTCTTGGCAGCACTGTAGCTAGCGCTTCAGAAGGGCGGATTCATCCGACCCTTGGCTGGACTTGCTCCATCCTTTGAACCGATAGAACGTCATTTGCCGAAGCATCTGCAGGCCTTTAACCGCGAGCCAAGGCGTCGATGATGTTGCCAAATGGCAGATCAGTGGCACATCGAACGGTTCAAAAATCAGTGGCAAATCAGTGGCAGTTTTCCTTTTTGGCCACGCATTTTGATTTCCGAAAAGAAAAATAATATACTAGTAAGTCTTTGATTTATAATGAGTTACCCACAACCCGGGGTACGGTAAGAGTAGCGAAAATCGCGTTCGGGACGTAGAGGCCGGAGGTTCGAATCCTCTCACCCCGACCAAAAATATTCTTAAAATCAATAGCCTACAACGTTGTTGCAATCATAAAAGTACTACAGTATCCTGTGTAGTATTTTAGTTAGGTTTCGCACGTCCGTTTTCCTTTGATATCGGCGCAGCTAGCCTAGTATTTTGGAATCGCGACAGTGACGCAAACAGAGCAAGCCCCAAGTAATCCTCCCTCCCCCAGCAAATCAACGCGTACTGTGCCAATCCCGGGCAGCCTTACGTCGGTGCGCGGCTATCCAGACAAGCTCAAAATCTACCAAATCGAAGCAAGCCCCTTCTGGCAAGTGAGGTGCTTTGAAAACGGCAAAACAATCAAACTAAGCACCAGGACGACCGACAAACAGGAAGCAATCGAGTTCGCCAAGGCGACCTACAACCGCATCCTTCACGCGCAGGCAACTGGCAAGGCACTCACGCAGGGAACGCGCTTCGACATATGCTCAGGAAAGATGCTTGAGGCGCAGAAGTCTCGGGTGGAGCGTGGCGAGCTTTCCAAGATGGCACACGACAACGATATCTACATGCTTAACAAGCGAATCCTGCCCGAGTTCGGGGCGATGGAGCTTGCGAGTATTTCATACGCTACCTTGCAGGACTTCGTGGGGAAGATCGGGGCCGACCTGGCACCGTCCTCCATCCAGCGACACTTAGGCATCATGTACAAAGTGATGGAGTATGCGCTTCACCGCCAACTGCTCCTTGCACTTCCGAACTTCCCGACCATCAAGAAAAAAGACGAGCCGCGGGGATGGTTCCCCGATGCCCAGTACCGGGCGCTCATCGCAAGAGCAACCGAGCTTGTCGGCACTTCTGCAAAGGTGCAGACGACAGAGACCGGCCCTCCGCGCACACTGAAATTCACGGCCGACTTGCCGAAGATGATTCAGTTCATGGTCAACAGCTTTATTCGACCAACCGACCTGAAAAATATGCAGCACATACACGTAGAGATTGTGCGCTCCGAACTGGTCTACTTGCGTCTGACACTGCCAAAGAGCAAAAGTAAAGATGCGCCAATCGTCACGATGGCAGAAGCGGTAACGGTGTACGAACATCTGAAATCGACCTACGCTGAAGAGAGTCTTGCTGAGCCAGACGACTATGTGTTCATGCCCCAATATCGCAACCGGGATACCGCGTTGCGGGAGCTTCAACACCAGTTCAACTATTTGCTGGACGATCTGGGCTTCAAGACCGGGCCGCAGGGGGAAGCGCGCACGATCTACAGCTTGCGGCACACCAGCATCATGTACCGGCTGCTCGACGGCGACAAAATTGATCTACTGACGCTTGCTCGCAATGCTCGTACATCCGTAGAGATGATCGAGCGCTTCTACGCCAGCAAATTGACCGGCGAGCAAAACATCGACATGATCCAATCCGACCGACGCAACCCAAAAGTGAAAGCACACCTTCCGACACTGAAACTGGAACTACCCGACGCTACAGCGCCTGCGCTCAGTCTCGTTGACGGCACTTTAAAGCTGGCAAAAGCACCTGTGAAGAAGGCCGCAGCGTTGGCCAATCTTTCGACGTCGCGTACGGTACGCAAAACCAAGTAACTGCGCAGGGAAATTAAGCTAAAACACGCGAGTCACAGCACGGGAAGCACCGACTTGCACTAATCCGACAAGTCGGTTCAACCGACACTGCCATCTCCGTAATTTAATATCCGGCCTTTTGGCGACGCCAGCGCAACAGCAAGCACCAGGCTCAAATCTGGGACAAACGTCTCGTAGCGGCTAATCTATGCCCCCCACAGGCGCATCTGCCCTGGAATGCCTAAAAACGAATTTGTTGACTAGAGAAAACCGCCGAGTACACTGAGCCTTTCCGTTCGTCCGCTATCGGCCCAGGCTGTGTAAAACGCGTGATCGGCGTGTTTTCAGGGGTCCCTTTACCATTCCCGACCTCGAGAAAACGCCGTAGCGAGCAATCTGAGAGGTCGACTGTCGTCAGGCCGACGCCTAATTTGCGTTTTTACACAGCCTGGGCCAGAAGCAGCCGTTGGGCAGCACTTACCTACACACTCAACAATTTCACCAAGTAACCATTCAATGTCTGATCAGAAGCTCACTGAGAAGTCCGGTGCTATGACTTACGTCTCGGTAGGAGGGAAGTACGAAACGGAACTTGAAGTCACCCACATCGGGTCGCTGAAATCAACTATTTCCGCTGAAGAGTTCGAGGAAAGCTTAGAAAAACGTCGGTGTTTATAGCTTGGTTGAACGACAACGATTCCGAATTTAAGCTTTCCTTGGAGCATGAAATCCAGAACTATGACCTTATCTGGGACGACGTTTGGGACTCAGTTTTAGGTAACGAATGGGTTGATGCAGAGGATGGCTTTCTTGGCGAATACCTTCGTTATGAATCTGTCGAGTTCCGGCACGGCACCGTACACATCTGGATCGATACTAGCGGCCTCCACATGGACCACAAGATCAGAGCAACCATTAGCGACACGATGCAGATTCGATCCTGCGAACTGATGTGAACTTGTAGCGCAAAACGTACCCCGTTTCTACTAGAAAGGTTAGTGCGAAGGTCTGCAATGGGTCGAATCCAGCCCCTCGCGACAGTGAGCCGTATTCAGCCCCGGCCATCTCGGCAGCGATGAGGCTTAAAGGTGAATTGCATAAAAAATATTCTGGCAATATTCTGCAAAAGTCAGGCCAAGCGACGGAGTCGGAACCCGACACCGTTGCTTGCTGCGAAACCAATTCTCTACTTAAGATGGAGGTAGAACTGGAAAATCCTTTATTATATGAAAACAAAAACCTCTGGAGTTGCAATGGCTGCACCTGTCGTCTTTATTTCGTATTCACATGACTCGCAAGAACATAAGCAGTGGGTGCTTGACCTTGCAACCCGTCTCCGGTCAAGCGGCATCGATGCCATTCTTGATCAATGGGAGCTTGGCCCAGGGAGCGACCTACCTGAGTTTATGGAGCAAAGTCTTGCGCGTTCCTCACGTGTGTTGATGATCTGTACAGAGCGATATGTCGAAAAAGCGAACGCCGGCATGGGCGGTGTAGGTTACGAAAAGATGATCGTTACTGCTGATCTCCTTAAGCGAATAGGCTCAAACCATGTAATTCCCATCCTTCGACAGACTGGAACAGTCCACCTGCCGACATTTCTTAGAACTAAGCTCTATATAGACCTCTCGACGAACGACTTGTTTGAGTCCGGTATGGATGAACTGTTGAGGAACCTCCTCGGTGCATCGCTTTTTGTTAAGCCACCCTTAGGGAATGACCCGTTCGAAATTACAAAAGGCAAAGCTAAAGCTACGAGCCCAACTCCGGTGATACAGTTCATGCAGGCAGTAGCTAAAGTCTATGACGAAGTGAGTGATTCGGGACTAATTTATACTGAGCCTGTCAGACGTGCTATGAAGACGTCCCGGCTGTTCTTCGATCACGCTTTCGATCAGGCGATAGCTCTAAAATACGTGAGCGAGGGAAGCCAAAGGAAATCTATGTGGGTACAGGAATCCGGCAGGGCAATGCTGGTCAAATTAGAAACCGACAGGATAAGTGAGGGTAGCTAGGCTAATAAACTAATAAGGTACAGCCGTACACTGACACACTGAATGACCGGCAGCGGCCAGGTTCGGCCGACAGCCGACAGTCAACGATTAAACGCTCCTATAAATTCCGGCTTCACAAATCTTTATCAAGGGATCTTTATGCCGCTCAGCCACGCCTCTCGGTTCTCCGAGCCAACAGAGCAACAGTATGCCTCGATAGGAAGGGCAGTTGTAGAGTGGGCAAATGTCGAGCGGCTACTTGGCATGCTTCTAAGTCGATTACTTGCAACACCTGATTTCCTTGCCCGCACATATACTGCCTCGATAAATGCCGTGCATATGCAGAAAGCAGTTGTGGAAGCCGTTAAAATCCATGCTCATCGCTATGGCTACCGGCTAATTAGCAAGGAATGCCTCGACGAAATTACCGAGATCAATAAGGGCGTAACGTCACTTAGGGAAAAACGGAACAAGATTGCGCACTACTGCTGGTCCCGTGAAACCGATGAGGTCATGTTCGGCACTAGCTTTCCTAGCGGTATTCCATCGAAGAATGGCAGCGGGTACTCAACCCTCACGGACGCGGAATTGAGTAAGCTTAATTCCGAAGCACATGTGTTTGTAGAGCGTCTGTTGACGGTGCTATCGGAATTACCGGAGATCAGCGAAGAAAGTCTCTTCCCTCCCAGATCAGATACAGGCCTGGACTAGATGTCGGAGGACTGCAAAGGGTCGGTTCCTGCCTGTCGGGACAGTCGGTGAATTTTTCGGCTTGGCAACCTTGAAGCTGACCTGAACGGCCGAATTCGGCCAGAAGCCGCCCTACCTACCCTCCATGTCTAAGACTACAAATAACGACATGACCGACGCCATTGCCAGCACTCATCTGCAAGTCCATTACGACATCATGTGGGATCGTGACTTTGGTGCTGTCGCATATGGAGACCTCGACTACGATACTCACATTACGGCTGGACCTGACCTGCGCCGAGGTCTGACCTTGATTGCACGCCCGAACCAAGCACTGCGGGCGCGCTTCGACGCTGCGTTGGATCGTCTAGCCAGCTTAGAGCCACACCAATATCGCTACCCAGTTAAAGATATGCATGTGACGATTTTGTCGTTATTTACGGCCACCGAGAACTTCGCCCAACAATTACTTCGTCTCGCGGACTATCGCGCTGCGGTAAGCGCCGCCTTGGAGGGTATAAAGACTATCGAAATTGACTTTGCTGGAATCAGCCTGTCACGAAGTGCAGTGCTAGCACAGGGCTTTCCTCGCGGCCCGGCTTTAGAAACCTTGCGCGAACGTCTTCGCGTTCAGCTTCGTGACAGAGGCTTGAACGCGTCACTTGACCAGCGATATCGCTTGGTAACTGCGCATACCACGTTATTTCGCTTCGTCGCACCTTTGCAGGACGCAAATGGCTTCGCCGCACTGCTCGCAAGCATGCGCAATGAGCCACTCGGCTCCATGCGCGTGGACGAAGTTGAACTGGTAATTAATGACTGGTACATGTCGACCAATTCAGTCCAGCAACTTGCGATTATTCCTTTACGAACGCCTTCTGGGACGCTGTAGCATAACTCGTACGACGGTCCGCTATGGGTCGAAACCGGCCTGTAGCGCCGGCAGCTGGATTTCCGACCGGGCAACCTGATATGCTTGACTGAACGGCCGGGTTCGGCCAGGACCAGGCGTAGAGCTAGAGTTGGCTTCGCATGTGGCTTGGCGAATTGGCCCCTGTTCATGAGAGAGCTATTGTCGTTTTTTCTTCAGCAAGAACGGCCGCTATTTGCCAGACAGTTAGACTTGCCCGAGCCGCAACTGCCATCTACACTGCGCGGTGACGATTGTCCGCGCTCAGCGCGACACGAATCAAAACCTGATCGGCCAATGAAAGTTGCGCGCGCCCATGCTCCTCCAAACAAATTCTGGCAAACGAAAACATGTTCACCTGCTGTCTGAGCTGATCAAGAATTCGGAGGTGTCGGTCCTGTGCTCCGGGTGGATCAAACTCCCGGGACTAGAGGATTTGCTGCCGTCGATTGACGCAGCGCTCGCCAATGGTGCCGTCATCACGGTGTATTCCAACCTAAAGGAAACCTTAGAAGGCGTGGCGCCAGCGCTAGCCTCCCGCACAGAGCTGACGCACCGCATGGTGCGCTCCCGCAGCCGTGCACTGCATACCAAAATCTACTACTTCGAAAGCGGCAATGCATACACGGCCGTGATCGGCTCCGCGAATATCACGAAGGGGGGCTTGAGTGCCAATGAGGAACTGTCCGTGACGATGCGGGGGACGCGCGGCGACTCCCTCTTCCTCGATCTGCAACAGTACCTGGCTACACTGGCAGCCATGAAGTTTGCCTGAAATCTGGTACGAGCCACCGCGCGCCTGCTTGCGTGCCAGTATCTATAACTCTCAAAGGAGAGGTGATAGTCTGCTTCGGGTCGCTAGTCACCCTGTTGTAAGGCGAGCGCCTCAGCCAGAAACGCGCACATTTCCTGTCTTAGATCGCGCGGCGCAAGCACCTTGACCTCACGGGCCATGCTTTGCAACATACGACGCAGCGCCGACGTATTGGTTACGGTGGCCATCATTTCCCGATGTCCGCCCGTGTTAAGGAAGATGGTCTGGTCGTCGGACAACGGCATCTCTTCCAATGTGCGTACGAAGACGTCCGCGTCCTCGCCTCTGGCGAAGCGTAGGTGCAGGGTGATAAGGCCGTTCGACCACATTGCCAGCGCGCCGCGCGCGAGCGCTTCGTCCAATGTAGGCAGTCTGGCGTTGCGCGCAACCGGATCTCCGAGCGTCACTGCCTGCATTCGATGCAGGTGGAAACTCTTGACCTTCATCGCCGATGGATCCAGGAAGACCTCGGCTTTGTCCACAGCCAGCAGACGCAGCGTACGAGCATGAATCACGAGGCCGATGGGATACACGCAATGCGTCTTGTTCATCTCGGACTTCGCCGCGCGATAGATGAGACTCAGCACCAGGTTCTTCATCAAGGCGTCGTTGACGGTCTGCAGATGTTCCGGTGCCACCTTGCTAGGAGCCATCGGCCGGCCGTCCGGCAGGCGGCGAATCTTGTCTTGGTAAGCGATGGCTTGCCGATACGCGTCGGTCAGGTGCAGATGCTTCTGTTTCCGTTCGATCGTCGCGACCTGCTCGTCCAGTGCTAGGCGCGCGTCGCGGGGCAGGAATGGGCCTAGTTCCTGGCGGGCGAAGCTGGCCACCAACGCGTCAATGGCCGTCACGGATTTGAACAGCGGAATCTTGCTGTGCGCGGTTGTGAACCATTCGTTAATCCTTCCGTCGCTCGCCCCAGGACGGGACTCTACTTCGAGGCCGAACCGTCGCCGCCACGGACCGTTCGGATCAGCGAGGTCCCGCAGGTCGCGTTCGAACGTGCGCCGTTCCACCGCGAAGGTGTTGCCCAGCCTGGTCATGAGCTGGTCAACGGTCGCTCCCTGTCCGATACCGTGGTCGGGCAGGAGCGGCAACAGGTCGATGATTGCCAGCCTGCGGGCCAGTTGTCGTTCAGTGGAATCTCTGGGCATGGTTGCCGACCTATTTTGTCGCTAATGCGCCGCACTATATCGATACTGGTCCTGGACGACAAGCCTCCGGGATCGGATACTCGAAAGGAGGAAGCATTGAAGCAGACGACGAGTGCGCTACACCTGCTGCGCGAACTGACAGAGCTGGGCAATCTGGTATTCAGCATGTTCGCCGGGCCGCACGTGACCGTCCGGCACTGGCCAGTGTTTTACCGCATGTACGTTGAAGTCGATGGGCTATGCCGTGAAGTCAATCGGCTGGCCGGGCATCTCGCGCGCGGATTTATCGACACCGGTGACTCGGTTGATGGGGAGAGGATCGCGGCCGCGAACGCGTGCTTTGCCCGCGTCGATGGACACGTGCGCGCGATGGCGGCGCTACTTGCAGAAACCGTGCGCGACCGGCTCGTCATCCCTGGCAACCCGGCGCTGGTGCAAATCGTGGACCGCCATTTCTCGCCGGAGAGCTACTGGTACCGCGGCTTGCAGGCGCATTACCGGTCAGGGTGCATTGCGCCGGATGGGCGCACGCTGGCGCGCACCGTTCTGCCAATCGACCTGCATGCGGCTCAGTGGCGTGAAGACGATGTTGCTGTTGAACAGCAGCAATTCGAGCTGGCATTAGAGCAAGCGCGCAGGTTAAATGGGCAAACGATCCGCCAGTTGCAGACGGCCTTGAACCAGGTGTACGCCGCACTCGGCGAGTGTTTCGTCCAGCGGTGTCCTGCAGTAGGCACCTTGCTGCATCCTCGTTCGACGCCCGGCCCCGCGTCCATGGTTTTTTTCTACAGCGAGAGAACACTGAGTGAGGTGCACGCGCTCGTTGAGGATCTGCCGGGTGGTCTAGCCGTGTACGTCAGCCGCGACCACACGTTCGCGACAATCGGCACGCGCGGAAGCCGACCGTTGGACGGAACACGCGGGCTGGTCATCCACGTACACGTCGATATCACGGTAGGCGAGCCGGCAAAGCCACGCTTCATTCCCGCGCAATCGTGTCATAACCGAGAGTACACGGCAGCCAAGGCGGATGAACTAGAGACCCTTCTCTTTCGCGCATTGATCAATGCAGGTTTGGTGCCCCCGAGCGCCAGATTCTATGACGAGCGCTGGCGTTATTCCTGACCGATACCCGGGTTGATCTGAATCGCTATAATGTGTTTTTAGTTTCTTTTTGGAAATTTATTTTTATGGAGAAGCCACGGAGGACAGCTTGAACTGAGCGCTGCCGTAATATATACCTCGGCGTTGCGCCTCATGCTGCATGGCCGAGAAGTAACGGTGCTCGCACCAAAGGCGCTGAAACACGAAATCGGGGTGTTACTGGCCGATGGGCTCGCGTTTCAGAAGGAAGGTTTTAGCAGCCGCTGGCCGCCGATTGGCGCTGGGCGATAGCCGCTTTACGCGATTTATGAAAAAGGGAATTGAACGTGCCACAACCATTGCATGAAATGATCGGAGCCGCCGTCCAGGCAGGACGCCTGCCAGCCAAGTGGAGGACGGCAGACCTGATGGCCGATGAGACACTTGTCGGGCTTTATACGATACATAACCTAAAATCACAGCCGGCTAACCGCTCTCTCAGCTGGCCCGGTCTTGGCTTAGGCAATGGCAACAACACCGACAAAGCCAGGCCGCGCTACTGGCGTGTCGGCAAACAAGGAAAGGCGTACGTTTATTCGCTACGCGACGATGGCGTACCTGCAGAACTGCCCGACGACGCGACGATCGAGGCGATCGACGAGTCCGACCGCACCGTCGAGGATGCGCCCGTCGTCGGCATCGCCTACGTGCCTGGCGAAAAGGCGAATGCGGCGCTCCGGCTGCTGGTGCGGCAAATGCAGGAGGAAATGTCCTGGGACGAGCGATTAACCAACTACATCTGGAACGACCGCACCTTCGAGGAAACTGAGCATCAACTGGCGGACCTTCTTTGGCAGGGCAGCGTTCTTGCACGTTTCGTCGAGCGAGGCGTCGAATGGAACCTGCAGGACAAGGCGCGAGCCGTGGCATGGGCCAACCGGATCTTCGAATGGGGTGGGACGCGCCAGAAAAGCCCCGTTACCTGGGAGAAAGTGCAGCACACGCTAGCCAACGCAGTACTGAACCGCGTCGAACATCCGGAGGCCCCAATGAACAGCGGTTACACCAAAGTCGCGTCCTTTGCCACGTTATGGCTCGAAGGCCTGGCCGGCCGGCGGCCGCAAGCGATCAACGATTCACGCGTGGCGACAGCGCTGACCTGGAGACTGGACTCCATCTTGCAGGCGCGCGACTGGAACCCCGCCGAGGTGTTCCCGGGCTTAGGGACGGTCGAGGCCGCGCGCGGCGGCACACGGCCGCGCAAGATGTCTCTTTCATGGCCTAGCGCTTACCAGAAATGGAGCGGGCAGTTTGCCGCTACTGCAGTCGTGCTAGCCATCCGAGACATCTTGAACGAGGGTGACGATTTCCCACCGATGCCGTTAGGGGATGGCAGACTGCCATGGACTGCCCGAGGCGTCGAGGCGGTGCTATTCATGGACGGTTACTGAAGCCGACCCAGCTGGAGCCGGTCTGGCATGACTAGCGCAACGACGAATTCAGCAGGTCTTTGATCGTGAAGTGGGCGGACAGAAACGCACGCATCGGCACCAGCACCCGACCGAGGTGGCGAGCCGCTTGCTCGGCCGCTACCGCCATCTCTAGCAACACTTGCGGTGCACCGATGTCGTAGGACTGGCGTCGTAGCATGCAGTCAGCACAACCGTCGTCGATTCGATCGGTCGACACCCCGGCGTCGACCGTCCGCTTTGGGTCGGTTCCTGCCCTTCGTGACAGTCCGCGACTTTTGCACCCTGGTGACCTGATATGCTCAGCTGAACGGCCGGGTTCGGCCACAAGCGGACTTGCACCCAATTACGGACTATTCATAAGCGACTTCGACTACGTTCTGACGGTCATAGATCCTTGGATCAAAAAATTCATCGACGATGGCGCCGACGCATTGAAATTCGAGGAGATAGTGGGCGTCGGAGTCTGGCTCCTCGAAGCGGAAGTCAATAACGGTGGCTTCGACCAGTATTACTTCAACTCAGCCGGGGACTTGGCAATTCCGACGGTGAATGCGTTACGATTGATAGGTGCAAGCCACACAGCCAGCATGCTGGCCGCAGCGAACTCTGAGTTGCCGGATTCAGGGCCTCCTGCAGACAGGGGCGCAAGGCAGCGAGCACTTGATGAAATCCGCGACTCTGCGAGATTCGGTGCTTTGGAAGCCGAGTTCTATCAAGGACTTGACGACCTTGTAGCTTTGCTTGCGCTCCACTTCCGGAAGGCGTCCAGTTAATAGGTCACATAGAAACGAAGGTCCGCTTCGGATCTAAACCGGCCAGTAGACGGCCTGACCAGACACGCCTTAGCGTAGGATTTCCCGAATTCTGTGTGCTCCTCAAAAACGATCTTTTAAGTGCCCGTTTCCTACAAGGCAAAACCAATCATGATGACTGACAACCGATCTACGGCTCAACGATGATCCCCACTTGGACTGACGTCCTCTTTTGGGTGCTGTGCCCGCTCTGCGTAATCGGCACTCCGGTGCTTATTGGACGGTTCTTTGTCCACCGCCACTGGCGCTCTGAGAAGGCGCGTTGGCAGGCTGCGATGACCGGCGCCAAAAGCCGAGTGGCATCCGGACAGCGGTCACCGTCACCGTCCGTGGTGATGGTCGCTATCGGGGAAATCAGGCACGAGTACGCCACCAAGGCAAAAGCGCTTCGCACGGAGCAGGCCGTTTTGGATAAACGCCGGCAACTGCTCGGGAAGATAAACTTCGAAGCCATGCCACCTGAAAAACTGATAGAGCACTTTCATGACCAGGACAAGGCCAACCTTGTCGCGATCCTTGGGCTGCCCGCCGGCACACCAGCGGCGGAGTTATCTCTGGGAATCCGTCGTGTCGGCAGCCACCGGGTAGCGTCGCTTATTCGGCGAGAACCAGTCCAATATGATGAGGTAGCTCGCGATATGGCAAAGAAGCTCGGTGTCGTCGACCTTTCATCGAAGGCGACCGTGTTTGAACTTGAGCAGCGGATCGTGGGTGCAGTTGCACAAAAAATGGTGGAAAAGGCAACGCCCGCAGAAAAACAAGCTGTCCTGGTGGAATTCTCGAAAGGTTCAGCATCGAATGGGGGCCTTGTTGTTGCCGGTGGAGGGCTCGCGCTTGCGCACCTAAGTGGCTTCGGGTTGTACACGGCCGCCTCCACGTCACTGGCTGCCGTCAGCGGCGCAGTGGGGCTTACCTTGCCATTTGCTGCATACACTGGAATGAGTAGCACCCTGGCCGCGCTGACCGGCCCAATTGGTTGGACACTGCTGGCTGCTGTGGCAACTTACAAGCTCTTCGGCCCAGACACGAAAATTGCGATTGCCGCTGTGCTATGCATGGCAGCAGGCCGTGCGAGACGCATCGCTGACCATCAGGCTGAGGTGGAAACGCTAAATGGTTTAGCGCGGTTGCATGAGCTGCATGCCGATCGGCTTGCGCGCCTACGTTGGTTTCTTGACCAGCATGCCCAACTGGCTGACGACCAAGCTATTCCAAAATCGAGCGTGCCCACAGCTTGATCTACGCACCTTGTCTTTGAGGGGCTCACTGACCACGATCAGCATCAAAGCAAAGAGCGAACTGACAGTTAGATGGCATTAGCCAAGTGTCCTCTCTGGCGCGCTTCCCGCCTGTTAGGCCGCCGGATAGCTTTCCTACCTTGCAGCCTGCTATGCTGGTTTGAATGGCGTGGATCGGCCAGAAGCTGTTGTTCACCATCCGCTGGTAAATCAATGAGGCCCCCCACTAAGAGCCTAGCTCTCAGAGGCGCAGCCCATGATTCGCGCTTACGCATCCCACTCGTATTATCATGTACCTCGCGAGCACATCGCGCTTGGTTGTGCCGTCAGGGCATCTCGGGATGAATTGCGCGTTGAGGCGTGGAGTCACGCGAAAGGCTCGGTCGATGACGGGTAAATTAGCGGACTCACGGATGGATTCATCGTTTTCAGAGACTGCGCATACTCCACGAGTTACGGGCTGACATTCGCGACGCGTTCCATACGCTTGCCTGCTCTCTCACTTGTTGGAGGTCCGTCGATGGTTTTATTAGGCTCTCTTACGATGTATTCTCGACCAACCTAGGGTTTGTTGCAATTTTGAAATTCTGCTGATACGCTGGTTACGTTTCCTACCACCTCGCTCACCTCATGAAAAATACCCCTTTACGACAGTGCCCTAGCTGCGGCGAGCAGTCAGAATCGCAGTTTGAAGCGTGCTGGAACTGTGGGCAGGCGCTTCCTGTGAAATCAGTTTCTGGCTTCCGCGTGAAGCCGGTCGTTGGACCTGAGGTTCAATCGGCTGAACCTCCACCTATATTTCAAATCTCTGCCTCCAAAAATGTGTCGTTTGCGTGGGTGTGGATGACCGTGATTATTGCGGCACTCGCGTTCCTGCTTGGCAACGTTCATATTGTAACTGGCGGGCCTTTCAGCAGCTTGCAGTTGGTTCAACGCGTCTCCTACGGCTATTCCGACATTTACGTTGACGCGGATGCACTGAGCGCGCTCCCTCCATATCTTGGTTTCGCACAGTCGCCGATGGCTTACCTCGCGCTATACCGTGATGGACTTCTCAGTCGGGAGCATTACGTGAAACCACCTCCTACGGCCGTTAATCTGGAATAATCTCGCGAAATGGACTTGTACTTTTTTGCACATCACCGTACAGGATTGCAGTGTTTAGTCGCTACACATAAACGCATATGAATTAATTATTTTATGGAATCAGAAACACATGACCGGCAAAGCTGACAAGCAAGACGCGACCATGAAAGCCATCGTCAAAACGGGAACAGAAAAAATTGCGAGCGTTCTCGATGATCATATCGATCGGGTCCTGCATCTTCGGAAAAACATGGCCGTCAAGGACTCGTCACTGGTATCGGACAGCCTAGCGAACAAGATCCCGCTACTGCGCTGGCATACCCGAATGAAAGTCTCGAGCCTGCGCGCACATCTCATCGATAAGATCACACAAATAGCTAGTGATTACGAAGAAGATCGCTTCAAAAAGATTGAGCAGACGCTCAAGCAGAATAAAAACCTGAACAAGCTGCAGATGGATCGCGGCAAAGAACTCATCGATATCGAAAAGAACCTACTCATCTCGTATAACGCTTTGGTGTTTGCATTTCGCATCTGTGCTAATTACAACGACACGATTCTCAACCGCATTGCCAGCGCCTCTCTAAAGCCGGACGAGGAACTCGAGCTACTGCTGAAGAACGCTCTGATAGTTTACGAGATTTCATCGATGATCATCACTATGATCACGGAATTTCAAATGCACGGTGAAGCAAATTTTAAGGCACTTTACAAAGAAGTGCTCAAAGAGTTGACCGACCGCGAGCGAGAAGCTGCCCGCTTGGTTGCAGCCGCACATGCCAATTCTGACATATCCGTCGGATTGCGAATGGAGACGACCCATCGTGAAAGGGCCATGAAGGAAAACACGGCAGTCGTGCGTGAGGAATGGATCAAACTCCAAGCAATGATCGCCTCTTTCCGTGGCAGCGTAGAAGCACTGAAAAAGGATCGAAATATCGCTGAGTTACGCCTTAGCCGCGATATGGCAAAGAACCAGCTGGATTTTCTTGAAATCGTCTCCGTGACACGCGTCCTAAAGAAAAATTTCACGACGATGCAGGATATGATAAATATTAACCTAAGCTTGGCGAACTTGGAACCGGCCGATATCGGGCGGCTAATTGGCGACGAGACGATGACCGATATCTGAAGGCATCGTTATAAAAATATTCGCCGATCATTTGATCTATCAAGGATTTTTATAAATCCTTGATAGTTACCGAATTGACGGGGTATTAGTTTATGCAATAAATCCTGTGGAGTTCAAAGTGGTGGCCTGACCAAGCGTTGCACCGCTGGTCCAACGTCTGCAACGGGTCGGCAACTCCCTATCGCACCCAAGAAAATCGGCGGGAAGCGGACAACTACACTCTCGCCGAACAATTTTGCTAGGCGGAACTTGCGTGCACGTTTCGCGCTCTTGATAGTCGCCGTACTCGCTAGCTGTGCCGGTGAAGAGACTAAGATGAACAAGGTTATTAGCTCGTTCGCTGCGGCCATGCCTTCTTTGACTCCAAATGGAACGGCAAACTCACGATGCCTCAATCTGATACGCAATCAATCTCACGTACCTCTAGCGACTGATTTTGATGTCACGTGGGACGCGCTCCAACGTAGAAGCAACATCAGATGGAATGTCGTGGAGTTCCTAGCGGCAAGTCTATCTTCAGCTCATTATATACAGATAAACTAAAGGTTGAATTGCGGTGGCTCGAAAGAACGCGTAGCCAAATGATAGTGGCGTAATCATTCTCGATTAGGCTTCCAACGGCTGCTTAGGGCCTTGGATTCAACCGGTCGAAAGCCGCCTTTCCGCCTTCTAGCTTATTCCCCCAACGCCTTAGCAGATACCGTCTTACTCGATTGCAGCCTTTTGAGCCGGGCGAGTTCGGACTTTACCCAGTTCCGGTGTGCAATGATGGAAGACCGAAGCTTCATAAAATCGAAGCGGATGCTATCTACCTTGTGATAGCAGGGAAATCGTCCACGCGCCGCATTTTCCGAAAAGACGAGCGCACGTTGTAGATGCCGGCTTGTGACAATGACCATCAGATCACGTCTGTTGTCTTTCTGCGCCTTGACACCCTCTTCTGTGACATACGCAGCTGCGATCCCTACTCGGTTGCCGATCACATACAAGGGCTGCTTCGGCGCAGCTGCTCTTGCCCACGCAACCCGTCGCGCCTCATCGAGTGTCTGCTGACGAATTTTGTTGACAACAAATTTGAACTGCCGTGTATCCGCATTCGGCGCCGAGGAATGCTCAGCCTCTTCCATCAGCTTCGACACCTCTCGCAAGATCGTAGCCCGATCAGCATGCAAGGGAACCGCGATCACAAGACTGCCCGGCTTCCCTTCCGCGAGCCGGTCTGCAGATAAATATTGATCGAGACAAGCTCGCGCGTCATCCAAACTCTGCTCGTCCGCGTCAGCACCGGGCTGAAGTTTTGCAAGCCTATGAACTCTCGGAGAGCACCGCAGACCGAACTGATACTGGGCACGCTTAACCCACCAATTCCAGAAATCAGTTTGCCAAACGTCGCCAAAGGCCTCGTAAGTCTTTACCACGTCAAGAAAGTCCCGCGGAACATACCCGACATTTGCCAAATCCTGGACTCCCCCCGTTGCCACTTGGTGCGCGAGATGATAGCTGGGACTTATCTGTAAAGACCGAAAAAAGCTCTCGTGACGCCAGTCGTTCCGAACAGAAATCCCGTATTTTTGTTGGCTTAATAACATCAGACGAGCTAGTCGGTCTTGGTCTCGCTCTTTACTCATGTCTAAAAAACACTAACCAGAATCGTTATTGGGATTGTAGTTAGAGATTATATCAGTTAGTGAACCTAAGATAGCAATGTCGTTGAGCAGTGGACGCGGCGAAAGCCGATTTAAACGACATTATGCATACTAACCAAAACTACATAAAGGATACAATCATGACGGCGATCACTAAAACTAATGTGCCTTTTATTGAAAATAATGCAGCAATAGCTAAATTAATCCAACCCAATAAATGGAATATCATTGAATTTAAAGAAATAGCCCAAGAAAATTCGGTTGCATTAATTAAAAGAGCCCATATTGACATCGACGCCCCGGCAGATTCCAACACCTTTATAGAATCTAATAGCAATATAAAAGCCGTCCAGCAATCCGAGCAACAGACCCAACCAAAAAATCAAACTAACATAGTCCAATCGGCCGTTTCAACGTTTACCCGTCCCGTTTTCGATAAAGACAAAATCCTTCCAATTTTTCGAGAAAAGCTCAATAAGATTTACAACTCAGGGATAAATCTCAATGAGACGGAAAACAAATATCACGGAAAGATCCAAGAAAAAGCTGTTAACGGGCTAGCAGAAATCCTCGGTGTTCGGAGAACATACTTTGACAACACAACACCAGAAGTAAGCAGCATACTTTTAGATGAGCTGTACGAGCAATGCAAAGCTAATGGCTTAAAAGGTCGAAATAAACAAACCACCGAGTTCCATTTACTCTCGAAGCTTTTTCGACAATCCGACAGGAGACAAGCCTCAGCAGACGCAAAGGTTCTTATTCGCGCACATAACGAAGAACAAACCGAAAAAACGTTCGCAGATTGGGTGAAAAAGCTTGGTGGTCTTAACAAAATCAAAGCCGAAATCGATAGTTTCGAATGCAGGCAGAAACAAGCAGACGCAGAGCAGCGTAGCACTCAAAATAAGCGCAAGGGCAATTTAAAGACCTTGTTTGATGCTTCACTCGCTGCGTCATGGACACCCCTTACATCTTTCCGTTTCGAGGATTCGCCAAACGAATTAAAAGAATTGATTCCAAGTGAAGGTACTTGGTTACCAATTGCAATTGCTCGCAGGAATGGGAAAGTAACGTTCTATATACCGCAGAAAGATGCTTGCCCTACGGAATTGCACCCTGATCTGGTTGAAGCTACAGGAGTGGTTAATTCCTCGGTTATAAGCAAACCTAATGACAGCGAGTAATCCGATTTAGAGAAATTTCGATATTGGGTTGTCGGCCTAAATGACAACCCAATATTTGAACGGGCAAAAATAAACCGGGCTCCGCTGGGTTCTTGATCAATATCTAGTGCGGCGCAATTATTCCGATCAAGCGCAATCCGAAAAATATGGACTTTTCGATACATCACCAGAAATAGTCGAAATTAAATTTACTCGCCAGCTTCAACGATTTTTTACGCGCGCTACCTCAAAACTTTATCCCGCTCTAATACTAAAATTTGAACTGTCTAGCGGCTCACTTAAGCCCCTCAGCAGCGCAATTTGCCTTATCCTCGCACCCGAAAAATATCCAATAAGGTGGAGGCCCAAATAATATAGGAGCAATTCAATGGAATAAAAAAAATATGAAATTTATTGAAGACTATCGAATAAAATATAGTGGCAAATACCTCTAAAGTCTTTTTGGTTAATAAGTTTCGTAGTGACGTCCATGCCAGCGTACTTAATCTAATTGCAATTAGTAATGGCCTTACCCATTCTAAAAAACAAATCTTTTCAAACTGCGAAATTAATAAAACAATCGCGAAATAGAAATATAAATTAAAGCCGAGTTCGGGTATAGGCAAAGACACTCTCAACCAAAGGTGCTCTCGTTTTCGTAATTTCATAAGTTCCCACATTAGATGCAGCAATATTTATCCTGAAATTTAGCGAATACATTCGTTTCGGACACTGTTCACAATTATTTTAGAAATTCCAAGTGTGAGTGGAGACGCCATCTATCAATTCTGTTCACCCGTGACCTTTTCACAACACTTTTGAGATGTGCCCAGCAATTGCGGAGTGTCGGTTAAAGCGACACTTGCATTCACACTAAATCTACTGCAGCGCGTTGCATATCGTCGTTCACATCGATATACCTGGGTTGTCGAGATATTCCGATGACCTGCCAACGCCATCAGCACGCGCACGCCGACGCCTTTATTAGCAAGGTTGGTAATAAACGTGCGGCGTCCCGAATGACTGCTGGCTCCGTCGATATTCGCTTGTTTGTACAGCCAATGGAAATGTTGGCACATTGTGTTCGCAGTGAAACCTAGTCGCTTCTGGGTGTAAAACAGCGGCTTCTCCGGCGTTGGGTTCTTCAACGTGCCGAGATACAGGGCCAGCTCCTTACGCAGACGTTCACCAACAAACACCGTGCGTGCATGTCGCCCCTTCGTTTGCTCTGGCGACAATCGAATTTCTGACTTGATCGAGCCATCAGTGGCAATCACGTCGCCTATCAGCAGTGCAGCGACCTCTCCCACGCGCAATCCCGCCCAATGCGTAACCAGCAACATGGCCCGGTTGCGCGCAGCGTGCTTGCCGATTGCGATATGTGCGAGTACCCGCTTCAACTCCTTTTCCGATAAAGTTTTTGCTTGCGCCATCATCAACTCCTGAAAATATATAAAAACCACGGAGCAGAGGATGCATTCTTGGGTTATGAAAATCAACACGCGGATGATGGAGATAAAAACCTAGAAGATTCATGCGCTTAGCACAGAACAAAAGATAATTGCTATTTCCTTTGGTTCCTGTATCCTCACATGAAGCTAAATATAGTTACAAGAGCAAGATTACAATTAGCTACAAACCAACGATCTCCACAAGGCTCACACGTTAGAAAAGCCGGCCGCCCTTAGATAAGGCACCGATACTGATAACGCAATAGCGCCACAGTCGCAACGACTGAAAGCTGCCAGGACAACTTAGCGGTACTGGAACCACAGCAGCAACGACCACTCACGTAAAAACCGGGTGTATAGACTAAGCGGAGCCAACAGCGAGGCATACGATAAGCGAGGGGGTTGCATGATGCGGAAAATGATCTTAACCACAGCGAGGGTTAAGAATAATCTTGAGTAAAATTTTTTCCTGCTAAACCACGTCATATCCAATACGCAGAAACAAGCAAGCCGTCTGTCGCGGAGCAAAAGGCGGCATGCGCTGTTGATGCTCTGGTGCTGCAAGCAACAGATGTTTGTGCTGAACATATGCGCATTCAACTTCCAAGTACCCATTGAATTGGGTGGCCACTTCTCTGAATAAATCCGTTAGTCATCTTTTCCGACTTCGTCTTTTTGCCTATCGGCACCTTGCCTCTTCGCTGCTCGCTCAGATGCAAGGGAATGCTGACGCTGGTCTTCGCTATTCGCTCAGCCCTCCGCGTCGCATTCAGATATAAGGAAAGATACCTGAAGCAGAAAGAATTTACCCAGATATAAAGGATGAGAAATGGCCGCGAAATTTGGCAGTCATGTGGCAACGATGCGCTGCGGTACGGTTTAGCGTCCAACGAAAAATTCGGGCAACGAAACAACATATCCCATGCAGGGTATCGCGTGTCGTAGGCCGAAACAACGACTAAACATTGGGAAGAAAAAACCTTGATTATTAGTTGATTAGGTGATAACGCGACTGCATCATTGGTGTACTAACTAACTGATGAGGCAAACAAATGAACACTCTAACTTCGCTGAAACTCGTTGCTGCAAAACGTCCATCCGACATTCCTCCGGTTGTTAAACGTCGCAATCGTTTGATCGCGAAAATCTGGGAACAAACGGAACTGGCGAAAAGCACGCTCGAAGGTAAAACGTATGCGCCTCTGCATTCCCGAAAAGTAAAAGACCGCGAGACCGGCGAAGCTCGCCGCGTAGAAGCTCCTAAGCGAGTCAAAGCGTGGTGGTTCACGGCAGACAATGGCAAAGTCTGCCTGATCGTGAAATACGGGGTGAAAGTGCTGGAACTTGCAAAAGGCAAAAGCGCAATCGAAGTCGGCTCTATGGCCGAGCTGGTCCCGACGCTAGAAACGCTAAAAGCGGCTGTGGACGCTGGCGAGCTGGATGCGCAGATCGATACTGTTAGCGACACTCTGCGCGCCGGCTTTGTAAAGAAGTGAAGCAAACGCCTGGGCGGCCGCAATCGCCCATCTCCCGGCAGTGTCGGTTCCAACCGACACTCGCCAAGTCTACGCATGTGTCATATATCGTCTTTCGACTGAGCGGCAGGCGCGACTTCCTAGGTAATCTTGCCGTATTTGGGCAACAAAGCAGACGCAAAGACTAAATACCTTCCGAACAACGGAGGTAATATGCCGCGCTATTCTTGAACTGGGCAGGACGGCAACAATGTGAAAATCCCGCGCGGCTACACATCGCGCGAAGATCGTGACGGCCGTGTGGTTCCCGTGCCGCCGGGTGGCACACCGCGAGAAAGCCGCGATGGCCGGGTTGTCGCTATTCCCCGTGGTACGCGACGAACGCGTCGTAGCAGTGCCAAAGGGCGCAACATCGCGTCAAGGCCGGGACGATAGAATCGTAGCGATACCTCGTGGTCGGCATGGCGCAGAAGGGCCAGACGGTCGAGCCCGATTGATTAAGAAATAGGTTCGCCAGACAACGTCCCGTTCGCTCCTGACGTATTCTCGTCAGTGTCGCTTCACGAGACACTTAGCCAGCGACGAGGTGAGCATCCAGGCTGATTTATGCAACAAAGTCTTTTGTCCAGCCCATTAATGCACTGACTTATCGTTTATAATCTCCACCGAATACCCGTCCGGATCAATGCAAGTGAATGATTGTCGCTTCGGGTTATCGACGACTTCGCTAAGATTTGGATAATTCAACTTAACAAGTCTTTCGCGGAGCTTATCTAGCCTTTTTACACGAAGATATATCGTAACAGGCCTAATACCTTCTGGGAATTTTGGCTCCTCCTTAAAAGCCAAATGCTCTCCGAAACGCAACACTTTGCCGCTACGCCCGGAGACCGTAAGGCCTAAAATATCCTGGTAGAAGACAAGCGAGTTATCCAAGTTTGAGACAACCAACGATAGACCGACGACCGCATTTGCTTGTTCTATATGTTGTTCAATTGCCACGTGTTCTGCTTGGGAATCTTCTAAATGCTTAGTCACCGTGCCTTGCAAAGAAAAAATCCGAGGCATTTTCACGAAGAGCTTCAAGCCATCCGCTGTAACGATATTCCAATATGATTGATAGTTCTTTGAATTGCCAAATTCCACCGCAGAAATCTTATCAACCGTCAGCCCATTAGGCAGACGCACCCCATGTAACGAAATAGAAGCAGAGAGTGCCGACGAAAGCTTTACAAGGTCCGTCTTTTTTACCGGCTTGGATTCGATAGGCTCAATATTGGCTCCAGTACTCATTGCCCTGGCCAACTTCTCAATGTACAAGCTATCTTGCAATGTAGCTACATATTTGCTAAACCAGCCTGTGTCTGAGAGTGCCCCTAATAATGCGCCGCTCATAGAGGCAACTGTGTCAGTATCGGCCCCAACTGCAGATGCTGCGCGCCGCAGCCCCTCAAGGGGCGAGGCCGCATAACGAGAAGAAAAATAAATAGCAGCAACAGCAGATACTGTACCGGCGCCACTCACCTTTGAGTTCCTTGCACCAATAGCATCCAACACTTCATTGTCTAGCGACAAAGCACCAGCTTGGATTGCCTCATCCGCGCTCTTCAACAAATCAAGCGTCTCAGCCACAGTTGCATTCCACACTGACGCGTAGTCAGCGCTTCTACTTGCACAGGTCGCCCAATCACGCCACCGTTCTACGATTGACTGTTGCTGTCCCCAGACTGCAACATTCGATATAGTTGCAGTAATGAGCTCACCAAAACCAAGCGTATGGTTAAGCCTCAGCGCATACCATAGCGCGTATCCATAAGCGAGTGCCCCCACGAGCGCACGTGGATGCCCATGAGTTGTTACTCCATCTGTAAGGATGTCTCGAGCAATCGGTTCAAACGATTCGCAGCTCATTCCAGCTACGCAATGAGGCAGAACTCTCATTGCGACTCCGTTACCACCAGCAGAGAAATACTTTCGAACGGAATCTTCCTTTGGCGCACGCCACGGCGGAACTGAAGAAAGCCAACTCGCAGCAGCACGCTTAGTCGCACCGCCACCGCCACGTTCGTAAAATGTCCAAAACGGCAATTCACATGTCGAAAGACTTGTCCACCACTCGATACCGCTTTGCAAGCGTGATCGGGTGACCGCCAAGATCAACTGTGTATCGTCGCTGTAAGCTCCTGCCTCGACCAGCTCTAAGACCGGCCGAAAACGAGTACCAGCTCGCTTTTCCCATCGAACATAATTTCCATCCCATTTCTCAACTGTCGGTGACTCTTTGGCATACCCCTCAAAGGGCCAGCCCAACGCATCCCCAACTGCGGCTGCGAGATAAGCGGAAACAGCTCGCTCGCGATATTGTGTAGGAGGTAGTGCAGACTTGAGCTTCATCGCTTCATTTGTCATAAAAATTTTCATCAGGTCGCTTACCCTGCCAAATGCGGTCACGCAATTCGATTTTGCTGTAAAGTAACGGGGCGATAAAAATGGGAATATCGGGCCGTTTGAGTCCTACCGTTTCCCATCGGACCAATTCTGTCTCAACCTGTTCCTCCGAGCACATCGCCATGCCAATTACCTGGCTCAGTGGCACTGGACCAGGAATTAAAACCTCAGCCTGGATATCAGTCGGACAACAAAGTAACTGAGTAGCTTTGCGAGGGTAACCTCGCGCACTCGATGGGAACATCGAATTATAGCCTTTCTCTCCGTCCATTATTAGCGCACCATTTCCCGCAGCTGCATTCTTCTGACAGAATAGCGTGCCTGGAGACCAAATCAAGTCGGGCTTTAGAAAAAGTATTATCCACCCTTCAAATAAAATTTGCTTTCTTACAGCAACGTCAAGGTAATACGTGTTGGGATATTCGACAGAACAGCATATTGCTTCGCGGTGCCCATCAAAACGCATGTCATCGGTCGGATTAACAACAACATTTTGTTCGCGGTCTAATGTCTGCCGATCCTTAAGCAGACCAGATTGAAGAACATGGAGGAAATTCGCCGATGACGTAAAGTGACACAAACGCCGAATGTCGCGCCGCGTTACGTCGTGCTTAATGGTCTCATTCAACGATTAGCCTCTGTATAAAGTGTCTTGTCAACCGGCAATAGCTGCGAAACAGTTCCGGTATATGTAATGAGCAGCTCAGACTTCGCCCGTGTAACTCCAACGTAGAGCAGCCTGCCATCTTGGGCTAACGCTTCGTCAAGCCCATCAGTTTCTATATCGGCGGGACTTGGAATTTCTCCTTCTCCCATGAATGGCAGAAACACGACTTCAAACTCAAGGCCTTTTGCCGAGTGGTAGGTTCCATAGCTCAGTCCAGGCGCAGTACTCCAGCTTGTTGAGTCTTCTTTTAGAAAGGTAGCGTTTCCAGGAAGATAGGACTTTATTTTTTCAATGTGCGCATAGGTCCGCAGGAGGATAACGACACTTCGTGTCTTTGCCCGTTCTTTAGCCAACGCAACTATGGCTTTTAATTCGTCGTTCTCTGTGGTAAAGCGCACGAGTGCAGGCTTAGGGCCATCGGCCGCTGGAAAGATTGGCTCGACCATGTCCGCAAGACCGTCATAATACGGCATCTGCGATATGGCAAGACCGAGCTTGGCGATACTTATTGTGTTGCGATAATTCTGCTGAAATTCCCAGATTTTTAGTGGGTGTAGCCCTGCGGAACGCCAACTCATTCCGCGTCCGTATATCTGCTGCGCCATATCACCAAAGAAAGTTATTGATCCATCAGGAGGAACAGCCTTGCTGAGGGAACGCAACATTTCAGGCGACATGTCTTGTCCCTCGTCGATAATAATGTGGCGATACAACCGTTGGCTCGTGTCGGCATCTAATGCTTGAGACACAGCTGTGGCGATGTCATCAAGGTCATATGGACGTCCAGGCAGTTGACGCAACTCACGGTATCGCTGGTATACCTTCCACATTAATGGTCGCAAAACTCTGCTCAGATTTGCAGCTGCGCGACCTGTGCGAGTAACCTCCACATACGCCTCTGCCGATGGAATATTGTGTCCAGCAATCCACTTTACTTCATCAGAGAAAAACTTTATGTGACGCTGGAAGAAGGCATGGTTGTCATTCGCCACCAAAAGTTCAGTGACGGCTTGCTGAATAAGTTCTTTGCGGCGAGGGATTGCCACAATGGAACTTGCTCCCATCAACCCACGTGCATTGAGGTACCCACGCGCAAAAAGATGGTAATTCTCTACGGTAACATGACCTACAGGTAGCGCGTCCATACTAGCAATGTGGCGCATCAACGCTTTGTTGTACGTGATGATGAGCGTTTTGCCGCTGCCCGGCAGTTTGGGTTTGCTCAAGTAGATGGCACGGTACACTGCCATCGTCGTCTTACCACTGCCGGCGCTACCAAGCACAACATGGTGCCCCTTCGTACTCAGGCACACTACTTCCTGTTGCTTACCAATCAAGTCGGGCATTATAGTTAGTCGAAGTTCGGACGATATGAGCATACCATTTATTGGCAGCAATAGGCTGTGCTCAAGCTGACCACACTCAGCAGTATACGTGCGAGAAAAGAGTCAACATCGCCAACGGCACATAGCCCAGGACGGCACAACCTGCGGCGGGCACTGCCGTGCTGGCTAGTAGAAGCTTTTGGTCAGGATCTTCAGCTGACTGACGGCTCGACACGGCTGGTGCGTGATTCAAGCTCATCGTGTCTACTTGCGAGCGTCATACATGAATATGTCTTTTAGGTTCAATCCGTTGAAGCGCTGTTCACAGCTATTGAAATGCGGTACTGTCACTGTTTTACAGCCTTAACAATCCACATGCCATCTGTTACCGAGCTCCTGACCTCCCTCCAGCGACAAAATATGCTGGAAGCAATCAAACTTATTGACGCAGGAGCTGTAACGCAATTTGGTGAGTCAATGAAGTTCGATGTCGTCTTCAATGGAAAGCGGTACTCGCCCAAAGAGATCATAGGTCTTGCTCTGCAGGAAGCATCTCAACGTGAGTTTGGCCCTGCAGACTTCAAACGTGGAACTTCCTCTAGTGCATTTCGGGCCATTCGCAGGTGCGGCCTCACCATCGTTCCTAAAGCAGAAACTAAACTTATCGAGTCCTTAAAAGACGTAATTGGGGAGGTTCTCTTTCTACAAACCCAGTATTCTTCAGAGAACACGTATGAAATGAAACGACGGGGATTTTTAGTTAGAGTCGCGTTACGCGATCTCATCTATAGCAATATCGAACAATTTGAGCCAGTTTTCTCAGCAAGTGGTTACGAATGCGAAGTAGAAGGACGCGACGGCATCGGCCGAAAAGTGATGTCCGCGTGGACTCGAATATACGACCCTGAAATGTCACCCTCTGCAACCCAAGGATGGTACGTTGTTATTCACTTTTCTAGCGATGGAAACTACTTTTACTTGACACTCGGCTGTGGGGCAACGGTCTATAAAGACGGAGATCTCACTGACGTCGATCCCACTGAACTTGCAATTAGAATTGGTTGGGCCAAGCAGTGTTTTGCTAAACAACCGCAGTTTTCCGCGCCATTTTCAGACCAGATTCAGCTGCATGGAAATCATTTATCTAGTCAATTTAAAAAGGCAACTGCATTCGCAAAGCGTTACAAGTTGGATGGCTTTGATGAGGTGGGGTTCTGGGAAGATCTTACCGTACTGACCGAGATGCTTATTAAGATTTACGAATCTGAGCGGCTAGGCAAGATTCCTTTGTCTGGTGCGCCCGAGGTACGCGAGCTTCAATCTCAGGTTTCAGAGACAATACGTCCGAAGAGCAAATCTGGCCGTGGACAGGGGCGATTCCTAAGTCAAGCTGAAAAGACTGCAGTTGAACTTTATGCCATGGCTACGGTTCGTGCTGCTTTGCCGGAATACGGCTTTACTGCTATCGAAGACATGTCTGCTAAGGAGTCTTATGATTTCGCTGCTAAGAAGAATGGCCTTGATTGGTTCGTCGAGGTAAAAGGGACTACCAGCGCTTACGCTGACTCGTTCTTGTTGACGGCGAACGAGCTGATTCTTCACCAGAACAACAAAGGGCGAACGATGCTAGCAATTGTCTATGATATCGATCTTAGTCGGGTTAGGGATGAACCTACGGCTAGCGGCGGACGTCTTTCGATTGAAATACCTTGGAAGCCAGATCACTGGGAATTTAAGGCAACAGCTTACTCGGCGTCACGCAAGAGTTTGCCCCAAATACAAGGCGCAAAAGAAGTTGGCTGACTTTGCCTGCTGACGCTAAATGTTAGCAACAGACTTAGGGAACGTGTATCTCCTGGACAGAAGCCGAACTGTCGTTTAAACCGACAATTTCAGTCCCAAGGCGGGGAAAAAAGTGAACCTTCTTTTTGATCGCAAAGGTGCTGTTTTCTTGACATGTACCGCTTTACCGTTACTCAACAGGCGAAAAAAAAGGCATCAGTGTGAAAAACCCGCCTTGCGGCGGGCTTCGTGGGCATGGTTAGGTGATTAAAAAATTGGAACAAAATCATCAGCACCATCAGCCGCCTTTTGCTCACGGATCAGAGCACCGACCTGAGCCTTAGGCAGCACCGAAGTAGTCCGGTTAGCGGCACGAAACTTTGCAATGCTGAAAACGTCCTGTTCAGTGAACACCTCTGGATTATCAGGGTTATTTTTGCGGCTATTGTTCGTCATCTGCAATGCAAGCACGTCAGCGTCTACATTGTTAGCCAGAGCTGATGCTAGACGCGTTGCGGCATGCCCCGTTCGGTCTGTCTGGTTTGAAGTAACTTGTTCCCATGCGTCAACAGTGCTATCTTTGATCCGTTCAGCATTCGCTAAAATTTTCTCGATCTTGCGACTCATTTTTAGATCCTCTAAGTTAAGCTTACCAAAAAGCAGAGGGCGAAAGTGGAATGCGAACCCGCCCCCCCGCATGTAAATACAAGGCAAATAACCTTTCCAAAAATGCGGCAACGAAGGTGTCAGTGACTTGTTTCGTCACCGCATGAACCTTCTTTGCTCAGGAACGAGAATAGAAGTCCAACCGCTTTTTTAACTCAGAAGCAATTGTACAGTCCAAGTTACCTTTCCAATGCAGTATCGGGGATTCTTCACTAATGTTGAAGTAAACGGACGCGCTATTAGGCGCGCAACGTTGCGGCAAGAAGCCTTGAAACAACGCTGCAATAATGAATGCACCATGTGGAACATAGATGCCATCCGTAACGTACCCAAACGCTCGTTCGGCAACATGCTTCAGTTCATAGCTATCTCTCATCGGGAGAGAGTTAATAGCACGTTGCGGCAAAAGCAAGCTAACAAACGCAAGAGTACGAGCACAATTAATAAGCATGTCAGGAAGACTATCATGTTCCCGTTGCTGTAGCTCTTCTACAGTTAGGCCAAGCATGCTCGCACGTTCCGCCCACATTATTCCCAAACCATATTGAGTAAGGGAAGGATTACGCTTTGCAATAGAAATGATTGCATGGACCGACATCGCGTTTTTAGATACACGTACGCGTCCGAGAGATTCGACTAGCAAGGTATCTAGGGCCTTGGCCCAACCGCCCGAAATACCGTTATCCTTGGCGACAATGTCGAGTGCCGTGTTTAATGCAAGCGACTGATCAGCCGTACGCAACTTACGAGCATCTTTACGGCATTTACTTACGGTGCGGCCTGATGGAAACTTTAGATAGTCAATGTGATTGACGTAAGACAATTTCGCCTCCGTGCAGGAAAGACGGCCGCCGACCACCGTATCCTGAGGATACGAAAAAGATTGAGTTATGTACTAACGCAGTATCCTGAAGTGGAATGCGCCAACGCATTGTTGGTCGGCGAAGCAAGCCCTGCGAACGACTTTCACAGATACTAACTGCCAATCGCATTTAGCACAAGAGGTAAGTTTGTGCGCTAGCCTGTTCACTTGGCGTAGTAAAGTTGGGACTTACACGCAGAGGCATAGCAAGATGGCAACGTCTATGCTGGCGGTATCCCGGACACCTCCATCCTACATAATTGCAAAAACGAAGATAGCATTGGATGTTTGGGATCGTTGAAACGTGATCTAACGCTGAAAAGCAAAGCGTCGACGCACGAACGAAACTAGGTGACGCGCAAATGCTTGGGCGGAGAGAGCTAGACGAATGGTAAATAACGAATTGCATTTAAGCAACTAAAGAGTGCAGACACGCTCAAAATGTTAAACGTAAGTGACTGCTAAATTATTACTTTATTGAGATATACTGACTGTAGTGCTTTTATATAAAACTCTGTAGATAAAGGATAGTTTTAACGATACACATTGTTCGGAAGGTAGAGGTAGGAGGTTCGGATCCTCTCACCTGACCAAAATAAGTTGTGTGTCAAGATCTGTGCCTATTAGGTTAGGGACGAGACGGGCTAGCCCCCGTAATCGCACGCAGTGCGATTTCTTGCGAAGTAGGATAGACGCATCGTAGGTATTCCAAAGGGCGCCACTTCGCGAAGGCCGCAACGGCTGTATTACGGCGGTACCTCAGGGAAGGTACGCCGCTACGGGCCTGTGTTCGAGTTCACCTTCTGCCTATGCTTTAACTGGCGCAGGATCACAAAATGAGCTTCCGACTCTTCCTGACTGTGTCGGTTCAAGCGACAGTTCAACTGTGTGCACACGACGTCACCAGAAGAGCCGCCACTTGCAATAAATTAAATTCGCAGAGATCGGCTTGCATGTCAGCCCGATACCGCCTGTATTAGCCGTTGGCTGCCTGAACGAGGCACTTGGAAAGCTTGTCGAAATGAAGCAGCGCCGCTTGGGTCAACTCGACTTGCTTGCGCCGTGTGTCCTCTGTGTCGGCCAACACGATCCAGCCTTTTTCGCGCATGGATTTGAGTCGACTGTGGACGGTGGCGGGTGAGCCCAACTCGTCTTTGGCCATCATGTCCCGCACTGACAGGCGCTCGTCATCCTGCCCAGCACGAGCTACCATTGCCAAAATACGCTCCTCCAGTGGATCAAGCGATGGAAGAGATGGCAGCCCCCTCAATACCTCGGCTAGCTGCAGGAAGCGCAAGTAGATATCAGCGGGTCTGGTCGGCTTGTTTGGCATGAGAATTACGTCACAGGGTATATAATTTCTGGGATATCCTACTGGGATTGCTATAAAAACTAGCTTAAATTATATCTGAAAGCCCCGTCCTGATGTCGCACGCCCGCCTGCAAGTGTCCATGGTCATCGGAACGATGACCGCCTTTATCCTCATGCTGGCCGTAAACGAGTGGCTTTTTACCAGATTCGAATTTGCTCCAGGTATAAACTGGGTCTACGTGCCAGCTGGTATGCGCCTGTTAAGTACCCTATTGTTTGGCACGGCTGGCGCGGTCGGTCTCCTCCTAGTGTCGTGGCTGGCCTGCTTCTTTTACTTCTTTCCCGACGACGTTGTCCGCTCCTTCATGGGCGGAATTCTCGCCACAGCAGCGCCGTATATGGCGTACCTAATCGCCCAGCGAGCATACGGGCTGCATGCGTCCCTTGCCAATTTGTCGCCCCGTCGGTTGCTAATGTGCGTCTTAGGCTATTCGGTCGCAAGCCCATTACTACATCATATCTGGTTTGCGATCCAAGGCGACACCGACAACCTACTACATAGCTTTGTCGTGATGGCCGTCGGCGACCTAACAGGCACACTGATCGTTATCTATACGATGAAGATGCTGCTCTCTCTCCTACCGGTACCTAACTATAAATCCGATTAGTCTGAGCCGTTATGTGCGCTCTGGCCGCAGTTGCTCGCGTGAACAGAAACGCTAGTGACCTGTAGCCGCCGGTGCAGTCGTGTATTTTTGATGCCACTAGCCAACGTTTCTCCTTTGCAACCTGGTAGGTCGGCTGCTATAATTTTCCAGCGCAAGGGCAGTACATGTCGCCAAGAGACGAAATGATATTGTGCATGCGACGCTGTTGAAGGGAAACAAGAGACCCATGAGGAAACGACCACTATGCATGAGCAAAACAGTGAAGTTCTCATTTGGGAGGGTCAGCCTTCGCTGCTCGCTTCCGCTGGGACGTTCTTTTTTTGCGCAGCCCTCTCTTGGTTAATCTTTCCTATCGTAGTCGCCGCATATGAATATTTTCACCTGCGTAGCACGCGGTATCGAGTGACGTCCGAACGAATCATGATTTCCAAAGGCATCCTCTCAACAACCACCGAGGAGCTGGAACTGTACCGCGTCAAGGATCTTGCCCTTGATTTTCCATTGCTGTTGCGCCTAGTGAGCAAGGGCAACATCAGAATTATTTCCACTGACAAGACTACCCCGGCAATAACACTAGAAGGTATTGCAGACGCGGATCCGATCAAGGAAGCGATCCGTGCTGCGGTCGAGCGCCTGCGGAATAAAAAACGCCGTATTGTCTAATCAAGCTGCTATCCCCGGAAATATTAATTCATGCTTAAAGTCCTAATGATCCTGCTCATTGCGTCGTCCCTCGCGACCAATGCACCAGCACAGGAACCGTCAGCCCAGGAAGAACCTGCCATAGTAAAGACAGGTATGTTGTTCGACACCTCCGGCACCGCCTGCTACGAGCGAATGCAACGCCTGGAAGACCTCAAGCGCACAGGCTTTTCCAACGACGCGGCGTGGGTCGATATCTTGAACGACAAGGTCGATACCAAGGCGTTCGGCGTGCTGGCTAATGACTGGGACGAGCAAACGACAGCAGAATTTCTTGCTTCACTCGAACTATGCAGTGAGTCGCCTTCCATGCACTCGGTCTGGGACGCAGATTTTTTGTCGGTAGTGAGGCAGGAATTCCCAAGTTACCTCGCCGAGAAAAAACGCATTATATTGACAGCATTCCGTTACCATGAGCCGAGCGCATCAGGTTCCGGCATTTCCATTTCCTGCTTTGACCTGCTACGCTATCCTGCCATCGGCAACAACGGAAATGCAACTGCCATTCTCCCAACTGAGCATACATTTGGGAAAAAATTTCTTGATTTTGACGACGGCGATTATGAATTCATAAGCCGAAAAACTAGCGAATGCAAGGCAGCGACCTTGAAAATACAAGAATATGGAAACGCTGACTTGAAGAACGAGATGCAATTGCTGGACGTGTTGGGCAAAACAATAAGCGAACAGTGGAAGCCGTTGCAGCTGACAATGATCGAGGATCATACGACGAAGGCGGCGGCGAAAGCGCACGCGGCCACAATTTCTGAAGAAAAAAATCGGCGCCTCAACGAGCCGAGCTTTGTGGAACGTCTCGCCGACTATATGGGTAAGGCCGGGGCTGCAGGAATGATCATGTGCGCGGCAATGACAGCGAAACCAGATAAACGCTATAAAAACGGGTTAAAGGGGAATTGGGTGGCTCCGCGCTGGATGATCGTAGCCTTTGCCTCGTCACTTGGTATTTTTATCATTAGCTGGATAATCGGATAGAAAGCGGAGCGCGGGGAACCTTGGGATCGAGGGATCGAGGGATCGAGGGGTCAATGGATCGTCGACAACTCTAACCCCGTTTGCAGGACGTCAACGGCAGAAGTTTTATCGTCCTTCTGCAAGTCGGCATTTCAGGTCAGTAAACCGTCTCCTACGAACGTGGTCTGCCACGCAGTTCGTTCAAGCCAGCGAACTGGAGAGAGCTAATAGAGTACCGAGGGTAAGCATGTTAACGTTTGTTACGACGGCATCGCACTTTCGGTTAGCCTAAAGTCATACACGTTGCCTAGAGTAAAAATTGGCGCCCGAAGCGTAGAGATATACGGTCCACACGGAAGTTCTCGCTTCGCAACTCGTCGGTACTATAGTACTAATTCTGATACTTCACGAAGAAGCAGCTAGCCACGAACTGCATTTCCACAGACCTCTGATAACCGTTTTCTATGTTCGGGACGTAGAGGCCCGAGATTCGTATCCGCTGACCCCGACCACATTTTCTTGTAAAATCCAATGACTGCAAAAGTCCGAGCTATTGGGACTTTGTCATTTCTAGACTCTGATCTCCTGTCCAGAAGGAGCTACCAATGGCAAATGGCGTTCTTCAAGCTGGTCAGGCAGTAGTAGCTTACGCGGTCGCGAGCCCCCTGTTACATCAGATTTGGTTTGCAATTGACGACGATACTAACGGCCTGACATGCCGCTTTTTCGTGATGGTTGTCGGGATCTGATGAGCACAATGCTCGTCATCCACGATGAAGATGTTGCTCTCGCTCCTACCAGCCCCTGACCATCAACCCACACAGCCTTAGTCGTTACGCGCACTCGTGCGAAGGTTGGCACGAATTGACATAAAAAAATTCACACTGGATTGCACTTTGTGCAGATTCACGCCATTAATGCTATAATTTTTATAACGGTATCGCACACTTCTCAGTTGACCGATATCGAGCACGTCCTCAGATCCGGTGACAGCAGGCCGAATCGTGGCGCACCGTAATTTAATTAAAGAGACATAGATGAAACTTACTGTCAATATCCTAATGCTGGGTTCGGTCACTGCGATGCTTGCGGCGTGTGGTGGCGGTGGTGGTTCCAGCAGCAGCCCTGTTGCCTCGAATCCCCCCCCAATCCCGGTTCCAACCCCTGTTCCGGTTACGCCCCCACTCCCTACTCCGATCGATCCCTCGCGCTTCAACACTGTTGTCACAAGCCAGGCGGCGGCGGTGAATGCCCCAGAGGAAAACGTGTTGCGTCCAAGCGGTATTATCAACGTGTACACTGCCCCCCGCACTTACGCGTATAGCGACTTCAACGGCGACGGCTGCACGGACATGGTCGTAGCGCCTACGTATTTCGATCATAAGGCTACCCTGCCCTTGGAAATTTATCAGGGCGACTGCAAAGGTGGTTACGTAAAAGCGACCGACGTTATAATTGCCGGTGCTATCCCGACGACGGGATCGGTGAACAACATTTTCGTGCGTGACTTCAACGGTGACGGCCGTGACGACATTATGATCATCGATCAAGGCCTAGAAGACCAGGACGCGATGAGTCCAGGCTTCGACGGTGCAAAAAATATCCTGCTACTCAGCAACTCAACGGGCAAGCTGACTGCGCAGGCATCCACGTTCATGGATGACAACGGTGCGAAGTTTAACCACCTTAGCGCCGTTTCTGACATTGACGGTGACGGATCGCCTGACCTTGTGCTAGTGCGTTTGGGCGGCCCGAAGTTTGGCAAAGGTGGAGCGCAAGTGTTCCTAAACGACAAGCACGGCCACTTCACCGAGAAGACTGCTGATCTGCTCCCGGCCGAGGTAACCCCAAGTTTGAACACTTTCGATACTAGCGGCGCGGCAATTTCTGATCTCGACGGCGACAATAAGCCAGAAATCATCCTGACGTCATACTCCACGCAGCAAACTGTCATCCTAAAGGTCAGCGCGCAGACCGGCAAATACGTAGTCGGCAACCGGTACGACATCCCGAAGCAATTCGCGGACATTGGCTACGTCTCACCCACCAAGGCAGCTGACAACGGTCGTGGACTCGGTGGATCCAGCATTGCTGTCGCCGACTTCAATGGTGACTCCAAAAAGGATATCGCGATTCTTTGGGAAGGGTCGAACAAGTCGCACGTGCAGATCTTGCAAAGCACGGGCGGCACGGACTTTATGGATGCAACGGGATGGCTCGACGGCAACGCTGCGACCGGTACGATATCTCGCCTGAGTGCAATTGATGCAAACAGTGACGGTACGGCTGATCTGGTTGCTGAGTCGTTCAGCTATTCCATTAACGACCTGGCTACCAAATCCCCTTACTTGGTGTACAACAAAGTGTCGAACAAGATGACTTACTTGAACATCTTAGGTGAGATGACCCCAGCGCAATTTGCAGCGGCGAATAAGCTGCAAGCGGACAAACAAATGGGCTTCCGCGTAGTCGACCTAAACCATGATAATAAGCTGGACTTCCTGGTTGTCGATGCAGGCGGACTCACGAAAGTGACCGACAAGCTTCTCTATTACTCAAATGCAACATTTTACGGCGCGATCGCAAAATAGGAATCAAGCAGGTACACATCAAGGGAATACACCGATCACGTATAGTTTGATGCCTCCCGGTGGTACATCGAGACAAGGCAGGGATGGGCTGTGGCAATCGCACGCATGGCGACTTCGTGCGAAGGTCGTGACAGGCGTGTCGTGTGGCTGCTACGGTGCAGATTTGCCTAGGAGGTCGTTGTCGGCTGATTAAAGGTTGTGGTCTTGCGACACTTCACTGAAAGGAAAAATCGAGCCATAAAGGCAGCTTGTGCACCTGATTTTCTTTGCTTTCGCAGTTCTCAACAGTGTAGTACTCAGTGTAGTACTCCTTCAAGAATTTGCCAAACGTCCGCAATATACGGGCTCTGTTAAATCGCACTCATTATTCGGGACGTAGAGGCCGGAGGTTCGAATCCTCTCACCCCGACCAGACAATCAAAAGCCAGACGAGGCGTCAGCCGGTCTGGCTTTTCATTTGTCCATGCATGGATCAGTGGTCGTCTTGCGCGATACCGAGTTGCGTCACGTTGTGATTGTCTTCAGGCTGCGATTGCAGCGTTCACAGCATCAAAACCCGTTTCCTCCCGCAGCAATACACGCCATGGTAATACTGCGAATTTTTACCGCAAACGATACACCCGAATTCCGGTACGCCCGGCGGCTTCGATTTATACGCCTTGACCTCGACGCCATTGGCGTCCCAGCTCGTTCCGACCAATTCAAAGCCTGCGGCACTGGCCTCGGATGCCGACGCTGCTTCATACGCCAGAAACAACACGGTTTCACGCTTGCTGGTGGCGCTGTATTCCGCCGCCCGTGCCTGCCATGAGGCAAAACTGTTCATCGTGTGCTGTCCTGGTCTCAAAGGTGGTCTGATGCGGCCGATCAGACACAAGCTGCCAGTCTACACCAGTGCCGTGACGCCGACGTTCTGGCGCCGGCCGCCACCGACAAATTTAGCACCATCAGCCCCGCCAGATCCTGCGTGGTGTTGCCGGCAAACGCCGCGCGGCTGACCTCGCCATTCTCCAGGCAAGTCAGCACGACCGCCCTCACCTGCGCCAGCTTACAGCCCAGCACGCCCTGGAAGAAACGCCGAAACGCAAAAGCCAGACCGGCAAACCGGCCTGGCTCTTTTATTGCCCGCCTTTCGGCATCAGGCCGCGATTCTGCTTATGGTGCTTATGGTGCGACGCCAACCGTATGCTGCAGATTGTTGAACCCGGTCGACGCTTCCCACGTGTTGCTGTTGGCCAGCTGGATCGCATACTCGGGGCGATCGCGCAGCGACGCCTGTGGATCCGGCAGGTTCAGCAGCACCGAGTACGAACCGGCCGCCATATTGGCGGGCAGCGCCACGGTCTGGTTGATCGTCACGGTCTGGTTCGACAGCCAATGGCGGGGGTCGGTTGCCAGCTTGACGCGGTGGGTTGCCCCACTTGCCGTGTTGCGGAACACGAGTTCCACGTCACGGCTGTTGAATGGCGCCGACCAGCCCTCGTTCTGCAGCTGCAGGTTGACGACGAAGCCGCCACCAGGTTTCGCCGTGCGCGAGAACGCGCCGCTCTTGAGCACGAAGCGGTAGCCCAGCTTTTGCTTGACCTGGGTAAAGCAACCCTGCGTTTTCCAGTTGTTCAGCACCGTCGTGTTGTAGTCCAGGTTCAGGTACGACCAGTGGAAGCGGCCCATTTCGGCAAGGGCGGTCGGGCAATCGCTGCGTGGCGGCGCGTAGTTGCAGGTCTCGCCGCCCGATGGGACGTAGTTCGTTTCGGCCGCCAGGTACGGGAACTCCACCGATGGATTGATATAGGTGCCGTAATCCGACGCGTTGGACAGGAAGCAATCGTTGTGGTGGCCCAGGCGCGCCTTGGCCGAACCGTTGTAGGCCTCGCTCGGGGTCAGTGCGGTCGGGGTGTACAGCTTGGTCTTGAACAGGGGCATGCGCAACTGCACCATGCGTTCGGCCGGCACCACTTGCAGCAGCTTGTCGACCACCGATTTGCGGTCAGCAATGTTCTTGGCAGTCATGTTGTAGCTGTCGCCATAGTTGTTGGTGTTGCCCCACTCGCCCCAGGCACCGATCAGGCCAGCTTGCACGACGGCGATAATGTCCTTGTTGGCTGTCAGGTACGGCGCCAGCTGCGTCAGGTGGGTGTTGACCATCGCCGGGGTCGCATCGACCGGCGAGTTGTTGTCGTTGTAGGCGAAGCGGACGATGGCTTTCAGACCAGCCTTGCGCACTGTGTCCATCTGTTGCTGGAACAGATTGAGCGTGGTCTGGCTGATCGGTGCGTTGACGAAGCTGCGCAGATAGAACACGCACAGCATCAGCGATTCACCGCCCGAGGTGCGGAAGCTCGTCAGTTGCGACTGGCTCAGGGGCGTTTCGCAGCCAACGTGGCGGTAAAAGCCGCGCTCCGGGTTGGTGATGATGGCCGTGCTGGCGGTGTAGTTCACTGGCACCGTGGCGCCCGGGGTTGGCGTTGGCGTTGGCGTTGGCGTTGGCGTCGGGGTTGGCGTCGGGGTTGGCGTCGGCGTCGGTGTTGGCGTCGGTGTTGGCGTCGGTGTTGGCGTCGGCGTTGGCGTCGGCGTTGGCGTTGGCGTTGGCGTCGGCGTCGGCGTCGGGGCAGGCGTTGCCTTGGTGATCGACAGGCGCAGGATCGGCGAAAGTTGCGCTGGCGGATCGGTCTGGGTAATGACGCTGATGTTGTCCGCACCGCCAAGCTCGGCGCGAGTTACCGTCATCGTCGCCAGGTTATTGGCCGATGCGTACGGCACGGTTTTCACGAAGGTCCAGGCCCAGGAGCCGTTGCGGCCGCTGTAGCGGTACAGGCGGCCATTCTCGATCATGTAACCGGCGCCGACGCCGTTGAATGCGTAGCCGGTCGTGGTGACGGCATCGTTATCGATGTACACGCGCACCCAGGCCGGCGTACCGGTATAACGAATGCGGATGCTCAGATTGGTGCCATCGCTGCTGGCCGTCGTCGGTCCCGCCGTGACCGAGGCCAGTGCGACAGGCGCAGCGACGGCAGCCGACATCAGCACCGGGCTGGAAAGGAGTCCCGCGCATAGCAGTGCGAGCCCGATTGGGCGACGGACGGAAGGAACGGAAGTGATGTGAATAGGTGACATTTGAAAATCGCTTTATATAAAAATCCAACAACCGGCGCGTGACGATCCAGTCGCCGCTTGCAGAGCAAGTGGCGGGAAGCATCCGCAGACGAAGAGCGTGACAATCCCGCTGCCACTCGCACCGGAATGGCAGGGATATCCGCAGGACCTGCTGAAATGGACTAGCTGTATCGACTGGCGATCAGCTAGCGGCGGGGAAGCGCGGCAAGGCGCTATGGTGGATAACTGGCGACGAGAAGACAGATGGTCTTCCCACGACATGACGCGAGAAAGCGCACACAGACATCCCCTGCTGGGCGTGCTGTGGCTACAACGACGTGCTATCGATCATGGCATCTCCTCATTCCTGGAATCATGAAATCGTTTGAGTTTCCTCAAAGAGATTGGTTCCGAGAAATAAAAAATAATTTCCTTGAGAAAAATGTCACCGCTTTGGTTCCCTGGCGGCCCATCACGGGTGCAATGGGCTAGCAGGAATTCAGCGCCAACGTCTGATGTGTGTCAGAAAAATGCTTCTTAAAAATTCAAACACTAGCGTTGGAGATGCTTCGTCTCAATTAGTTCCCTAAATATTTTTCTTTGGGAAAACTGAAACGTTGCAACATTGCTCTAAGCAATTGCAGGTGGGTAATTTTTAAAGCATGGCGCAGCCGGAGCATGCTCGAGGCTGGTAGAGAAGCGATGAGGTTGGGAGAACAACAGAGGAGAGTTGCTGCTTGTGGGGCTTGATGACACTACGTGGCTCATTCTGCAACGGCGTCATCCTTGACACCGTGCGTGCACGTCGATGGTGTGAACACGGCTTCCCAGATACGCGATATTTTCTCTATCGAGAACCGCTCTCGCGCATCGACGGCGCGCTGCGCGAATCTTGCCCGCGCACGGCTGTCATGCATCAGGGTATCGAGCGCCGAGGTCATGCCATCGATATCGCCAGGCGCCACCAAAACCCCGTCGATTCCGTGGCGGATGATGTCCCGGGGGCCGGTGTCGCAATCGAAGCTCACCGCTGGCAAGCCATACGCCATGGCTTCGACCAGGGTGTTGGGAAAGCCCTCGAAATGTGAACTCATGGCATAGAGACTGGCGCGCGCGTACCAGTCGCCCATATTGCCGACACTGCCGGGCAAGAACACGCGCTGCCCCAGCCCGCCGGCCCGCACCTGCGCAGACAACGCCGCGCGCTGCACGCCCTCCCCCAGAATGACGAGGTCCCAGTGCGGGTGCAGGGGCGCCAGTCGGGCAAAGATGGCAATCAGGGTCGCGAAGTTTTTCTCATCGCTGAGCCGGCCAACACCCAGCAGGATCTGCCGGCCAGGCGCGCACGAGGTCGCGGGACTGACCTGCGGCGCATGCTGCGACAACGGCCACACGACAGGGTTCGGAATCACGAGAACGCGCCGGGCATGGGAATGGCGTTCCAGCCAGTGCGCGCATTCGTGCGTCAGCGCGACGACGGCGTGTAAGTGGCCATAGGCATGACGCCGCAACGTTTCCCACACCACACCCATCGGCGCCTTGGGCGGGAAATTATGCTCAGAGCCGACCGTGCGCAGGCCAGGCAGGCCGCGCGCCGCCAACGCCAGCACGACATTGGCCGTGTGCATGGCGGACAGGGCGGCAGCGGGCTGCACCTCGCGCAGCACCCGGCGCAGCGCGCGCGCGCGCCGGGCCGTGCGCACGATGCCTGCGAACAAGCCGCCACCCTGGCCAGCGAGATCAAGGCAGCGACGACCAACGCCGGCATCAAGCACATAGAAATCACGCGCCTGCGGGCCCACGGTCACCACCGTGACGGCCCAGCCAAGCGACGCCCAGTAGTTGGCCAGGTTGGCGACCACGCGCTCGGCGCCGCCATTTTCCAGCGAGTGAATGTAGATCAGTAATCGCATTGTCGAACGTCGCCTCCAGGTTTCATTGCACCACCAGCGCCATGTGCCCGGGATACGCATGTGCACGCTGTGCCAAGTGACGATCCAGGCAGACCGTGCCGGGCCTGGCGCTGACCGATGGATTGGCGACGATGCGGCCGTCGAAGTCGCCGGTAATCGTGCCGTGCAGCGCGATGCGGTCCCATACCCGGGATGTGGTCGCTTTGACAAAGCGGGCTTCGTGGTCAAACAGGAACAGGCTCGTGACGGGAGCAGCATGGGCGACATGGACCGTGGCGTCGATGTTGCGGATCGTGCCTTCAGTTTGATCGCCCTGGTGATAAAGGTGAATATAGCTGCCGTAGTTGCCCTCGCCCGAAGCCGCGAGCACGATCCGTACGTTCTTTACATTACCCACGCTGGCACCAGAGCAAATCAGCGCGATGAGCCCATTGCTACCAGGCCACTGGGCGGTGCTGGATGCCGTTACCCGGATGTCGGCATTGCGCAGCGCCGACGCGATGACGGCCCGTCGCACGTCGTGACAGACCAGGTCGATGTCGGCATTCTCCCTGACGAAACTGGCGTTGACGCCGTAATACGCGTAGCGCACTTCGCCGTGGACACGAATATTGGAAAGAAAGCGTCGCGTGGCGGCGTTGTTATGCGACGAGAGCAGACTCACGACCCGTTCGGCATAGCAGTCGACCAGCGTGAAGCCGTGGCTCGGCCGGTCCGCCTGGATCCCCACGCACACCATGCCGCGCCAGTCGGGCCGCGGGTCGAATCCTGCATCGGCGAAGCTGGCGCCGGCAATCGTGATGTTCTGAAAATTGAAGAAGTAAAACAGGTTGGGCATGACGTTGGCCGCCGTCGTGACCTTAAACAGGGCGCCGTACGCCGAGATGGCAATGTCGCGCGCATTGCGGCACAGCACGAGCGTCGCGGCGTCGGTGCACTGACCAAAATCGTAGACACCGCGCGGGACCAGCAGCGTGCCACCGCCTTGGTCCGCCAGAGCATCGAGTGCCTGGCGAAACGCCCCCACCAGCGCTGCCGTTTGCGCCCCGGGCAAACCGCCGTAGTCAGCCAGGCTGACGATGGCTGGCGGCACCACGGCGGCCTTGATGCCGCCCACCTGGTTACGCCGGGGCTGGCCTCCTGTTGCATCGCCAACCGGGGCGGGCAATAACGCCGCCGCTGCGCCAAGGACGGCGCCACGCAGCAATAACTTGCGCCGCTTTGTCGACAGGCTCTTCATCGGGTCACCATACGGGCAACGTGTCACTTGCGCCGCTGTAACAGGTAAAACGCCTTGAACACGAGTCGGGCCCAGGTCGCCCCCTTGTGCTGATGCAGCAGTTGCCTGGCCGATCGCGTGGCTGCGGCGATCATGGCGCCGATCGCATGATCGATGTTGCGCAGCAGTTTTATGGGCGAACGATAGAGATGCACTTCGTCCATGTAAAACGGCACCCCCAGCAAGCGTTCCTTGAAAGCGAACACGCCGCCGCCCAGATAGAACCGGGTTCCGCCGCGCACGATGCTTTCGCAGATCGTCAGGAAAACGCACAACTTGCCAAGCCCGAATTTTTCATACTGGGGGTCGTACCCCATCGCGTCGCCAAAGAAGCTGGCGCCAACCTGGTAATTGACGGAGCCGGCGCAGATGCGGCCATCGATCAGGATCACATGCACGAATCCGCACAGCCTGGCCAGCCGGGTAAGCCGCGCCACATCGTAGAAAAACACGGCGTCCCCGGCATTGATCTTTTGTTCGCTCAACGCGACGATCGCCTGAATATGGCGCTCGTCGATGTCGTCGTTGACGAAAAAGCGCGACTCGAACGACGGGAAGTGGCGCCGGATGCCATTCAGGCCCTGGTTGATGCTGGCACGCGTGGACTTGCCGATGCGCGCCTTGTAGGCATCGGGCGTGGCAGGCAGCGTGACGACATAGCTGCCCTTGGCCCGGTACTGTTGCACCGGGAATCCGAGCGCGCGGGTCGCGGTCTTGACGGCCTTGAAACTGATGACGTCAATCTGCGGAAAATGCGCGAAGACATGGGTCACGAAGCGCGCCATCTCGGCTTCTTCGACCTCGATCATTTCGTTGATGACGTTGATCCGCCTGCCGCTGAATGTAAACAGCAGCACCGTGCTGGGCGCGCCGGCGCGATGGGCCAGGTAGCAACTGGCGTTCTCGATCGACCGGAACACCTTGAAAAACGCCAGCGACGAATGCAGCGATGCATAGGTCGTCACCAGGGCCTCTTCGACGCCGGCGGGGATCTGCCCCACGTGGCACGTGACGCCGTCGGGCGGGGAAATCAATGCGCTTGCATGCATGCCGGTTGCTCCTGTTGCAGGTTGGCCGGGCTGAAACCACAGCGCGCCAGGTTGTTGTCCAGGTCAGCGCTCAGGCTGCCCTGATAGTAAATCGCCGCCTGCGGATCGCGACGCCGGATGTCCTGCACGACGCCTGCAATGAATGCCTCGACCAGATCGGGCTGCATGCATTGCCGATGCACATATAACCCAGACAGGACCATGCCAGCGCCCGCCGTGGGCCCATTCGCCCAGCAAAACAGGCCCAGCCGGTTGCCGTGGACAAGGCTGTAGAAATGGTCGGATCGCTCCATCCGCTTCATGACCGTGTTCAGGAATGCGCAGTAACCCAATGCCGCATCGTTGGCGTCAAATTGCAGCACATCAGGCAAGCTGTCGCGGGATGGCAGCAGTGTGCATGCAGGCTGGCCGAAAGGCCCGGAACGAAGGATGCGAGAGACGACTTGAGGGTGTGCGCGGCGGCGCACCCACCCGGCGGCGACGCTTGCCCAGCGCTGCGGCCGGATGCCATGCACGACAGCGAGCACGTCATGGTGGCGCCAGCCGGCCCAGGCCGCCAATGCCCTGGCGGCATCGACCAGGCGCTGGCGCGCCGCCGTCAGCAGGAAGCTGCGCAGATCGCGGTGGATCGTCAGCGTCGAGACGTGATCGTGCGCCGTCGCAAAATGCTCCTTGTATCCGTCGCCGCCCGGCGTCAGGTCGAGCAACGGCATCTGCTGCGCCGCGAGATGCACGCCCAGCATGGCCAGGAGCAAATTGCCGGGGGAGTGAGCGGACGTGGCCGGGTGATAGGTATTGATCCCGAGATGCACGGCCCGGCCGGCGCTCAAGAGGCCGATGTGGGATGCAGCAATGGCGCCGTCCACGGTCAGGATCGTGACGTGGAGCAGCCCTTGCCGGTGTAGCGCGATATAAAAACGCTTTTTTGCCGCGTCGAGCGAGAACGGCCTTGCGCGGTACAGCGCCGCCTGCCTGAAATCGTACTGGTCGCCAATGGCGTCGATGATCCGCAAGAAATGGTCATGCTCGACAACCTGCTCGAACCGCACCGCGCCCAGCCGGCCCAGGCGATTGGCATTCTGCCGGTGATTTTTCTTGTTGCGCTGCCGGTGCATCGCAACCGCATCGATCTGCATCAGTGGCCGGCGCACGCAGCGCAGTGTGACCCACCGTCGTGCATCGGATGCTTCGTTGCGCCACGCACCGAGCCACGACAACGGCGTGCCAGCCGGCAGGTAACGCAACGCGAGATCGGCGCGCGGAAGATGCTCGCGGATGGTGCGCAGCGCTTCCGTGATGAACAGTGCGCCGGCGTCCGGGGGCTGCAGCCAGCCCTGGTATTCGGCATGGCGTTCCCCGGCGCCGGTGAGGCGCCGGCCCTTGTCGTCCAGCGCCAGGGGCAACAGGCCGACCAGCGCGCCATCGGCGCTTTCCTGCAGAACGATAACGGGCACGAACAGCGCCCCGTACAAGCCGTACCACGGCAAGACGAAATCGGGGTGCTGGCAGGCAGTGGCCCAGGGGCAGACGGCATGCAGCGCCCGCCACGCCGTGACGAACGTCTGCGCGCCGATATGGGCCAGTGCGGCGTCGCCGGTCAGTAAGCGCAGCGTCATATCAGACTTGCGCCGTTGTTTCGAGGCCCGGCACGGCGTGCGCATGCCCATTGGCTTCGATCTGCCGCAGTGCGCTCAGGTAGCGCGCGATCACGACATTTTCATCGAATTGCGCGACGACCTTGTTCCTGCCTGCCTGGCCCATGGCCAGGCGCTGTGCATGCGTCAGGCCAACCATCCGCACCATCTTGTCGGCCAGGTCGGCTGCATCTTTTACATTGCATAGCAAGCCATTGGCCTGATGCTCCACGATGTCCTTGCAGCCGGCCACATTCGTGGCGATGATCGGACGTGCCATGGCTGCCGCCTCGAGCAGCGTGTGCGGCACGCCCTCGCGGTACGACGGCAACACGACGCAATCGGCACGCGCCAGATAGGGCCGGACGTCGTCGGTCTCTTTCAGGTACTCGATCAGTCCACTGCTTTTCCAGCCCGCGATTCGTTCAAACGGGATCGAGTTCGGATTGTGCGCATCGACCGGTCCCAGCAGCTGAAACCGCACCCCTGGCAATTGCTGACGCACGATGCGCGCCGCGGCGGCGTATTCCTCGATACCTTTATCGCGAAGCATTCTCGCCACCAGCAAGAAACAAAATCCGTCCACTGGGGGTAGCCGCGCCGGATCCGGCTGGAATTGCTGCAAGTCGATCCCGGAACCGGGCAGGACTTCCGCCACGTCGGGCCGCGCCAGGCCCGCGTCGATGAACAGCTTGCAATCGTCGGCATTCTGGAAGAACACCCGGTTCGATTGCCTGAGCGAGCAGCGGTACAGCCGTTTGACGAGGTACGTTAATGGCGAGTTGCTGATGAAGGTCGCGCCGAGACCCGCGATATTGTTGATGACCGGGATCCCGAGCCGGTGCGCGGCGATCGATCCGTAGATGTTGGGCTTGATCGTGTAGCCCAGGTAGGCCAGCGGGCGCACCGATTGCAAGACACGCCAATACTTGACCAGCAGCGACAGGTCGCGACTGGGGCTGGTGCCGTTGTTGTCCATCGAAATCGTCTTGAAACGACAGCCGAGCGACGCCAGTCGGTGCACATAGGCATCGGCTGGCGCCATGACCATGACGTCGTAGCCTTGCGCGATCAGGGCCTTGACCAGGCCAGACCGAAAGTTATGGATATTCCAGGCGGTATTGACCGAAATAACGATTTTCTTGTTCATGGTGTTCATCCTCAGGAAGGTCGGACGCACTGCACGAGGGTCATGTCGCCAGCGGGCATGGCGCCGCGACGGCGGGTGGCGCCTGACAGTGCAGCGCGGCGCCACCCGCTTCGCGGTGCGGCCCGGCCTGCTGCTCGAGCCACGACTGGAACATCAGGACATCCCACAAGTGGTATTGCCAGTTGCGGCGGCCATCCAGGTGCTCGCGCCAGCGGGTGCGCAGCAGCGCAGGCTCGAAGAAGCCTTCGCTGCGCAGCCGCGACTCGGCCAGCAGGGTTTCAGCCCAGTCGCGCAGCGGGCCCCGCAGCCAGTCGCCGATGGGCACGCCAAAGCCCATCTTGGGCCGCTCGATGAGTGCTTCCGGCACGTAGCGATACAACACTTGCCGCAGCGCCCATTTGCTCGCGCCGTCGCGCAGTTTCAGCGCCAGCGGCAACCGCGCGGCAAACTCGATCACGCGGTGATCCAGAAACGGCACCCGCGTTTCCAGCGATACGCTCATGGCGGCCCGGTCGACCTTGACCAGGATGTCGTCGGGCAGATAGGTCAGGGTGTCGAGCGCCATCATGCGTTCGACGCTACCGAGCCCGGCCAGCACCGGCGCGGCGCCGCGCAGCAAGGTGTTCGGTTCATGGCCACCGATCACGAGCGCGGCCGGATCATCCCAGTGCGACACGAGGCCCAGGTACACCGCGTCGAGCGATGCGCTGGCCATGATCTGCGCGCCTTTGTGCAGCTTGTCGCCCGTGTTGGCAAAGCGCATGGCGCGCGGCAGGCACGGCCCCAGTGTGCGCGCCAGCCGGTTCCAGGAAGCCACTGGCACCCGGGTGATGCCCCGTGCGGCGAGCCGGCGTACGGGCAACGGCGCCGCGCTGATCGACTTCCACAGGTGCGCGGCGAAACCATAGCGGGTGTAGCCGCAAAACAGTTCGTCGCCGGCGTCGCCCGACAGTGACACCGTAACGTGCCGGCGCGCCAGCTGGGACACCAGGAACGTGGGAATCTGGGACGAGTCGGAGAACGGTTCGTCGTACATCGACGGCAGCCGTGGAATCACGGACTGTGCCTGCGCGGTTGTCACGTACAGCTCGGTGTGATCGGTGCCGAGATGACGGGCCACGGCTTTTGCATGGGGCGCCTCGTCGAACCCCTGCTCGTGAAACCCGATCGAAAACGTCTGCACCGGCCGCGTCGACCGGGCCTGCATCAGCGCGACGATCGTCGACGAGTCAACCCCGCCGGACAGGAATGCCCCCAGCGGGACATCGGCCATCATCTGAGCGCCAACAGCGTCGCTGAGCAGCGTATCCAGTGCATCGACGGCTTGCGCTGGCGTACCCGCAAACGGTGTGGCCACGCCTTGCGTGCACTGCTGCGCTGCCGACCAATACGTGTGCAGCACCGGTTCCGGGCGCGCCGCCGAGACGGTCAGCAGGCAGCCCGGCGGCAGCTTGGCGATGCCGCGATAGATCGAATGCGGCGCCGGCACATAACTGTGCCGCAGTTGCAGGCACAGTGCCCCGCGATCAATGTCGGCAGCACATGCCGGATGCGCGCGCAGTGCCTTGAGTTCGGAGCCGAACAGGAACACCGCGTCGTCTCCCCTGCCCTGCCAGCCGTAATACAGGGGCTTTTCGCCGACGCGGTCGCGCCCCAGCGTCAGCACGCCGACCTGCCGGTCCCAGACGGCAAAGGCGAACATGCCAATGGCGCGTTCGACCGTGGCCGCAATGCCCCAGGTATCGAAACCGGCAAGCAGCGTTTCGGTATCGGAGCGACCGCGCCACCCGCACACACCGGCGCTCGCCTCGAGCTCGTTGCGCATGTCCAGGTGGTTATAGATTTCGCCGTTGAAGACGAGCACGAAGCGGTTCGAGCACGAGCGCATCGGTTGCTGACCGGCCGGGGACAGGTCGATGATCGCCAGGCGCCGGTGGCCCAGGGCGATGCCGTGCTCGCCGTCGGACCAGTAACCGGCATCGTCCGGACCGCGATGGTAGATTGCATCGGTCATGCGCCTGAGCCAGCCGACCTGGTCAGTCGCCGGTGAAGACGCCGCAGCCAGAAATCCAGTGAATCCACACATCAGAGTTCTCCTCTCGCAATGACGCCTTCATAAATGTGCTCGAAGCGCGTCCGCATGCACCCCATCGTGAACCTGGCGCCGATGCGCGCCCTGGCCTGCTGCCCCATCTGCCTGCGCTGCGCGGGGGCCAGCGCCATCAGGCCCGCCACGCCCTGCGCAAGCGCTTCGGGATTGGCCCGCGGTACCAGCACGCCCGTGTCCGCCATCAGGGCGGCGACGTCGCCGACATCGGTTGCCACGCACGGCAATCCCATCGCCATCGCCTCACCCACCACATTGGGAAAGGCCTCGGTGCGCGAGGACAGGCAGAAGATGTCCATGGCGGACAGGCAGATGGCGATATCGGCGCGTTCGCCCAGCAAGACGAAGCGCTCCGCATAACCGGTGGCATCGATCCAGCGCAACAGCTCGGCATTGTCTGCATCCAGGCTCTTGCCAACCATCAGGAAGCGCAGCCGCGGGTAACGCCTGGCGAGCTGGCCGGCGGCTTTGACGAAGTTGGGATAGTCCTTGTCGAGGTTGAAGCGCCCGAGCGTGCCGAGCACGATGTCGTCAGCCGCGAAGCCGCAACGTGCCCGCAGCGCTGCACGTTCTTCATGGCCTGGCGTGAATGCCGACAGATCGAAGCCATTGCCCACGACCACCATGCGGCTGGCGTCGTAGCCAAGCAGGGAATGGGAGCGCCGCGCCGCCTCGGCCACGCACACGATGGTATGCGGCACCCAGCACGACAACGATGCGCACAGGTAGCGCACGAGCGCCGTACTGCGCGCGCAGCCACCGTCGACATCGGTCGTGCGAATGCCCCAGATCACATTGCGGTTGCCGGCGAGGCGGGCGGCCAGGCCGCCGAGGAAATCGGCATGATAGAGCCAGGTCTGGACGATATCGGGACGCATCGTACGGATCAGGCGAACCATGCGCACGAGGTCGCCGATCGGCGCGCGCCGCACGTCGAGCACGATCAGCGTGATGCCTGACGCGACAAAGCGCGAATACATGCCGCCGCCTGGGCTGAGGACAATGACCGTGTGGCGGTACTGGCTGTCGCGAAACGCGAGGATGAGCCGGTACAGCGCCATCTCGGCGCCACCCACCGCCAGGCCGGTGATGACATGCAGGACGTGGCGCGTCATGACGGATCCCGCGCATCGGGCGCGGTGGGCGAAGCGGACGCAGTGGCAGTGGCAGTGCCAGTTTCAATGGCCGAGGACGAGGCAAAATCGGCCATGCAATGGCTTTGCATCCCGTGGGTGTCGGCCAGGCGCCGGTAGTGGCGCAGCAATACTTCAAGCTGCGCCAGATTCTCGTCCAGGTTCACGCCAAAATTGTGCGGATGCCACCACAGGTGAAACGTACTGCCCTCGCGCGCCGCCAGCGCCATTCCCTGCTTCAGGCGACGCAGGCGCAGGGGCAACAACGCGCGGTGGCGGCGCGACCATGGGTAAAGAAACTGGCTGCCCGGTACATTCACCAGGGCGCCAAGCGACTGCGGGCATACGGTGCGTTTGCCGCTCAGCGGCAGGCAGGCATCGGCAAAGCGCGCTGCACGCCCGGCAAGGCCGCCGACCACGGCGTCGCCATGGCGGTACAACGGGTGCGGCGCATTGCCGCGATAAACCTGAATCGCCGCCTGGGACAGGATGGGGAGGAACGCCGCGACAATCTGATTGCGTGGCAGTACCGCGCTGCGCAAGCTGGCGCCCATGCCGGCAGCCACCGACTGCGCGCATGCCAGATCCGACGCGAATTGCGCTGGTGATGCGCCCGCTTCGTTGCAATAGAAATGCCCAAAGGTGTGCGTTCCCAGTTCTTGCCCCTGCGCTGCCAGGATTTGCTCGACCAGTGGCCGCGCGAAGAACAGCCGCGGATAGCTGCGTACGAACTGGTCCATGCCATACGGCGACAGCGCGCGGCGTGTGTAAGCTGGCAAGAGCGTCGGCCGCGTGGCGCGCCAGTCATCGTAGTTGCGGCACATGATCATCCCGACCGTTGCCCACGTCACGCGTACGCCATAGCGCGCGAACAAGGCCAGCATACGAGGCACGGCCTGCCATTCGCCCAGCACATTGCGCCCGTAGTCGGCAATCGTCTGCGTATCGGCGACGCCCCAGAACAGCTCGAAATCGAGCGAAATGACAAATTTTGCGGAAGCCATGGTTGAGTACGCAGAGCGCGTCGTCGTCGATGCTGTGTGTGCAGGTGAATTTGTAAGTGTGCATGCAAGCACGCTTGCTGTGATCTTGGCCGGGGCGTCATGTCATGCCACGCTGGACAGTGTTTCTTCAGCGAAGGCGCGCCATGCACGGCCTGGGCCAGGGCGGCAGCGGGCTGGCCGGTGCGCTGCCCGGCATGGCGCAAACCAGCGCAAACGTGACCAGCCAGTACGAAGCGGCATCAAACATTTGGTGGGTGAACATCGACATGAACGCGAACAGAAATGCCATCGCATAACGTAATCCCCGATCGCTGAAGAAACTGCTTTTAAAAAGCATGATGAGCATCCATCCCCATAATAAAATTCCCATGACACCATATTCGGCGGCTAAAAGAAGGAGCTGGTTATGCGTACTGCCCCGGTGCCGCCAAAAATGCGTGGCGCCAGCACCTGAGCCAAATAAAGGGTTTTGAAGAAATAACTCCCAGCCGGCCTGAATTACACCTGCCCGCTCTTCAGAACTATCATCATCGAAGGTAAAGCTGGAGAAGAAGTTGAGCCTTGACAGGATATTGGTGGCTGCGTCTTCGAATTCTTCTCGTGAAGATATATAGCTTTCAAAGCTGCCGATAAAGACGAGGAGAATGCCGATTGCAATCGTCAGTGATATCGCGGCGGATTTTGGTAATGTTTGCTTATAAATAAAGAGCCCCAGCAACACTACCCACGCGATGATCGCGGCACGGGAAAACGTGGTCAGGATGGCGACGCCGGCCAATAGAAACAGGGGCATCCGAAAGCGGCGATCAAGCACGGCAAAGCCAAGCACGACGATGTGCAGGATGGCTTCCCCGGCAAGGTTCGGATTGATGAACATGGCTGCCGCCCGCCCAAGTACAGCACCGGTTACATCCACCGGATACAACAGTCCGGGATTGGCAAAATCGACGATGACGGCGCATGGCACAACCGCCATCAGCACGAACATCATCCGCAAATACATTCTCGTGGGCGAGATATAGGCAACGAATCCGAGGAACAGGGCGAACAGAATATATTGTGCGCGCGTGGCAATCATGGAGCGCCTGGCTTCGGCATGCATATCCATGAACGCTGCACCACCGACATCCACGCTGGCAGGAAAACCTGCCAGATGGATCATATTCAAGGAAAATAATAGCAATGCCCACAAGGCGAATGGCGACACCAGGTAATCGCGAAGCGCTTGCCACCGTATGACCATCAGCGGCGCGATGAATCCAAAAATGCCGAAATAAATAAACTTGGGCAACAACCGCGCATCGAGGATGTAGAGATAAATTGGCAGATTGGCGTACATGGCGCCAAGCGCGATCGCCATCAACAGGGTGTGGTACCTGACGAAGAAGCGGCGGTCGGTGCGCGGCGGGGTTCGTGGCCGATGCAAGCCGGGCAGCCTCGCTTCGTTGTCGGCGGCGAGTTCATGGTTCATGGGCAGGGTCTTTCATTGCGGCTGACTGATTGCCTGACTGACTGCCTGACTGCCTGGCTTCATGGCAGACACCGCGCCTGCCTGTACGGCTGACTTCGGGCTTGCCGTCGTGGCTGCCTCTCTGGCTGGCTTCATGGGCCAGCACCTGACTGCCGCACAGCGACACGAACAATGTTTCCCACATCTGCCCGATTTTCTCGACCGAAAAGCGCTCCCTCGCCTGCGTTGCACGGCTCGCCAACTGCCCGCGCAATGCGCCGTCGCCCATCACACGGGCCAGCACGTCGCTCAGGGCGGCGATATCGTCTGGCGGGACCAGCAGACCATCGATACCGTGCCGGATGATGTCGCGCGGCCCGGTATTGCAATCGACGCTGACCGCAGGCACGCCGTGGGCCATTGCCTCGGCCAGGGCGTTGGGAAAACCCTCGGAAAGCGAGGTCAGCGCAAACAGGTCGGCCTGGCCATACCAGTACGCCATATTGCCGGCCACGCCGGGCATGGCCACGCGCTGCACCAGTCCCATGCGGCCGATCGCCGATGCCAGACGGGCGCGCTCGGGCCCTTCCCCAAGGATGACCAGATCCCAGTCCGGAAACGCACCCGCCAGGCGTGCGAACGCGCCAATCAGGGCGTTGAAGTTTTTCACGGGGTCGAGGCGCCCCACGGCGAGCAAGCGCTTGCGCTGCGGCTGGCACAACCTGGGAAGACTGCGCCGCGGCGGGTTGTCCGGTAGTGGCCAGGCGATGGCATTGGGAATGACGACGACACGTGACGCCGACGTTCGCGTTTCGATCCAGTGCGCGCACTCGTCCGTCAACGCCACCATGGCCGAGAGCCTGCCGTACAGCCTGCGGCGCAGAACGTGCCACAGGCGACCAAGCGGTGCGTGCGGCGGATAGCAACGCTCCGAACCGATCGTCTGCAACGCTGGCAGCCACAGGCTGGCAAGGGCCAGCAGCACATTTGGCGTGCTCATCATTGCCAGCGCGACGTCTGGCCGCAGACTGCGCAACAGGCGCCGCAACGCCATCACGCGCCTGGCATTCTGCCACAGGCCATGGAGCGCATGGCGACTGGCCCCGGCCAGATCGAGCGAAATACGCCCTACCCTGCGATCGAGCGGATAAAAGTCGGCGCTGACCGGGGCCAGCGTGACAATGGTCACCTCGCGCGCCCTACCCGCCCAGAAATTGGCCAGCGTGCACGCAGCGCGCTCGGCGCCCCCTGCGGACAGGCTATGCATGAGCAACAGGATTTTCACTGGATGCGCTCCATCGCTCAAAGACCTGGCGCAGGGCGCCGTGGTGGCGACCGGCGCCGCAACGCCAGCCAGAAGAACAGCGCGTTGAGACCGTACACCGCCATCGTCGCCAGTGCGATGCCATTGACGCCAAGACGTGGCACCAACACGAGGTTGCCAAGTACCTTACCGCCACAGCCGATGACGCCGGACCAGGCAATCAAGCCGTAGCGGCGCTGGCTGAGCGCGTAGCTCACCAGGACCATCGACGCAAAATAGAACGGCAACTGCGGCAAGCCGTAGCGCAAGACCTCGACCACCTGCGCCGTGTCGGTCGCATCGAACTGGCCTCGCTCGAACAGGAGCCGTATCACCCACGGCGCCGCGAGATAGCTCAACAGCATGACGGCAACCCCACAGATGAACATCAGGCGCGCCCAGGACACGGCGACGCGGTAGACCTGCCCGGCAGCATCGGCGCTGACCTGCGAGAACACGGGCAGCGTGGCACGCGAAATGGCAATGGCTGCCAGGCCAAGAATCAGCGACAGCACCCGATTCGCGTAGCCCAGCATGGCGAGCGCCCCGGTGCCGAGGCCGACCGCGTAAAACTGATCGATGATCACGGTAAAGCTCATCAAGGCCTGACCCGCGAGCATGATGCCGAAGCCTTGCCAGAACCATTGCCACTGGGCGGAGTCTCTGGTGAAGGCAGGGGTCTCCAGTTCGCGCCGCGTCGACAGCGGCGCCAGGAGTGTCAGCAGGTGACAGGCGCAGCCGGCAATCGTGCCCCAGACAAGCGGGCTGATACCCCCGCCGGCACCTAGCAAAACTGCCGCCGTGATGCACAGCGTCGGCACGCATTCGAGCAAGGTGTTGACGTGGCGCTGCGCCGCAAGCAACCACGTCGATAGCAGCGCGACCAGCAGACCCAGGGGCAGCATGAGGATCAGGCCGGGAAGCGCCGTCGCGGCGAGCTGCGCCGAGTGCGTCGGCAGGCCGCTCAGGTCGAACCGTAACAAGGCGCCGATGCCCAGCCAACCGAGCAGCGCCAGCGCCATGCCCAGCACCAGTGTGAAACCGGCCAGCTCGGCGCGAAAGCGCGGGATCGCCTGCGGACTGGACACACGCATGCGCGCTACCAGCGGCACCAGCACGGCAGCGAGCACGCTGGCCCAGATGCCGAGCGGCCAGGACACGAGGTTGTACACGAACTGGTAAGCATCCACCTCGGCCGCAAGGCCGTAGCGGTAGGCGACCGCCATTTCCTTTGCCGCGCTCATCAGCTTGCCGAGCAAGGTGAACAGCGCCACGGTCAGCAGCCCGCGGAAAATTGCGAGATGCTGCGGATCGGCGATGCGGCACCGTGCCCCGAGCGTATCGAGCAGACTCATTTGCCCTCCCCGGCGCGGCCAGGCGGCATCGTGAGCGCCTGCGGCAGATGCTTAGCCAGCATGGGCATGGTTCACGTCCGCGCTTGCCGTGACGTTGGCATTGTTGCCAGCGCTGGCGCCAGTGCTGACACCAGCGCTGACACCAGCGCTGACAACGGCGCCCGCACCCGGCGCGGGATTACCGAGATGCTGGCAATACCACGGCACAGCCGCTGCGAGGCCGGCGTCGATGCGGTAAGCCGGCGCGTACCCGAGTTCACGCATCGCCTTGCTGACGTCCGCCTGCGAATGGCGCACATCGCCAGCGCGAAACGCGGTGTGAAGCGGCTCCATGATGGCCGTCACACCGTGCGCCGTGAGAATGGTTTTGAGGCAGGCAAACAACTGGTTCAGCGTCGTCGCCTCGTTCACGGCCACGTTGTAGACCGCACTGCCGGCCTCGACCGGTACCATTGCCGCCAGCAGATTCGCTTGCACGGCATTCTCGACATAGCAGAAGTCGCGGCTCGTGCTGCCATCGCCATGGATCTGCACCTGGCGACCTGCCAGCATGGACGCGATCCACCGTGGAATCACGGCAGCATAGGCGCCGTTCGGATCTTGCCGCTTGCCAAACACGTTGAAATAGCGCAGCCCCACGGTGCGCAGCCCGTAGCAACGGAAAAACACGTCCGCATACAGCTCGTTGACATACTTCGTCAACGCATAGGGCGACAGCGGCTTGCCGATGCGCTCTTCCACCTTGGGCAGGTCGGGGTGGTCGCCATAGGTCGAGCTGGACGCCGCATATACGAACGACGACACCTGCGCATCGCGCGCAGCCACCAGCATGTGAAGAAAGCCGTTGATATTGGTGTCACTGGTGGCAAGCGGGTCCGCAATCGAGCGCGGCACCGAACCCAGCGCGGCCTGGTGCAGGACCTTGTCGACGCCGGCGACAGCCTGCCGGCACATGCGCGGATCGCGGATATCCCCATGCAGGAACGTGAAGCGTTGCCATTGGCTGTCGGTCACGAGACTGCGCACTTCATCCAGGTTGTGCTGAAAGCCGGTCGACAGATTGTCCAGGCCGACGACGGTCTGGTCGAGCTTCAACAGCGTTTCGAGCAGATTGGAACCGATGAAGCCTGCGCAGCCGGTGATCAGCCACCGCTGGGGATGCGCGCGCAGCGCCGTCTGAATATCGTCAAAGGTGGGCATGAAGCTGTTCCTGTCAGTGGTGGCAAATGAATTGGGATGCTGGGCACACGCAGGGCCGCATCGCTCAGATCGCTTCGCTTCTGGGCTGTGGCCGCAGACCAAGAATGACGGCGGGGTGGCGGCAGCGCCCCCAATGGCCCCGCACCAGGCGCATGTAGACCGCCACGTAGACCACCATCTGGGCCAGGACCAGCGCCACTGCAGCGGGTACGGTATCGCCGAGCAGCACGGCGGCGATCGTCGCGGCGCTGAGCCAGGCGGTAACGAAGCAGGCCACGCCCGCATTGCGGCGCCATGCGCGGCCGGCGATGCCGATCTTGTTGCAGGCAACGCGGCGGTAAAACAGCGAGTGCAGATGCAGGCGGTCTGGCGCGCCGACCAGGGCGCTGCGCAGGATCTTTCGGCGATACATGCTGAACAGGACCTCGATCACCGGGTATGCGTAGATGGCGAGAATCTGCCACGCGTTGATGCGGGGATTGCGGACAATCGTCAGCACTGCCACTTCTGCCGCCCAGAAGCCAATGAAATACGCGCCGCCGTCGCCCATGAACAGGCGGCCGGTCGGGTAATTGAGCAACAAGAATCCGATGGTGGCCCCCATCCCTGCCAGGGCCAGCAGGGTGACAATGGGATCCCCGGCCTGCCATGCCAGAAAACCTGCGCCGGCAAGAATGACGACGATCGTGCCACCGGCGACGCCGTTGAAACCGTCGACGATATTGATGGCATTGGATACCCCTGCCACTGCAAACGCGGTCACGGCAAACGACACGGGAAGCCAGTGCAGAACGCTGTCGAGCGCCCAGATATCCAGGCGCGGCAGATGCGCTTCCACCAGCCAGGCGGCGAGTACGCCGCTGGTCAGGATGGCGCACAGGCGCAGACGGACCGACACTTGTTTGGTCAGGTCTTCGATGATGCCGGCTAAAAACGCAGGCAGTGCTGCCAGCAACAGCAGCAAGATGAGCGCGTTTGTTTCGGTTTGCAGCGCCAGCGGATAGCCCACCAGAGCGCCATACGATGGAACTGCCAGAACGCCTGCAACCATGGCCACGCCACCAGTGCGTGAAACCATGTTCTTGTGAACTTTCTGGACACCATTGACATCGATATCAAATGAAAACCTGCCATGCCAACGCTCGGTAAGGATATTGAGCATGCAAATGAACAGACTGACCAGCAATGCCAATGAAAACGTTTCGAGAAGCGGAAGCATGACTTCAGGCGGAAACACGGATTCAACACCATTGACATTCTTATTTATCGCCATTACGCCCCCCGTTTTGATCTGACAAACGTCCAACAGGCACATGCACGGCTCAGAATTACGATGCTATCGATAGACTCGATATTCGCTCACGCCGCCTTACACTGGTGTTTACTCTAACAACATAGGGAATAAGAAAACGTTGAAAATATCGATATATCTGACGCCTCACCACCATCATCAGATGCATTTTTATGATTGGTTTCTTTAGCGATCAATCTACTAGAAAATATCGAAAGAAATACGCTCGCGATGGCAGGTTGACGTAGTACGCAGAAATAGAAACTTGCACGCCAAATTGCCGTGGGTGAGATGACAGCGCGACTCAGGCGGCGGGCAATTTGCAGGGCGGCTCATGCCTGGGTGCCAGTCGCTGACGCCGCACCCTTGGCGCTGCTGACAGCGCCTTCGCCCTGCCCCGCCGCGGGCGGCGCAGCATCCTGCGTGTCCACATTGCCTTCGTCCAGCGGCGCCTGCGTACCGATCGCGAGCCGTCGCACACCCCAGGCCGCGCTGCCCCGGTGCTTGCGCCGCATGAGTGCATTTTTCAATACCGATGCACCGACACCGCCTGCCAGACCCAGCAGACAAGCCAGCACGAGCATGACCGGCAAGCCGAGCGTGACCGACTGCAATGGCACCTGGGCCCGGTCAACCACCCGCACGTTGACGTGATTGGACAGCATCAAGGCATCGAGCTTGTGGCGCGTATTGAGCAGCTCGAAACTCATCTGGCTGTGCGCCAGCTTGTCGCGATTGACCGCCAGTATTTCCTGCTGGGCTGCGCCAAAGCCCTTGCGCCTGGCCTCGATATCGGCCAGATCATGACGGATCGAGGCGATGTGCCGCGTGACGACCACCATATCGGGATGCCGGTCGCCGGCGCGACCCGCCAACGCGATTTTCTGCTGTTCCTTTGCCGTGAGTTCGGCCTGCAGTACCAGCGATTGCTGGGCCAGGATACGCGCGTCCTCGCTCAGGTCGGATGCGCCGTGCTGCCGCAGGAGCTCGTTGAGTCTGACATCGAGCTCATGGATGCGGCGTTGCGCTTGCGCGACTTGCTGGTCGTAGAACACCAGCTGGTTCTTCACCTCGTCATTTTTTTGGGTGGTCTGCTGCTGGATATACTGGTCGCCGATTTCATTGAGGATCCGGCTGACCAGCTCGGGCCTGGCGCCCTGCAGCGACACGCCGATCACATTTGACAGCCGTCCCTTTTCGGCGATTGCCAATGACCGTTGCAGCCTGTCCACCGCCTGCCCCTGGCGACTTCGATAGAGTGTGAACGCCGCGCCCGGTCTGGCGTGGATATGTGCGACCAGGATGTCCAGCTTGCCCGCGGGCAAGCTGGCGTGCAGCTGCTGGCCGACCTTGCCGTGCACCCGGATGCCGGCCTCTTGCTGGCTGAGCGTATAGGTATCCGGGCCGCTGACGACCAGCTTGAACGGCTGGTCCAGCAGCGCATCAGGCACGTTGAAGGTATCCACCCGCACCTGTTCGTTGCCCCACACGTAGCCGCCGACGCCAAACAGGCCGGGCTCCGACAACCCGGGATTGCTGCGCGCGATGAAGGCGCCCACGACGGGAAACAGGGTCGGCTCGACGGCGATATCCAGGTGCAAGGCATTGACGACCCGCGCCAGGATCGAGCGCGATCGCAGGATCTCGATTTCGGTAATGGCCGGGGTTTCCGTCTGCACGTCGGCCGACGGCGGCGCGTTGCGTGTGATCTGGATCAGGATGTTCGATTCGTAGACCGGCTTCACACCCAGTGCAACGGCAATGGCGAAGATCGCGATCGCGCACCCCACGGCTGCGATCAGCCAGCCGTTGCGCAGCACGTTCCGGACCCCGAGCAGTGCCGAGGATTCCGTGCCCTCTCTGCTGCGCCGCGACAGCGGCATGGCCATCGGCTGCAGAGCGCGTTTCATGCCTGGCCCGTATCTGCCTGGCGGCAGCGCGCGCTGCAGGCCTGCAGCGCATCGGCAAATTGCCTGGCCACCGACCCCGCCGCTACCGACTGTGCGCACATCAGGTACAGGCGTGTGCCGTGATGGCGCGCGCCCGCCAGCGGCAAGGCGCGCAGGTGCCGGGCATCCAACGCCTGTTGTACCTGGAACCTGGGCAGCCACGCATAACCCACGCCCTGCCGCAGGATACCAATGGCCCGCTCGGGATTGCATACGCGCCAGGAACCAGGATGATGCGGCGCCGACTCGCCCATGCTGGCGCCGCTGCCGTGTTGCGCTGGAACGATGACGACCTGGGAATACGTGCTCAGCTCATCGTGCGTGATGGCGCGTTTGCCTGAAAACAGCGGATGGGCCGGATGGGCCACGGCGATATGCTCGACCTCAAGCAGGAAACTGGCAGCAAAGCCCAGCACCGGCTGCGCGCCGATGACGATGTCGGCTTCGCCCGCATGCAGCGCACGCCGGGCGCCGTCGGGCGTGACTTCGCTGACGCTCAGGCGCAGGTCGTGCAGCGACGGCGAGCACTGCCGCACGGCATGGATCAGCAAATCGGAGGGGAAACCAGGGTCGATTGCCACGCGAATGTCCGGACCCCAGCCATGGTGCAGCGTATCGGCCAGCGACTCGAGCGCGTTGGCCTGCCTGACCAATTCACGTGACCTTTCCAGCAAACATTGGCCAGCGGCGGTGATCTGCGCTTTGCGCCCTTTCAGTTCCAGCAACGCGATGCCGAGTTGCTCTTGCAGCTTGGCAACAGCGTGGCTGACGGTCGACTGGGTCACGTGCAATTGATCGGCGGCGCCATCGAAACCACCGTAGTCAATTACCGCATGAAACATATTCCATTGCCTGAGACTGATACGCGGCGTCCTGGTTTTACAATACCGCACAGCGCCAGATGGCGATTTGGCGGCAAGATCAATCCCATGCACGATATCCGGCAGAATATCCAGTGGCTCAAATAATTTCATGGCGTATCCCACTTACATTATCCGTGTAGATATTTAATTGAGAAAATCTTTGAAACATCGCGCGCGCACGCCATACCATTGAATGATATGCAGGACCTCCCGAGCAGATTCTGCGTACCGTCAATGCAACAGAGTGATTGGAAAATGATCGATGGATTCAGGGCTGACTGAATCCGACAGCAGGCATTGCACCTACCGAATATTCAAAAAAGAAATTCCCTATTAAATATAGTATTTAAACTATTTTAATAGGGAATCAGTATTAACAACGGCTACTGGGGGCAGCCGCCTGCCATCAACAAACCGCCATCAAGCGCCGGCCAGCGCCGACAAATCCACCACGGCCAATCCGCCCAGATCCTGCTCGGTATTGCCGGCGAACGCCGCGCGGCTCGCCGTGCCGTTCTTCAGGTACTTCTGCACGACCGCCTTCACCTGCGCCTGCGTACAGCCAAGCACGCCCTGGCGGAAACGCTCGCGCGTGGCCATGTCGGTGCCGCGCCGGTACATGCGCCAGCCCAGGCGCACCGCATCCCACGGCGCTTCCGGCTTGTCGAGCTTCTTGATGACGCCAATGATGGCTTCTTCGACCTGCTCGTCGCTGTAATCAGACGCCAGGATCGTGTCGATTGCCCCGTCGAAATCGCGGTAGGTGGCCGCCAGGCGCGGGTCGCGGAACGACGCCATCGAGAACACGCCCGAATCGCCCGCATACGAGGCGCTGCCGCCATACGCGCCACCCGCTTCGCGCAGCGCCGTGTGCAGCACCTGGTTGGTGAACAGCTCGGCAGCCACGCTCAGGGCGCCGGCGTCATCGTCGTGCGACATTGGCACTGCCCATGCGATATTGCAGTGATTGACCTGGCCTGCCGCGTGCAGCGCGACATTCGCCGGGGCTTGTGGTGCGGCTTCTACTGGCTGGCCAGGCACCGAAGCTGCGCCAGCGGCGGTAGCCGACGTCGGCCACGCCGCCGCCAGCAGGCGCGCCAGTGCATGGCCATCGTCGCCACTGCCGGCGCACAGCATGCTCGGGCGCTGCGCCACGATGGCAGCGTGGATGCGCGCCAGTTCGGCCGCGACCTGCGCCACGCCTTCCGGCGTTGCGGCCAGGGCTTTCAGGCGGGCGTTGAATGCCAGCGCCGTCGGTCCGGCAATGGCGTCCTGGAAGCGCCGCACCTGCGCCAGCGGCGCGCTCACGGCCATGGACGCATAGTGGCTACCAGCCTGCGCCAGGTCGTCCAGCGTGTTTTCCACTTTGCGTTCGAGCAGATAACGCAGGCGCACGGCCTCGTCGAAACGTGGCCGGGCCATATAGGCGTCGAGCACCGCGACGATATTGGCATGCTCTTCGCGCAGGGCATTGGCCGATACCGTCAGGTCGATGCGCAGCGCGCCGTCCGGAAGCTGGAACGGCTGCAGATCGAAGCCGAACGACGGCACCATGCGCTGGCGCCAGGCGCCGGCATCGGCGTAGTCCTGGCCCTCCAGGCCCAGGTCGTCGCGCAGCTGCGTGTACAGCGCCAGCCATGGCCAGTCAGCGGCCGGGATCGCCGACACGTCATACACGATGCTGGCCGATGAAATCCCGTTCGAGCCGATGCTGAACGCGTGGATGTCGTCCGCGGTCGGTGCAAACGCGGGCAAGGCGCGCGGCTGTGTGCTCACGTCGCCAGGCCGGATACGCGGCAGCACCTGCGAATCGAAGGCCGTTTTCTGGTGCGCTTCGAGGGCCACCGTATCGGCCGCGATGCGCGCGCGGTCGGCGTCGGTCAACTGGGCCGAGGCCTGCGCCAGGCGCGCGCTTTCCACGGCGTCACGGTCAGAAAAATAGGCGGCATCCGGCACGATGGTCGACACCAGGCGGCCAGGCGACGTCAACAGGTTACGTACGAGCGACTTGAAGTAAGCGGGATCGGCGATATCGCTTTCCATCGCCTGCAGGATGGCGTCGCTGTCGAAGGCAGTGACGACGTCGCCGTCGCGCATCGCGACCGGCAGCGCGGTCAAGAGGCGCTCGAGCACGTTCGGCATGCTGCCGCTGCGGGTATTGCGCTGCTGGTACTTGAGGTCGCGCAGCGCGGCCTGCAGCGTGGCGTGCTCCACGCCCTGCTCGGCCACCTGCTCCAGCGTGGCCCAGATCAGTGCTTCGGCCAGCGACGCCTGGGCCTCGGTGAGGCCTTCCATGCCAACATGGAACAGCATCTGGCGCGCACTGTCGTCATGGCCATTGAAGCCCGACGGCCGGCCATAACCCGCCGTCTCCATCGCCTTCATCAGCGGTGCAGCGGCGTCGCCCAGCAGGCCAGCCGACAGCAGGCTCGCTTCAAACGCCACTTTCGGGACCGCCGACTCGCCCATCAGCCACGTCATTTGCAGCCCGAATTCGTTGTCGCGGCCCTGCTGCGACGGAATGCGCACGGTATTGCGCTGCGGCGCCGCGAAGGCGCTGGCCAGTTGCGGCACGCGGCGCGCGGATGCGTCGATCTGGCGCGCCAGCACGCGCTCGGCAATGCGGGCCTGGACCGCAGCAGCGGGCAATGGCCCGGCCGTCATGAAGACCGCCTGCGACGGATGGTAATGGCTGGCGTGGAAGTCCTTGAGCATCTGGTGCGTGAGCTCGGGGATGGCCAGCGGATCGCCGCCCGAATCGACTTCGTAGGTGGTCCCGCTGAGGATGGTCGAGGTCAGGCCCTTGTACAGCGCGTGGCCCGGGTCGGCAAATGCACCCTTCATTTCATTGAAGACCACGCCCTGGTAACCGAGCACGCCATCGGTGAGCGTGTAGCGCCAGCCCTCCTGCAAAAAGTTCAGGTAGTCGAGCTTCGGGAAGAAGGCCGCGTCGAGGTACACGTCGAGCAGGTTGTAGAAATCGTTTTCGTCGGTGCTGACGAACGGATACACGGTGCGGTCGGCATAGGTGAACGCATTCATGAAGGTCGCGGTGGAGCGGCGCAGCATGGCGAAGAACGGATCGCGTACCGGATAGCGCTGCGAGCCGCACAGCGCCAGGTGTTCCAGGATGTGCGCGCGGCCATCGCTGGCGTCGGGCACGGTGGGGAAGCCCACCAGGAACGCCATGTCGGCACCGGTGGTGGTCAGGTGGATGTGGCGCGCGCCGGACGCCGGCGCGACATACTCTTCCATCGTGGCCTGAAGTGCGCGAATGGCGTGACTGCGGAGGTGCTCGAAATGACTCATGTACGGTTCTTTCAGAATATGGCAATGGTCGTGGTGGGCCATGAAGACGTTGAACGACGGCATGACGACCACAATGCCCTGAAATTCTACCCCGTGCCGGACACACGCGTCGGCGCCGCCCGAACCTCCACGACAAACCCATCAATATATCAAAAGATATTTTGTTTTTCGATATAGTGTGATTTAATGGGGTCTGACGAAAGCGATACCATGAACCATTCTCCAGAACCATTGAACCTGCTTGAGATGCAAGCCGCCGCTGTGCGCGCCTGCGCGTTGCTCAAGACGCTGGCCAACCCGGACCGGTTGCTGCTGCTGTGCCAGCTGACGCAGGCCGAATACTGCGTCAGCGAGCTGGCAGCCGCATCCGGCATTGCCCAACCCACCCTCTCGCAACAGCTGGGCGTGCTGCGCGAGGAGCGCCTGGTCACGACCCGGCGCGACGGCAAGCAAATCTATTACAGCCTGGCCAGCGACGCGGCGAGCGCCGTGCTGCAGGTCCTGTACCAGCAATTCTGTGCACAACCGGGAGGCAGCGATGACCGTGAACTGGACTGACTTCACCCCCTGGACCGCGCTGAGCGGCGGCTTGCTGATCGGCCTGGCGGTCGCCATGTTCGTGCTGTTCAATGGCCGCATTGCCGGCATCAGCGGCATCATCGGCGGATTGCTGCGCCCGGCCCCGGGCGAGCGTGGCTGGCGCATCGCGTTTCTGTTCGGCCTGGTCGCGGCGCCCCTCGTGTACACGCTGGCCGCACCGTTGCCCGCCATGCGCATCGATGCCGGCACGGGCACGCTGATCGCCGCTGGCCTGCTCGTCGGTATCGGCACCCGCTACGGCGCCGGCTGCACCAGCGGCCATGGCGTGTGCGGGCTGGCACGCGGCTCGGCCCGTTCGCTGGCGGCCACGCTGGCGTTCATGGGCGCCGGCTTCGCGACCGTGTTCATCGTGCTTCATCTATTGGCTTGAGGAGAACAGCATGCGCATCCTGATGGCATTGATTACCGGTCTCGTGTTTGGCATCGGCCTGATCGTATCCGGCATGACCAACCCGGCCAAGGTCCTGGGTTTTCTCGACCTGGCCGGCCGCTGGGACCCGTCGCTGGCGCTGGTCATGGCCGGCGCGATCCTGGCGGCGCTCCCCGCATTCCGGGTTGCTGCCAGGCGCCGGCAATCGCTGCTGGGCGAGCCCATGCACCTGCCGACAGCCACCCGGATCGACCGCCGGCTGGTGCTGGGCAGCCTCGCCTTCGGGGTCGGCTGGGGCCTGGCCGGCTTCTGTCCCGGTCCGGCGCTGGCCTCGCTCGCGACGGGCAGCGTGCAGCCACTCATTTTCTGCGCCGCCATGCTGGCCGGCATGGGCATCTTCGAACTGCTCGAACGACGCAGGTCCTGATCCACCGATCACCGGAGGCACTATGATTTTCAAGCAACTTTTCGAACCGCTGTCGAGCACCTATACCTATCTGCTGGGTGATCCGCAGACCGGCCAGGCCATCCTGATCGACCCCGTGATCGTGAGCATGGAGCGCGACCTTGGCGTCCTGCACGATCTGGGGCTGACACTGGCCTTCACGCTCGACACCCATATTCATGCCGACCACATCACCGCAGCGCTGGCATTGCGCAACGCCACCGGCAGCAAGATCGCCGCGCCCGCGTTCGACAACCTGCCCTGCGCCGATGTCGCGATCGAGGAAGGCCGTCCGTTCGAGGTCGGCGGCATATCCCTGCAGCCGCTGCATACGCCCGGCCATACCGATGGCCATTTTTCCTATCTGCTGGGCGAACGGGTCTTTACCGGCGACGCACTGCTGATCGACGGCTGCGGCCGCACGGATTTCCAGAACGGGGATGCCGATGCGCTATATCGCAGCGTGACCGAAAAACTGTTCGCGCTGCCGGATGAGACGCTGGTCTATCCCGCGCACGACTACCAGCAGCGCCACGTCTCCTCAATTGCCCAGGAAAAACAGCGCAATGGGCGACTCGGGGCCGGCAAGACGCTGGAGGCGTTTCGCTCGATCATGGCCGAGCTTGCTCTGCCCTATCCGACCTTCATCGACTATGCCGTGCCGGGCAACCGGGCGTGCGGCGTGTGTCCGGAGGATCTGCCCGAACGCCTTGCCCAGTATTGCCGGCAAATGGGCGTCAGTCTGCAGGGCTGAGAGCTTGCTCGCGACGGGACCGGGCCGCGCTGCAATCGTGCTGGTGGCAGCATCCGTCCCATTCGTCTTATCATATGTGTCGCTACGGCCGCCCACGCAAGCCGGCCGGCACCCTCCCCGTCAACCTAAAGGAATTCCATGTCCGAAACACTTACCGTCACCACCGCCGAACGCGGTTTCGATTGCTACGTGGCCCGTCCCGACGTCGTCGGCACCTACCCGGTCATCATCGTGCTGCAGGAGATCTTCGGCGTGAACGCCGGCATCCGCAGCATTGCCGACAACTACGCCGCCAAGGGCTATATCGCCGTCGCCCCCGACCTGTTCTGGCGCGAAGAGCCGGGCGTGGACTTATCGGAAGCGAATGAAGCCGACGTCGCGCGCGCGTTCGCACTGTACAAGAGCTACGATTTCGACCATGGCGTGCAGGACATCGCCGCCACCATCAGCGCAGCGCGCACGATGGAAGGCAGCACCGGCAAGGTCGGCGTCACCGGCTACTGCCTGGGTGGCCTGATGACCTACCTGAGCGCGGCGCGCACCGATGGCGATGCATTCGCGGCCTACTACGGCGGCGGCACCGACAACTACCTGTCCGAAGCAAAGAACATCGGCGCGCCGTTCCTGTACCACCTGGCCGGCGCCGACGAGTACATCGGCCCGGACGCGCAAGAGAAGATCAAGGCCGCGTTTGCCGACAGCACCGACGCCGAGATCCATGTCTACCCTGGTTGCGACCACGCATTTGCCCGCCCGGGCGGCGGTCACTACGACCATGACGCGGCCACGCTGGCCAACAGCCGCACCGACGAGTTCTTCGCACGCACGCTGCGCTGATCCGGCGCCTGGCGCCGATATCGTCTGCCGGCGCCATGCCGGCAGTCACGCTCCTCCGTAATGCGCTTGAGCTCCGCCTTCAAGCGCCGCATCCCGTCACAAACAAAAAACGGCGCAACAGCGCCGGTTTTTACTCGCCTTGATACTGCCCGGGTTCAGGCAATCTTGCACGGAACCTTGATCAGCTCATCTTCGGCAAAAGGGGCACACATGCGGTGAAAGCCATCCGCAATAATCAAGCCTGAGCCATCGTTCTGTCGCACGATCAGGATGGGGCCAGGCGCCTCACCATCGCGAATTTGCTGCTGATGGCGGGACCAGTCAAAAGCTGCGACTTCGGACATCGCCGTGCGGGAGGCGCGTAAAATATCTTTGGCCGGGTATTCTGACATCGGTGCGGCGCGCAATTTCTGCGACAGCTTGCGGCATTTACGTGGTTTGAACAATAAACTCAAATACCTTTCTGCCGAAACATAGTCGTTGTCGCCTTCCTGGTTTGATGGCAGCCAGGCCCATCGTGATGAGGCACAACGCATTTTGTTAAACGCAGTAACTCGTCAAGGTGTGATTGGCGTTGATGGCGATCGCAAAAGCGTCAATATATTCCCGGTATTGAAGCTTTTGCGTCGTTTGCAGGCTGACACTGACAAGTTAACTGAATTTGCTCATTGCACTTCTGATTTGCTGTTCCTCCAAATCTAATTCCTTTGCCAGTGAGCGGTGCGTCTCCGCATCGACTTGATCTGTGTGCTCTGACAGTTTCTCCCGGGCTGCTTCAATTGCCACCAGCCGCAAGCGTCTTTGCGCATTGAACTGTTCGGCGTTTTCAGGCGATTCAGCTTCTTTCTCGTCAGCTGCCCGCTCAGCCCTGGCTTCGTACTCGTCAACAAGTGCAGACGCTGCCGTTGAATGCTCCGGGCTGGCGTCTGGCTCGAGGTGTTCCTTGACGACTTCAAGCGCGGCGTCAGCAATCTCGGCCCTGGCCAGCGCTTCCGCTGGTTCAGCAGCGTCCTTCTCCGGCTCGATCACTTCGAGTTTCCGTACGAGCCAGCCAAGCGTGGTGCCCTGAACAATGAGCGTCGCAAAAATCGCACAAAATGCCAGGAAAACGATGACATCTCGCGCGGGAAAGTTGGCCGGCAATGCAAGTGCCGCCGCCAGGCTGACCACCCCGCGCATCCCGGCCCACGAGACGACCGCATGGTGCGTCCAGAGGGGACGGGCCGACTGCGCTGCCTCGCTCCGGGAGAGCGCGCCTGGCAGCCAGCCTGTCATGAACACCCAAACGAAGCGACTGACAATGAGGGTCACAGACACGGCAAGTGCGAGCAATGCAAGCGAGGTAAGCGCCGTGGCACTCTCGCTCGCAAGCCGTTCAACGATGCCCCGCATTTGAAGTCCGATCAGCATGAAGATCAAGCTGGCGAGCAGGAACTCGATGAAATTCCAGACTGCATTGAGCTCCAGTCGGGTACGTGCTGTGAACTCTGCATGCTGTTTCCGGCCCAGGACGAGACCACAAACTACCGCGCCTAACACGCCCGATGCGTGCAGCGCCTCAGCGCTCAGGTAGGCTGCAAAGCCCGCCAGAATGCTGATCGTGATGTCGAGCATCGTGTCATCGATCTTGCTGAACACCCACATCGCCAAACGACCGGTCAACCAGCCGATGATGATTCCGCCGATTCCCATGCCAAAGAACTGAAACAGGCCGCTCGAATAGCTAACCGAGCTTGCCGCGACCGCCGCGACAGCGAAACGGTAAAGGACTAGTGACGACGCATCGTTGATCAGGCTTTCGCCTTCCAGGACGGTGACGATCCGCTTGGGCAGGTTAAATTTCTTCAGAACCGAGCTGGCAGCAACGGCATCGGGCGGCGCCACGATGGCTCCAAGTGCTGCTGCAGCCCACCAGGGAAGTCCGGGCACCAACCAGTGCGCCACAACGGCGACTGCAGCTGTCGTAAAGAGAACGGCGCCGATAGCCAGTAAAAGAATGGGCCGAAGGTTCGAACGGAACGCAGGCCAATCTGTGCGGTAGGCACTGACCTGCAGGAGCGGCGGCAGAAACAGAGCCAGTGCAAGCTCCGGATCCAGCTCGACCGCAGGCAAACCTGGTATCAGAGCCAGACCCATGCCGCCCAATACCAGGGGGATCGCCACCGGCAAATCCAGGCGCTGCGCCACGATCGCAAGCAGGACGCAGAATGCCACCAGGCTAAGAAGAATTTCGAAATTCGCCATCGAATTCAGCCTGCCAGCAGCGAGTCGGGCCAGTGACGCAATAATGTTGCGGGATCATCGAAGATGGCTACGGCTTCGGACAACGCTGCATCGTCCCAGTAGCCGCCGCAGCGCAATGCAATGCACTTGACCCCGGCTGCCTTGGCCGCCGCAATATCGTAGGGAGTGTCGCCAATCATCACGGCCTCGGTGGGATGCACGCCGGCCTTTTGCAAGGCAACCTCGATGATGTCACCGTCGGGTTTGGACTCCTTTATCTCATCCGAAGAGACCGATGTGTCGAGCAAGTCCTGCAGGCCGGCCTGCTCGAGTAATGCCGGTAGCTCTTCGCCGCTGGATGACGCAATGACCAGACGCAGACCTTCGGACCTCATGTGCTGCACCAACAGCCGGGCGCCGGGTGTCGGGTTCAGGTTCGCCATAAAGCTGTTCAGCAATAAATGCGTGCGGTCTTTTGTAATCTGTTTTGCCAGAGCCGATTCTGAATCGATGTCAAGTAGCTCAGCGAAAACCTTGTCCGATCCCTTACCGATCAAACTCCTTATCTGCTCATAACTGACTACATGGCCATGCCGTTCAAGAGTTTGCATCCACGCTTGCGTATGAGCATCATTGCTATCGATAAGCGTGCCGTCAATGTCAAATAAAACAGCTTTTAGTGCGATTTGATTCATCATATTTATTAATTGAAATGGAGTATTTAATGTTAATTCGTGGCTACTAATTAGCCTGAATAACAGGCAAATCCGCGTCATTCGGATCGCGGGCAAATGCCTGATGCAGCATGTCAGCCAGTTTGCACTTGCTTGCCCGGTTTTGTCGCGCTGTTGATCAAACGGGAAGATTCACCGGACAGCACTGCAGATAAACTGGATGAACCATTTCTGACAAAGCAGAAAATCGGTCGCAAACGATATGCCCTCAATACTGTCGATTTCCCACCCTGCGAATCATATGTGTCAGTTCAATACAGGTGAGCACGGGGCTGGCAGACGACTTGCCAGGTAACGGCCTGAGTAAACTGACCAAGTAATAGCTTGAATAAAACTGATCGTTTAATGTCGAATTGAAGTGATTTGCGTACCGACTGGGAATCGCGCAACGCTGGCAGTGGTTCGATTCATGCATGTAGCATTTCCATAAAATTCATGCTGTAATGACAGCGCGTGCCGGTCAGCACGCCCCCACCAGCGGCCACTGCTACTGCACGGAGGACACATGCTCGAATCGGTCGGCACACCCACGCTCTATCTTTCCTTCACCGCGTTCGTCGTCGTTATGCTGGCCATCGACTTCTTTGGCCTCAAAACATCGGGCGATCACAAAATCAGCACGAAAGAAGCAGCCATCTGGTCCCTGATCTGGATCTCGGTGGCACTGGCCTTCGGTGGCTGGTTCTACTGGTATCTCGAAGGCATTGCCGGCCCGGTCGTGGCCAAGGAGAAGGCACTTGAATACATCACCGGCTACCTGATCGAAAAATCGCTGGCGGTCGACAATGTGTTCGTCTGGATCACCCTCTTCAGCTTTTTCAGCGTGCCGGCGCAATACCAGAAGCGCGTGCTGCTGTATGGCGTGCTGGGTGCGATCGTGCTGCGCGCGATCCTGATTTATCTGGGCGCGCTCCTGCTGGCCCAGTTCCACTGGATCCTCTACATCTTCGGGCTGTTCCTGCTCTACACCGGTATCCAGATGCTGATCTCGGCCGACAGCGAACCCGACCTGGCGGACAACAAGCTGCTGAAATGGCTGCGTGGTCATATGCGGATCACTGACGAATACCACGGTGAGAAGTTCTTCATCATGCGCGACGGCCTGCGCTATGCCACGCCGATGTTGGTGGTGCTGATCATGGTCGAAATCACGGACGTGATCTTCGCGGTCGATTCGATCCCGGCGATCTTCGCCGTCACGAGCGACCCGTTCATCGTGTTCACGTCGAACGTGTTTGCCATCCTTGGCCTGCGCGCGATGTACTTCCTGCTGGCCGACATGGCGGACCGCTTCCACCTGCTCAAATACGGTCTGGCCGCAATCCTGATCTTCATCGGCATCAAGATGCTGCTGCTCGATATCTACAAGATCCCGACCGGCATCGCGCTGGGGGTGGTCGGGGTGATCCTGGGGGGGTCGGTGGTGGCGAGTCTGCTCACCTCCAAACCCGTCCCGAAAACGCCGTCAGGCTGATCAAGCGGCAGCAGCAGCGGTGAAGCGCACCTCGTGCAGCAGCGACTTGATCTCCGGGATGCACGAGCCGCAGTTGCCGCCCGCCTTCAGGCAGGCCGTCACCTGGCCGGGCGTCTGCAAGTCCCCGGCCCGGATCGCGGCGCAGATCGTGTTGCGGCCAACGCCGAAGCACGAGCAGACCGTCGGTCCGGGGTCGGGCCCGGCTTGCACGGCGCGGCCGGCCAGCAGCGTGGCCCGTTCGCGCGGACCCAGTTCGGGTGCGGCAAACAGTCCACCCAGCCAGGCGCGTGCCGGCAGATCGGGCACGCGCGCCACGAACAGGCAGGCTTCGAGGCGACCGTCGACGAGCAGCGCGGCGCGCAGCATGCCTGCCGACTGGTCCTGGTACTCGATCCAGTCGGCATCCTCGCCCGCTTCTTCGCTGCCACCCAGCAGCGCGCGCGCCATATCGGGCGTGACCGGTGCGCGCCCGGCCAGCTCATAACGAATGAAGCCGCTGCCGCGCACGCGCGTCCAGTGGGCCACCCCCTCGAGGCTCAGATCGTGCCGGCTCATGATGAACCCATACCAGGCCACGCCGAACGGCTCGATCCGCACGGGCGTGTGCTTGAATTCAGGCTCGCCCGAGATCGGGTCGACGGCCGGATTGACCAGCGCCCCCACCCGCGCATCGGACGCCGTCTGCCCGTTCCAGTGAATCGGCACGAACGCGGCGCCGCGCGCGATGCCGCCGCCATGCGCCACGCGTGCCACCATCGCGCCCCAGCGTGAACTGATGCGGGCCAGCTCACCTTCGCGCACACCGGCCAGTAGCGCATCGTGCGGATGCAGGTCGACGAATGGCTCGGCCGCGTGGCCGGCCAGGCGCGGCGACTTGCCGGTGCGCGTCATCGTGTGCCACTGGTCGCGCAGGCGCCCCGTGTTGAGCACCAGCGCAAATTCACTGCAAGGCGCATTGGCCGGTGCGCGCACCCCCGTCGCGATGAAGCGCGCCTTGCCGTCCGGGTAAGAAAAGCCGCCGCTGCCAAACAGGCGCGCGGTGCCCTCCCCCACCTCGTTCACCGGCCACTGCACCGGTTGCAGCTCGTCATACGCTGCGCGGCTCATGCCCACCAGCGGATCGAGCCGGAATGCGCGGCGGTGGCCATCGTCGTCATTCTTCCAGGCCGACAGGCGCGCGTGTTCGTCGAAAATCGCATGCTCGCTGTCGAAGTCAAAACCAGCGTAACCCATGCGCTGCGCGACATCGCACAGCGCGCGCCAGTCGGCCCTGGCCTCGCCCGGCGCCGGCAAAAAGGCGCGCTGGCGCGAGATGCAGCGTTCGGAATTGGTGACCGTGCCATCCTTCTCGCCCCAGGCCAGCGCCGGCAGCGCCACATGCGCATACGGCGCCAGGTCGGTGCCCGCCATGACGTCCGATACCACCACCAGCTCACAGGCCGCCAGGGCGCGCCGCACCTGGTCGGCGTCCGGCATGCTGACGACCGGATTGGTCGCCATGATCCACACCGCTTTCACGCTGCCGGCTTCGATCGCGCGGAACAAGTCCACGGCCTTCAGGCCCGGCTTGTCGGCGATGCGCGGCGCGTCCCAGAACGTGCGCACCGCGTCGCGGTGCCCGGCATTGTCCAGGTCCAGGTGCGCCGCCAGCATATTGGCCAGCCCGCCCACTTCGCGCCCGCCCATCGCGTTGGGCTGGCCCGTCAGCGAGAACGGCCCCATGCCGGGGCGGCCGATGCGGCCGGTGGCCAGGTGGCAGTTGATGATCGCGTTGACCTTGTCGGTGCCGCTGCTGGACTGGTTCACGCCCATCGAGAATGCGGTGACCACCCTGTCGGTGCGGGCAAACAGGTCGTAGAACGCCTGCAGGTCGTTCGGATCGAGGCCGCAGATGCGCGCCACGTCGTCGCCTGCGTTGGCGACATCGAGCGCCGCATCCAGGCCGGTCGTGTGTGATGCGACGTAGTGGGCATCGAACGCATCGCTGCGTGCCAGGTGCGCCAGCAAACCGTTGAACAGCGCCACGTCGCTGCCGGGTTTCAGGGCCAGGTGCAGGTCTGCCAGCTCGCAGGTGGCCGTGCGGCGCGGGTCGAGCACGACGATCTGCATTTCGGGACGCGCTTCCTTGGCGCGCACGATGCGCTGGAACAGCGTCGGATGGCACCAGGCCGCGTTCGAGCCGACCAGCACGATCACGTCGGCCAGCTCGAAGTCCTCGTAGCAGCCCGGCACCACGTCTTCGCCGAAGGCGCGCTTGTGGCCGGCCACGGCGGACGACATGCACAGGCGCGAGTTGGTGTCGATATTGGCGCTGCCGACGTAGCCCTTCATGAACTTGTTGGCGACGTAGTAATCCTCGGTCAGGATCTGGCCCGACACGTACAGCGCCACCGCGTCCGGCCCGTGCTCGGCAATGATGCGGGCGAAGCCTTCTGCCACGGTATCCAGCGCCTCGTCCCAGCTGGCGCGCACCAGCGTCCCTCCCTGCCGCACGGCCGGATGCAGCAGGCGGCCGTCCAGATCGAGCGTCTCGCCCAGCGCCGACCCTTTCACGCACAGGCGGCCGCGGTTGGCTGCATGGTCGATGTCGCCTTCGATCGTCGCGCCACCGCCGGGCAGCGCGGTCGCTTTCACGCCGCAGCCGACGCCGCAGTAGGGACAGGTAGTACGCACAGCGTGGATCGGAATCGTCATGGGGTCTCTTTCTATGCAGCCTGCGCGTCGCACAACGCAGGGCCGAACAACAGGCGGTCGCGCAGCGCCGAGATGTCGACGCCGCGCCCGATCAGGTCGAAATACCAGGGGCCGTCGGCCACGTCGCCATACAGCACGGCGCCCGTGAGGCGATTGCCATCGAGGACCAGACGCTTGTACATGCCGGAGCGGCGGTCGCGCAGCACCAGGTCTTGCGTGCCCGGACCGCCGACAATGTCGCCGGCCGAGTACAGATCGATCCCGGTGACCTTGAGTTTGGTGGCCATGGCCTGCTGCACGTAGCGGCGGTGGCCGAAGCCGGCCAGGTGCGCCGCGCAGACGCGGGCCTGTTCCCAGATCGGCGCGACCAGGCCGAAGGTGGCGCGGCGGTGCTGGACGCATTCGCCCACCGCATACACGCGCGGGTCGTAGCTTTGCAGCGTGTCGTCAACGACGATCGCGCGCTCGACATGCAGGCCGGCCGCGCGCGCCAGCGCCACGTTCGGGCGCACGCCGGCCGCCATCACCACCAGGTCGGCCGGCAGCATGACGCCGTTCGAGAGGCGCACCGATGCCACCTTGCCGTCACCCAGAATGGCCTCGGTCTGCACGCCGAGCAGGATGCGCAAGCCGCGCCGCTCGAGCGCCCCCTTGAGCAGCAGCGACGCGTCGCCATCGAGCTGCTGGTTCAGCAGGCTGCCGGTCAGGTGCACGACCGTCACGTCCATCCCGCGCCGCAGCAGGCCATTGGCCGCCTCCAGTCCGAGCAGGCCGCCGCCGATCACCACCGCGTGCCGGCCGTCGCGGGCCGCCTGCAGCATCGTGTCGACGTCAATCAGGTCGCGAAAGCCCACCACGCCCGGCAGGTCCGCGCCCGGTACCGGCACGATGAATGGCTGCGAGCCGGTGGCCAGCAGCAGGCGGTCATATACCACTTCGACGCCCGACTGCGAGCGCACGCTGCGGCGGCGGCGGTCGATGGCCACGACCGGGTCGCCCGTGTGCAGCGTGATGCCATGCTCGGCGTACCACGCGCGCGGATGCAGCACGATGTCGTCCTGCGTCTTGTCGCCGGCCAGCACCGGCGAGAGCATGATGCGGTTGTAGTTCACGTGCGGCTCGGCGCCGAACACGGTGATGTCGTACATGCCCGGGGCCAGCGCGAGCAGTTCCTCGACCGTGCGCATCCCGGCCATGCCGTTGCCGACCACCACCAGCGCGGGCCTGTACGTTGTGCTCATGGTGCTCGTGGTGCTCATGCGGCGACCCAGACGACGGCGCCATCGATCCGGGCCGGATAGCTCGCCACCGACTGCGCCGGCGCCTCCAGGCACTCGCCGCTGGCCAGGTCGAAGTGCTGCTTGTAGATGGGCGAGGCCACGACGATGCGCTCGCCGATGCTGCCCACCAGCCCGCGCGAGAGCACGGCGGCCTGCGAGTTCGGGTCGTAGTTATCGATGGCGAACACGCGCGGCTCAAGGTCGCCGATGCGGAACACGGCCACCTGGCGGCCGTTCAGCAGCGCGCATACGCCGGTGTCGGGGACGATCTCGTCGAGCCGGCAGACCGCCGTCCAGTTGGCAAGTTGGGGGTCACGATGCATGGTCATTCTCCTCAAGCCACGGCGATGGGAATCGTGCGGCGGCGTTCATCGAACGTGGCCGGGCGCACCTGACCGCGCTCAGGCACGAACACCACGTTGCTGTCGGGTTCTGCGCTGTTGACGAAGTGGCGGAAGCGGCTGCGCACGGCCGGATTGGTGATCGCTTCCTTCCATTCGCAGGCATAGGTGTCGACCACGTGCTGCATCTGCGCTTCGAGTTCGTCGCCGATGCCCAGGCTGTCTTCGACCACCACCTGGCGCAGGTACTCGAGGCCCCCTTCGAGGTTTTCGCGCCAGGTCGACGTGCGCTGCAGGCGTTCGGCCGTGCGCACGTAGAACATCAGGAAGCGGTCGGTCAGGCGCACGACTTCGGCCTCGGTCAGGTTCGACGCGATCAGCTCCGCGTGGCGCGGCTTCATGCCGCCGTTGCCGCACACGTACAGGTTCCAGCCCTTGTCGGTGGCGATCAGGCCCACGTCCTTGCCCTGCGCTTCGGCGCATTCGCGGGTGCAGCCCGACACGCCAAACTTGATCTTGTGCGGTGCGCGCAAGCCCTTGTAGCGGTTTTCCAGTTCGATGGCAAAGCCCACGCTGTCGCCCACGCCAAAGCGGCACCAGGTCGAGCCGACGCACGATTTCACCGTGCGCAGCGACTTGCCGTAGGCGTGGCCCGACTCGAAGCCGGCGTCGATCAGCTCTTCCCAGATCGCCGGCAGCTGGTCCACGCGCGCGCCGAACAGGTCGACCCGCTGGCCGCCCGTGATCTTGGTGTACAGGCCGTACTTCTTGGCCACCATGCCCACGGCGATCAGGCCGTCGGCCGTCACTTCGCCGCCCGGCATGCGCGGCACGACCGAGTAAGTGCCGTCCTTCTGGATGTTACCGAGGAAGTAGTCGTTCGAATCCTGCAGGCTGGCGTGCTTCGGTTTCAGCACGAAATCGTTCCACACCGAGGCCAGGATATTCGCAGCGGTCGGCTTGCAGACGTCGCAGCCCAGGCCACGGCCGTGGCGCGCCAGCAGCTCGCCAAACTCCTTGATGCCTTCTACCCGCACCAGGTGGTACAGCTCCTGGCGCGAATATGCAAAGTGTTCGCACAGGTGGTTGTTGACGGCCACGCCCAGTTTCTTAAGTTCGGCGTTCAGCACCTGCGTCACGAGCGGCACGCAGCCACCGCAGGCCGTGCCGGCCGTCGTGCAGCTTTTCAGCGCGCCGATCGTGGTGGCGCCGCCCGCCACCGCCTCGCACAGCGCGCCCTTCGAGATGTCGTTGCACGAGCAGACCTGCGCCGTGGCCGGCAGCTTGTCCACGCCCAGCGCAGGCCGCACGGTGTTGCCGCTCTCGGGCAGGATCAGGTATTCGGGCGCTTCGGGCAGCTCGATCTTGTTCAGCATCGTCTGCAGCAGCGCGCCATAGGATGCCGCGTCGCCCACCAGCACGCCGCCGAGAAGATACTTGCCGCAGCTCGAGACGACGATCTTGCGGTAGGTCTGACGCCGCTCGTCCAGGAACTGGTAACTGCGGCTACCCGGCGTGACGCCATGCGCGTCGCCCAGGCTGGCGACGTCCACGCCCATCAGCTTGAGCTTCGTGCTCATGTCAGCGCCCGCAAAGCCGCATTCGGCGCCCAGCACATGGCGCGCGGCGGTGCGCGCCATGTCGTAGCCCGGCGCCACCAGGCCAAACAGCTGGCCGCTCCACAGCGCGCATTCGCCGATCGCGTAGATGTGCGGGTCGGACGTCAGGCACTGGCCGTCGATGACGATGCCGCCGCGCGCGCCCAGTTCAAGGCCGGCCTGGCGCGCCAGTTCGTCGCGCGGGCGGATGCCGGCCGAGAACACGATCATGTCGGTGTCCAGACTCGTGCCGTCGGCGAACTGCATGCGGTGGGTCGTGGCGTCGCCATCGACAATGGCCAGCGTGTTCTTGCCGGTGTGGACGCCGACACCCAGTTCTTCGATGCGGGTGCGCAGCACGCGCGCGCCGGCATCGTCGACCTGCACCGCCATCAGGCGCGGCGCAAATTCGACGACGTGCGCCTGCAGGCCCAGGTCGCGCAGCGCCTTGGCGCACTCCAGGCCCAGTAGGCCGCCGCCGATGACGACGCCGATGCGCTGGCGCGTGCCGTCGCCACGACCGGCGCATTCCTTCATCTTCTCGAGGTCTTCGATCGTGCGGTACACGAAGCAATCCTTGCGCTCGGCGCCTGGCACCGGCGGCACGAACGGGTACGAGCCGGTGGCCAGCACCAGGCGATCGTAGGAGACGGCGCTGCCGTCGCCCAGCAGCACCGACTGCGCGGCGCGGTCGATGGCGACCACCTTCGCGTTCAGGCGCAGCACCACGCGCTCGGCCAACTCGGCGCGTTCGAAGTAGCCCGGCGCGACCAGCGACAGGTCATCCGCGCTTTTACCGGCGAAGAATTCCGACAGGTGCACGCGGTCGTAGGCCGGACGCGGCTCTTCGCCCAGCACCGTGACCCGCAGCGGTGTCGCCGGGTCCTGCATGCTGCCCGCTGCAAGCGTTTCGAGGAATTTGTGGCCCACCATTCCGTGGCCGATGACGACGATATGCATGACGTTCTCCTTTATGCTGCAACGGTTGCGGACGGGGTGCTGGACGGGATGCGGGACGTGCTGCCGAAGCGCGCGCCAAGCGCGCACAGGCTGGCCACCAGTACCAGGCCACTCAGGATCGTGAGCGTGCTCTGGATGTCACCCGTGCCTTTCATCAGGAAGCCTGCGGCGACGGCGCCGACATTGCCCCCGGCGCCGACGATGCCGGCCACGCCACCCAGCGCCTTGGGCGCCACGAACGGCACCAGTGCATAGGTCGCGCCGCAAGCCATGTGCGTGAACAGGCCGAACACCAGCATCGCGACCACCGCAAACACGACGCCGTCGGCCTGCGCGAACCACAACAGGCCGAGCGCCTCGCCGATCATCAGGACGAACAGGATGGTCACGCGGCGATTGACGTCGCCGCCCCGGGCTGCGCGGTCCGACAGCCAGCCGCCCAGCGCGCGGGCGAACAGCGCCAGCACGCCAAAGCTGCCGGCCGCCATGCCGGCCTGGCCCAGGGTCAGGTCGAAATGATCGACGTAGTACACGGCGGCGATGTTGTGGATGAAGATCTCGATGCCGAAGCAGGCGCCGTAAGTGACGAACAGCAGCCATGCGCGGTAGTTGCGGCAGCCTTCGGTGAAACTGGCCCAGCCACCCTTGCCGGCGCTGGCCAGCAGGTTGCCGGTCTTGCGCAGGTCGTCGTAGTTACCGGCCGGGCAATCCTGCGTGTAGCGCCAGTAGACAAAGGCCATGACGATCATCATGACGCCCGGGACCACCAGCGCCACGCGCCAGCTCATCGACTGGCTCACGCCCAGCATCACGACGGCGGTGAGCAGCAGCGGCATCAGCGCCTGCGCCGCGCCGCCGCCCGCATTGCCCCAGCCGGCAGCGGCCGCGTTGGCGGTGCCGACCACCTTCGGCGAGAACATCACCGACGTGTGGTACTGGGTGATCACGAAGCTGGCGCCGACCGCGCCGATGCCCAGGCGGGCCAGCAGGAAGGTTTCGTAGCTCTGCGCCATGGCCACGCCCAGCACGGGAATCGCGCCGATCAGCAGCAGGCCCGTATAGGTCTTGCGCGGGCCGTAGCGATCGCACAGGGGGCCGACCAGCAGGCGGACAAAAATCGTGATCGCCACCGCCGCGATATTGATGTTGGCGATCTGCTCCATCGACAGGCCGAATTCGCCCTTGATGACGGGCATCAGCGGCGCGCAGGCGAACCACGCGAAGAAGCAAATGAAGAAGGCCACCCAGGTCAGGTGGAAGGCGCGCATGGGGGCGCCCTGGAACGAGAAGAGATTGATGTTGTCTGCTTTGCCGGTCATGATTTTCGTCCTTGGAAAACAAAAAGGCGTCCGCGCTGCTGCCTGGGGCAGAAGCTGCGGACGCCGTTGTCCTGATGCCGGCCCGTCGTTGGGCCAGCGTTATATGAAGGAGATCGTCATTGATCCTGTCTCTGTATCAGCAAGAGGCGTGCCACACGCGGTTCAGGGCGGAGCCGGCAACCGGCGCCGAATAGATGCTGCATTGCGGTGCACCATTCCCCAAGATGATGCACGGGCGTGCACCGCGGCCGGCATCAAGCCGGTGCGGGCCCTGTGACGTAGGCGTGCGGATCGCTGCCATCCCAGACCCGGCCATCCATGAGCGTGGACGTGCGCAGCGTGGCGGCAGGCAGCGGCGTGCCGGTGCGCTCGGCCGCTTCGCGATACAGGTCGATCCGGTTGACCTGCTGCGCCAGCGCCAGGTAATCGGGATGGGTGCGCAGCAAGCCCCAGCGGCGGTGCTGCGTCATGAACCACATGCCGTCGGACAGCCACGGGAAATTGGCTTCGCCGCCAGCGTAGAAACGCAGACCATTGTGGCCATGCCTGGCCGGGCCTTCCGAAGGCCCGGCCAGGCAATACTGCAGCGTCTCACGGCTGGCATTCACATACGCAGGACTGGCCAGCACCTCGGCCGCCGCTTCGCGATTGGCGCGCGAGGCGTCGAGCCAGCGCGCAGCCTGCAGCAGCGCGGCGATCATCGCGCGGCAGGCATTCGGGTGGGTCGCAGCAAAGGCGGCGCGCGTGCCCAGCGCCTTGCCGGGATGGTTGGGCCATACCTGCTCGCTCGACGCGGCCTGCACACCGGCGCCGTCGCGCAGCGCGCGCTGGCCCCACGGCTCGCCCGCACAGAAGCCATCCATATGGCCGGCCGCGAGGCTCGTCGCCATCTGCCCCGGTGGCACTGTCACCAGCTGACAATCCTTCATCGGATCGACGCCCTGCGCCGCCAGCCAGTAATACAGGAACATCGCGTGGTTCCCGGTCGGGAACGTATGCGCGAGCGTCAGGCGCTGCCCGGCCTGCACCAGGCGCGCCAGTCCGCCCGGTTCTGCTGCTGCCTCGGCCCAAGGGCGCGAGAGGGTGATGTTCTGGCCGTTCTGGTTCAGGTTCATCAGCACCGCCATGTCGCACTGGCCGGTGCCGATACCGTTCTGGATCCCGTAGACCATGCCGTACAGCGCCTGCGCCGCATCGAGCTGCCCGCCCACCAGGTGCTCGCGCATGCCGGTCCAGGATTGTTCGCGGCTCAGTGCAAAGCGCACGCCGTACAGTTCATCAAAGCCCAGCACCGACGCCATCACCAAAGGCGCGCAGTCGGCCAGCGGCATGAAGCCGATGCGAATGGTCTCGATCTCGGGACGGTCGGTACCGGCGATCCATGCGCCCTTGCCTGCCAATGTCATAGATATCCTGGTGTTCTTGTTAGGTGCGGGGCGCTCAGCCCAGCAGGTCTTCCACGTCGATCAGGCGCTGCGCGACGTCGACCAGCTTCATGTTCTTGTTCATGGCCAGGCTGCGCAGGCGCTGGTAGGCCTGGTCTTCGGTCAGCTGGTAGCGCGTCATCAACATGCCCTTGGCGCGGTCGAGCACCTTGCGCTCAGCGAGCTTTTGCCGGGTATCGCTCAATTCGTCGAGCAATCGCTGCTCGCGCCGGAAGCGCGCCAGCGCGACGTCGAGCACCGGCTTGACGCGCTCGGCCTGCAGGCCGGCCACGATGTACGCCGACACGCCCGCTTCCAGTGCGGCGTCCATGCTGGCCGGGGCGTCGTCCTCGGTGAATAGCACGATGGGCCGGCGCGCGTCGCGGGTGGCAATCACGATGTGTTCGAGCACGTCGCGCGCGTCGGACTCGCTGTCGAGGATGATCAGGTCGGGCTGCAATTGCGCGATGCGCTCGGGCAGGAACACGTCGGCCGGGAGTGATGCAACCAGGTCGTAGCCCGATTCGAGCAGGCCAATGCGCAGCGCGGTGCTGCGCCGGGTCTGCGCCGCCTGGGCCGCGTCGGGGTCGGCGCCAGGTGTCGTTGCGGACAGCACGACAACAATGCGCAAATGTGGGGTTGTTGTGTCTCGCGGTTTCATGCAGTTTTTACATGCAAGAATCGTACCGTGTTGCCCAATTGCATTGAATCCTTGCCCTTCTTATGCGTGTGCCGATTGTCGAGATATGCGTCAAGCGCATATCTTTCCAGTGAGCAACTAAACAATTATTCGTTTTATGAATCGCGGGAATCACGAATGAAAAGTTTTCTTATGACTCGATGAATCCTATACTGCAACGCAACATGACAGTATTTAACCAGGAGCGCAACATGACTGCAGCTATCCAGCAAACCAATTTCTTCGCAGCGGCCATCGCCGCCATCCGTAGTTTCTCGCAAGACCTGTATATCGCCCACGGCGGTTACGCTCCATCGGTGCGGGGTTAATCATGCATCCACTCGAATACCTGACCATCGCCCTGGCCGTGCTGACCGTTGCCGCCCGCGTCTCGATGTACCTGCCACGCCCGCCAAAAGGCCCGTTCAAGGCAATGTAAGCAACCGGCAAACGCCCGCTCAAGGCGGAATGATCCGCCTGTTTTACCGGACGCCGGCCGTATTGACATACTGCCGGCGTTTGTATTTATAGCAAAAAAACCTTCTCCAATCCGCGCGCCGTGGCAAGTGGCTGCGCTAGAATGCATTCGCATTTCTGGCCAGAAAGCCCCTTCTTTCACTTACCACATACCCATGCGCACACCTGCACTCACCCTCTTTGCGGCCTCGTTCGCGGCCTCGCTGGCATCGATCGCACTGCCGGCAGCAGCAGCACCGACACCCATCACCCTCGACCAGGCCATGAGCCATCCCGACTGGATCGGCACGCCGGTGGAAGACGCCTGGTTCAGCTGGGACAGCAAGCAGGTGTACTACAAGCAGAAGCGCACCGGCTCGCCCGTGCGTGACACGTTCCAGGCCGGCGCGAACGCCGGCAAGGCGCAGATGGTCAGTGATGCCGAGCTGACGAAGATCGACAGCGCCGACGTGGTCTACAACCGCAACAACACGCGCATGCTGGTCATCCGCAACAACGACCTGTTCGAGCGCGACCTGAAATCGGGCCAGCTGGTGCAGGTCACGCGCGGCGCGAGCCGCATCGGCAACGCGCAGTACGCGGCCGACGAACGCTCGGTGCAGTACCGCATCGGCACCGATTGGTATGTGTGGGACCGCGTCACCCGTGTCACCGGCCCGGCCGCGCTGCCGCGCGCGGCGAAGGACCCGAACGCGCCGGAAGACGACGCCTACCGTGCCACCGAACTGCGCCTGATCGAGCACCTCAAGCGCCAGAAGGATGACCGCGACGCGCTGCGGGCCCGCAACGACGAACTGCGCCGGGTCGATGCCTCGATGGCGCCAACGCCCGTCTACCTGGGCGACAAGGTCACGCTGGAGGCAAGTTCGCTGTCGCCGGACGGCCGCTGGCTGCTGGTCGTCACCGCCGCCAAGAGCGCCGACAAGGGCCGCGTGGGCAAGATGCCGCGCTACGTGAACGAATCGGGCTACGAAGAAACCGAAGACGTGCGCACGCGCGTGGGCCGCAACATGCCACCGGCGCATTCGCTCAAATTGGTCGACCTGCGCACCAATGCCATCAAGGACATCGGCTTCGACACCCTGCCCGGCATCACCGTCGATCCGCTGGCCGCGCTGCGCGCAGCCGCCAAGAAGGATCCCCTCAAGGGCAACCGGCCGGTGGTCGTTTCGGGTGGCCGCAACGCAATCGACTGGAGCAGCAATGGCGCCAACGTCGCCGTGATGCTGCGATCAAGCGACAACAAGGACCGCTGGATCGCCAGCGTCGACCTGCGTGACGCCAGGCTGCAACCCCTGAACCGCGTGACCGACGGCGCCTGGGTCAATTACGACAACGCCGAATTCGGCTGGCTGCCGGACAACCGCACGCTGTGGTACCTGTCGGAAGAATCGGGTTACTCGCACCTGTACACGCAGGACACCATGGGATCAGCCGCGCCACGCGCGCTGACCTCGGGCAAATGGGAAGCCAGCGACGTGCGCTGGAGTGCAGATGGCAGCACTGCCTACATGCTGTGCAACCACGAAGCGCCGGGCGACTACGAAGTCTGCGCCGTGAACGCCAGGGGTGGCGCGGTGCGCGAAGTGACAAAGCTCGACGGCGTCGAACGCTTCAACCTGTCGCCGGACCAGAACAAGCTGCTCGTGCACTGGTCGTCGAGCTACACGCCGGTCCAGATCGCGACCGTGTCCGTTTCGGGCGGCGCCGCCACCAAACTGACCGACACCCGCACGCCCGACTTCAAGGCGCGCGAGTGGATCGAGCCCCAATACGTGGCCGTGCCATCGAGCGCCGGCGGCGATCCGGTGCACGCCAAGCTGTATCGGCCTGCACAGCTCGAAGCCGGCAAGACCTACCCGGTTGTGATGTTCGTGCACGGCGCCGGCTACCTGCAGAACGTCAGCAAGCGTTATCCGGTCTACTTCCGCGAGCAGATGTTCCACAACCTGCTGGTCCAGCAGGGGTACATCGTGCTGGACATGGATTACCGCGCCTCGAAAGGCTATGGCGCCAAGTGGCGCACCGCGATCTATCGCCAGATGGGCCATCCGGAACTGGACGACTACCTCGACGGCGTGAAGTACCTGGTCGGCCAGCAGCAGGGCGACGCCAACAATATCGGCGTGTATGGCGGCAGCTACGGCGGCTTCATGACCTTCATGGCCCTGATGCGCGCACCGGACGTATTCAAGGCCGGCGCCGCGCTGCGCCCGGTCACCGACTGGACCAGCTACAACCACGAGTACACCGCCAACATCCTCAACACGCCGGACATCGACCCGGAAGCGTATAAAAAATCGTCGCCGATCGAGTACGCGCAGAACCTGAAAGGCCACCTGCTGATCTCGCACGGCATGATCGACGATAACGTGCTGTACCAGGACTCGGTGCGCATGGCGCAGCGCCTGATCGAAATGAAGAAGGACCACTGGGAAATGGCGAGCTACCCGCTCGAGCGCCACGGCTACGTGCAGCCCGAAGCCTGGTACGACCAGTACCGCCGGATCTATCAGCTGTTCGAGCGCTCGCTCAAGCAGAAGTAATCCACGCGCCGGCAACCGCTGCGCATATCCTTTTTGCATAGGCATTACAGGATGTAAGCGCGATTGCCGGCGGCGCGCGGCTGGTGCACCTTATGACAACAACCACGTCATGAGGTCCCGCCATGCCACGCTCGCGCGCCGTCGCCCTGCCCGCCTTGTCCCTCCTTGCAGCAGCCCTGCTGCTGGCCGCTTGCAGCGCGCCCCAACAGGTTCAAGGGGACAGTGCCGCGCCGCCGCCAGCTCCCTCGTCCCCCGCCGTGGTCGAACTCACCGGCAGCAGCATCCGAAATATTTCCCCGTACCAGGGCTACACCGGCGTGTCGCCGACGACCTTCCAGCGTCGCCTCGCTACAGTGCCGTATCCGATGCCTTACCCGTCCCCGAGCTACGCACCCGGCGCCGACCGCTTCCCCGATGTCCAGGCCAACCGCGCAGTGCTGGTCGAAGAGCAGCCAGTGTCCACCTTTAGCAGCGATGTCGATACCGCCTCGTATGCGTACGTGCGGCGCCAGCTGAGCGCCGGCCGGCTGCCGCCACCGGCCGCCGTGCGGGTCGAGGAAATGGTGAACTACTTCCCCTACGCCTATGCTGCACCGAACAAGGCCAGCCAGCCATTCGCGCTGACCACGGCCCTCATGCCCAGCCCGTGGAATGCGGACAACCAGCTGCTGCACGTGGCCGTGCGCGGCTACGATCTGCAGCGTGCCGAACGGCCGCCGATGAATGTCGTGCTGCTGGTCGACGTGTCCGGCTCGATGGCCCCGCAGGATCGCCTGCCGCTGCTCAAGCAGGGCTTTCGCCTGTTCGCACAGGGCTTGCGCGAACAGGACCGGGTTGCGATCGTCACCTACGCCAATGGCACGGCGGTGGCGCTCGAGCCGACCACGGGCAGCGACAAGCAGAAGATCATTGACGCCATCGATGCGTTGCAGGCAGCCGGCGGCACGGCCGGCCGCGATGGCCTGGAGCGCGCCTACGCCATGGCCCAACGCCACTTCGATGCGAAAGCCGTCAACCGCATCATCCTGGCCACCGACGGCGATTTCAATATCGGCGTGAGGGACCCGCGCCAGCTCGAATTCTTCATTGCCGAGAAGCGCAAGAGCGGCGTCTACCTGTCGATTTTCGGCGTCGGCGACGGTAACCTGAACGATGCGCTGATCCAGCGCCTGACGCAGTCGGGCAATGGCAATGCCGCCTACATCGACTCGCTGCTCGAAGCACGCAAGGCGCTGCAGGGCGAACTTGGCTCGACCATGTTCCCGATCGCCAACGACGTCAAGATGCAGGTCGAGTTCAACCCGGCCCGCGTGGCGGCCTACCGCCTGATCGGCTACGAAACGCGCATGCTGGCGCGCCATGACTTCAAGGACGACAAGGTCGATGCGGGCGACATGGGCGCCGGCCACACGGTGACCGCGATCTACGAGATCACACCGGCGGCAGGCGCTGCCAAACTGGTCGACCCGCTGCGCTATGGCGGCGGCAAGAAAGCCGCACCCGCGGGCAAAAATGACGAGCTGGCGTTCGTGCGGGTACGCTACAAGCTGCCGGGAGAGAGCAAGAGCCGCCTGGCCGAGCAGCCGGTGCGCCCGGCAACGGCGCGCGCCACGCTGGCCGCCGCGCCGGCCGACCAGCGCTTCGCCGTGGCGGTGGCCGCGTTCGGCCAGCGCCTGCGCGGCGAGCCGCAGGTCAGTGACTACAGCTATGCCGACATCGCCACGCTGGCGAACGACGCCCGGGGCGCCGACGCTGACGGCTATCGCGCCGAGTTCGTGAAGCTCGTGCGGATGGCTGAAGCGCTGGGCCAGGCCGGGGCGACCGGGCGGCCTTGATCGATAGCGCCTGATGACACGGGCTAAACGCCCTCGACTGCTTGCACCGCCTTATTTAACGCGCGCCCGTTTTGAACATGATTTTTCCAACGGGTGAGATAACGAGGCGTGCATCGTCGTTCTGCTGGAATCGTGGATCGGAAAATACGGCTTGGATCGCCGCCTTGTCGATTTTCTGGCTGGATCCGGAATAGCGTGTCCGGCCTTCGTTGAAACGCGCCCAGAAATATCCCGACGTTACGGCATCAATCATCACAAAGCTGTAATTGCCACCGCAATCATGCGGCATGCAACCCTGCAAAACGATATAACGCCCTTGCACGAGATACGTCTCGCTCGCGACACTGATTGCCGTTCTCAGGTCACGGAACGTCTCGAGGCCCGTGGCTTTGGCAAATGGCTCACGCAATACTTTGTCATCGAATAACGCGATCGGGTGCTCACCAATGAGCTTTGCATACTCCCTCCTGAACCCCATGGCCACGAATCCTGCGCCTGGGATAAATGGGCTGGCCGTCATGACCTCGCTGCCATATTTGTCTACTCCCGCTGAGACCCCTTCGGCCAAGCCACCGATAACCCGGTCCCCTTCAAATGTCAGCGTGATTTTTGACGGGTTGTCGATGGGGTACTTTTTGACGCTCCCCGCACTGGGCAGGACGAGTGTGATCGTGGTCGAGTCTCCGCATGCACTGCCTGCACAGCTGTCTGAAACCAGTACCGCCACGGCTTTTTTTGGACTTGGATAAGCTGCCTCGATGGCGGCAAAGTCATTTCTGACCACATCAGATTTTTGCTTGCTCTTTGCGGCACTGACCGTTACCGCCTGATCAAAGGAATCAGCGCCTTTGGATTTCTCGAGCCGGAGATTATTCGATAATGCGACGTCGGTAATACTAGTTTTGTTAGTTAGCTGCTTTCCGCTCCATACAAAATCGGCGGCGCTTGCGTGGATGCTTAATACTGCAAGCACAGCTGTGTACAACAATTTAAGTCTGGTCATTCGTGTCTTCCACCGCGAGGATAAGTGATCGTCAAAAGATGATTATCTGTTATTTCCCTGTGGAATCAAATAGGTCGATTGTCAAATCCATAAAAACAACAACGCTCTGATATGCAGGCTGCCGAGCGGAATTTCAGGAATCACCTGTACACACCAGAATATGCAGCCGAAGCGATGAAGTTGAGCTTGGCCGAAAGTCACAATGAGCGACCATATTCGAACCACCGTCGCGAACGAGTACCACTTACTCAGACTCCGCCGCCAGCATATCCAGCAGCGTCAGCGCCACCACCTTGGTGGCGCTGCGCAAGTCTTCCAGCGCCAGCCGCTCGTCGGCCTTCTTCGCGTTGGCCTCCGTGACCGTGCGCGGCCCGGCCCCATACAGGACGGCCGGAATACCGCGCTCGCCGTACAGGCGCGCATCGGCATACAGCGGCGTGCCGACAGCGGGAATCGCCTCGCCCAGCACGGCGTACGCATTGCGGCGCAAGCTCTCGACCAGTGGTTGCGCGCCGGGTAGCGGACGCAGCGCCTGCGACAGCAGCAGGCGCTTGACCTCGAGCCGGATGCCGGGCATGCCGGCCACCGCGTCGGTGATCAGCGCACGCACCTGTGTTTCGACCGCGACCGGGTCTTCTTCGGGAATCATGCGCCGGTCGAGCTTCAGCACCACCTTGCCCGGCACCACGTTGGTATTCGTGCCGCCGTCGATGCGCCCGACGAGCATCGTCGGCGAATCGATGCCGGGCACGCCCGACTTGATGGTCTTGAGGCGTGGCAGGTCGCCGTAGATCGCGTTCAGCACCCGCGTGGCTGCCTGCAGCGCATCGACCGCTGTGTCGGGCATCGCGCCGTGACCGGCCTTGCCGTGCACCGTCACTTCCAGCTGCAGGCAGGCGTTGTGCGCCGTGATGATGCTGTAGCCAAAACCGGCGGCGATCACGTAGTCGGGCTGCGTCAGCCCCTGTTCCAGCAGCCAGCCCGGCCCCAGCAGCCCGCCGAATTCTTCGTCGTACGTAAAGTGCAGCTCGACGCCGCCACGCAGCGGCGCGCCCAGTGCTTCGAGCGCGCGCACCGCGAAGACATAGGTGGCAAAGTCGCTTTTCGATACGGCCGCCGCGCGCCCGTACAGGTAGCCGTCTTCGATCACGGCGCCATATGGTGGATGGGTCCAGCCCTCGCCCGGCGGTACGACGTCGCCATGCGCATTGAGCGCCAGCGTCGGCCCGTGTCCGCCGTACGGCCGGCGCACGATCAGGTTCGTGATGCTTTCCAGGCCATAGTCAATCACCTGCTGCGCTGGCACCGCATGCCGCTCGACGGGCCAGCCGGCGCCCTCCAGCATGTCGGCCACGGCCTCGGCGTGGGGCGCGTTGTTGCCCGGTGGCGTATCGGTGGGAATCCGCACGACGGCCTGCAGGAAGCCCACTTCTTCGTCAAAATGCGCATCGATCCAGTCGATCAGGCGTGTCTGCAGTGCATTCATGGTGTGTTTCCTGTGTTGGCGCCGGCCTCGAACCAGGCCTTGACCACGGTGCGTTCGGTATCAGTCATGTGCGTCAGATTTGCCAGCGGCATGGCCCTGGTCTGGACTGTCTGCTGGTAGATGCGCGCGGCGTTCTGGCCGATCTGTTCCGGTGTTTCGAGCATCACGCCCAGAGGGGCGGCCGCAAAGCCGGGCTGCGTCGGCTGCGCCGCATGGCACGAAACGCAGCGCGCGCCCATGATCGTGCGGACCTCGGCAAAGCGGGCGGCGTCGGCCGCCGCGGTAGTGACCACCGGATCGATGCGCGCCGGCCGGGCTGGCGCCAGTAACACGCCAAGTCCCAGCAGCAGCACGGCGCCCGCCACAGGGTACCGCCATTCGATGCGGCCCTTGTGGCGCAGGTTGAAGAAGTGGCGGATCAACACGCCGGCCAGCATGATCACGCCCAGCACTGCCCACGCATGCGGGTGGTTGTAGGTCATCGCGTAGTGGTTGCTGATCATGATGAACAGCACCGGCAGCGTGAAGTAATTATTGTGGACGCTGCGCTGCTTGGCCCTGATGCCGTGGACCGGGTCGGGCTTCTGCCCCGCCAGCATCGCATTGACCATTTTGCGCTGGCCCGGAATGATCAGCATCGCCACGTTCGCCACCATGATCGTCCCGATCATCGCGCCCACGTGCAGGTACGCCGCGCGGCCGCTGAGCAGGTGCGTGAGCACCCAGCTGCTACCGACCAAAAACAGAAAGACCGTCGCGCCAAACGCCAGCTGGCGCTGCACCAGCGGTGAGCGGCACAGCAAGTCGTAGACGATCCAGCCCACGACCAGGCTGCCGATGCCGATCCCGATCGCCTGCCCGCTCGACAAATCGGCCACGCTGCGGTCGATCATCATCGCTTTCGCATTCATGTAATACACGATGCTCAAGAGCGCAAAGCCCGACAGCCACGTGGAATAGGCTTCCCACTTGAACCAGTGCAGCTCCTTTGGCAGTTCGGCAGGCGCCACCAGGTATTTTTGCGGGTTGTAGAAGCCACCGCCGTGCACCGCCCACAGTTCGCCGGCGACGCCCTTGCGCTCGAGATCCGAGCCAGGCGCCGGCGGCTTGATCGTGTTGTCGAGCCAGACGAAGTAGAACGATGCGCCGATCCAGGCGATGCCGGTGATGATGTGCAGCCAGCGCACCAGCAGATTGAGCCATTCGAGAACGTAGGGGGCCAGGTATCCGGGGTCGAACATGGGCGTCCTTCAGGGTCGCAGATTCAAGGGAAAATACGCGAGCGCGCCAGTGCAACCATGGCGACCGACGGCTTGACGATACGCTGATTTCCATTTGTGCAACAACAAAATCGGCGTATATTCGACATATTCAACTCGATATACAACCAAGATTGCACGGCCATGTCCAGCCTTCCCCGCAACCTCGACCTGCACCTGATCCGCATCCTCTACCTGCTGCTGGTGGAGAAAAACGTCTCGCGCGTCGCGCTCAAACTCAATCAGCCGCAGCCCTCGATTTCAGCCTCGCTGCGCAAACTGCGCGAGCTGACGGGCGACCCGATCCTCGTGCGCGGCGCGCGCGGCATGGTGCCAACGCAGCACGGCGAGGGTCTGCTCAAGCCCGCCAAGCGCATCCTCGACGAAGCCGAGAGCCTGTTCGTGCGCAAGGCGCCGTTCCAGCCCGAAGACGCCGCGCGCACCTTCCATATCGCCGCGCCGGACTACCTCGATGCGCGCTTTCTGCCCAACGTGGTGGCGCTGCTGCGCCGCGGCTCGCCCGGCAGCAAGGTCGTGATCCATGCGCTGGGGCCGGGCCAGGATTACCTGCGCATGCTGTCCGACGGCGATATGGACCTGGTGATCGCGAACTGGGACGAGCCGCCGGCGCACCTGCACATCTCGAAGCTGTTCGAAGACCCGATCATCTGCACGATGCGCGCCGACAGCCCGTATGCGCGGCGCACGGCGCCGGACGCGATGACGCTCGAGGATTATCTCGACCTGCCCCACGTCGCCCCGACCCAGATGCTGCCCGGGTATCACGGCGTGATCGATGCGCATCTCGAGCGCCTCGGCCTGCAGCGCCGCGTGGCGGTGGAGTCGCCCTACTTCGGCGTGATCCCGTACATGCTCACGCAAAGTGACCTGGTCCTGACCACCGGCCGCCAGTTCATCCGCGCCTTTGAGAAGACGCTGCCTTTGAAAAGCTTCACGGTGCCGGTGAAGTTTCCGCCGATGCGCTTTTATCAGTTGTGGCACCAGCGCGTGCACCAGTCGACCGAGCACAAATGGCTGCGCGACCAGGTCAGCAGCGCGGCGCGCGCCCTGGTGCAGGGCTAGTCTATATGCGCAGGCTGCTGGCAGCCATCCGCCGGGCGATATGGGCGGGGCCACCGCCAGCCCGTATGATCGATCGCTTGACCACCATGGAGCGCAGATGACCACGATCGCAACGCTGAACGCCTGCGAGGCCGCCGACTTTGTCGAGACCCTGCGCGGCATCTACGAACATTCGCCCTGGATCGCCGCGCGCGCGGCGCCCGCCCGCCCGTTCGCCAGCCTGGCCGCGCTCAAGCGCGCCTTGCAGTCGGTGGTGGATGCGGCCAGCATCGACGAACAACTGGCGCTGCTGCGCGCCCACCCGGAACTGGCCGGCAAGGCGGCGATTGCCGGCGCCCTGACGGCCGAATCGACAAGCGAGCAAGCCAGCTCGGGGCTGGACCGCTGCACGCCGCATGAGTATGCGCAACTACATACGCTGAACGCCGACTACAACGGCCGCTTCGGCTTTCCGTTCATCCTCGCGGTCAAGGGGCCGACCGGCCAGGGCCTGTCGCGCCAGGCCATCATCGCCACCTTCGAGCGTCGTATTGGCAACGCGCGCGGTGACGAACTGCGCGAGGCGCTGCGCCAGGTGCACCGCATCGCCGAGATCCGGCTGAACGCGCTGCTGGGCGTGACGCCGTCGCTCGGCGCGCGCGTGATGGACTGGTGCGAAGCGCTGGGCGCGATCAGCGACGTTGAGACGAACCTGACCTGCGCCTACATGACGCCGGCCCACCAGCGCACCGCCGCGTGCATCGCCGGCTGGATGCGCGAGGCCGGCATGATGGTCCACATCGACGCGGTAGGCAATGTCGTCGGCCGCTACGCCGCCGCGCAGCCGGGCGCCAGAACGCTGGCCACGGGTTCGCACTACGACACCGTGCGCGATGGCGGCAAGTACGACGGCCGCCTGGGCATCCTGCTGCCGATCGCCGTGGTCGCCGACCTGCACGCGCGCGGCCAGCGCCTGCCGTACGACCTGGAGGTGATCGCGTTTGCCGAAGAAGAAGGCGTGCGTTTCCGCAGCACGTTCCTGGGCAGCAGCGCGATTGCGGGCAGCTTCGACATGGGTTTATTAAGCGCCGTCGACAGCGAGGGCGTTACGCTCGGGGACGCGCTGGCGCAGGCTGGCCACGACCATTCGGCTATCGCCAGCATCGCACGCGATCCTGCGCTACTGCTCGGCTTTGTCGAAGTCCACATCGAACAAGGCCCGGTGCTGCTCGAACGTGGCCTGCCGCTGGGTGTGGTGAACGCGATTGCCGGCAGCTCGCGCTATATCGTCGAACTGCGCGGCGTGGCCAGCCACGCCGGCACCACGCCAATGGGCATGCGGCGCGATGCGGCTGTTGCCGCTGCCGAGATCGTGCTGCTGGTGGAAGCGCGCTGCTGCCAGGGCGCGGCGCTGGTCGGCACGGTTGGCCAGCTTGAGGTGCCGGGCGGCTCGGTCAACGTGATTCCCGGCGCCTGCCGCCTGTCGCTCGACATCCGCGCCGCCGACGATGCGGTGCGCCTGGCCGCAGTGGGCGATATCCTGGCCGGCATCAGCGCCATCTGCGCCGCGCGCGGCATCGGCGAACGGCTGGTCAAGCTGCTGGAGATCGACGCCGTGCCGTGCGCGCCGCGCCTGATGGCGCAGCTGGGCGCAGCGGTGGAACGGGCTGGCCTGCCCCATTTCGAGCTGCCATCCGGCGCCGGCCACGACGCCATGTGCATGGTACAACTGACTGACGTGGCGATGCTGTTCGTCCGCTGCGGCAACGGCGGGATCAGCCACAATCCGCTCGAGACGATGACGGCGGACGATGCGGATATCGCGGGGCAGGTGTTACTGGACTTTCTAAAAAACTTCAGCGAGACGCCAGGTTGACGGCGTTTCACAAGCGCCGTGTTCAGGATGTGCCAAAGCTGATGAAGGTACGTTGCGACCGGTCGCGGGCCACCAGTACACGGGCCTGCTCCACCGGCACACAATCCTGCAGCGTGAACGCCGATGCCTGCGCCTTCACGGCTTCGGCGACCCTTGCGGGCTCTGTCACGACGTCATAGGTCCCGCGCTTGAACCTCAGATGCTCGATACCGTCGTCGCCAGCTTGCGCCGGCTTGACGACGACCAGCGACCAATGGTCTTCATCGCCAGTAAATTGCGTACGCTTCAAGTAGCCATTCACGCGCTTCGCAACCGGCCCCTCGGCAGATAGTGTGCTTTGGTAGGGTGTCATCGGACATAACAACGTCCCTGCGGGCCAGTCCAGCCCCGCCAGCAGCACGACGGCGTCGGGACGCAGTTGCGACAGCTGGCGATCAAGCGGGTGCTGCTCCTGCGCACAGGCGCCAAGCATCAGCAATCCCAGGACGATGACAGACAAGGGCGATCCGGCCCGCGTGAACGCGGTGATCACGCAAGCCCCTTCAACACGTCCGCCAGCTTGCCGAACAATTCATCCACATGCTGGCGCTCCATGACCAGCGGCGGCGACAGCGCGATGATGTCGCCCGTCGTGCGGATCAACAGCCCGGAGGCGAACGCCGCCTTGAGCGCTGCATAGCCGCGCGCGCCCGGCTGGCCCGGGATCGGGGCCAGCTCGATGCCGGCGATGATGCCGAGCGAGCGCAGGTCGATCACGTGCGGCAGGCCGCGCAGCGACTGCAGCGCTTCTTCGAAATACGGCTGGATGGCCGCTGCATTGGCCAATATGTCCTGCTCGGCAAACACGTCGAGCGTGGCCAGCGCCGCGGCGCAGGCCAGCGGGTGGCCCGAATAGGTATAGCCGTGAAACAGCTCGATGCCGGGCGGCGCCTCCATGAACGCTTCGTGGATGAAGCCCCTGGAAAACACGGCGCCCATCGGTACGGCGCCGTTGGTGATGCCTTTCGCGGTCGTCATCATGTCGGGTTCGACGCCGAACCAGTCGCCTGCAAACGGCGTGGTCAGGCGGCCAAAGCCCGTGATGACTTCATCGAAAATGAGCAGGATGCCGTGCCGGTCGCAGATCGCGCGCAGCCGCGCCAGATAGCCCTTGGGCGGAATCAGCACGCCGGTCGAACCGGCCACCGGTTCGACGATCACGGCGGCGATCGTCGACGGATCGTGCAGCAGCAGCATGCGTTCGAGGTCGTCGGCCAGCTCGGCGCCGTGTTCGGGTTCGCCGCGCGCGAAGGCATTGCGCTCGGGGTCGTGCGTGTGGCGCAGATGGTCGACACCCGGCAGCAGCGGGCCGAACGCCTTGCGGTTGGCGCCGATGCCGCCGACCGACAGCCCGCCGAAGCCCACGCCGTGGTAGCCGCGCTCGCGGCCGATCAGGCGCGTGCGCCCGCCTTCGCCGCGCAGCCGGTGGTAGGCCAGCGCGATCTTGAGCGCGGTGTCGACCGCTTCCGAACCGGAATTGGTGTAGAACACGTGGGAGAAACGGCCCCCGCTGAAATCGATCAGCCGTTCGGCCAGTTCGAACGCAGCCGGATGCCCCATCTGAAACGTGGGCGCGAAGTCGAGCTGGCCGGCCATCTGCGCAATCGCCGCCGCGATCTTTGGCTGGCCGTGCCCGCACGGCACGCACCACAGGCCGGCGGCGCCGTCGAGCACCTGATTGCCGTCGACGTCGCGGTAGTACATGCCCGCGGCCGAGACCAGCAGGCGCGGGGCGCGTTTGAAGTCGCGGTTGTTCGTGAATGGCATCCAGAAGGATGACATGCTGCTGGGCCTGGCCTGGTGCATGACGGATCTCCTGCCTTGATGGCGACGGTAGATGGTGACGATAGACAGTGACAGTAAAGCGCGCGGCGCTTGTCTGCACGCCCCGAGTCGATGGTATGCTAACGCTTACAACTATGACAATGCAAACCCATGTCGACTTATAGCACGCCTGTTCTGACCACCCAACGCCTGATGCTGCGCCCGCTGGCCGCCACCGATGCACGGGCCTTGTATGCCATTTTTTCCGACCCCACCGTCGTGCGCTACTGGAGCGCCGAGCCGTGGACCGACATCTCGATGGCCGACACCGCCATCGCGCGCGCGCTCGAAGCCTACCGCGATGAGACCGAGCTGCGCTTTGCCATCGAGCTGGCGGGCAGCCGCGAAGTGATCGGCACCGTCGCCCTGCACCACTTCTACAACCAGTACAACCGCTGCGAACTGGGCTACGCCATCGCCAGCGGTCACTGGGGCAATGGCTACGCCAGCGAAGCGATCGAAGCCGTGCTCGATCACGGCTTCAACGAGGTTGGCATCAACCGGGTCGAGGCCGACATCGACCCGCGCAACGACGCGTCCGCCCACGTGCTGGAAAAACTCGGCTTTCGCAAGGAAGGCTTCATGCCACAGCGCTGGCGCGTGCACGGCGAGTACGCCGACACCGTGTTCTACGGCCTGCTGCGCGATTACTGGAACGACCGCAAGGCGTCCTGACAACGATGCAGAGGCACCCCATGAAAACCATCGCAGCGTGTTCGACCCTGGCGCTTGGGGTTCTTGGGCTGGCACCGCAATCGGTCGCGGCCCAGGCCACGGTGCCGGCCTGGCGCGACATCACGATCTACGCCAGCGATGCCAGCTATCCGCAGGCACTCGTGCGGCGTGGTGTCCAGGGCATGGTCACGATCGAACTCACGCCCGGCACGCGGGGCCGCCAGGCCGCAGCGACGGTGCGCGAGTCGTCGCGCTCGGCCGACCTCGATGCGCTGGCCCTTGGCATGGCCAGACGGCTCGACATCACCGGCGTGGACGGCGCTGTCAGTGGGATGGTCACTTACCGCTTCCGCAAGGACCACACCGCGACCATCGCCACCAAGACCTGCGCCGACCTGAACGTCGATGTGGCCTACCACATTGCGACGTTCCCGGAACGCAGCCTGCGCGAACTGCCAGTGTTCTACGAGAGCGTCGGCAAATTGATCTACAGCTTCCAGCGCGAAGGCGCAAGCCGCACCTTCCCGCCGGCCGACACGCTGTTCGACGCGACGCTGGCCGGCTGCGCACGCACGTCGCAGGCAGGCATGCTCGACGTGATGCGCCAGGAAGCGCTCAAGCTCATCGCGCCGTAACACCGATCGTGCAGCGTCGCCGTATTGACACGAAAAACCGTGCCCCGCTCATCCACGCTGATGACCGCTCGCCCCAGAAATCGCACCGTTCGTCGGATCGCCCTTGGCCTGGGCGGGATGCGTCCCTACAGTAGGGTCATCACTCTTTGAAAGGACTGCACGTGAAAACCATTCATACGCCCGCCAGCCGCTTCCAGTCGATCCTGCGCAACGCCGAAGTGGCCGGCCGCACCACCTGGCGCCTGGCCAAATCCGGCGCACGCTACCTGACCCGCATGCCTTGGCCAGTGCTGCTGGTGCTCGCGATCGCTCTCGCTGCGCTGGTCACCATCGTGCCGATCGTGCTGGCCTTGTTCGTTGGCCTCCTGGTGCTCAAGTTCGTCGCCGTGGCCGTGTTTGGCCGCCCACAGCGCCGCCTGCGCCACACGAGCGGAGAATAAATCATGGCGGCTGTCCAGATCAACCGCGCGCTCGACTTCGTGCGCGACGCCATGCGCGAAGCGGGCGCCCTGTGGTGGCGCTTCTTCGACTGGCTCGCGCTGATCGAATGGCGCCAGCTGTACCTGGTCTGGTTCCTGGGTTTCGTCGCCGGCCTGTTCGTCAACCTGGTCGAGCCGGCGATCTGGTTCATCCTGGTCTCGTTTGGCGTGAAGGTACTCGCTGGCGGCAAGCGCCGCGCCGAACTGCTGGCGCGCGATGCGTCGAGCAAGGCCGACGTGGCCAATCTCGAGCGGCGCCTGACCGAAGCGCAGATGGCCACGCTCCAGGCCCAGGTGGAGCCGCACTTCCTGTTCAACACGCTGGCGCTGATCGGCCAGCTGATCGAAACCGATCCGAAGGAAGCCGCGCGCGTGCACGGCCACCTGATCGAGTACCTGCGGGCGTCACTGCCGCAGATGCGCGGGTCGATGGGCAAAGGCGGCACCGGCGGCACGCTGGGCAAGCAGGTCGAACTGTCGCGCGCCTATCTCGCCATCATGCAGGCGCGGATGAAGGAGCGGCTCCAGGTCCGCTTCGAGGTGCCCGATTTTCTCGGCAGCGCGCCGTTCCCGCCGATGATGCTGCAGACGCTGATCGAGAACGCGATCAAGCATGGGCTCGAGCCCAAGGTCGCGGGCGGCACGATCGTCGTGCGTTCGCGGGTCGAAGGCGCCACGCTGCATGTGGATGTCCTCGACGACGGTGTCGGCTTCAACCTGCATGCCGGCAGCGGCGTGGGCCTGGCGAATATCCGCGAACGCCTGGCGCTGTTGTACGGCAAGGAGGCCGAACTCGTGATCGAAGCACCGGTAACAGGCGGCGCCTGCGTGTCGATTCGCCTGCCGTACCGGATGACCGAAGACGGCTGATATTACGATGCACTCCGCGATGCACTCCGCCATGCCCACTGCCCTGATTGCCGATGACGAAGCCCTGATGCGTGACCAGTTGCGCTCGCGCCTGCACGAGGCGTGGCCCGAGCTGCGCATCGTCGCTGAAGCCGCCAATGGGGTCGAGGCGGTGGCGCTGGCGGCGCAGCACAAGCCGGACATCGCGTTCCTCGACATCCGCATGCCGGGCATGGGCGGCATCGACGCGGCACGCCAGCTGTACGCCAACTGCCACATCGTGTTTGCCACCGCCTACGACCAGTACGCCGTCGAGGCGTTCGAGCACGGCGCGATCGATTACCTGCTCAAGCCGGTGACGCTGGCGCGGCTCGATACCACGGTGGCGCGCCTGCGCCGCCAGCTCGAGCACAAGCCGCAGGACATCGGCGCCCAGCTGGCCCGGCTGGCGCAACTGGGCGACCAGCTGCTGGGTCGCGCGGCGCCTTCGTCAAAACCCTCGTATCTGCGCTGGATCCAGGCCCAGTCGGGCACGAGCCTGCGCATGGTCGCGACGTCCGAGGTGCTGTTCTTCCAGTCCGACGACAAGTATACGCGGGTGCAGACGGCCACCGCCCAGCACCTGATCCGCAAGACGCTCAAGGAACTCGAAGAAGCGCTCGACCCCGACGAATTCTGGCGCATCCACCGCTCGACGCTGGTGCGGGTCGATGCGATCGCCGAAGTGCGGCGCGACTTGCGTGGCCGGCAGATGCTGACGCTGCACGGGTATCCCGAGGCGCTCGAAGTCAGCCGCAACCACAGCACGCTGTTCCAGCAGATGTAATCGTGCGCGACCAAACCGACCCAACAACCGACGCTGCTGCCGATGTTGCAGGTGCCAGTTCTCTGTTCGCCATCTTCGGGATTTTCCTGCTGCTGGGGCTGCGCTCGTTCGGCGGCCCGATCGCCCACCTGGGCTACTTCCGCAATGAATTCGTCCTGCGCCGCCGCTGGCTGGACGACGCGCGCTATGGCGAACTGGTCGCACTGTGCCAGTTTCTGCCCGGGCCGGCATCGAGCCAGGTCGGTTTTGCGCTGGGCGTGCTGCGCGGCGGCGGCGTACTGGGTGGTTGCGCCGCGTGGCTCGGTTTTACCTTGCCGTCGGCGCTGCTGATGCTCGCCTGGGCGCTCGGGGCTGCGGTCACGACCGGCCCGCTGGCCACTGGCGCGGTGCACGGGCTGAAACTGGTGGCGGTCGCTGTCGTCGCGCAGGCGGTGTGGGGGATGGCGGGCACGCTGACGCCCGACTGGCAACGCAAGGCAATTGCCCTGGCCGCCATCGCGATCGTCGTCGTTGCCGCCGGCCCCGGTGGTCAGCTCGTCGCCATCGCGGCCGGTGCGCTGGCCGGCTGGGCCTGGTGCCGCGGCGAGGCCCCGCACGGCGCTGCCCCACTCGCGTTTCCAGTGCGCGTGGCGAGCGGCGTGGCCGCGCTGGTCCTGTGTGGTTTGCTGTTCGTGTTGTTGCCCGTCGCCGCCGCTGTCACGCAGTACGGGCCGCTCGCCCTGTTCGACGCCTTCTACCGCTCGGGCGCGCTCGTGTTCGGTGGCGGCCACGTGGTGTTGCCGCTGCTGCAGGCCGAGACCGTTGCCAGCGGCTGGATCAGCAGCGAAACGTTCCTGTCGGGGTATGGCATGGCCCAGGCACTGCCCGGGCCATTGTTTGCATTTGCCGCATTCCTTGGCGCGCAGGCCGGGATGAGCGCCACCGCCGTCGGCGGCGCCTGCGTGGCGCTGGTGGCGTTGTTCTTGCCGGGGCTGTTGCTCGTCTACGGCGCCCTGCCGTTCTGGGCCCGGCTGCAGCGCCAGCGCGCGCTTCGCCACGCGGTCATGGGCGCCAATGCGGCCGTCGTGGGCATTCTCGGCGCCGCGCTGTACAACCCGGTCTGGACGAGCGCCGTACTCGACCTGCGTGACGCCGCCGTGGCGCTGGGCTGCTTCATGCTGCTGGTGACGTGGCGCGCGCCAGCCTGGCTGGTCGTGGCCCTGGCCGCGACAACTGGCGTACTGATGACGCTCGTCTAGCCAAACACGCCCTCATCCGACCCATCGCCATCGAAGAACCCGCTCGGCTCATCCCCATGGTTGCTGTCGGCAAGCGGATCGTCGGCCGCACCCGGTTCATCGATGGCGCCGATGCCGGCCTGGTCAGCCAGTGCACCACCGCTGTTCGCGTCGTCCCCACCAGCATCAGCCAGCAAATGATTGGCGCCACCTTCCGCGCCGGCTCCCGCACCATTGTGATCGAGCAAATTGCCGATGCCATGGAACAGGAAGCTACCAGCTGCTACGCCAGCCGCCGTGGCCGCGATCGTGCCCAGCATGCCGCCGCCGGCACCACCCAGGAAGCCCCCGCTGCGTGCCGGTGCTGCCGTACCCTGCACTGCGCCTTGCGCTGGCGCCTGTGATGATGACGATGGATTGCTTTGCGCCGAATTACCCCACGTATTCGCGTCGAGGAACCCGCCGCTGCCCTTCGTGGTCTGACGTTCCAGCTCGGCGATGCGCGCCTTGGCATTGCCCAGCGCCTGCTCCACCAGCAGCGCACGCTGCACCAGCAGGTAGGCGGCGTCCGGTTGCTCGGCCACGGCGCGCTGGATCAGCGCATCGGCTTGCGGATCTTTCGTCACGCCACGGGCCTGGACCAGTTGGCCCAGGAAGTCCTGCAAGGTTTTTTCGTCTGACGGGTTCATGATGGTCTCCGGTTGGAAGGTACGATATGCTTACATTGTGGGCCCGTTGTCGAAATTTCAAGCATCTTTGGATTGTCTTCGCTGTTTCAACCAACCGAACCGGGAGCGTGCCATGCCTTCCACCGTCGTCCCCTGCCTGCGTTACCACGACACCTCCGCCATGCTCGCCTGGCTGTGCACGAATTTCGGCTTCACGATACGGCGTTGCATCCCGGGCCGGCAGGGCGAAGTTGCCCACGCCGAGCTCACACTGGGCGATGGCATGGTCATGATCGGCACCCACTCAGCCGACGACTATGGCCGCTTGCTGGCGACACCGGCGCAGGCTGGCGGCTTGCTGACGCAAACGATCTGGCTTCATGTGGATGATGCCGATGCCGTGCATGCCCGCGTGCTCGGCAGTGGCGCAGTGATCACCCAGCCGATCGGCGATGCGCCGCAGGGCGGGCGTGCGTTCGCCTGCCGCGATCCGGAAGGCCATCTGTGGCAGGTCGGCACCTACGATCCCTGGGACGCCGCCTGATGCTGGCTCGGCTCGGCGCTTGTTTGCTATGCTAGCGCCCTTGCGCCGCCTTCGTGATCGGGCGGCCCGTCATATTTAGGGAAAGCACATTATGGTTTCGCTGCAAGAGCAGTTACTCAAGGCCGGCCTGGTCGACAAGAAAAAGGTCAAACAGGTCACCCAGGCAAAAAGCAAACAGCACAAGCACGAGCTGCGCACGGGCGTGGAGTCGGTCAACGAGGCGCGCGAAGCCGCGCTCGAGCTGCAGCGCAAGAACGCCGAGCGTGCGCGCGAGCTGAACACCCAGCGCGATGCCGCCGCCGCGCAAAAAGCCATCCTGGCGCAGATCGCGCAGATGGTGCAGAAGAACAAGCAGCCCAAGGGCAAAGGTGATGTGCCCTACAACTTCACGTTCGGCACCAAGATCGAGCGCATCCACGTAACGTCGCAGATCGTCGAGCACCTGGTGGCGGGCCGCCTGGTGATCGTGCACATGAACGGCAGCTTCGAGCTGGTTCCGCGCATCATCGGCGAAAAGATCGCCCAGCGCGATGCGTCGATCGTCGTGCAGATCAAGAAGAAAGTACAGGAAGTGGAAGAGGACGATCCGTACGCGGACTTCAAGATTCCGGACGATCTGATGTGGTGATGCGGGGTTGGAACGGCGTCGCGACGCCGTTCCGGCACTAAATTACTTCTTGGTCTTGTCTTCGATGTTTTGAGTAGCAGATCCGTTCCGGCTCGAAGTCGACGTACGCTCGGTCTGCTTCTTCGGCTGGCCCATGCCGGCCGATGTGGTTTCCTGCTTGCTGCTGCCCTGGAAATCCGTCGAGACCGAATTCGCGCTGTCTTCCGGCTCTGCCGCCGGATTGGCGCGCTTGTCCGCGGTGCCCGTGATCGGCGCTTGCCGGTCAGCCGTTCCTGTCTTGGCGGGCTGAGGCAAGGTCGGGGTGATCTGGGCTGCGGCACTTGCCGCGATCACGACGCCGCTGAGTAGAACGATCAATTTTTTCATAGCAAGCTCCAAGTCGATATGTATATATCATCACTTTGTGATTAACCCGGCGATTACAAGAGCTGATTGATCGAAGCTGCCAGTATGGCGCGCAGACGTTTCTGCGCGCCATGAACGCTTTCCTTCAAGACTGCAGGTCCTGGCCCCCGAACGCATTCGGCAACTGCGCCGCTGCCGTGGTCTCGAACATGGCACCCGTCAGATTGGTCAGGATCACCGGCAATTCATTGCCACCCAATTCCAGGATCACTTGCCGGCAGGCGCCGCACGGCGCGATCGGACCTTCGGTCTGTCCGATCACGGCCAGCGCCGCGAAGTCGCCTGGCTTGTAACCGTTGGCAATGGCGCTAAAGAACGCCGTACGCTCGGCACAATTGCACAGGCCGTAGGCGGCGTTTTCCACATTGCAACCGCGGAAGATGCGGCCATCCTTGCACGCCAGCGCCGCCCCCACCTGGAAGTTGGAATACGGCGCGTACGCGAGCTCGCGCGCGGCGCGCGCTTCATCGATCAGTTTTGTGTAGGTCATGGCGTTTCTTTCAAGGACGGACGATACGGTGAATCATCGGCTCGGCGGCCGGCTGGGTGTCGCCGATCTGATAAGCCGCTTGCACCTGGCGTACGGCGCGCTCGGCGGCCTCCGCCGAACGTGCATGCACCATTGCCAGCGGCTGGCCGACAGCGATCTGCTCACCCAGTTCAACCAGGCCCGTCAGGCCCACGGCGAAATCGATGGTGTCTTGCGGGCGCACACGACCGCCACCCAGCGCGACAACCGCCAGGCCCAGGCCACGGGTATCGACCGAGACGGCGTAGCCGGCCTGCAGCGCTGGCGCCGGCACGATGACGGGCGCCGTTTCCAGGTGCGCGTCCGGCTTGTCCATCAGGTCGGCCGGGCCGCCCAGCGCCGCGACCATGCGCGCGAAGCGTTCGGCTGCTTCGCCCGAATCGAGTGCGGTTTGCAGTTTGGCGCGCGCTTCGGCGTCCGTGCCTGCCAGGCCCGAAATCACCAGCATCTCGGCGCACAGCGCCATCGTCACTTCGTGCAGGCGTGCCGGGCGTGCCTTGCCGGTCAGGTAATCGATCGCGACGCGCACTTCCACTGCATTGCCGGCCGCGTGGCACAGCGACTCGTTCATGCCGGTCAGGATGGCCGACGTGCGGGTGCCGGCGCCATTGCCGACGCTGACGATCGATTCGGCCAGTTCCAGCGATTTTTCGGCCGTCGGCATGAAGGCGCCGCTGCCCACTTTCACGTCCATCACCAGCGCATCCAGACCCGCCGACAGTTTCTTCGACAGGATCGAGCCGGTGATCATGGCCACCGATTCGACGGTCGCCGTGGTGTCGCGGATGCTGTAGAAGCGCTTGTCAGCCGGCGCCAGCTGGGCGGTCTGGCCGATGATGGCCACGCCCACGTCTTTCACCACCTTGCGGAAGGTGTCCGGATCAGGCACGGTGCTGTAGCCAGGGATCGCGTCGAACTTGTCGAGCGTGCCGCCCGTGTGGCCCAGGCCCCGGCCCGAGATCATCGGCACGAAGCCGCCGCAGGCCGCGATCATCGGGCCGAGCATCAGCGAGACGACGTCGCCGACGCCGCCGGTCGAGTGCTTGTCAACGACCGGGCCCGGGAGGTCCAGTGATTTCCATTCCATGACCTGGCCCGAGTCGCGCATCGCCAGGGTGAAGGCGACGCGTTCATCCATCGTCATGTCGTTGAAGTAGACCGCCATCGCCAGCGCGGCGATCTGGCCTTCGGTGACGCTGCCGTCAGGGATGCCGCGGACAAAAAACTGGATCTCTTCGGCCGACAGGATGCCGCCATCGCGTTTTTTGCGGATGATTTCTTGGGGGAGGAACATATTGGTGCTTTCGCGTTGTAGGGTGGGCGGGTTCCCCGCCCACGCGGTGATGGTTGGCGTGTGCCAGCCCGCGCACGAGAGCGGCGCCGCTACCGATCACCGCGTGGGCGGCATAGCCGCCCACCCTACGTCGTCAAGAAGTTAAGGGTTGAAGAAGAGTCAGGACGTCAGACGCCGTATGGAATCCAGACGTTCTTCACCTGGCTCGCGTGCTGCAGCACGACGCGGCCACCGGCCTGCTTCGGATCGAACCAGTCGCGCCCTTTCGCGCCGCCGGTCCAGGTGCGCTTGAGTGTCTCGCTCGACAGGCGCTCGACTTCGGCACACCCTTCGGCAGAACCGTCGTGGCGCCACACGGCATCGATCTCGCCATGCGAGGCCAGCGTGCGCGCCAGCTCGTCGCTTGACCCGGTGACGATATTGAGCGCCCCGCCCGGCAGGTCCGACGTATCGAGCACCTGGTACAGGTCGATCGCCGACAGCGGATACTGCTCCGACGGCACCGCCACCACGCGGTTGCCCAGCGCCAGCGCCGGTGCGACCAGCGAGATGAAGCCCAGCAGCGGGTTCTCGTTCGGGCACACGATGCCGATCACGCCCACTGGCTCGTTCAGCGCCACGGTGATGCCGTGCATCGGCGGCTGGTGCACCTGGCCGTCGTACTTGTCGGCCCAGGCGGCCCAGTAGAACAGGCGCTCGACCGAGGCTGCCACTTCGCGCGCGGCGTCGTTCGAGCCGGTCTGCTGCGCAATGCGCGCGGCGAATTCGTCGGCGCGGATCGCCAGGTTCTCGGCGATGTAGTACAGCACCTGCGCGCGGTTGTGCGCGGTGGCCTTGGCCCAGCCAGCGGCCTTGTGCGCCGCTTCGACGGCGTTGCGGATGTCCTTGCGGCTGCCTTCGCCGATATCGGCCAGGAACGCGCCGTTCGCGTCATTGATCGCGCGGCTGTAGGCGCCGTCAGGGCGCGCCTGCTTGCCGCCGATGTACAGCTTGGCGGTGCGGTCGATCGCGAACGGGCTGTCGGCGTCCGCTGCTTTCACAGCGCCCTTCGCGGCAAACACCGGCGCGGCAGGCCGTGCATCTTCCGACAGCGGCGTCAGGTATTCGTACATGCCTTCCTTGCCGCCTTCGCGGCCATAGCCCGATTCCTTGTAGCCGCCGAAACCGCAGCCTGCATCGAACTGGTTCGCCGTGTTGATCCAGACCACGCCGGCCTTGATCTGCGGGACGACGTCCAGCGCCAGGCTGATCGACTCGCTCCAGACGCAGGCGGCCAGGCCGTAGACGGTGTTGTTCGCCAGTTGCACGGCTTCAGCCGGGGTGCGGAAGCTCATCGCCACCAGCACCGGGCCAAAGATTTCGGCCTGCGCCACGGCGGCCGATGTCGACGCGCCCGTGATCAGCGTTGGCAGGTACCACGAACCGGACGTCGACAGTTCGCCCGTTGGTTGCCAGACTTCGCAGCCTTCGGCGCGGGCCGATTCCACCAGACCGTGGATGCGCTGCTGCTGCACCGGATCGACCAGTGCGCCGATGTCGTTCGACTTGTCCAGTGGCGAACCGACGCGCAGCGTTTCCATGCGCGCCTTGACCTTCTTGATGAAGCGCTCGTACACCGATTCCTGCACCAGCAGGCGCGAACCGGCGCAGCAGACCTGGCCCTGGTTGAACCAGATCGAGTCGACCAGACCTTCGACGGCGGCGTCCAGGTCGGCGTCGTCGAACACGATGAACGGCGACTTGCCGCCCAGCTCGAGCGACAGCTTCTTGCCGCTGCCGGCGGTCGACTTGCGGATCAGGCGACCCACTTCGGTCGAACCGGTGAACGCAATCTTGTCGATGCCCGGATGATTGACGATCGCCTCGCCCACGCGGCCATCGCCCGTGACGATGTTGACGACACCAGCCGGCACGCCAGCGCGCTGGCAGAGTTCGGCAAACAGCAAGGCAGTCAGCGGCGTGTATTCGGCCGGCTTGAACACGACCGTGTTACCGGCGGCCAGCGCCGGTGCGATCTTCCACGCCAACATCAACAGCGGGAAGTTCCACGGCACGATCTGGCCGACGACACCGACGGCACGGTAGTCCGCGAATTCTTCGGCCTGCAGTTGCGCCCAGCCGGCGTGATGGTAGAAATGACGGGCCACGAGCGGCAGGTCGGCGTCGCGCGTTTCGCGGATCGTCTTGCCGTTGTCGAGCGTTTCGAGCACGGCGAACAGGCGCGCATGCTTTTGCAGCAGGCGCGAAAGCGCGTACATGATCTTGGCGCGGCCATGGCCACCCAGTGCCACCCAGCCCGGCTGCGCGCGACGCGCGGCTGCCACGGCGCGTTCGACATCGTCGTTCGTCGCCTGCGTGACCTGCGCCAGTTCGACGCCATCGGCCGGATTGGTCGTGGCGAACGTTTCACCGGCGTCGCTCCAGGCGTTGTCGATGAACAGGCCAAAGCGGCGCTCGTGACCGTCCAGCCATGCGTGCGCTTCCTTGGTGGTCTCGAGAGCGGGGCCGTAGTCCATGGTCTGAAGAATCTCTTTAATTGTTGGCATGACGTATCCGGATTTAAGGTTGCGCGTGACGATGGGCGGCCGAGTAGTTCCCGGTCACGTAGTGCTCGAGCTGGCGTTCAATGTCGGTCAGCAGGCTCGATGCACCGATGCGGAACAGGTGCGGCTGCAGCCAGTCGTTGCCCAGTTCTTCCTTCATCACGGTCAGGTATTGCAGCGCCGACTTCGCGGTCGAGACGCCGCCGGCCGGCTTGTAGCCGACCTGGAAACCGGTCAGTTCGTGGTAGTCGCGAATCGCGCGCACCATGACCAGCGAGACCGGGATGGTGGCGTTCACGCCTTCCTTGCCGGTCGAGGTCTTGATGAAGTCCGCGCCGGCCATCATGCAGACCCACGAGGCTTTCGCCACGTTTTCCAGCGTGACCAGGTCACCGGTGGCCAGAATGGCTTTGACATGCGCATCGCCGCAAGCCTGGCGGTACGCCACCATCTCGTCGTATAGCGCCTGCCAGTTACACAGCAAAACATGCTGGCGCGTGATGACGATGTCGATTTCAGTGGCGCCGGCAGCGACCGACAACTCGATCTCGCGCAGCTTGGTTTCCATGCTCGACAGGCCGGCCGGGAATGCGGTGGATACCGCGGCGATGGGCAAGCGGCCCTGCAGGACCTTGACGGCTGGCGTGATCATTTCGTGATACACGCAGACGGCGCCGGTGCTCAGGGTTTCGAGACCCAACGCGGCCATCAAATCGGCGCGCAGCGGGCGCATCGCCTTCATGCACAGGCGCTCGACGCGGCCCGGCGTGTCATCGCCCGACAGCGTGGTCAGGTCCATGCACTCGATCGCGCGCACCAGCCACGCGGCCTGATATTCCTTTTTCACCGTGCGGCGGTTCGCCAGGCTCGCGGCGCGGCGGTCGGCCGCGTTGCGGTTGACCTTGAGACTGTTGATCAGGCCAAGGTCCAGGTCCATGGCGACGTTGCGTTTGAAGTCCAGCGGCTGGCTCATAGCTGTGCGATTCCGTTCGAGAGTGGTTTGACGCCGAGGTGCTTGGCCAGCGTGGCGCCGATGCTTGAAAAGGTGTCGGCAACCGGCAGTTCCTGCGGCGCGACGTTCGGGCCGAAGAAGATCATCGGGATGTATTCGCGGGTATGGTCCGAACCCGGCGCGGTCGGGTCGCACCCGTGGTCGGCGGTGAGTACGACCAGGTCGCCGTCCTTCAGCTTGGCCATGAATTCCGGCAGGCGCGCGTCCAGTTCGTGCAGCGCGTTGGCGTAGCCGGCGACGTCGCGGCGGTGGCCGAAGTGCATGTCGAAGTCGACGAAGTTGACGAACGTGAGCGACTTGTCGCCCGCTTCGTCGGTCACTTCGAGCAGGCGGTCAAAGAGCGCCATATTGTCCGGGCCCTTGATCAGGCGCGTGACGCCCTGCCCCGCATAGATGTCGCTGATCTTGCCAAGCGCGAAGACGTCGCCGCCCGCATCCTTGACGTGATCCAGCAGCGTCGGCGCAACCGGCGGCACGGCGTAATCGTGGCGGTTCGACGTGCGCTTGTAGTCGCCGTTGGCGCCCGTGAACGGACGCGCGATCACGCGGCCGATGTTGTACGGCTTGACCAGTTCATAGGCCGCTTCGCAGACGGCGTACAGGCGTTCGAGGCCAAAGTGCTCTTCGTGCGCAGCGATCTGCAGCACCGAGTCGGCTGACGTGTACAGGATCGGCTTGCCGCTGGCGACGTGCTCATCGCCGAAGTCATTGATGACGGTGGTGCCCGAGGCGTGGCAGTTGGCCAGCCAGCCCGGCACGCCGGTCAACGCCTGCAGCTTGTCAGTCAGCTCCTTCGGGAACGACGGCACGGTCTTCGGGAAGTAACCCCAGTCGAACAGCACCGGCACGCCGGCGATTTCCCAGTGACCGCTTTGCGTGTCCTTGCCGGTCGACTGTTCGCGCGCGATGCCCCAGGCGCCGGTGAAACCGTCGCGCTGGCTGAAACCCGGCGCCCATTCGCCGCTGGCCTTGTGGCCGGCCGCGCCCAGGCCGAGGCGCTCGAGGTTCGGCAGCGCCATCGGCTTGCCTTCCTTCGCGGCCCATTCGGCAATGTGGCCGAAGGTGTTGGCGTCAAGGTCGCCGTATTTGTCGGCATCGGGCAGCGCGCCCAGGCCAAAGGAGTCCAGCAGGAGGATGAATGCACGGGACATTGGATCGCTCGCTTTCGGTAAGTGTGATTAAGCGTCTGCGCGTGGGGTCAAACCAAGGCGCTCGATATACGCGTGGATCAGCGTGACCATGTCCTTGGCCGCGATCGCCGCGTACTTCAGGGTCTGCTCGTGCGACAGCGCGAACGGCGACAGGCCTTCGGCCAGATTCGTGATTGCCGACACCGCCGTCACTTTCAGGCCGCAGTGGCGCGCCGCGATGACTTCGGGGATCAGCGACATGCCGACGACATCGGCGCCCAGCGTCTTGAAGGCGCGGATTTCGGCGACGGTCTCGAAGTGCGGACCGGCCGCGGCCAGGTACACGCCTTCGTTCAGCACGATGCCCTTTTCTTTGGCGACGGCCTTGACCTGCTCGCGCGTCTCGGCGTCATACGCATTGGACATGCTGAAGAAGCGCGGGCCGAAGCGCTCGTCGTTCGGGCCGGACATCGGGCTGCCCGGCAAAAAGTTGATGTGGTCGGTGATCGCGACCAGCGAGCCGGCATCGGCTTCGATGTTCAGCGAGCCGGCGGCATTGGTCACGAACAGCAGTTCGCAGCCGATCTGCTTGAGGGTACGCACGGCGTTGGTCATCACGCCCGGGCCGTAGCCTTCGTAGAAGTGGCCGCGACCCTTCATGCAGGCGACCGGCACGCCGGCCAGTTCGCCCAGCACCAGTTCACCGGCGTGGCCGTGCACGGTGCTGATCGGGAAGCCCGGCAGGTCGGCGTAGCTGATCGAGACGGCGTCCGTCATCTGTTCGGCCAGCACACCCAGTCCGGAGCCAAGGATCAGCGCGACGCGCGGTGCGAAGCCCGGCTTGCGGGCGCGGATGATGTCGGCGGCGTCGAACGGGAGATTGCTGGACATGTTATTCCTTGTGAGGTCTGGTGATGTGGGGAGATGGGGGTAAGGCTGGAGCGGCCTTCGCAGGCGCGGCGGCATCTGGTCAGCTGAATATTATAACTATGCATGAATGCCGATATGTATGGCAAATACACTTTTTCTTCCCGATTTATATGTTTTCGCGATAAATTAGCAGGACCACGCCGACGTTGACGGCGCCATGACAAATGTCTAGCATTGCCGGACATAAGTTTAAACCAGTCTACCGAGCGATGCCCAAAAAAGACCAGTTGTATGAGCTGATCCGCGCCAACCCGTTCATCTCCCAGCAAGACCTTGCGGCCCGGCTGGGTCTGTCGCGTTCGGCCGTGGCCAATTACATCGCCACCCTCGTGCGCGAGCGGCGCATCCTCGGCCGCGCCTATGTGCTGCCGGATCATCGCCCCGTCGTCTGCATCGGCGCGTCGAATCTCGACCGCAAGCTGCGCTCGCTCGGCCCGCTGGCCCTGGGCACATCCAATCCGGCGCGCCAGACCGAATCGTTCGGCGGCGTGGCGCGCAATATCGCCGAGAACCTCGCGCGCCTGGGCGCTCCCACAAGCCTCATCACGGCAGTCGGCCCGGACGCCTCGGGCCGCGCGCTGCTCGCGCATGCCGACGAAGCGGGCATCGACACGCGCAGCGTGCTGCTGGTCGATGGCGCGGCCAGCGGCACCTACACGGCGGTGCTCGATGAGGATGGCGAGATGCGTGTCGCGCTGGCCGACATGGCGATCAACGACGCGCTCACGCCCGCGTTCTTTGCCAGCCGCGCGCCGCAGCGCGCTGGCGCCGCGCTGATCGTGGCCGATCTGAACCTGCCGCACGATGCCGTGGCCGCGCTGCTGGGCGACGCGCGGGCGGGCGGCGTGCCGATGGTGGTCGTCGCCGTGTCCGAACCGAAGATCAACCGCCTGCCGCGCGACCTGCGCGGCCTGCGCGTGTTGATCCTGAACCTGGGCGAACTGGCAGAACGCGCCGGCCGCGCGATGGACAGCGAGGCCGCGATCGCGCGCGCCTGCGCCGACCTGCAGACCGACGGCGCACAGGACGTGATCGTCACGCGTGGTGCGCAGGGCGTCATGTTTACAACGCCCGACGGCCTGCGCAGCCTGGCCGCGCCGGCCGTCGACGTCGTCGACGTGACCGGCGCCGGCGATGCGTTTGCCGCCGCTGTCTGCTGGAGCCTGTACAGCGGCGCGACATCGCTCGACCTGGCCTGCCGTCGCGGCCTGACACTGTCCGCCATGACCATAGGCTGCGCGCAGACCGTCTGCCCCCAACTTGCGCCCGGCTTGCTCGATCAACCGGCCGATAGCCAACTCCCTATTACTGATTAAACAGAGACCTCTCATGCACAACTTCCTCCTGCTCTCGCCCGAAGTGGCTGCCGCCCGCACCGCCGGCAAACCGATCGTCGCCCTCGAATCGACCATCATTTCGCATGGCATGCCGTACCCGCAGAACGTGCGCACGGCGCGCGAGGTCGAGCAGATCATCCGCGACGCCGGCGCCGTACCGGCCACGATCGCCGTCATCGCCGGCAAGATCTGCATCGGTCTGTCGGACGAGCAGCTCGAACTGCTGGGCTCTTCGCCGGACGCCATGAAAGTGAGCCGGCGCGACCTGGCCTACGTGCTGGCGCAGGCGCGCCTGGGCGCAACCACGGTCGCCGCGACGATGATCTGCGCGCAGCTGGCCGGCATCGAAGTCTTCGTCACCGGCGGCATCGGTGGCGTGCACCGCGGCGCCGAAACGAGCTTCGACATCTCGGCCGACCTGCAGGAACTCGCGCAGACCAGCGTGGCCGTCGTCTGCGCCGGCGTCAAATCGATCCTCGACATTGGCCTCACGCTCGAATACCTGGAAACGCATGGCGTGCCGGTGATCAGCGTCGGCCAGCCGGGCTTTCCGGCTTTCTTCACGCGCGACAGTGGCTTCCAGGCCGACTTCCAGATCGACTCGCCCGAAGAGCAGGCGGCGTTCATCCGCACCAAGTGGCAACTCGGCCTGGCCGGCGGCGTCGTGGTGAGCAATCCGGTGCCGGCCGACGCCGCGATGGCGCCCGCCGAGATCGACGCCATCATCACGCAGGCGCTGGGCGAGGCTACCAGCCAGAACGTGACCGGCAAGAAGGTCACGCCGTTCCTGCTGGGCCGCATCAAGGAGCTCACCGAGGGCCGCAGCCTGGCCACCAATATCGCGCTGGTCAAGCACAACGCGCTGATCGGCGCGCGCCTGGCCGTGGCGCTGAACCACCGCGCAGCCTGAGTCGTCAGCGTAGCCGCCCATGTCGATCGACCTGAAACAACTGAAGTACTTCCTGGCCGTGGCTGAAGAGAAAAGCTTCAGCCGCGCCGCCGAGCGCCTGCACATTTCACAGCCGCCGCTGTCGCAGCAGATCATGAAGCTTGAAAGCGAACTGGGGGTGCGCCTGTTTACCCGCACCACGCGCAGCTTCGAGCTGACCGTGGCCGGGCGCGCGCTGATGGTCGAGGCGGCCGACCTGCTGGGCCGGATGCGCATGACGATCGATACCATCCGCCAGATCGACCGCGGCCAGGTGGGCCGGCTGCGCGTGGGCATCGTCGGCTCGGCGATGTGGGGCCCGATCCCCGGCCTGCTCGAACGCTTCCAGACCGATTTCCCGCGCGTGACGTGGACGATCCACGAGCTGGGCCCGAACGACCAGTGGGAGGCGCTGCGCAACAAGCAGATCGACGTGGGCTTCTGGCGCGAGCCGCGCATCGAGGCGGACGTGCTGAAAGCGGCCAACCTGCGCCAGGAGCTGTGCTTCAAGGAGCAGTTCTGCGTGGCCGTCAATGCACGCCATCCGCTCTCTAGCCGCGATGCGATCTCACTGCTCGACATCGCCGGCGAGCCGATGCTGACGCTGCACCTGGACCAGTCGGCCGAGCCGCGCTATTTAATGCAATGCTGCGTGAACGCGGGCTTCGAGCCGACCATTTTCCAGGAAGCGGCCGAGCCGCAGACGCTGCTGGCGATGGTCGGCGCCGGCCTGGGCGTGGCGCTGATGCCGGAAACGACGAGCCGCATCGGCTGGCCGGGGGTGCGCTTCCTGCCAATTAACGAGCATGCGCCGTCGGCCAACCTGTATATCAGTTACCCGGCGCAGGACGATGCGCCAGTGGTGCGGGCGTTTCTCAAAATCCTGTTCCCGGATTCACCAGCCACGTGAACAATCGAACCGTTTTTGTCCCGTAAAGCATTGCCTTTCTGCACACATGGGTATAATTTCTAGGCAGAAAACTACGCACGATTGAGGCCAATTAATTATTTTTTAACTTTGGGTCCGGTATGATAGTTATCAAGACCATCAATTTTCCAGAGGAGCTCGTATGACTACAGCAACGCCGCGCTACGACGGGCTCCGCCTGAAAAAATTCGACGACGCCGTGTTCGATGACATCGACACGCTGCGCTCGGCGATCGACGACCGCATTGAACAATTATTGAGCGCAAACGGCCAGTCCGACAGCCTGGCCAAGGCCATGCGCACGTCGGCCCTGTCCGCCGGCAAGCGCATGCGTCCGCTGCTGGTCATGCTGGTGGCGCGCGACCTCGGCTGCGCCTCCCCTGCCCTGATCGACGTGGCCTGCTCGGTCGAACTGGTGCACGCAGCCTCGCTGATCCTCGACGACCTGCCATGCATGGACGACGCCAGCCTGCGCCGTGGCAAACCGGCCATTCACATCCAGTTCGGCCAGGATGTCGCCATCCTGGCCTCGGTTGCCTTGCTCAGCCGCGCCTTTGGCGTGCTGTCGCAATCCCAGGATATCCAGCCGGCGACTCGCGCGCGCCTCGTCGCAACGCTGGCGCAGACGGTGGGCGACCAGGGCCTCGTGCGCGGCCAGTTCGAAGACCTGCACGGCGGCGCGCGCTCGCCCGAGGCGATTGCCACCACCAATGAACTCAAGACCGGCCTGCTGCTGGGCGTCGCCGTGGACATGGCGGCGATCATGTGCCACGCCGACGAGAGCGTGTCGCAACAGCTGCGCGCCTTTGCGCTGGCGGCCGGCCAGGCATTCCAGATCAAGGATGACTTCCTCGACGGCGCCGGCAACGACAGCGCGATCACGGGCAAGGACACCGGCAAGGACATCGGCAAGGCCACCCTGATCAACACGCTCGGCTTCGACGAAGCGCAGCGCCGCCTGTCGGCCTGCCTGATCGAGGCCGATCGCTGCCTGGGCGCCGCCATTGGCGGCAAGGGCCGCACGCGGCACTTCATGAGCGCGCTGTTTGCCAAGGAAGCCAAAGGCGCGCGCTTCATTGCCGAACCTGCCAAGCCGCGCGAACTGCGCCCGAGTCCCCAGCTGGCCGAGTTGCGCCTGAACTGAATCCCCGAACTGATTCCTGATCTGAACAACCCTCGCATGGCGCACTTCGCGGTCGTGGCTCCGGCCCTGTATAGCCACTTCAACACGCTGATGGTGCTGGCGCGCGAACTCGTCACGCGCGGCCACCGCGTCACCTTCATCCATCGCCCGGACGCTGCCGCCTATGTCAAGGATGCACGCGTCGGCTTTCACGCCATCGGCGCGGCTACCCATCCGGCCGGCTCGCTGCCTGCGATGCTCGCACGTGTGGCCAATCCCGGCAGCCCGCTGGGCCTGCGCCGCGTGATCCTCGACATGGCCGCCAGCACCGAGATGCTGTGCCGCGAACTGCCGGCCGCGCTGAAGGAACTGCAGGTCGACTGCGTGCTGGCCGACCAGATGGAAGCGGCCGGCGGCATGGTCGCCGAGAGCCTCGGCATGCCGTTCATCTCGATCGCGTGCGCCCTGCCCGTCAACCGCGAGCCGGGCATCCCGCTGCCCGTGATGCCGTTCGTGTACGAGGACAGCGAGCGCGCCTTCAAGATCGTCGAAGGCAGCACGCGCGTCTATGACTGGATGATGGGCCCGCACCACCGCGCGATTGCGGCACAGGCCCAGCGCCTTGGCCTGCCACCACGCAGCATGCTGCACGAGTGCCTGTCGCCGCTGGTGCAGATCGCGCAGATCGTGCCGGGCTTCGATTTCCCGCGCCGTGAACTGCCGGCGCACTTCCACCATGTCGGGCCGCTGCACGCGGCCAATGTGGCGCCGGCCTTGAGCCCCCAAGAACTGGCGCCGTTCCTGCCGCCGGCCTCCAGCACGCGCCCGTTCATCTACGCGTCGCTCGGCACGCTGGTGAGCGACCGTTACCCGCTCTTCAAGCGCATCGCCAAAGCCTGCAAGCAGATCGATGCCGACCTCTTGATCGCGCACTGCGGCGGCCTGAATGACGCGCAGGTGCGCGCGCTCGAAGCCATCGGCAGCACGCGCGTGCACGCGTACGTGCCGCAACTGGCCGTCTTGGCGCGCGCCGACGCCATCGTCTCGCATGCGGGTGCGAACACGATCATGGAAGCGGTGGCGGCGCGCACGCCGATCCTGGCGCTGCCGATTGCCTTCGACCACCCGGGCGGCGCCGCGCGCGTCGAGTTCAGTGGCGTTGGCCTGCGCGCTTCGCCGCGCATGAGCAGCGTGGCCGACCTGACGCGCAAGCTGCGCCGGCTGCTGGCCGAACCCGATTTCGCCGCACGCATGGCGCCGCTGTCCGACGCTATCCGCGTTGCCGGTGGCGCGCCGCGCGCGGCCGACATCATCGAGACCGCACTGCACCTGCCGACGGCGGTGGCCAGCCATGGATGAGCGCAGCAACAGTAGTCGCGACAGCATCGACCACGACCTGATCCTGGTCGGCGGCGGCCTGGCCAACAGCCTGATCGCCTGGCGCCTGCAGACCGAGCGGCCCGAACTGCGCATCCTGCTGCTCGAGCAGGGCCGGCATCTGGGCGGCAACCATACCTGGTCATTCCACGACAGCGACCTGACTGCGGCCCAGCTGCGCTGGATCGCGCCGCTCGTCTCGCACCGCTGGCCGGGCTACGACGTTGTCTTCCCCGAGCATGCGCGCGCGCTGAGCGGCGGCTACGCCAGCATTGCCTCGCCCGATTTTGCGCGCACGATCGAAGCCGGCCTGGGCCCGCTGCTGCGCACCGGCGTGCGGATCGACGCCGTCACGCCGACGAGCGTGCGGCTGGCCGATGGCACGCGGCTGCATGCGCACGCCGTCATCGACGGGCGCGGCCCCAGCGCCAGCCCGCACCTGGCCCTGGGCTACCAGACCTTTCTGGGCCAGGAAGTGCGCCTGCACGCGCCGCACGGTTTGACGCAGCCGGTGATCATGGACGCGAGCGTGGCCCAGCAAGGCGGCTACCGCTTCGTCTACCTGCTGCCGTTCGGCCCCGACCGCGTGCTGATCGAAGACACCCATTACGTCGACAGCGCCGTCTGGGAACCGGAGCGGCTGCGCGCCAATATCGCCGCCTACGCCGCCGGGCGCGGCTGGCAGATCCGCGACGTGCTGCGCGAAGAACAGGGCTCGTTGCCGATCGTGCTGGCAGGCGACTTCGACCGCTTCTGGGATGCCCTCGATGGCCAGCCAACCGTCGGCCTGCGCGCCGGCCTGTTTCACCAGACGACCGGGTATTCGCTGCCGGTAGCCGTGCGCCTGGCCGAGCGCATCGCGGCCCTGCCCGACCTGGCGGCGCCATTTGCGGCACAATCGCTGTTTGCTGCGATCCGAAAAGAAGCGCGCGACGAATGGCAGCGCCAGGGCTTTTTCCGCATGCTCAACCGCATGCTGTTCATGGCCGGCAGCCCCGACCACCGCTGGCAGGTGATGCAGCGCTTTTACCGCCTGGGCGCGCCGATGATCGCGCGCTTTTACGCCGGCCGCCTGACATTCGCCGACAAGCTGCGCCTGTTGACCGGCAAGCCGCCGGTCCCGGTCATGGAAGCCTTCGTCGCCGTCCGCAAGACACAACCCCATCAGATCAGGAATCCCGAATGAACCAGATGAAAATCGAACCCAAGCGCGCCGTCGTGATCGGCGCCGGCTTCGGTGGCCTGGCCCTGGCCATCCGGCTGCAGGCCGGCGGCACGCAGACCACCCTGCTCGAAAAACGCGACAAGCCGGGCGGCCGCGCCTACGTCTACGAAGACCAGGGTTTTACCTTCGACGCCGGCCCCACCGTCATCACGGATCCGACCGCGATCGAAGAACTGTTCACGCTGTGCGGCAAGAAGATCGGCGACTATGTCGAGATGCTGCCGGTGACGCCGTTCTACCGCCTGTGCTGGGAAGACGGCACCTTCTTCGACTACGCGAACGATCAGGAAGCGCTCGACCGCCAGATCCATGCCCTCAATCCGGCTGACGTGGCTGGCTACCAGCGCTTTCTCGCCTATTCGAAAGCCGTGTTCGACGAGGGCTATCTGAAGCTGGGCGCGGTGCCGTTCCTGTCGTTTCGCGACATGATCAACGCCGGCCCGAAGCTGGCGCGCCTCGAAGCATGGAAGAGCGTCTACAGCATGGTCTCGCGTTTCGTGAAGAACGAGCACCTGCGCCAGGCGTTCTCGTTCCATTCGCTGCTGGTGGGCGGCAATCCATTCGCCACCAGCTCGATCTACACCCTGATCCATGCGCTGGAACGGCGCTGGGGCGTCTGGTTCCCGCGCGGCGGCACCGGTGCGCTCGTCAATGGCCTCGTGCGCCTGTTCCAGGACATGGGCGGCAAGCTCGAACTGAACGCTCCAGTGGCGCGCATCGAAACCGTCGGCAACCTGGCCAGCGGCGTGCGGCTGGAAGACGGCCGCTGGTTCCCGGCCGACGCCGTCGCCTCGAATGCCGACGTCGTGCACACCTATGCCAACCTGCTGAGCAACCACGGCCGCGGCAGCAGCCAGGGCGAAACGCTGCGCAAGAAGCGCTGGAGCAATTCGCTGTTCGTGATCTACTTTGGCCTGAACAAGCACCATGAGCAGTTGCAGCACCACACGGTCTGCTTCGGCGCGCGCTACAAGGACCTGATCACCGAGATCTTCAAGAGCGACAAGCTGGCCGACGACTTTTCGCTGTACCTGCACGCGCCGTGCGTGACCGATCCGTCGCTGGCGCCACCGGGCTGCGGCAGCCACTACGTGCTGGCGCCGGTGCCGCACCTGGGCAATGCGCCGATCGACTGGGATGTCGAAGGGCCGCGCTACCGCGACCGCATCTTCGACTACCTCGAGAAGCGCTACATGCCGGGTCTGCGCAGCCAGCTGGTCACGAGCCGCATCTTCACGCCGAACGACTTCCGCGATGAGCTCAATGCCCACGTGGGCTCGGCCTTCTCGCTCGAGCCGATCCTGACGCAAAGCGCCTGGTTCCGTCCGCACAACCGTGACGCCGAACTGCCGAACCTGTACCTGGTCGGCGCCGGTACCCACCCGGGCGCGGGCGTGCCGGGCGTGATCGGTTCGGCCAAGGCCACGGCCGGCCTGATGCTCGAAGGTGTCAACGCGGGAGCGCATGCCGGAGGGCTGCGATGACGACGCAGGCCGGCCAGAACCTGATGGCGCACGCGACCCAGACCATCGAGGTCGGGTCGAAGAGCTTTGCAGCGGCGGCCAAACTGTTCCCGCCGGCCACGCGGCGCGCCGTGCTGATGCTGTATGCATGGTGCCGCCACTGCGACGACGTCGTCGACGGCCAGGAGCTTGGCTTTGCCAGCACCCCGGTGGCGCAGGTCACGCACAATGCGCCGTTCGAACTTGACCGGCTGTACGACAATACCCGCCGCGCCTACGAGGGCGAGCCGATGCGCGACCCGGCGTTTGCCGCGTTCCAGGAAGTGGCGCTGGGCCACGCGATCGCGCCGCGCTATGCGTACGATCACCTGGCCGGCTTTGCGATGGACGTCAACGAGGCGCGCTACCGCACGATCGACGACACGCTGCGCTACTGCTACCACGTGGCCGGCGTCGTCGGCCTGATGATGGCGTCGATCATGGGCGCACGCGACGAGGCGGTGCTCGACCGGGCCTGCGATCTGGGGCTCGCGTTCCAGCTGACGAATATCGCGCGCGACATCATCGACGACGCAGCCATCGGCCGCTGCTACGTGCCAGATGCGTGGCTGATCGAGGCCGGCATCCAGCCCGACCTGGTTGCGTTGCCGCGCAACCGGGCCGCGCTGGCGACAGTTGCGGCGCGCCTGGTGGACCATGCGGAGCCGTACTACGCGTCGGCGTCGATTGGCCTGGCGGCATTGCCGCTGCGTTCGGCGTGGGCGATTGCCACGGCGCGCAATGTGTATCGGCAGATCGGGGTGGAAGTGAAACGGCGCGGACCGCGCGCGTGGGACAAGCGGGTCGGCACGTCGAAGGCGACCAAGCTGCGCCTGCTCGCGCTGGGCGGGCTGCAGGCGCTGGCCTCGCGCCTGAAGTCTAGTCGCGAGCTACCTGTGCGGCGTGGTCTGTGGCAGCGGCCTGGCCGCGCGGACCCCGCAGCTGGTTCTGCTGGGCCTGCAACTGCTGCTTGAGTTTGGTGACGGGCGGCGCGTACAGAAAGCCGAACGACACGGCGCCCTCTTTGCCCTCGACCGCATGGTGCATGCGGTGGGCCTGGTACAGGCGCTTGAAGTAGCCGCTGCGCGGCACGTAGCGGAACGGCCAGCGCTGGTGCACCAGGCCATCGTGGGCGATGAAGTACAGCAGGCCGTAGCCGGTCATGCCGGCGCCGATCCATTCGATGCGCCCGTAGCCGCGCGTACCGAACCAGATCAGCGCGATGGCGATGCCGGCAAAGACGACGGCGTACAGGTCGTTTTTTTCGAACCAGCCGGTGCGCGGCTCGTGGTGCGAGCGGTGCCAGCCCCAGCCGAAGCCGTGCATGATGTACTTGTGCGCGACGATGGAAAACAATTCCATGAAGGCGATGGTGGCGATAACGATGAGCGCGTTGAGCAGCATAATGAAGTAAGCGCCTTGATGGGGTGGCGGGCATGGAAGCGGATGCCGACAGCCTAACATGCGACCGCCGCGCACGGTAGCGCAGCAACGGCGGCAGGCGGTCAAACACGATACACCAACAATTGAACCATTGGAGAATACATGCAATCGACTTTCCGTACTTTAGCACTCGCCGCAGCATTCTGCGCAGCAGGCAGCGCCTCGGCCGCATCGATCGAAGTGCGCGTCCAGGGCGTCACGGCCAAGGGCAAGGTACTCGTCGCCGTGTGCGACAAGAACACCTTCCTGAAGGATTGCGCGTATTCCGGCTCGGCCCCGGCGAAGGCGGGTGAAACGGTCGTCACGGTCGACGGCGTGCCGACCGGTTCGTGGGCCGTGCTGTCGTATCAGGACGAGAACGACAACGGCAAGCTCGATCGCAACGTGCTGGGCATCCCGAAAGAGCCGTACGCATTCAGCCGCGATGCCCGTGGCCGTTTCGGTCCGCCGAGCTTCGAGGATGCAGCGTTCGAGCTGCGTGACGAGAAAGCCGTCACCACGATCAAGCTGCGCTAATTGGCGTCAGTGCGTCGCGCCGCCCGCTTCGCGCAGGTCGGTGTCGACGCCGAGCGTCACTTCCACCGCCAGCTTGACCCCGGCGATGATGTCTTCCAGCGCCATCGACGGTGGCGCATCCGGTCGCGCAGCTGCCTGCTCGGGCAGGAACGGCACATGGATGAAGCCCGCCTTCATCGGCTGCGACTGCGGCTGCGGCTGCGTCGCAGCGTGGTGCATCAAGCCATAGAACACATGGTTGCAGACGAACGTGCCGGCCGTCTGCGATACCCCCGCCACCAGCCCCCGTGCACGCAGCGCGTGCACGATCGCCTTGATCGGCAGCGTTGAAAAATACGCGGCCGGACCGTCGGCGGCAATCGCCGTATCGACCGGCTGCTGCCCGCCGTTGTCCAGGATCGACGCATCGTCGACATTGATCGCCACCCGCTCGACCGAGATATCGGGCCGTCCGCCCGCCTGGCCGACTGCGATCACGACGTCCGGATGCAGCTCGTCGATCAGCGCCGTCAGATCCTCGATGGCGTCACCGAACACGCACGGCAACTGGCGCACCTCGACCTGGAAACCGTCGCCCTGCCAGCCTTCGAGCGAGCGTACGGCCTCCCAGGCCGGATTGATGGTGGCACCATTGAACGGCTCGAAGCCCGTCAGCAGAACAGTCTTGATCATCACAGGTTCATCAAAAAGTAGAGCAGGAAGATATTGGCCACCAGGATCGGCAGCGCACTCGGGATCTGGGCCCGGATCACGGCGTTCTTGTCGGGCAGTTCCAGCAGCGCGGCCGGCACGATATTGAAGTTGGCCGCCATCGGCGTCATCAGGGTACCGCAATACGCGCTGAACATGCCGATCGCCGCCATCACGGCCGGGTTGGCGCCGTACACGCCCACCAGCACCGGAATGCCGACGCCGCCGGCCATGACGGGAAACGCGGCAAAGCCGTTGCCCATCACGATCGTAAACAGCGCCATGCCGAGGCAGTACACGGCCACCGCGATGAACGCCGAGTCCAGCCCGATATAGGTCGTCGTCAAGTGCGCCACTGCCTTGCCCACGCCCGCTTCGGAAAACAGCAGGCCCAGCACCGCCAGGATGTGCGGCAGCACGACCGCCCAGCTCATCGCGTCGACCAGACGGCGCGCTTCGCGCACGCCCTGCAGCGGCGTGGCGCGCGTGAGCCAGCACGCGGCAATCAATGCCACGACTGCGCCGCAGCCCATGCTGACGATGGTGATGTGGGCCGGATCGAGGAGCGGCAGGCCGCCCAGCTGCACATCCTTCAGCAGGGTCGCGCCGATGACGGTCACCAGCGGCAGCAGCAGCGCCGGGATGAACAGGCGATTGCCCAGCCGCGCGGCGCTGGCCTGGCGCGCTTCCGGGGCCAGCGCACTGGGCTGGCCGGCCTTGACGCCGCCAAAACCGGCCAGCAGCGCCATGCCGATCATCAGGGCGCCGACCGCCGCCAGCGGCAGCGCTTCGCCCGCCAGGTACAGCAGCGCGTACAGGCCCCAGAACAGCGCCGTCGTGACCCGGCGCGGATTGCTGCGGTCCACCAGGTTCATGATGGCCACGGCGGCCAGCAGCAGGCCGACGAGGATGTAGAAGTGATCGATCGAGAGCGTCATGCGGCGCCCTTCTCGCCCAGCACGGCGCGGGCAATCTCAGCGTCCAGGCGGCGCAGGTTCCAGGCGTGAATGACGAACGCCGTGATCGCCGTCGGGATGCCCCACAAGGCGATGTGCAGAGGATTGACCTCAATGCCTTCGGCCTGCAGGATCGTGTGCATCAGGACGATGGCGCCGAACGCAACAAAGATGTCTTCGCCGAAGAACAGGCCGATATTGTCGGTGGCAGCCGACATCGCGCGGATGCGGTAGCGGATGCGCTGTGGCAGCGGGCCGTGTTGCGCCTCGGCCGCCGCCTCGGCCATTGGCGCCACCAGCGGGCGCACCATCGTCGGATGGCCGCCCAGGCTGGTCAGGCCCAGCGCCGCCGTGCTTTCGCGCGCAAACAGGTAGACGATCAGCAGGCGCCCGGCGGTGGCAGACCGTACCTTGCCGATGGCGGCCTGGGCGCGGTCACGCAGGCCGAAGCGCTCGAGCAGGCCGATGGCGGCCAGCGGCAGCAGCAGGATGAGTGGCAGGTTGCGGGTCTTGAGGAAGGCGGCGCCAAGCGTTTCGAGCAGCGTCATGACGGACATCGCCGCGGCAACGCCCGTCACGCCGCAGGCGGCCACCGCCACCAGCACCGGATTGGCGCGCAGCACGAACCCGACCACGATGACGACCACGCCGAGCAGTGGCCACAGATTCACAGCAGATTCCATTGCATTCCCCGGCGGTGATAAACGCGGGCAATCTTACCCGATGTTCATGGGGCGCCGAGGCGAATGTCGGATGAAGGTTAGCCCGGCCGGACGGGATTGGTCGCCAGGTCACCGACGACCGTATTCCACTGGCGCACATGGAAGGCGCGCACGAGGCCATTGAGCACGTACGGATCGCGCGCCGCGAACAGTTGCACCAGCTCCGCGGTCTCGCAGTCGAACACCAGGACGGCCTTGTCGGCCGGCTCGGCCATGGCGCCGGCAAGTATCAGCTCGCCACGCTCTTGGGCTTCCCACGCCAGCGCCAGGTGGGCGTCGCGAAACTCACCGCGGCGTTCGAGATAGTCGGGGGCCAGATCATAGGTCAAAAGAAAATGCACGAAGACTCCAGGAGATGGCGCGTGGCCGGGTGCATCAATCCTACCGGAAAGCCGAACAAGTGGCGCAAGCGTGCTGTCCGGCATCGCTACCACGGGGCAGGCTCTGCTATGTTGGAATAAAACAACTTTTTGACTGCAAAACCGTCATGAAACATGCATAGAAGAATGCCTCTAAGAACAAAACTCGACAGCAGGCGTAGACTTGGAAGCATGGACAGGTCGAAAAAAATGGCGGCAGGAATCACTGGACTGGCCAGCATGCTGTGGCTGGGCCTGACCGCTGCCGTCGCGGCCAACCAGCGCCGTCTCGTGTTCAATCCGACGCTCGAACGCGAAGTCAAAAGCCCCCGTTCGAGCGGTCACCGCACCCGCCCCGTCGTCTTGCGCGCGAAAGACGGCACGCGCCTTGCCGGCTGGCTGATGACGCCCGTCATTCCCGGTCCGCGCCCGGCCGTGCTGTATTTTGGCGGGCGCTCCGAAGAAGTGTCGTGGGTTGCGCGAGACGCCGGCAAGCTGTTCCCCAACATGACCGTGCTGGCGATGAATTACCGTGGTTATGGCGATTCGCAAGGCATCCCGGCCGAGATCCACATGATTGAGGATGGCGCCCTGCTCTACGACTGGCTCGCCACACGCGGCCAGGTCGACCCGCAGCGCATCGCCGTGGTCGGCCGCAGCCTGGGCTCGGGCGTTGCGGTGCAGGTAGCCCGCGAACGCCCTGCGCACTCGGTCGTGCTGATCACGCCGTACGACTCGATCCTGGCGATTGCCAAGCGGCGCTTCCGCGTGATGCCCATCGAATACATGCTGCGCCACCGCTTCGAGTCGATCAAGTACGCCCCGATGCTCAAGGCCCCTACCTACGTGCTGCGCGCCGCCAGCGACGATGTCGTACCCCACTTCCATACCGACCTGCTGGTGGCCAAGCTGGGCGCGCTGGTGGCCGACGAGGTGGTGCCGGACTCCGACCACATGACCATCCCGTACCTGCAAGCGACGCATGACATGGTTGCCGGCTTCCTCACGCGTCAGTTCAATCAACCGGTGACGCCGGCCGCTGCGGCAGCCGTGGCCGATGCCGTGGCCAATGCCACGCCACCCGTCGAAACGACGGCGGCAGCGCCCGATCTGGCCCTCTCCGCAAAATAATCGCTGAATTTGTCAGCATTTATATTTCCAGCGAATAAATTGGGAAGTAAAATCGTATTTGTCATCAACTTGCAGCTTGATGCATATTTGACAGCTTGTGCCCGAAGGGCGCGGGCCTGGCCTCAACGCCCCTCCCCAGATACAAACCGTAACCACTTGCACGGCGCCGTGCTGCGACAATCGCGCAGCCGATCCCATCGCAAGGCATGCGGCGGGTACAATATCGCTATTCCAGGAGCTCAACCATGAAATTCAAGCAACTCAGCATCACCGTGGCGGCCATGTGCCTTGCCGGCAGCGCGCTGGCAGCGCCATCGACCGCACCGATCGCCGCGCCGAAATTCGGCATGGTCTACGATGCGGGCGGCAAGTTCGACAAGTCGTTCAACCAGTCGGCCTTCGAAGGTCTGCAGCGCTTCACGAAAGAGACCGGCGTGAAGGTGTTCGAGGTGCAGGCCAATAGCGATACCCAGGCCGAGCAAGTCATGCGCGGCCTGGCGCGCAAGAAGGTCGACCTGATCGCCGCCATCGGTTTCTCGCAAACCCAGGCCGTGCAAAAAGTCGCCCGCGAATTCCCGAACGTGCGCTTCATCCTGATCGACAGCGTGGCGCAAGGCCCGAACATCGAATCGGTGATGTTCAAGGAGCAGGAAGGCGCGTACCTGGTCGGCGTGGCATCGGCCATGGCGTCCAAGACCAAGAAGCTCGGCTTTGTCGGCGGCATGGACATTCCGCTGATCCGCGCATTTGCCTGCGGCTACGGCCAGGGCGCCAAGGCGCAGGCGCCGAAAGCTGAAATCATCCAGAACATGGTCGGCACCACGGCAGCAGCCTGGAACGACCCGGCCAAGGGTGGCGAACTGGCCCGTGCGCAGTTCGACCGCGGCGTGGACGTGGTCTTCGCCGTGGCCGGCGGCAGCGGCATGGGCGCGCTGCAGATGGCCAAGACCAAGGGCAAGCTGGCCGTGGGCGTCGACTCGAACCAGAACTACCTGCACCCGGGCACGATGCTGACCTCGATGGTCAAGCGCGTCGACGTGGCAGTGTACGACTCGTTCATGGCAGTCAAGAAAGGCACCTGGAAAGCAGGCGTCACCTACAAGGGCCTGAAAGAAGGCGGCGTCGACTGGGTGCTGGACAAGGATAACCGCGCGGTCGTCACGCCGGACATCGAAAAGCGCGTCAATGCCGTACGCCAGGACATCATCAACGGCAAGATCAAGGTCATCGATTACCGCGCCGGCAGTTCCTGCCCGGTCTGATCACCTTCATTCCATTCGAAGCGCGCCGCGCCGGTTGATTACCGGTCCGGCGCGCTTTTGAATGATAAGCACACTTCCTTTTTACGACAGATCGCAATGCAGCCAGCCGTAGAATTTCGCAACGTGAGCAAGGCCTTCGGGCCGGTGCAGGCGAACGCCGACGTCAGCTTCTCGATCGCCAAGGGTTCGATCCATGGTGTGATCGGCGAAAATGGCGCGGGCAAATCCACCCTGATGAGCATCCTGTACGGCTACTACCATGCCGACAGCGGGCAGCTCGTCATCAACGGCAAGGAGCAGCAAATCCGCTCGAGCCAGGAAGCCATCGCACTTGGCATCGGCATGGTGCACCAGCACTTCATGCTGGTCGAGAACATGACGGTGCTCGACAACGTGATGCTCGGGGCCGAAGGCGCCTTCAAGCTGTCGAAGAAACGCCGCGAGACGGAAGTGAAGCTGCGCGAAATTTGCGCGCGCTACCACCTCGACGTCGATCCGCTGGCTGTGATTTCCGATTTGTCGGTGGGCGCGCAGCAGCGCGTTGAAATCCTCAAGCAGATCTACCGCAGCGCCGAGATCCTGATCCTGGACGAGCCGACTGCCGTGCTCACCACGCAGGAAATCGCATCGCTGTTCGACATCCTGCGGCTGTTCAAGGAACAGGGCAAGACCATCATCCTGATCACCCACAAGCTGGGCGAGATCATGGACATCACCGACCAGGTGACCGTGATGCGCGCGGGCCGCCTGGCCGGCGCCGTCGCCACGGTCGACACCAGCAAGGAACAGCTGGCCAACATGATGGTCGGCCGTCCGATCGAAGGCAACCTGCCGCGCAAACCCTATGCGCCAGGCACGCCAGTGCTGCAGGTCGAGAACCTGCAACTGAAGGACGCCAACGGCGTGCAGCTGCTGGGCGACATCGCCCTGTCGGTGCGCGCTGGCGAGATCGTCGCCATTGCCGGCGTGTCGGGCAATGGCCAGAGCGAGCTGATGCACATCCTGTCGGGCATGCGCCTGCCGACCTCCGGCACGGTCTCACTCGAAGGCAAATCCCTGCCCTTCGCCGGCCGCTCGAACGCCGACGGCCTGCCCGCCGAACTGCGCGACATGGGTATCGGCCACGTGCCGGAAGACCGCCTGCGCGACGGCGTGATCAAGGATTTCTCGGTCATGCAGAACACCGTGTTCGGCTACCAGGAGCGCGTCACGAAGGGCATGGGCCTGTTCGATTTCGACGCCATCGCCAAGCGCTGCGCCCATTTGCTCGAGGCATTCGACGTGCGCCCGAAAGACCCCAACGTGCGCATCGGCCTGCTATCGGGCGGCAACCAGCAGAAGGTCGTGATCGCGCGCGAAGTGTCGGGCTCGCCGAAACTGCTGCTGGTGGGCCAGCCCACGCGCGGCGTGGACATCGGCACCATCGAGAGCATCCACACGCAACTGCTGCGCCTGCGCGACGAGGGCGTCGCGATCCTGCTGGTCTCGACCGAGCTGGAAGAAGTGCGCGCGCTGGCTGACCGCATCATCGTGATGTCGGGCGGGCGCATTACCGGCGAATTGCCGATCGACGAATTCGACACGACCCGCATTGGCCTGTTGATGGGCGGGATGCACAAATCATGAAAACCACTGAACTCCCACGCTGGGCCTCGGGCTTCGTCCTGCCGGTCCTGAATCTGCTCTCTGCCCTGCTGGTCGCGGCGCTCGTGATCCATCTGCTGGGCGAAAGCCCGGTCGAGTCGCTGCAGATCCTCGTCAACAGCGCCGTCATCAATCCGGAAGGCCTGTCGTACACGCTGTTCTATGCGTCGACCTTCGTGTTTACCGGCCTGGCCGTGTCGATCGCGATGAAGGCGGGCCTGTTCAACATCGGTGCCGAAGGCCAGATGTATCTGGGCGGCCTGGGCCTGACGCTGGCGATGCTGGCGTTCGACGCGACGCTCTCGCCGTGGCTCCTGATCCCGCTGGCGATCGTGGCCAGCGCCGTCTTCGGCGCCGCCTGGGCCTTCCTGCCGGGCTACCTGCAGGCCAAGCGCGGCAGCCACGTGGTGGTCACGACCATCATGTTCAACTTCATCGCCGCCGGCCTGATGAACTTCATCATCGTCAAGTACATGATTCCCGAGGGTGACCAGAACCCGGCCAGCCGCACCTTCTCCGACGCTGCCGCGATCCCGCTGCTGTCGAACTGGCTGCCGTTCTTCGGCGAGAGCACGCCGCTGAACCTGGCCTTCCTTCTGGCCCTGGTCGCGCTGGTGGTCTACTGGGTGGCCGTGTCGCGTTCGAGCTGGGGTTACCGCTTGCAGGCCACGGGCCTGAATGCCCACGCCGCGCACTATGCGGGCGTGCGCATCAGCCGCACGATCATCATTGCGATGCTGATCTCGGGCGCCCTGGCGGGCCTGGCGGCGGTGAACTCGATCCTCGGCTCGACCCACTACCTGAGCCTGAACTTCCCGGCCGGTGCGGGCTTTATCGGCATCGCGATTGCGCTGATGGGCCGCCAGCATCCGGTGGGCATCCTGCTCTCGTCGATCCTGTTCGGCGCGCTGATCCAGGGCGGTTTCGACCTGTCGCTGGAAAAACCGAACATCCCGCAAGAGACCTTCATTTTCATCCAGGGCCTGATCATCCTGTTCTGCGGCGCCATGGAAAACATGTACGCGCCGGCGGTCCTCAAACTGATCAACGCAACACGCTCCAACAACGGTGCAAGCAAGGGATAAGCCATGGAAGACTTCCAGTTCGCCAGTATCGTCGTCTCCACCATCCGCAACGCACCGGTGCTGATGTTCGCGGCCATGGCCGGCCTGTTCGCCGAGCGCAGCGGCGTGGTCGACATCGGCCTCGAAGGCAAGATCCTCGCGTCGGCCTTCGTGTCGGCCGGCGTTGCCTACACCTACCAGGATCCGTGGCTCGGCATTGCGGCCGGCATCGTGGCCTCCGTCGTGCTGGCGCTGATCCAGGCCTTCGTCTCGATCACGCAAAAGGGCAACCAGCTCGTGGCCGGCATCGCGATCAATATCGCCATGAGCGGGCTGACGTTCGTCGTGGCCCAGTACTTCTTCCAGCAGGGCGGGCGCACGCCGGACCTCGGCGAGGCGCGCCTCGCGAGCGTCATCCTGCCCGGGACCGAACTGGTGGCCGACGTGCCGGTGCTGGGCTGGGTCTACGGCAGCCTGATCGGCGGGCACTCGGTGCTGGTGTACCTGGCCTTTGCCCTGCTCCCGATCGTGCACTGGGTGCTGTTCTACAGCCGCTTTGGCCTGCGTCTGCGCGCCTGTGGCGAAAACCCGCATGCGGCTGACGCAGCCGGCATCTCGGTCCAGCGCACCCGCTACACGGCGATGATCATCGCCGGTGTGCTGTGCTCGTTCTCGGGCGCCTACCTGTCGATCGTCCAGAGCGGTTTCTTCCTGCGCGACATGTCGGCCGGTGCCGGCTATCTGGCGCTGACGGCGCTGGTGTTCGGCAACTGGCGCCCCGTGCACACGGTGCTCGGTTGCATGATGTTCGGCTTCTTTGCCGCGGTGCAGATCCAGATCGAAGGCGTCGACCTGCCGGTCGTGGGCCGCATTCCGGGCTCGCTGATCCAGATGATTCCGTACATCGTTACCGTGGTCGTGCTGGCTGGTTTGATGGCCAAGTCGGTGGCGCCCAAGGCGCTGGGCAAGCCGTTCGTCAAATCGCGCTGATCGTTCGCCGGCCGGTGCCTGAACAACGACGCTGCCACCCCGGCAGCGTCAAACGTTTCAGGGGTGCGTGTACCGCGAAAACTTCGTCTGTACAACGCGTGACCATCGCGCGACATTCCGGAAAAGTGATCGTACTTCGCACAATTTCTCCGGATTTTCTGTTCCGAATCTGTGAAAATGTAGTGCCTTGTGGCAATACTTTGTATGCCACGAATTTTGCTTTTCACCGATAGACGGAATTTCATGAACTTTCAAAATCTCAAGATCCGCACGCTGATCCTCGGCGGCTTCGCCACCATCCTCGCTGCAATGGTGCTGCTGGTTGGCATTGGCCTGTTCCAGATGCAGAAAGCGGAAAACCTGACCGACGAGCTGACCGGCGAGAGCCTGCATCGCCTCGCCCTGCTGCAGGAGTGGCAGGCCATCATCGAGACCAACGCCGCGCGCACGATCGCCGCGATCAAGATGACCGATGCGAACGACGAGAAATATTTCCTCGACGCGATCGCCGAATCGTCCAAGCGTTCGGACGTGGTGCACAAGGAACTGACCACGAGCCTGGCGAACAACCCCGCCGCGATGGCCCTGTTTGCCAAGGTCGACGAGCAGCGCGAAGGCTACCGCAAGGCGCGCAAGAGCGTGATGGCGCAGAAGGCGGCGGGCGACGATGCGGCTGTGCGCAACTTCCTCAATACCGACATGCTGCCGCGCGTGCAGTCGTATCTCGAGAGCCTGCGCGCCATGGTGAAATTCCAGAAGGATGTCGTGGCCGCCGATTCGGCCAAGATCGACGAGAGCTTCGCAACGAGCCTGAAGCTGCAGGTCACGCTGGCCGCCCTCGCGCTGGTCTGCGGCGGCCTGTTCGCCTGGTGGATCGGCCGCCGCATCACGACCCCGCTCGAAGAAGCCGTGCTGGTGGCGCAAACCGTCGCCACGGGTGACCTGAGCAGCCAGATCGTCGTCCAGGGCAACAACGAAACGGGCGCGCTGATGGGCGCCCTGAAGGACATGAACGACAACCTGGTCGGCATCGTCAGCCAGGTGCGCAGTGGCACCGACACGATCGCCGAAGCGGCCGACCAGATCTCGGCCGGCAACCTCGAACTGTCGGCCCGCACCGAGCAGCAGGCCGGCGCACTGGAAGAAACCGCATCCTCGATGGAAGAGCTGACCTCGACCGTGCGCCAGAACGCGGACAACGCGCGCGAAGCCAACACCCTCGCGCAGAACGCCTCGCAGGTGGCCGGCCGCGGCGGCGACACGGTCGGGCGCGTCGTCCAGACGATGGACGCCATCACCGATTCGTCGAAGAAGATCGTGGACATCATCGGCGTCATCGACGGCATCGCGTTCCAGACCAATATCCTCGCGCTTAACGCGGCAGTCGAGGCAGCGCGCGCCGGTGAACAGGGTCGCGGTTTCGCGGTCGTGGCTTCCGAAGTGCGCAATCTGGCGCAGCGTTCGGCGGCAGCAGCGAAAGAAATCAAGACCCTGATCGGCGACTCGAGCGCCAAGGTCGAAGAAGGCAGCCGCCTGGTGTCGGATGCCGGCGCGACGATGCAGGAAATCGTCGACAGCATCGGCCGCGTAACGAGCATCATGTCGGGCATCGCCATGGCCAGCCAGGAGCAGTCGGCCGGCATCGAACAGGTGAACCAGGCGATCGCGCAAATGGACCAGGTGACGCAGCAGAACGCAGCGCTGGTCGAAGAAGCAGCCGCCGCATCGACGTCGATGCGGGAGCAGGCGAAGGCGCTGTCGCAGCTGGTGTCGACGTTCCGCTTCGAAGCGCAGCAGGCGCGTCCCGCGCTCAAGAGCGCGGCGCGGCCGGCGCTGGGCATGCGCGAGGCCGCATAACGCGGAGTACCTCATCCGCCACATGAAACGCCGGGTTCGCCCGGCGTTTTTTTTACGGTTTGAAGGAAAACATAGCCAGCACAATCAGCCGCCAGAACAGCCAGGGTCAGGTCTGACATTTGGACACGGACTCTGCTTTAGTCCGTTCATCAGGGCTTTTATAGCTAGACTTTTGTTGAGCTCGTGTCTGAATGCCAGACCTGACCCTGTCGTGCTAGACCCTGATCGGCGACTCGAGCGCCAAGGTCGAAGAAGGCAGCCGCCTGGTGTCGGACGCCGGCGCGACGATGCAGGAAATCGTCGACAGCATCGGCCGCGTGACCAGCATCATGTCGGGCATCGCCATGGCCAGCCAGGAGCAGTCGGCCGGCATCGAACAGGTGAACCAGGCGATCGCGCAGATGGACCAGGTGACGCAGCAGAACGCGGCGCTGGTCGAAGAAGCGGCCGCCGCATCGACGTCGATGCGGGAGCAGGCGAAGGCGCTGTCGCAGCTGGTGTCGACGTTCCGCTTCGAAGCGCAGCAGGCGCGTCCGGCGCTCAAGAGCGTGGCGCGGCCAGCGTTGGGGATGCGCGAGGCCGCATAACGCAGGTCACCTTCTCCACCACATGAAACGCCGGGTTCGCCCGGCGTTTTTTTATGGATGCGCTGTCAACGTAGGGTGGACGGCTGCGCCGTCCACGCGTTCAACCATGTCGCGCAGTGAAGGTGTCATCAAACTGCGACCGAGCACCAGGAGCATGTGGGCAACCTGCAACAACGTGAAAAAATGGAATCGTGCGCGCAAGAGGATTTGTTCTCTTATCTTAGTATGTGCAATATCATTTTTTTAACAGCCAAGGAATTATTGTAATGAAGACTGTCTCCGTACGCCTCCTGTCCAGCCTGGTCCTGATGGCCGCTTCGTTCTCGGCCTCGGCCGGTCCGAACGTGGTCAAGGCGCTTGAAGTCAAAGGCGTATTCAATGAAAAGGTGGGGCCTGCGCCGCAATGTGCGTCCACCCTCGGCGGCAAGCTTGCCGGCCACGGTGAGACGGCTGAAGGAACGCCGGTCGCGTTCGTGGGCGGTGATTGCTTCGCCCAGTCCGGCACGACCTTCACCTTCAGCAAGGGCAAGTTCATCCTGCTGTATCCAAACGGCGACCAGATTTTCGCCGACTACAGTGGCCAGTTCGTCCCTACAGGCGCAGGCACTGCCTACGTCATGAACGGTGGCACCTTCACCATCACGGGCGGCTCCGGCACCTATTTTCACGCAACCGGCGGCGGCTCGCTGAGCGGCACTGAAGACTTGTCGAACGGCGCCGGTACGATCGGGTTGTCGGGTCGTGTTTCTTACAAGCCGAAGTAATCGCTGAAACTGCGCCGAGCGACGCTGATACTGCGTCGTGACGGCCTGAGGGAAAAGAGCGGCATGTAAAAGAGCGGCGGATATCCCGCTCTTTTACGTGCCGCTCTTTTTCTTGACCATGCCCGATGATATGACTGACAGGTCATGACAGGGATTGTATCTTGTAGCGATACAAGATACTATACATCGCATGATCAGAACCTTCAGGCACAAAGGGTTGCAACGCTACTTCGAGACCGGAAACAAAGCCGGGATCCAGGCTTCGCACGCAGCAAGACTGCGCCTTCAATTGGCCGCCCTTGATCAGGCAACCCGTCCGGAAGACTTGTCGGCGCCGGCATGGGCACTTCACCCATTAAAAGGTGGCCTCAAGGGGCATTGGGCAGTGACAGTCAGCGGTAACTGGCGACCGATTTTTGCATTCGATGGCACCGACGCCATCCTCTTTGACTACCTTGACTACCACTAACTTCAGGAGAAAAAATGACTCGTATGCATAATCCGCCGCATCCGGGAGAGGTGCTTCGGGAGTACCTGGGAGAGATGACGATCACGGAGGCGGCGGCGCGGCTGGGGGTCAGCCGTGTCACCTTGCAGCGTGTTGTCAACGGCGCAGCAGGTGTGTCGCCCGATATGGCCTACCGGCTCGGCAGCGCACTGAATACCAGCCCCGAACTTTGGGCAGGCATGCAGCTGCAATACGATTTATACCAGGCCGGAAAAATCGAACGGACCAACGTCCAGCGCATTGCAGCGTAAGACGTGCACCACACATTCACCAAACACCGGCCTTGCCCGCGTTACGTCATGGCGTCACCGGATCGACCGGCTCGAAGCCCGCCGCGCGGCGGCTCGAGCGCGCCAGCGTCCAGGCGAAGCCGATGCCGGCCGACGTGCCCGAATTCTTCAGGTGCAGCGGGCTATCGCGGTTGGCGCTGCCAGCGTACGACTCGTAGCGCACGTAGCCGAACAGGCGCACGTCGGGATTGAGCTGGCGCGTCGCAAAGAGGCCCACGCGCGCCAGCACCAGGCCGGCGTCGGCGCTGTAGGCGTCGCGGCTGGCGGTCGCATACTGCGGCGCGACTTCATAAAAATAGCGGTTGATGCGCTTGTCGCCAAACACGACCGACGTGTTGGCTTCGAACGACCACAGGCCGCGCTCGCCGCGCGTCTCGTAGGCCAGCTTCGGCTCGAACGTCCAGCCCTGACGGCGCAGGCCGCCCCGCGCTTCGATCACGGCGCGCAGTGGCAGTTCGGCGCGCAATCGGCTCGTCGCGTCGATATCGGCCACGCGAATTTTCAAACGCGGACCGAATTCGAACAGCGCGCCCAGATCCGGCATGCCGGCACGTACCTCGACGTCGTCCGAGTCCGACGGCAAGGCACCTGACAAGCCGACGTCGAATTCAAGCCGATCAGAGCGGAACAGACGCGCACCGATACCCGACTGGTCAGCGCGCAGCACTTCCCCGCGATACAGCAAAAACGGGATGGGCAGGACGCGGGTGGTGCGGTCGTCGGCGCCGGGATACGCCGGCGTGCTCAGGGCAGCGGCGCCAAGGCCGAATTCCCACAGTGGCAGGCTGGCGCCGGTGGGGGTTTGCGCGTGAGCGTGGAGTGCGGGGAACAGGCAGGCTGCCGCGATGGCGGCCTTCAGTGGGACATGCATGGGGCCTCGGGAGTCTGGTCAGGGGATGACCGGATTCTATCCGAGGCCGTGCCAAAAGTGCACCGCGCGCGCGAACAATCCGCGCGCTGCATGCCGTGGGCTTACGGCCAGATTGCCTGCAGCATCGCGGCCAGGTTATACCCGCCCTTGATCAGCTGGGTCTTGGCGATGTCGGAGCTCGGCACCGGATAATTGGCCGGCACTTCGAGCGCGAAGGTGTAGTAGGTCTCGCCCTTCTTGCCCGTCTGCGGCGTCAGCTTGCCCGGCACCACGTCGGCATACGCCAGCTTGGCGGATTTGAGGCCGTCTTCCACCCACTGCACGGGCCAGGTGGCCACGTCGCCCTTGGCTTTCGCGACCAGCGGCGCGCTGGCGATTGCCACGTCCGCGAACTGCTCCGGCGTGCGCGTCTTGACGCGGCGGAAGGCGTAGTCGACCGTCGTGCTGTCCCAGTACGAGTGGAACGGCTTGGTCAACGCCTTCGGCACGCCCTCCTTGACGACGACCGGCGCATCGCCCGCTTCTGCAGCAGGAATCACCCCTTTGGACAGCGCTGCCAGTTTCTCGTCATCGAGCAGCAGGTTGTTGCCGCCGCGCGAATCGAACACGAGCGCGTCGTCGATCTCGGCGCGCGATTTCGGCACGATGAACTTGCCGTCCTTGCTGACGAACGCCGAACCCACGTGCAGCGGCTGGTGGATGTCGCCGGCAAAGTGCGCCAGCAGGATCAAGGCCTGGCGCCTGGTGAACTTGTGCGGGTTCAGCGCCGGATCGGTCTTGCCCTGCAAGACAGCGATGCACTGCTCCAGCGTCTGCACGATGTCGACATCGCTCGTACCCACACCATGCTCGTGATAGTGATCGAGCTGGAACGGCACGTTGGTGTAGTGATATTCGCTGTGGCGCGGATTGCCTTCGACGTATTCGACCATCTCGGGCGTCTGCGGGCCGCAATACGTGCCCTTGACGCAGTCGGCCCAGTTGGCGACCGACGCCAGCGATTCACCCGGCTGCAACAGCAGCGCGATCTGCTTTTGCGCGTTGGTCCCCTTGAGCAGCTTGTCGGCGATCGAGCCGACGGCGCGGTGGCCGTCGCGGCCCCAGGCGGCGGCGTCCGATGCACCCAGTAATCCAAAGGCGCTGGTGAGCGCCAGCACGCATGCGAGTTTTTTCATGATGGTTTGATGGTCTTAATTGAGGCGCACGATGCGCGGGGTAGCCGGGGCCAGCGCGGCGCCCTGCCCTTCGAGTTTTTTCAGGTAGGCGATGAAGCCATCCAGGTCGCGCAGGCCGGTATCGATGCGCTGCGTGCCCAGTGCGAATTCCGGATAGCCGTCGCTGCCTTCGGCCAGGAAGTTGTTCAGTGCCAGGCGATATGTCGCAGTATCAACCAGCGGCTTGCCATCGAGCTTGATGCTGCCCGGCACCAGCCGGGTGCCGGCCGGCCGCTTCGCGTCCCACGTGTAGGTAAAGTTTTGCGAGACTTGCAGCACACTGGACGTGACGTTCGGGCCTTCGGGCCACTGGCGCTCGAGCAGGTTGCGGATCTGCGCGCCGGTCATGTTCATCACGACGGTCGTGTTTCCGAACGGGAGCACGGCCTGTGCCTGGCCGAAGTTGACGGTCTTGTCGGCGCCTGCTTCGAGGTCACGCCGCACGCCACCATTGTTCATGAACGCGAACTGTGCGCCCAGGCTGCGCGCAGAGTCCAGCGCCGCATCGGCCACCAGGTTGCCGAGGGGCGATTCACCCGCGTCGTTATTCTTGCGCAGCAGCGGCGCGACGGCGATCTTGGCGATCGGGCGCGTCAATGCGGCTTCGCTGCGCTCTTTCACTTGCGCGACATACGCGACGATCTTCGGATCGGCCGGATACTCGCCCGGCTTCATCACGACGTTGGCAACGGTCAGGTTCGACACCGCGCCGGTGCTTGGTTCGACCTGCATCGACACGCGCGTGAGCAGGTGGCCAGCCGTATCGGCCTGGGTCACAACGCGGCCATCGACGTCGCACAGATAGCCCTGATGCGAGTGCCCGGTCAGCACCAGCTTGACCGACGGGTCGATCTTCTGAACCACCGGGACGATGTCGCCCGTCAGCTTGCTGCAACCGGCTTGCAACGGCGACTCGACCGTGCGGCCGCCCTGGTGCACGAGGGCCACGATGACCTGGGCGCCGGCCGCGCGCATCGCTGGCAGCGCGTTGTTGACCGCCTCGGCTTCGTCACCGAAGCGCAAGCCCGCGATGCCCGACGCGACGACCATGTTCGGCGTATCGCGCAGCACCACGCCGACCAGGCCCACCTTGATGCCCTTGACGGTTTCGATGGTGAAGCCGGGGATGATCGGCTTGCCGGTGACCTTGTCGATCACGTTCGCGCCCAGGTACGTGAATTTGGCGCCGCCGAAATTCGGGGTCAGCTTGCAGGCCTTGGTCGGGTGCGGCGAATCGCAGCCGCCGTTCTGCTGGCGCAGCAGTTCCTTGCGGCCGCCGTCGAATTCGTGGTTGCCTACCGCGCTCGCGCGCAGGTTCAGCATGTTCATCACTTCGATCGTCGGCTCGTCGGCCCACAGCGACGACAGCGCCGGGCTGGCGCCGACGATGTCGCCGGTCGACACCAGCAGCAACTCCTTGTCTTCCTTGCGCCAGGCCTGCAGGGCCGCAGCCACGGCTTCGGCGCCGCCGGCGCGCATGACCTGGTCCTTGCCGTCGGCCCCCTTGAGCACATAGCGGCTTGGTTCCAGGTTGCCGTGGAAGTCATTGAGCGACACGAGGTTGATGGTGACCGGACCCTGGGGCGCGGTCACGCAGCCGGCCAGCAGCAGCGCAACGGTGAGTGTGGACAGACGGGCGCTTGCGCGACGCGAGACGATCATGAAAAACACCTTTTATGGAATCGGGCCGGGGTGGCCGGCACCCGAAGGACGGGGCTTGGATAAGCGCAACAGCAGGCATTATCCCATGCCGCCTGTGCGCAGGAAATCCTTACAGCAGCAGGGCTGCGGACTTTTTTGATGAAAAAACGGCCGGTGTTTCCACCGGCCGTTCTGACTACCTCATGCTACGAATTGGCGCTGCTTAGAATTCGTAACGCAGGGTTGCCTGGATGGCCCACTGCGACTCGCCCTTAGCTTGCTTCAGGTCCTGACGCTCGACGTCGTTACGCACGACGTAGACATAACGACCTTGTGCATCGATACCAGCGACGTCGACGAAGCTGCGTGCCTGGCCACCGGAGCCCTGGAAGCTGATCTCTTCGGTACGGCCCCATTTCTTGTTCAGCAGGTTACCGAAGTTCATGAAGTCGAGCGAGAAGGTCGCCTTGTTGCGTGCGAAGATGCCCGGGATTTCCTGGCTGATGCGCACGTCGAAGGTGTTGACCCATTCAGCGGTCGAGTTGTTACGCTTGACGACACCACCGGCAGCCTTGCTCAGGCCCTTGTTCGCATTGACGACGTCCCAGAAGCGCTGCTCGTTGGCACGGTTGGTGGCGGTGTCACCTGCGAACGTGACTTCGTTCGAACCGAAGGCGGTCGGGATGTACATCAGGTCGTTACCGGCCAGATTGTCACCGTTCATGTCGTTGTTGAACGTCCAGCTGTATGGACGGCCTTCACGACCTTCGTAGAAGACGCCCAGACGCGTGTTGTAGCCTTCGAAGAATTTCTTCTGGAAGTTCATCAGCGCATTGACGCGGTTCTTGATGGCGTAGCTCGAAGTCGCGGCGACTTCTTCGTTCGGGTTGAACGACGAACGGCCGTTGAAGTTCGAGTTGGCCACCGACGACGTCAGCGGCGAGACTTCGGTCGCATCGGTGTAGGTGTACGCCACCGACCAGCCAAAGCCCTTGGTCATCGGCTGCGACAGCGACATGGTCAGCACTTTCGCGTCGCCCTTGTCGGTATCACGCGCCACCAGCACGTTGTTGAAGCTGCGGTTGCTCAGCGAACGGTTGACCGCGCCGCAGCTGGTGATGATGTTCGCCGTGTTGTTCGACACGCCGTAGCACGCCGTGCTCAGGCCGGCTGCGTTCCAGAACAGCGGACGGCCATCCGAACCGTTGCGCGTTGCTGCGCCCAGGTTCAGGTGTTCGTAGTAGATGCCGTTCTTGTTCTTGGTGTACAGCGCTTCGGCGCCGAAGACCAGGCCGTACCATGGCAGTTCGGTGTCGAACGCCAGGTTGGTTTTCCAGATCGATGGCTGACGGAAGCTTGGATCCAGGAAGTTGACGTCTGCGGCCGGAATCGCGCCGGAAATGGCAGGCTGGGCGTCAGGATTGAAGCTGGTCAGGCCGCCGGTGGTCGGGCAGCGGGTTGCGCCGGTGCCCGAGCAGCTGATCGTGGCGGTAGCCACGCCGGTGCCCGAGAACGGGTTCGACATCCACACCGTGGCTGCCGCACCCTGGAACAGGCCGAAGCCGCCGCGGATCTGGGTCGGACGTGGCGACTTGTCGAAGCGGTAGTTGAAGCCGAAACGTGGCTGGATCAGGTCGGTACCGTCGATGGTGCGGGTGTTGTCCAGACCGAAGCCGCCGGACTGGCGCACGCCGGTGGCCGGGTTGCCGGCCACCAGTGGCTGGGCAGCAGCGGTGTTGGCCAATGGACGGCCGCCGACATCGTTACGGTCGTAACGCACGCCGTAGGTCAGGGTCAGCTGGTCGTTGACGGTCCAGGTGTCTTGCAGGAACAGGCCGGTGTTCTTGGTGCTGAACTCGGCGACCGCATCGTTCAGCGACGCGCCTGGCAGCGCGCGCTGCTGGCTGTAGCTCAGTGGGCGACCCTTCTGGAAGTTCTCCAGCACGGCTTGCTGCACTTGTGCATTGGTTGCGCGTGCGCAGCTTGGCAGTGCACCGAAGCTGTAGAAGTTCGCGTCCGCCGAATCCAGGCAGGCGTAGGTGTACGAGCCGTTGATACCCTGCAGGAACGCGTTGTAGACATCGTTCTTGGTGTAGTCGGCACCGAACTTCATTTCATGGTCGCCCACGATCCAGTTGGCGCCGGCGTACAGGTCCTTGGTCTTGTTGCGCAGCACGTTGTTGTGACGGCTGAACTCGGTACCGAAGTTGATGTTACGGTTGGCGGTCGACAGGCCGCTTGGTGCGTCAGCCGGCAGTGCGCCGCTGAACTGCAGGGCCATCGATGGCGTGCGGGTCGCGTTGACCGGGACCGAATCGTAATCGCGGTTCGAGAACTTGAACTCGGTCGAGAAGTTCGGGGTCCAGTCCGAGAACAACTGGGCCACGGTGGTCTCGATCGACTTGCCCTGGTTGTAGAAGCTCGACGACAGGCCGACACCGGTGGCCGAGAAGCCCGGGTAGAACGGCTCGCCCTGTTCGGTCTTGGCGTAACGCAGGTTGGCGCGGTGTTCGTCGGTGATGTTCCAGTCGAACTTCACCAGGCGCTCTTTCGAGGTCAGCATCGAGCCGCTCGGTACGGCGGTGCTGCCGATGTCGACGCCGTAGGTCTGCTGGGCGATGCGCTGGGCTTCCGAGATGGCCGACTGGCTGATGCCGACGGTGGTGCCGGCGCCGCTGCCGATGGCGCCGAACTCAGGGCTCGAACGCGAGCTCTCGAAGTTTTCGGCCAGAGCGTAGATGAACAGCTTGTCCTGGATCAGCGGACCCGATGCCCAGACACCCTTGGTGGTTTCCTTCGACTTCGGCGCGTCGGTGTAGACGTCCGTGATCGGGTTGTAACGGTCGCCCGACAGGTTGTCGTTGCGGTACACGTAGTACACGCCGCCACGATAGGTGTTGGTACCCGACTTGGTCACGGCGTTGATGTTTGCGCCGGTGTAGCCCTTCTGAGTGACGTCGTAGTTGGCGACGTTGACCTGCACCGACTGGATCGCTTCGATCGAGATCGGCTGACGCGCGGTCGGGCTGCCATTGGCTTCCAGGCCGAAGGTGTCATTGATCGCGACGCCGTCGATGGTGGTCGAGTTGTAGCGCGAGTTCTGGCCGGCGACCGAGATTTCGCCGCGGTCCTTGTCGGTCTGCGACACGCGCGGGTCGGCACGCGCATAGTCTTGCAGGTTACGCTGGATCGATGCCTGGGTCTGGAGCTGGGTGTTGCTGATGGCGGTGCCCGCACCCATATTGTTGCTCGTGAAGACTTCCGAACGCGATGCGGTACCGGCGATGGTCACGGTCTGCACGCCCAGGGTGGCGTCGACTTCGGCGGTCTGCGCCAGGTCGAGGAAGACGTTGTTGCGGGTTTGGGTGATGCCGTCTTTGGTGATAGTGATGGTGTAAGGACCACCCACGCGCAGGCCACGTGCAACGTAGCGGCCTTCAGCGTCGGTTACGACATTGCTGACAGATCCCGACTCGGTGTGCAGGATCTGCACTTGCGCGCCGGCAGCCGGCTGACCCGAGACGTTCGAGATACGGCCACCGACGGCCGAAGTGGTGTTCTGTGCGAACGACGGCGACGCCGCCAACGCAACTGACAAAGCCAGCGCCAACTTGGTGAGCCGGATCTGCTGCTGAGTGATCATTGATTACCCCAAAAAGAACTTCAAAGTTGTTTGTTGGACGTCCGACGGACGTCCTCCCCTGCTTTACTGCGTGTTGTATTCGTCGTGCCGCGCCAGTGATTCAGCCGGCAAGCGGCTGCGATTGTATCGGTACAATGTTTCAACAAAATGACACGATGTGTGGTTTGATTTACAGCAGAATTGCGCCAATATGCATCAGCGTTTTCAGCCCGACAAATTCAATTTGGCTTGGCTATTCAGAGCTTTTTCGTATAAATCACCCCGCCGACGTTGTCGTTACGCGACAAAAATCGTGTCATTTGGCGTGCTTTATGACATGGCGGAATTATATGCGTGGCATTCCACGGTGAAATTTTTTCAGCAAAAAATCAGTAGAACCAGCGGTGCAACACAGAATTGTGTAGCGAGAAGACGACAAACCTTTCTTCCCGGTTAACTTAGTGCCGAAAAGTCGAAGGTTGTTTATGACAGGGAGGCGATCCGGCGAGCGCCGGATCGGGGATGACACACTTTATTTCGCGCGCGCTGCCTGGGTCGCCATGGCAGCGACCTGCGCCTCGAATCGGGCGTAGCGCCCATCGAGCTGTTTTGTTAAGCGTTGCTTTTCTGCCACAGACAGGAAGGCGTAGCGGATGCTGTTGTACGACGCTTTCTTGATTTCCGCGTAAGAAGGCTTGAACTGGCTGGCAAATTGCACGTACTCGTGCGACAGCGTATGGCGGGTCACGCCGGCGTCGTCGGTCGAAATCACGTACGGCACGCCATACTTGCGGTACAGGTGGATCGGATGATCCGCGCCAGCCACGCCGCTGATGAACGCGTTCGAGGTCAGGTTGATCTCGACCGGAATATCCTTCTCGCGCATCGTCTTGATGATGGCCGGTGCGTTGGCTTCATGCGCCAGGTCCAGGCCATGGCCGATGCGGTCGGCGCCGGCAATGCCCAGGGCGCTGTCGATGTGGAACTTCAGGCCTTCCGGTGGCACTTCGCCCAGCGCCAGCTCGCCCGCATGCATCGCCACTTTCACGTCCGGGTACACCGTTTTCAGGAAGCGGAACATCTTCATATGCAGCAGGTAGTCGCGCATCGACACGTGCAGGCTTTCCTGGCCGACGATGTTGACGCCGACGATGCGCCCGCCCTTGGCGGCGGCCTTGAAGCTCGACACCATCGCCGAAAACACCTGCGACGGGCCCAAGAGGCGCAGCGTGTAGTTCTGATAACGCATCGTAAAGCGCTCGTCGTCGATGCCTTCCGAGGCCGCATTGATCTGCGCGACAAAGCTGTCGATCGACGTGTTGTAGGCGGCGTTTGCGTCCAGCGCCGCCAGCTCGGCGCGCAACTGGGCGCCAAGCGCCGCGTCGTCGTTCACGCTGGCGCGGGTGCTCGTATCGAAGGCGGGGTTGGCCACGAACGGCGAGAGCAGGAACATCGTTTCGATGTAGCCGACATTTTCGGCAATGGCGCGCGCCTTGATCTCTTGCAGGCCTTCGCGCAGATTGTCGTTGGCCACCGGGCCGAAGTAGCCGAAGGTGCCGAAGAACAGGCGGTCCGGCGCCGGCTGGATCGCGACGTGGTTGCTGAAATCCTTGTTCGACCAGCGCTTGACCAGCTCGCGCCAGGTGTTTTCGTCGGCATTGACTTGTGCGCCCGACAGGCAGGTGCGTTCAGCCGCCGGTTTGGCGCGCTGGGCGGCGATGGTTGCTTTGTCGGTCTCGATGCGGTAAGTATTCTTGTCGATGCAGAAGCCCTGCTTGTCGACGAAATCGACATAGGTCTCGGCATAGATCGCGCCCGAATAATGGTGGTGCAGATCGCCGCCCTTGGGCATCTGCGTGAAGAACATCGTCAGCTCGGACAGGCGCGGCGTGCTGCCCTCGATCAGGCTGGCGTAATGGCGCGCGGTGGCCGCTTCGTTGGCGGTGACCGATGGCGCCCGGGCCAGGACGGGCGAAGCAACGACGGCCAGCGCCAGCAGCGCACTGCCGGGCAAATACTTGTGCATGGTGAAACTTTCAGGATGGGTGGCAAGCGTCAGACTCTAACGCCTTCGTTCAAGGTTGGCAATATTGCAGCCGGTAGCGTGGACGGCTCCGCCGTCCACGCGGTGATGGTTGGCAGCCAGATCATCCCGCACGAGAACGGCGCCGTTATTCGTAGGGTGGACGGCTCCGCCGTCCACGCGGTGGTGGTTGGCAGCCAGATCATCCGGCACGAACACGTCGCCGGCAACCATCAACACAGCCCAGACAAATCAGCGTACATGCACCTGGCGACCATACGAATACGTCGCAGCTACCGTACGGTCATCCCCCAGCAGCGCCAGCGCGAACAGCAGCTCTTCGAGCGAGTGGCTGTGGCTCGTGCGGCGCGCCATCAGCGGCGTCGCTTCGCGGTCGAGCACCACGAAGTCCGCCTCGAGGCCGGGCGTGAAGCTGCCGATCGTGTCCTCCAGCCCCATCGCGCGCGCCGCGCCCAGCGTGGCGAGATAAAACATGCGCAGCGCCGTCAGGTAGCTGCCCTTCATGCGCGCGACTTTATACGCTTCGTTCATCGTCTGCAGCAGCGAGAACGACGTGCCGGCGCCCACGTCCGTGCCCAGCGACAGCAGCATGCCGGCCTTGTCGGCGCGCTCGAAGTCGAACAGGCCGCTGCCCAGGAACAGGTTCGACGTGGGGCACACGGCAGCGGCCGAGCCGGTGGCCGCCATGCGTGCCATGTCCTCGTCGTCGAGCCAGATGCAGTGGCCGAACATCGCGCGCGGGCGCATCAGGCCATAGCTGTCGTACACGTCCAGATAGCTGCGCGCCTGCGGAAACAGCTCGCCCACCCAGGTGCATTCGTCGCGGTTCTCGGCCACATGGGTCTGGATGAAGGTGTCCGGGTATGCCGCCGCCAGCTCGCCCGTCAGGCGCAGCTGGGCTTCGGTCGATGTCGGCGCGAAGCGCGGCGTGATCGCGTACAGCGCGCGGCCGCGCTTGTGCCAGCGCTTGATCAGCGCTTCGCTCTCGCCCAAATCGCCTTCGAGGTCGCGCAGGAAGTCCGGGCAGTTGCGGTCCATGAGCACCTTGCCGGCCACCATGCGCAGGTTGCGCGCTTCGCTCGCGGCAAAGAACGCGTCAACCGATTGCGGGTGCACGGTGCAGTAGACCATCGCCGTGGTGGTCCCGCAGCGCAGCAGCTCGTCGAGGAAGAAGTCGGCCGTAGAACGGCCATCTGCGTGATCTTCGTAGCGGCGCTCGGTCGGGAAGGTATACGTCTCGAGCCACGGCAGCAGGCCCGGCGCCGGCGAGGCGATCATGTCGGTCTGCGGGTAATGCAGGTGCGTGTCGATGAAGCCGGGGACAATCAGCTTGCCGCGGTAGTCGACGGGTTCGAGGCCCGCAGGCAGCTTGGGCGCGAGCGCGGCGTAGTCGCCAGCGGCCTGGATGCGGCCATCCTCGACGATCAGCAGGCCGTCTTCGTGAAACAGCGCGGCGCCATCGTCGAACGCCGGATCGGCGCGAAAGTGCAGCAGGCTGGCGCGATAGGCCTGCACATTGGGTGATGCAGTGGGCATTACAGGAATTCCGGTTGAGGTTCGGGGTGATGTGCAGCTTCCCACACGGCCAGCAATTGCGCCACACTCGATGCGGCGATCACGGCCGGGGCCTTGCCGGCAATATCGGGCAGGCCGATCGGGCAGACCATATTGGCCAGGCGCGCATCGGCGATGCCGCGCTCGCGCAGACGCGCTTCAAACTGGCTGCGTTTGGTGCCTGATCCGATCAGGCCGAACCAGTCGGGCGTCGCCGGATGCGCGGGGCGCGCCAGGATAGCTTGGCACAGGCGCAGGTCGAGCGCGTGGCTGTGGGTCATGACGAGAAAGCTCGTGCCGGGCGCGGCGTGTGCCACCAGCGCCTCGGGGGTATCGGTCGCCTCGATCGTCACGTTCGGGGGGATGGACGCCGGGAACATGGCGTCGCGTTCGTCGACCCACGTCACACGACATGGCAGCTCGGCCAGCGCACGCACGATGGCGGCGCCCACGTGGCCGGCGCCGAACAGCATCAGGTGCGCGCGCGGCGCAAGGACCGGGTCGAGCAGCCAGCGGCGACCGCCCTCGCCTGCCAGCACGCGGGCTTCAAGTGCGCGTTCGAACGACGGCGCGGCCGGCGTGCCCGCGAGGGGCGCCGCGTCGTCGAACAAGGCCCATTCGCACGCGCCGTCCAGCGCAACGAGGCGCCACGTGTCGACATTGCGGCGCGTGCGCAGCAGGTCAACCTGCGCGGCATCGACACGTTCAAACGCCAGCCAGGCGACACCACCGCAGCATTGGCCCAGGCTCGGGCCCAGCGCAAAACGCTCGAAACGGCGCGCTTCGCCACCCTGCAGCATCGTGCGCGCAATCTCCAGAGCGCGGTGTTCGAGATGGCCGCCGCCGATGGTGTCGTCAAAGTCGTGTGCGCGCACGAGCATCTTTGCGCCCGGCTCGCGCGGCGCCGAGCCCTTCACGGCCGCCACCGTGACCAGCACGGAAGGCACATCGCCTTGGGCGCGCAACCAGTCCATCGTCACGCGCGCACGCCGGCGGCGCCCTCGACGAACGCGATCGCATCCAGAATGGCTTCGCTCGTCGCGGGAGCATTCAGTGGCGGATTGACCCGGTGCCCGCCCACGCTCGAGATGGCGTCGCGCAGCGCGAAGAAGACCGAGAATGGCAACAGCAACGGTGGCTCGCCCACGGCCTTGGAGCGGTGGATGCTGTCTTCGACGTTGGCATTGTCGAACAACGCGATGCGGAAATCCTCCGGGCAGTCCGAGACCGCCGGGATTTTGTAGGTCGACGGCGCATGCGTCATCAGCTTGCCGGCCGGGTTCCACCACAATTCCTCGGTGGTCAACCACCCCATGCCCTGGATGAACGCGCCTTCGACCTGGCCGATGTCAATCGCCGGATTGAGCGAGCGGCCGGCATCGTACAGCGCATCCACGCGCAGCAGCTTCCATTCGCCGGTGAGCGTGTCGACCACCACTTCGGACACTGCCGCGCCATACGCGAAGTACGAGAACGGGCGACCCGTCATCGTCTTCGGATCCCAGTGCAGGCCGGGCGTGGCGTAGAAACCATCTGACCACAATTGCACGCGCGCCAGGTAAGCCTTGGCGACGAGCTCCTCGAACGGCAGCGCCAGGCCCGCGACGAACACGGTGCCGGCGGCGAAGCGCACGTCGCTGGCCGCGCCCCCGTACTGCTGCGCCGCAAATTGCGCGAGGCGCGCGCGGATCTTGCCGGCGGCATCCTGCGCGGCCTTGCCGTTCAGGTCGGCACCGGTCGACGCGGCGGTGGCCGATGTGTTCGAGACCTTGCTGGTATTGGTCGCGGTGGCGCGCACGCGACCGAGTTCAACGCCCAGTTCGTGCGCCACGACCTGCATCACCTTGGTGTTGATGCCCTGCCCCATCTCGGTGCCGCCGTGGTTCACGAGGATGGAGCCGTCCACGTAGACGTGCACCAGCGCGCCGGCCTGGTTCAGGTGCGTGACGTTGAACGCGATGCCGAACTTGAGCGGCGTGAGCGCCAGCCCCTTCTTGAGCACGGGGCTGGTGCGGTTGTAGTCGTCCACGGCCGCGCGGCGCGCGCGGTAGTCGCTGTCCGCTTCCAGCTTGGCCACCAGTTCGGGGATGACGTTGTCGACAATCGTCTGGCCGTAGGGCGTGACGTTGCGATCGGACATACCGTAGAAATTCAGGCGCCGGATATCGAGCGCATCGCGGCCCAGGTTACGCGCGATTTCGTCGAGCACGTATTCGATGGCGATGGCGCCCTGCGGACCGCCGAAGCCCCGAAACGCCGTGTTCGATTGCGTGTTGGTCTTGCCGCAGGCGGCGCGGATGTCGACGTCGGACAGGTAATACGCATTGTCGAAGTGGCAGACGGCGCGCGTGGCCACGGGGCCGGACAGGTCGGCCGAGTAACCCGCGCGAGTGACCATGTCGACCCGCGCGGCCAAAATGCGACCTTCGGCGTCGTAGCCGACTTCGTATTCATAGTGGAAGCAGTGACGCTTGCCGGTGACGAGCATGTCGTCATCGCGGTCGGCGCGCAGCTTGACCGGGCGGCCCGTACGCACTGCAGCAATGGCAGCCGCCGCCGCCCACAGCGCCGACTGCGATTCCTTGCCGCCAAAGCCCCCGCCCATGCGGCGGCACTCGACCGTCACGTGGTGCGAATGCAGGCCGAGCGCATGGGCGATCACGTGCTGCATCTCGCTCGGGTGCTGGGTCGACGAGTACACGTGCATGCCGCGGTCTTCGCCGGGAAGCGCATACGCGATCTGGCCTTCGAGGTAGAACTGCTCCTGCCCGCCCACGTACAGCTGGCCCTTGACCGTGTGCGGCGCGCGCGCGAACGCTGCTTCGGCGTCGCCGCGCGTCAGGCGCATGGGCGGCAGCACGTACGATTGCGCGGCGCGCGCCGCCTGCGGGGTCAGGATCGCCGGCAGGTCCTCATAGGTCACCTGCGCCAGGCGCGCCGCGCGGCGTGCGTTGTCGTGGCTGTCGGCGACGACGATGAAGATCGGCTGGCCCACGTACTGCACGAGGCCATCGGCCAGGATCGGATCGTCGTGGATGATCGGGCCGCAGTCGTTCAGGCCGGGGATGTCGGCGACGGTCAGCACGGCGATCACGCCGGCGCTGGCACGGACCGGCGCCAGGTCGATGGCGGTGATGTGCGCATGCGCGCGGGTCGACAAACCCAGCGCCGCATGCAGCGTGCCGGCCAGCTCGGCGATATCGTCGGTGAAGGTCGCGCCGCCGCGCACGTGCAGCTCGCTCGACTCGTGCTTGCGCGCGCGGCCCACTTCGGCCCAGGCGTCGGTACTCTTGATGCCGCCGTCGTTCATGGTCGTCTCCTCAGGCGCCGGCAAAAGCATTGACTGCCTGCGCGGGCAGCGGATCAAGCAAACGCGTCTCGAGCCAGAAGCGGCGCAGCAGGTTCTGCGCGGTGCGCATCCGGTAGCTGCTCGAGGCCCTGGCATCGGACAACGGCGCGTAGTCGCGGCCCAGCGCCGCCATCGCGCCCGTCAAGACAGTTTCGCTCCACGGCTGGCCCAGCAGCGCGGCTTCGGCCTGCGCGGCGCGCTGTGGCGTTGCGGCCATGCCGCCAAACGCGATGCGGGCATCAACAATCGTCTCGCCGTCGAGCACGATGGCAAACGCGGCGCATACGGCCGAAATGTCCTGGTCGAAGCGCTTGGCCAGCTTGTAGGTGCGAAAGCGCAGGCCTGGACGTGATTGCGGCAGCGGCACGCGCACGGCCTGGACGAATTCACCGGGCTGCAAATCCTTCTTCTGGTAGCCCAGGTAAAAGTCGTCCAGCGCCAGCACGCGCGTACCGGCGCTGCTGGCCAGGACCACCTGGCTGCCCAGCGCGATCATCCATGGCATCGAGTCGCCGATGGGCGAGCCGTTGGCCACGTTGCCGCCCAGCGTACCGGCATGGCGGATCGGCAGCGACGCGAAGCGCTGCCAGAGCTCCGTCAGTTCGGCGGGATAGCGCGCCGCCAGTGCCTGATAAGCGTCCTGCAGCGAGACGCCGGCGCCGATCTCCAGCATGCCGCCCTGTTCGTGCATCGTTTTGAGCTCGGCGACCTGGCCGAGATAGATCACGTCGCCCAGTTCGCGCAGGTGCTTGGTGACCCACAGCCCGACGTCGGTCGAACCGGCCAGCAGCACGGCGGCCGGGTGGTCGGCGCGCAGCACCGCCAGTTCGGCCAGCGTGCGCGGCACGTGGAAATGCTGGCCATGCGCGGCGTACGTGAAGCCGTGGCTGCGCTGCAGCGTGCGCAGGCGCTCGGCCAGCGCAGCGCGGTCGAAGGCAACCGGTGGCAGTTCGACCATGCGGCGCGCAGCGTCGATGATCGGGCGGTAGCCGGTGCAGCGGCACAGGTTGCCGGACAGTGCATCGTTGATCTGGCAGCGCGATGGCGCGCGTCCTTCCTGCTTCAGGTACATCCCAAACAGCGACATCGCAAAGCCCGGCGTGCAAAAACCGCATTGCGAGCCGTGGCATTCGACCAGCGCCTGCTGCACGGGATGGGGCGCGCCGTCGGGTTGTGCCAGGTCTTCGACCGTGAACAGGGCCTTGCCGTCGAGCGTCGGCGTGAACTGGATGCAGGCATTCACCGCGCGCAGCGCCAGTTCGCCATCCTCCAGCGAGCCGATCACCACGGTGCAGGCGCCGCAATCGCCCTCGGCGCAGCCTTCCTTGGTGCCGGTGCAGCGCAAATCCTCCCGCAAGTGCTGCAGGATGGTTTGCGTGGGCTTCACGTCGCGCAGTTCGCGCAGCTGGCCTTGATAAAAGAAGCGGATCGGTTCTGACATGCCTGTCTTTGGTGAGTGGATTGCTGGACGCCAAAGGCGGAAGGCTACCATCCAGGGTCTGCCAACTTATAATCACCGAATGATATTGCTCATATCACGAAGCATATACGCAGGGTGGACGGCTATGCCGTCCACGCGTTCAACTTGCCTTTGCACGCCACAGAGCAAGGTTGATTTGAACGCGTGGGCGGAATCCGCCCACCCTACTTGTGGTCAAGCCAAGGATGCACCATTTTCCAGTGATTGGCGATGTCGATGCGGCGCGTGACCCAGACCTTGTCGTGCCGGCCTACGTAATCAAGAAAGCGCGCCAGCGCTGCCGTGCGGCCCGGGCGCCCCGCCAGGCGGCAATGCAGGCCGACCGACAGCATCTTGGGCTGGTTCAGGCCATCCGGGTCGCCCTCGGCGTACAGCACGTCGAACGCGTCCTTCAGGTAATCGAAGAATTGCGTGCCCGAATTGAAGCCGCCGGCCGAGGCAAAGCGCATGTCGTTGGTATCGAGCGTGTACGGCACCACCAGATGCGGCGTGCGGCGCACCACCCCATCCGGCCCGGCCGCGTCAACCTGCTGCCAGAACGGCAGGTCGTCGCCGTAATGGTCGGCGTCGTAGGCGAAGCCCCCATGCTCGACCACGAGGCGGCGCGTGTTGGGCGAGTCGCGTCCCGTGTACCAGCCCTGCGGCGGCGCCCCCGTCAGGTCGCGGAAAATCGCCACCGCTTCAAGCAGATGCGCGCGCTCGGTGGCTTCGTCGACGTTCTGGTACGAGATCCAGCGCAGGCCGTGGCAGGCGATCTCGTGCCCCAGTTCCTGGAACGCGGCCACCGCTTCGGGATGGCGCGCCAGCGCCTGGGCCACGCCGAACACGGTCAGCGGCAGCTTGCGGTCCTCGAACAGGCGCAGCAGGCGCCACAGGCCGGCGCGCGAGCCGTATTCGTAGAGCGACTCCATGCTCATGTGGCGCGCGGGGAAGGCGCTGGCGCCGACGATCTCGGACAGGAAGGTTTCGGACGCCGCATCGCCATGCAAGACGTTATTTTCAGCGCCCTCTTCGTAGTTGAGCACGAACTGCAGCGCGATGCGGGCCCTGCCCGGCCACTGCGGATGGGGCGGCGTGCGGCCGTAGCCGGCCAGGTCGCGCGGGTAGGAAGTCGGCATGAGCATTCCAGATGGGAGTTTGTCCGATCATATCGTGCCATGCCATGCCTGCAGCAGTCCAGTGTGGATGCCCGGTCTGTCGTTCTCTATGTCACTCGCAACGATTCAACCACCGGTCCCGGGCGCACCCGGCCATCGATGAGGCGTTCCTTGAGCGCAGTGCGCCCGAGTCCCCCTACCGCCCCGACCTCGACGACAAGCGTCGAGCCGGGCGCTGCCTTCTGCAGGGTCGACAGAAAGCCACTGAGCAGGCGGCGCGTCAGCGCCTGCTGATCGTCCAGCACTCTCACGCGTTCGGCGGCACTCCATTCGAACTGCACGCCTGTCAACCGCGCTTCGGTGGCAAGCAGGTCGAGCAGGTCCTGCACGATGTCCGCAAGCGCCAAAGGCTCGGGCTGGGTCGTGCCAGTGCGCTCGAGCGCCAGCAACCGCCAGGTGCGCGCCTGGCGGGCGAACTGCGCACTCATCGCCTTGGAAGTCTGCACCATGGCAGTGACGTCGGCCCCGGCGGCGATCCGGCGCGCCGCGACCTCCATGCGCAGGCGGGCGCTCGTCAGACGTTGCAGCATGTCCTGGCGCAGGCGTTCCAGCGTGTGCTCCATCTCCTGGCCGCTGATGCCGGAGAGCCACTTGGCCAGCAACTCGCATTCCACCGCTTCGGTAGCGCAGAACAGGATGTCACGCACACGATCCGCCGTGGCCAGCGTCCGCACCGACATGCTCAGTACGCCCATCGGACCTTGCGGCCCGGTGATCGGTACACCCTGGCACGTGAAGGCATGGAAGCCCTCGATGAAATGCTCGGGGCCGACCAGTTCCACATAGCCGTTCTCGGCGATGGCGGTGCCAACGCCGTTGGCGCCGGCATGCGCTTCATCGAGCAGAGAGCCCGGCCGCGGGAAGTTTTCATCGGCCATGGTTTCAGTGTCGCCCGTCAGGCACAGCAGACGGCCGTCGGTGTCCGCCAGCATCGCCGCGTGCCGGTTCTCACCTGCCGCTCTGGACAAGGCACCAAGAAAGGGCGCTGTTATCTTGATGAGTTCGTGACGCTCTGCGAGCAGCTGCTGTGTGTCGTGTTCTCCCAGCAGGTCGGCGCGGCCGAGGCGAGGATTGCACCCACTGGCGCGTGCGCGGTTCCATGCTCTGAGCACGTACGGCCGCAGCGTCTCCGGCGCCAGTTCCTGGTGCTGCACGTAGCGTTCCCACACGGCGCGCACCTGCTCGACATCGGGATGAATGACGTTGGACAGAAAGAGCATCAGGCCATTCCTGTACCTGGCCCGCGCGCGCCTGGCAGCAGGCGCCGCATCAGCCGGACCATCTGGTCGAGCTCGAATGGCTTCGACAACGCCTCATCAAAGCCGGCAGCCGCCGATTCAGCAGCCAGGCTCGCCATGGCCGACACCAGTACTGCAGGCGCCGTCAACCCGCATTCCCGCATCTCCTTGAGGGTCTGCGAGCCGTTCAACCATGGCATGCGATAGTCGAGCATGACCAGATCCGGGCTCAACCCATCACAGATGGCGGCCACGGCTTGCCGAGGGTCATCGTGCGTTGACACCCGAAAGCCTTCAGTTTCAAGCAGCCATGCGACGCTCTCGAGCAAATCCAGCTCGTCGTCTACGATCAATACGTGCAATTTGCCTGTCATCCCTCATGATACACCCGCTTACCATGATTTAACTCAGCGCTCATACCGACACGCGGCATTGCTGCTCTATGCATGCGGCCGGCGCGCCTTGGCGGAACTACATGTTTCGTCACCAACTTGGTGCGCGTTATGATGAGCCACCACAAGAAAGGGAGGACACCCATGGGCAAACTCACCACCCACGTACTTGACACCGCGCACGGCTGCCCCGGCGCCGGCATCACCGTCGAGCTGTACGCGATCGACGCGGCCCGCCGCACGCTGCTCAAGGCCGACGTGACGAACGACGATGGCCGCTGCACCACGCCACTACTTGAGGCAGCAACAATGCAGCCCGGCCAGTACGAGCTGGTGTTTCATGCAGGGGACTATTACGCGGCGCGCGGCGTGGCCTTGTCCACCCCGCGCTTTCTGGACCGGATCACGCTGGGCTTCGGCATCGCTGCCACGGACCAGAATTACCACGTGCCGCTGGTGATGACGCCCTGGTCGTACTCGACCTACCGGGGCAGTTAAGTTGGCGCCGCACCGGCTTGGCCCCGCACGCATCGGCATCGGCCTGATCCAGGGCGTGCTGCTGTACCTGCTTTACACGGCGCTGCAGGACAAATTATGGCCCGCGACCGCGCCCCTGCTGTTCGCGCCGCTGGTGATGCTGGGCGTGCTGCTGCCGGTGATCCTGATCAGCGCCCTCGGGCATGTGCCGCGCCGGACGCTGGCAGGCTGGGTGAGCGCCGCAGCCATCGCGATCACGCTGCTGGCGGTCCACGACATCTGGCGCCGGCTGGGCGGCGCCGCAGACATGCGCCCGACCCCGTCCGGCCCCTTGACGGTGTGCCTGGCCGCAGGTTGCTTCATCGCCCACGCGCTGGTGCTCGCCGGCGCGCGCGAGCGCCAGCGCATCGCGGCGTATGCCACGTATTTTGACGTGGCGTGGACCCTTGGCCTGCAGCTCGCCTTCAGCGCCCTGTTCGTCGGCGCAACCTGGCTCGTGCTGCAACTGGGCGCATCGCTGTTCGACCTGATCCGGCTCAACTTCCTGAGCCAGGCCATGGAAAAAGCCTGGTTCTCCATTCCCGTCTCGGTGTTCGCCTTTGCCTGCGCGATGCACCTGACCGACGTCAAGCCGGCCATCGTGCGCGGGATCCGCAATCTGGTGCACGTGCTGCTGTCGTGGACGCTGCCGGTGCTCACGCTGCTGGTGGCGGGCTTCCTGGCCAGCCTGCCATTTACCGGACTTGAGCCGCTGTGGGCCACGCGCAGCGCTGCCGGGATGCTGCTGTCGGCGGCGGCCTGCTTTGTGGTGCTGATCAATGCGGCCTGGCAGGATGGCAGCGAGCGCCCGGCGCGCATCATCGCCGTCTCGGCGCGCGTGGCGAGCCTGCTGCTGGCGCCGCTGACGCTGCTTGCCGCGTACGCACTCGCGCTGCGCGTGCTCGACCATGGCTGGTCGACCAACCGCGTGATCGCCGCCGCCTGCCTGCTGGTGGCGGTGTGCTATGCGGGCGGCTATGCGGCGGCGGCCGCGCGGCGGGGCTGGTTGCCCACACTGGCCGGCGTCAACATCGCCGCCGCCTTCACGGTGCTCGGCGTGCTGGCGCTGCTGCTCTCGCCCCTGCTCGACCCCGGACGCATCGCCGTCGCCAGCCAGCTGGCGCGCCTGGATGCCGGCCAGATCACGTTACGGCAACTGGACGTGGACCATCTCTGGAATCACGGCGAGCGCTACGGCCGCGCCGCACTGGCCCGCCTGCAGGGCAGCACGACCGGCCCGGATGCCGGCTGGCTGCGGACCGAACTGGCGCGCCTGCGCCAGCCTGCCCGGGACACCGGCGCCATCAACATGGTCAAGCAACTGCACGTGTGGCCGACGGGCGCCACGCTGCCGGCCGGCTTCGCGCAGAACGACTGGCGCGGCATGCAGCAATCGACGCGCCTGCCGTGGTGCATGCGCACCCAGAACGCGGTGTGTGACGCGTTCGTGCTCGACCTGGGCGGCGGCGCTCGGCCAGAGGTCGTAGTGGTCGGCCGCAACGTCAATGGCAATGGCCATGAAAGCGCCGTGTTGCGCCAGGATGCGCACGGCGCCTGGGAACTGGCTGCCACCCTGCCTGAGCTGTACGGCGATTGCGCACCGCTGTTCAACGCCATGCGTGCTGGCCGCTTACGCGCCGCGCCGCCGGTGCTCGCGGATCTGGAGATCGACGGCCGCCGCATTCCCCTGCAAAACGATCCCGGCCATCTGGATTGCACGACGCCATCCGCCAAGCCTGTCAACTAACTTGCAATAAAGGAATGTGTTCTGACCACCTTGTGTGTCAGTCAGGCCACATTCCATCCGGAAATATCTCCAATACTCTCCAGATGTCATAAAACTGTTGCCGTAAATATTGCCGCATGGATAGAATTAATTCCAGTATGTACCGGCGCTCCTGCCTGCTGCCCTTGTCAGCGCCGTCGTTTCCAGCAGCTTACGTTACCGCACATTCCTATTATGAAAAAAACAATGATCGCCAGCCTGCTGGCGCTGCCTCTGTGCGCGCCGGTCGCACAGGCACAGGAGACCGCCGTCAAAATCAGCGGCTTCGGCACCGCTGCCGCCACCTACGCGGATGAAGACCGCGCCGAATTTGCCCGTCCGAACCAGGCCAGTGGCAGCGCAGGCGACTTCCGCACCGGTATCGATTCGAACCTCGGGCTGCAAGCTGACTACACCGTCAACGACTGGCTGTCGCTGACCGCGCAGGGCCTGGTGCGCAAGGATGCCGAAGAAGGCTATGGCGCCGAACTGAGCTGGGCCTTCGCCAAGTTCCGCATCTCGGATGAACTGAGCGTGCGCGTGGGCCGTGTCGGCCTGCCGATCTTCATGATCTCGGACTACCGCAACGTCGGCTACGCCAACACGATGCTGCGCCCGCCGTCGGAAGTGTATTCGCAAGTGCCATTCAACAGCGTCGATGGCGCCGACATCACCTGGCGCCACGAGTTCGGCAACACCAGCCTGACCACGCAGTTCGCCGCTGGCAGCACCAAGGCGCCGGTGACGAGCTTCCACGTACGCGGCAAGGACATCCTGGCGCTGAACGTGGTGGCCGAAAACGGCCCGTTCACGCTGCGCGTGGGCCACGCCCGCACCAAGGTCACGCTCGACGACCTGCCATCGCTCAATACGCTGATCGGCTCGCTGCGCGCTGCCGGTGCCGGCTACCGCATGCCCCAGTTGACCGCGCTGGCAAGCGAAGTGGAAGCCAAGGGCGACAAGGGCACGTTCAATTCGATCGGCCTGACCGCCGACTGGAACAACTTCGTGCTGCAGAGCGAATTTGCCAAGCGCAAGACCGAGACCTACATCAACGACACCACGTCGTGGTACGTGATGGGCGGCTACCGCATCGGCAAGTTCCTGCCGTACTACACGCGCTCGGAACTGAAGATCGACAGCACCATCAACAACACCGTGCCGACCGCCTGCCCCGCCGGCTTCCCGGCTGCCTGCACCCCGACCCTGCAGGCGCTGCGCGCCGGCGTGAGCCGGATTGCCGTCTCGGGCGTTGGCCAGGGCGAGCAGACCACCGACACGATCGGCGTGCGCTGGGACTTCTACAAGTCGGCCGCGCTGAAGGTGCAGATCGACCGCATCAAGCCAACCGGCAGCGGCCTGTTCATCAATGTCAAGCCGGGCTTCTCCGGTCCTGTGACCGTCGGCGCCGTCGCCCTCGATTTCGTGTTCTAAGGAGCGGCCATGAAAAAAATCATCATCGCTGCCTGCCTGAGCACCGCTTTCGCTGCACTGCCGGCCCTGGCCGAAGTCGTGGTCGTCGTCAATCCGAAGGCCGCCGAGAGCGCGCTGACCAAGGACCAGGTCGCCCAGTTCTTCCTGGGTAAATCGACGTCGATGACGCCGATCGACCAGCCCGACAACGCGCCGGTGCGCGCCGAGTTCTACAAGAAGGTCGCGGACAAGGACGCGGCCCAGGCCAAGGCCCTGTGGTCCAAGCTGGTGTTTACCGGCAAGGCCACGATGCCGAAGGAAGTCGCCGACCACGCCGGCGTCAAGGCTGCCGTCGCCGCCAACCCGAAGGCCATCGGCTACATCGACAAGAGCGCCGTCGATGCGAGCGTCAAGGTCGTCCTTACCCCATAAGCAAGCACTAACCACGCCCGCCACCGGCCCTGCGCCGCGTGGCGGGCGTTGTATCTGGAGACAAGCATGAGCATCAAGCGCAGGATCTGGGCACTGCCCATCATTTCGGCCATCATCTTCGGCCTGGGGGCCGGCATCAGCGCGACCATCGCGAACGGCGCCCTGAAGTCGATCACCACCACCGAGTCGGTGGACTATCCGCTGATGGACGCGGTCAAGGTCCTGTCGCTCGACATCGGAGCCGTCACCGTCATGCTGACCGATGCCGTTACCGAGAACGACAAGGCGCTCGTCGACCAGGCCAACAACCAGGCCGCCAAGGTGCGCACCGCACTCGACCAGCTCGCCAAGATCCCCGGCCAGCAAGCCACGAGCGCGCGCCTGAATACCGAATTCACCGCTTACTACACGCCGGCACTGTCGTCGGCCCGCATCATGCTCGAGATGGAGCAAGGCGACCCGCAAGCCACCGTCGGCGCCATGCAAAAGGCCCTGGCCGCGCTGAATGCCGACCTGGCCAGGACGGCCGATCTGGCCCAGCGCCAGTTCGCTGCCGGCATCGAGGCCAGCCAGAACAGCGTGCGCCAGACCGTGATCGCGATGGTGCTGTCGGCCCTGATCGTGATCGCGGTGCTGGTGGCGATCTCCTGGTTCATGGTTCGCACCATCTGGCAGCAGCTCGGTGGCGAGCCGGCCTATGCGCGCACGATCGCGCAGGCGGTGGCCGCCGGCGACCTGTCGATGGAGATCCACACCGACGCGGGCGACAGCAGCAGCCTGCTGGCCGCGCTGAAGGAAATGCGCACGCGCCTGTCAACGCTGGTGGGCGACATCAAGGCCTCGGCCGACGCCATCGCCAGCGCCAGCAGCGAGATCGCCAGCGGCAACGCCGACCTGGCCAGCCGCACCGAATCGCAGGCATCGAACGTCGACCGCACCACGCGCGCAATGGCCGAGCTGACGGGTGAAGTGCGTCAGAACGCCGCCAACGCCAGCGAAGCCAGTGCGCTGGTGGTCACGGCCAACGAGATCGCATCACGCGGCGGCGACGTCGGCGGCGGCGTGGTCACGACGATGGGCGACATCAGCGCCTCGTCGAACAAGATCGTCGACATCATCGCGACCATTGACGGCATCGCGTTCCAGACCAATATCCTGGCCCTCAACGCAGCCGTCGAAGCGGCCCGTGCCGGCGAGCAGGGCCGCGGCTTTGCCGTGGTGGCCAGCGAAGTGCGCACGCTGGCGCATCGCTCGGCAGCGGCCGCCAAGGAGATCAAGGAGTTGATCGGCGACTCGGTCGCCAAGGTCGGCGCCGGCAGCGCGCTGGTGGACCAGGCCGGCGTGACGATGGCGCAGATCGTCGAGGCAGTGGGCAAGGTGCAAACCATCATGCTCGAGATCCGCGATGCCGGGACGCGCCAGAACGCGGGCATCGAAGACATTGGCCTGGCCATCGGCAGCATCGATGCGATGACGCAGCAAAATGCGGCGCTGGTCGAGGAAGCGGCAGCCGCCGCCGAATCGCTGACGGGCCAGACCGGCCACCTGACCGATGCGCTGGCCGTGTTCAAGCTCGCGCATACGCCTGGCGTGACTGGTACAGCATCGAGTACGCGCCTGGCGCTCGCACACTAGAACGCATGCAGTATTGGCGGGCTGAAGTGTTGCGAAAACCCAGCTTTGCAAGGCGACCACAACCGTAATAGCTTTACCAAGAGTGTTTCATCGCCGCCAAGGCGGCTCACTCTGTAGCGCGGCAGATAGACGCAGCGCCATGTGGACGATCCGGCATGCCATGCCAGATTGTCCACATGCCCGTCTTGCTGCACGTCACACCAAATCCTTTACAAAATTAATGCCCATAGGCATCATCCCTTGATCCGCCGGTGACTCTGGCGTTCTGGTCACATTCCTGAGGTACCCACACCCGGCTCATATGGCAGCAGTCCTCCCTCATCCGACCACCGGCACACCGTTGTCGGGCCTTGCGCGCGCGCTCGTCCAGGCCAACCGCCTGAGCGCCGTGCAGGCGGACATGCTGCACAAGAAAGCCGCGCAGGAAAAAATCGCGTTCATCGATGCGCTGCTGGCCAGCGGCGCGATCGAAGCGCGCACGCTGGCCGCGTTTTGCGCCGAGACCTTCGGTTATCCGCTGCTCGACCTGTCGGCCTTTTCGGTGGGTGTACTGCCTGCCAGCGCCATCGACGCCAAGCTGATGCAGGCCCAGCGCGTGATCGCGCTGGCCAAGCGCGGCAACAAGCTGTCGGTCGCGCTGTCCGACCCCACCAACAGCCAGGCGCTGGACCAGATCAAGTTCCAGAGCGAGGCCACGGTCGAACCGGTGATCGTGCCGCACGACGCCCTGCTGGCCCTGCTGGCGGTCATCGCCAAGGGCGCCGAGCAGGACCTGAGCGACCTGGCCGGCGAAGAAGCGGCGATCGAGTTCGCCGACGACGACAAGGAAGCCGCGCCGCCCGAGGCGGCCAACGATGTCGAGGACGCGCCGATCGTGCGCTTCCTGAACAAGATCCTGATCGACGCGGTGACGATGGGCGCATCGGACATCCACTTCGAGCCCTTCGAAAAGTTCTACCGCATCCGCCTGCGCGTGGACGGCGTGCTGCGCGACCATGCGTCGCCGCCACTGGCGATCCGCGAAAAGCTGGTCTCGCGCATCAAGGTGCTGGCGCGCCTGGACATCGCCGAAAAGCGCGTGCCGCAGGATGGCCGCATGCGCCTGATCATGTCGGCCACGCGCACGATCGATTTTCGTGTCAGCACGCTGCCCACGCTGTTCGGCGAAAAGACCGTCATGCGTATCCTGGACGCGACCCAGGCCCAGATGGGCATCGACGCGCTCGGCTACGATCCCGACCAGAAGGCGCTGCTGCTCGACGCCATCGCCCGCCCCTACGGCATGGTGCTCGTGACCGGCCCGACCGGCTCCGGCAAGACCGTCTCGCTGTACAGCTGCCTGAACCTGCTCAACAAACCGGGCATCAATATCTCGACCGCGGAAGACCCGGCCGAGATCAACCTGCCCGGCGTAAACCAGGTCAACGTCAACGAAAAAGCCGGCCTGACCTTCCCGGTCGCCCTGAAGTCCTTCCTGCGTCAGGATCCCGACATCATCATGGTCGGCGAGATCCGCGACCTGGAAACGGCCGACATCGCGATCAAGGCCGCGCAGACGGGCCACATGGTGTTTTCCACGCTGCACACGAACGATGCGCCGTCGACGCTGACGCGCCTGATGAATATGGGCGTGGCGCCGTTCAACATCGCCTCGTCCGTCATCCTGATCACGGCCCAGCGCCTCGCGCGCCGCCTGTGCACCTGCAAGCAGCCGCTGGCGACGAGCCACGAAGCGCTGCTCGCTGCCGGCTACCGCGAAACCGACATCGACGACTCGTGGAAGCCGTACGGCCCGGTCGGCTGCGACCGCTGCCTGGGCTCGGGCTACAAGGGCCGGGTCGGCATCTACCAGATCATGCCGATCTCGCCCGCGATCGAAGCCCTGATCCTGGGCAACGGCAACGCGATGGAAATCGCGGCCCAGGCCGAGAAGGAAGGCGTCAACTCGCTGCGCCGCTCGGGCCTCATGAAAGTCAAGCAAGGCCTGACCAGCGTCGAAGAAGTCCTCGGCTGCACCAACGAATAAGACCCTGAACAGGAACCCCCATGGCAACTTCCCTATCCCCCAAGAGCCGCGGCGCACAGGTCAAGGAGAACGTGTACGCCTGGGAAGGCAAGGACAAGACCGGGCGCACCGTGCGCGGCGAAGTGCGCGCCGGCGGCGAAGCGATCGTCAACGTGACGCTGCGCCGCCAGGGCATCATGGTCACCAAGGTCAAGAAGAAGGTCTACCGCAGCGGCAAGAAGATCACCGACAAGGACCTGACCATGTTCACGCGCCAGCTCGCGACCATGATGAAGGCCGGCGTGCCGCTGCTGCAATCGTTCGACATCGTCGGCAAGGGCCACGGCAACCCGTCGATGGCCAAGCTGATCCAGGACCTGCGCAACGACGTCGAAACCGGCACGAGCCTGAACCGCGCGTTCCGCAAGTTCCCGCTGTACTTCGATCCGCTGTTCTGCAATCTGGTCGGGGCCGGCGAACAGGCCGGTATTCTTGAAGACCTGCTCACGCGCCTGGCGATCTACAAAGAGAAAACGCTCGCGCTCAAGGGCAAGATCAAGTCGGCGCTGACCTACCCGATCGCCATTCTGGCAGTGGCCTTCATCGTTACCGCCGTGATCATGATCTGGGTCGTGCCGGCCTTCAAGCAGGTGTTTGAAAGCTTCGGCGCCGACCTGCCCACGCCGACCCTGGTGGTGATGGCAATCTCGGACTTCTTCGTCACCTGGTGGTACCTGATCTTCGGCTCGATGTTCGCCACCGGCTACTTCTTCTTCCAGGCCTGGCGCCGCTCGCTCAAGATGCAGCAGGCGATGGACCGCCTGCTGCTGCGCCTGCCAATCTTCGGCCCCGTGATCCGCAAGGCCACCATCGCGCGCTGGACCCGCACGCTGGCCACCATGTTCGCCGCCGGCGTGCCGCTGGTGGAGGCGCTCGACTCGGTCGGCGGCGCATCCGGCAATGCCGTCTACCTGGAAGCGACGCGCAAGATCCAGAACGAGGTCAGCACCGGCACCAGCCTGACGGCGTCGATGCAGAATGTTGAAGTGTTTCCGAACATGGTGATCCAGATGGTGCAGATCGGCGAAGAATCCGGCTCGCTCGACGCCATGCTGGGCAAGGTGGCGGACTTCTTCGAGGAAGAAGTCGACGAGGCCGTGGCGGCGCTGTCGTCGCTGATGGAGCCGTTGATCATGGTGATTCTTGGTGTGCTTATTGGCGGGCTGGTGGTGGCGATGTATTTGCCGATCTTTAAGCTGGGTTCGGTGGTGTAAGTGGGGTCTGCAGGGTTTCGGAAAACGTTGCGGTGAACGCGCCGTGGAGCTCGGGCAGGAGCAGCCTTTTCAGGCCCGTGAAAATGTGCGCATCTTTCCCGCGTTGAGTGTGCCAGACTTTTGATCCTCCTCTCATCTGGAAGCGGATCTCAATATGCATCGAGCATTTGGCATCGCGGTCCTGGCTGCGATGTTTTTCACGCCTGCCGTCGGTGCTGAAGCGCCTGCCCAAACCATGTCTGTTTCATTGGCACGTGAAGTCGCCAGCAAGACGGTCGCGCTTGTCGAAAGCCGTGGCCTGTACCCACGCCAGCAGGCCGAATATGACCGGGCCAGGATGGCACTGTTGGCCATCCTGGATGGACAACCCCTGGAAGTCGACCGAACAGAGCTGTACACACGCATCACTGGTCTCCTGGCGACCCTCGACACGAACGGGCATAGTTTCCTGATCCCTGCACGCCATGAATTGACCGTACAGCGCATGCAAACAGCATCGAGCGATCTTCCTCCGGCAACTTTCCTGGTGCTGCAAACAAGCAAAGGCAAAGTATTGCGCTGGACACCGCCGCCTGTCGTCAATAGCACCATGACGGCCCTTGGCTCCTACTTGACACGCTTTCATGACGAGGCAGAGACAGCGCCCGGCATCACCGACGCCTGCGCCCTGGTGGTCGACCTGAGCGAGCAGACTGGTGGTAATGCCTGGCCGCCCCTGGTGGCGATGCATCCATTGTTCAGCGATGCCAACAACGCGATGTGGGTCGACCGCGACGGCAAGCGCACGGCGCTGATGAATCGTGCTAGCCTGCAAGAAATGCGCCAGAGAACGGGTGAAGGCCGGGCCAATCCGTTAAGCCGCTTCGACAAGGGACCGCTGGCGGTCGTCACCGACAAACGCACGTCGAGTGCAGGGGAAATGTTGTTGATTGCTCTGCTTGGCGAGGCCAGAGTGCAGACGTTTGGCAGCACTTCGTCAGGGATGACGACTGCCAACGCGACCTATCCTTTGCCGGATGGCTCGACCCTGGTGTTGACGCAGTCCCGGTATGCCATCGGGGACAGGCCGGTGATTCGTGGAGGCATTGAACCGATGCGCCAGAATAACCCGGGAGAGAGTTCAGTTAATCCGGTTGCCAGCGCTGCTGAATGGGTAGCGGCAAACTCCGTGAGTTGCAGTCACACCGAGCACAAGTGACAGCTACCGAAAAAGCCGTGCACCGTCCCCGTTGAATCCAAAGCTGAAAGCAGCCCTTTGCCGGAGTAAAAACTTATTGCTGCGATATTTAACGATTTGCCACGGAGGACCGGCGTGTCGTGAAGGTAAAAGTTTGACGTGTGCATGGTGAGAAAAATATGGGATATTTAAATTTTTCCATCCAGACACTCACTGTGTACCGGTGACCAGACAGCTTGTTCAACGATGCCTGCGCCGGTAAAGTCAGTGAATGTGAATCGCTCGCCGGGCATGTGCATACTGCTTCGCCGGCAGAGACCATGAAGCTGGCCGTCACGCCCGTCTCAAGCACTGCAAACCAGCACTGGTTCGTACCAACGGAGCGAAGTCTGCGCCGGTGGCGATGTGGCACACGCGTGCGGCAGGCGCTCAGCGATTGAATCGGACCACTACGCGCAAACCTTGATGCACAGGAGGATGCATGAGCGACACGGTTGCGCCTGACTTGTCCGCAACCGCCCTCACGATTGCCAGACCCAGGCCAGATCCGCTCTCGCGGCCATTTCCCAGTATCCTGTAGAACGGATCAAATACACGCTCGCGCTCGGCCCCCGCGATACCGGGGCCGGTATCGTCCACGATCAGGTTGACTACTTGCTCATCTGGTACCACCAGCACATCGACCCGTCCGCCACGCGGTGAGTAACGAATCGCGTTATCGACCAGATTCTTGATCAACATCTGCAGCTCGATCGGGTGAATCCCAATCGCCGCATCGTCGCTGCCCACGACCCCCAGGTCGATCTCGCGCTCTTCGGCAAGCGGATACAAATCCTCGATGACGAGGCGAATCGTTTGCTGAAGCGAGACTCGCGCCTTCGGGTCATGTGTGCTTTGCTGTGAGCGCGCCAGCGCGAGCAACTGGTCGAGCATGACGCGGTTTCTCTTCAGCCCATCGGTCAACGCCAACAAGCGCTGCCGCGCTTCGCTCGACATGTCAGCCGCCATCAGCCGCTCCGCCTGAAGATTCATCGCCGTCAGCGGCGAGCGCAGTTCATGGGCAGCGTCGGCAACAAACCGCCGCTGCGCCTGCATGCTGCGGTCAATCCGGATCAGGAGGCGGTTGATTTCCGAGATGAAAGGCTGAATTTCGTCCGGAAGCCCAACCGGATCAAGCTGGCCGAGATCATCGCTCCTGCGCTGCCCGGTCTCTACGGCAAGCTTGCGCAAGGGCCCCAGGAGTTGCTGGATCAGGAAGCGAACCAGAAATACAAGTACCGGTGCTAAAAGCGCGAATGAAATGAGCGACCGCACTGCGCTTCGCACTGCCATGGCGTTGCGTACCGTGGTTTGTTGTGCTACTGCAATTCGAACGCCATCAGCGTCGGTCATGACGAAAGTGCGCCAGGATTCGGTACCGACCTCGACCGTCTGAAAACCATCCGGCAGCCGGTTCGAGAACAGGGGCGGCCCGTTCTGTGCGCTTATGTCCCCTACGTCAGGATCATGCAGGAGGCGCACGACAATGCGTTCCTCCAGACGGATTCCACTGATCCGCTGGCGTACGGCCAAGGTAATCGGTCGGGCCTGGATTCGGATGACGATGTGGGCGGTCTGACTCAGCTGCTTGTCCTGGGCAATATGTGCCTCTTTCAGGGCGGTGAGGAACGCCGATGCCGCGGCAATTGCAGCGATGGCGACGACCGCCAGCGAAATCGAGGCCGACAAGCGATACTGCAGCGACGTCTTCATGCCGGCTTTGACACCATCCAGCCAACCCCGCGCACATTCTTGATGGCTGTGCTGCCCAGTTTTTTCCTTAGCGAATGGATCAGGAACTCGACCGCATTACTCTCGACTTCCTCGTTCCAGCCATAAATCCGGCTTTCCAGATCATGCCTTGAAAGTATTGCACCAGGCCGCACCATCAACGCCTGCAGCAATGCGAACTCGCGCCCGGTCAGGCGCACCGCCGCCGCATCCGCGCGCGCTTCGTGAGTGACTGGATCGAGTGTCAGCAAACCGTTTGTCAATACCGGCCCCACCGCCGGGCTCTGACGCCGCGTTACCGCGCGCATTCGTGCCAGTAATTCACTGAGCTGAAAAGGCTTGACCAGATAGTCATCGGCACCGGCATCGAGTCCGGCCACGCGATCCTCTGTTTCGTCGCGTGCGGTCAAGAGGATTACGGGAACTCGCCCACCGGCCGCGCGGATCGCACGCAGCACTTCCATGCCGTCCTGCCTGGGAAGGCCAAGGTCGAGTAGCAACATCTGGTAAGGCAGGCACGCAAACGAACGCAGGGCTGCGTCCCCATCCATCACCCAGTCCACACCGTAGCTGGCGTCGCGCAATGCCTGCTGCACGACATTGCCGATCATGTAGTCGTCTTCCACCAGCAAAACCCGCATTGCCTTTTACCCTTTCTAGACAGACCAGGCAGTGTGGCAGCACTGCCGCAGGACTGCGGCCGACAATGTTCCTGGTACCAGAGCCAGACGGCGACGGCATGGAACGCCGCAGCGATTCTAGCAAACACATGGCAAGTCCCTGCACACGCAGCGGTGCATGCCTGACAGGTCGGGCGGCGCTCGACCGGCTCTCCCCGACCTGCCCCTGCCAGATTGGTCTTGCTAAGTGACTGCTAAGTGCTGCCTCCTACTATTGCCCATTTCGCTGCTCTGGCCCGATGGGCGCGGCATGAGCATCGATGTTCATCTCAATCGGATTGGCTGCGTAGCGGCCGTTCGAAGTTCCCGGTCCCGACAATGAAACTGTTCGCACTTCCTTTCTTCGCCCTGTGCTGCTTCGTATTCCTTTCGCCTCCAGCTCATGCAGGCGCCGTCAGCACAAAGCGCGTGGCCGACCTGGCTACGCTGCGCTCGAGCGCGGTCGTCGTCCTTGATGCCCGATCGAGCAAGATCCTGTACCAGAAGAATCCGCGCGTTGTCATGCCGATCGCTTCGCTGACCAAGCTGATGACTGCACTGGTGGTGCTCGAAGCCAGGCAGAACATGAAGCAGAAGCTGACCGTGACCAAAGCCGATCTCGACAGGATCAAGTATTCCTCGTCGCGCCTCCGGGTCGGGACCCGTCTGTCGCGCGCCGACCTGCTGCACCTGGCCCTGATGAGCTCTGAAAACCGCGCTGCATCGGCGCTCGCCCGCCATTATCCGGGCGGGACCAGGAAACTGGTGGCTGCGATGAATGCCAAGGCGCGTGTGCTGGGCATGAAGGCGACGCGCTACGTCGAACCAACCGGTCTGTCGCGACATAACGTCTCGACGCCAAATGACCTTGCAAGACTGGTTATCGCAGCCGAAAAGAATCCACTCATACGGCGCTATTCGACTGGTCATCGCATGGTCATCCGGCAAGGCAAGGCGAACAGTCTGTACAGGAATACCAACCGGCTGACAGGGAGTGCAAACTGGCGCATTCGCTTGCAGAAAACGGGCTATATTTCCGAAGCCGGCCGCTGCATGGTGCTGTATGCACTCATCAAGAACCGCCCCACGGTGATGGTGTTTCTCCACGCTCAAGGCAAATATTCACATGCTGCCGACGCCAACCGTGTGCGGTCATGGCTCACCAGGTTCGGCGTACGTGCGCTGGCTCAGGCAGTGAAACAGTAGTGGGATTTGCCAGTAGAAACGAAAGCACGCTGCAGGCACTGCGGCGGCAGGTCGACGACGAAAAAGCCGCGTCAGTTCACGCGCGCTACGGTACTCGCAAAGGAATTTTCCGAACGACATCGTTTTCTAAGGAGTAGATTACTTTGAACAGCAAGTCAGTAGCACATGCATCATTGATTCAAGCGAGCGTCTACGCATTTGTCGCGTTGATGGCACTTCTTGTCGTCACCGCCTCCGAGGTGCTGTTGGTGGTCTTCGGCGATATTCTGCTCGCCATTCTGTTCCATGGGACAGGCGCCTGGATACATCGCAAGACGGGATTGAATCAGACTGTTGCACTGGCAATCGGTCTGCTGCTGCCGCTGTTGATCATGGCATTGTGAGGCTGGTTGATTGCTCCCGACATCGGTGACCAGGCAAGCAAGCTGGCCGACAGATTGCCTCGTGCTGCTGAGAAGCTGCAAGAGCAGCTCATGCAATATCAGTGGATATCCAGCTTGTTGGAAAGTACCCGCCAGTTACGAGAGCTCGTGCCGGACGGTAGCTCCATAGCGCAGTACCTGGGAGGCTTTTTTTCGTCGACTCTCGGCGGGCTCGGCAACCTGCTCTTCGCGTTGGTTGTCGGTCTCTTCCTGTCGTTTAGTCCCACGCTTTACGTCAACGGCCTTTTGCAACTCGTATCTACTGCTCGCCAGGCGCGGGCGTCTTGAAACTCATCTTTTGATCCTGAAGGCGTCCGAGGCGCCCGCGATGACAATCTCCACGCGACGCTGCCAGACGAATGACCCTTGTAGTACGAAGAGCATCGCCTGTGCCGGCGCATTGTCCAGGTCGCCATTGGCCTGGTTGGCCGTGGTAGTCGTCTGGCTCTTCGTGTCAATGCCTGCCGGGGCACAGAGTAGCCGAGGGACCGTCCTACTTGACGGCGAGACGCTGGCAGCACAATGGGCCGACATGATCGATGGTGCGCTCATTCGCGCTGCACAGCGCAGGACGTCCGCAGGCAGCAGATTCGTAACTGCTGTGCAATCGAGTATCGAGACTGCCTTTGTGCGCCTGCTCGAATCGGCCATTGTCGTGATTCCGCGCGCGCTTGCAGCAACCCTGGTACTGCTCGCATTTCGGTTACTTGCTTCGCTGGTCCGCTGGATCATGCGCATCGTTTTCCGGCAGTTCATTTCTGACTTGACCGTCGAGAACCTGATCAAACAGGTTGGCTACTATACTGTCTGGGCGTTGGGCCTGGTCGTTGCGGCGGGCGCCTTCGGCATCGAGCCAGAGGATTTCGCCACCGGGCTTGGCTTGACCAGCATTGCGCTCGGTTTTGCCTTGAAAGACATCCTGTCGAACTTTGTCAGCGGATTGCTGATCCTGATCCTGCGTCCGTTCGAGCTTGGCGATCAGATCATCATTGGAGAAACCGAAGGCAGCGTAGAGCGCATCGAACTGCGAGCAACCCTGATTCGCACGTATGACGGCAGGGTTGTATCAGTTCCAAACGCGGAGACTTTCACTTCCCGGGTGACGAACAACACCGCCAGTCCCGTGCGCCGAGCGGCGATTCGTATCTACGTCGACTACGAAATCAACCTGGCAGACTGCGGCGCCGTGCCAATGAACGCGGCAAAGGCAGTCCAAGAGGTGCTGGCAGACCCTGCGCCATCCGTCCGGTTGATATCTTTTGAAAAGGATGGTGTCGTGCCGGACTTGCGTTTCTGGACTGATTCCCGGCGCTCGGATTTCGTTGCAACTACTTCAAAGGTAAGGCTGACAGTGATCGAACACTTACGCAAGGCAGGCATTGCTTTGCCTTCCTCAAATCTGACGGTAGAACTCAGCCGCGCACAGAATTGATTTGGTGAGCACATGAGTGGGTCGAGCATGCCAGCGCGAGCGCGTATATGGTGGCGTCGTTGCGGTATTGGCGCCGTGTGGATTCTTTTTGCGAATATGCAGCAGTCCGGTGCTGCGCTGGAGCACTCCTACCGGTACTACGCGGTTGGAAACCCGGGCGCTGTCACTGCCATTTCCGACCAATTACAACGTTCGGCGTTCGTGCTCATGGGCGGGGGCAAAGATGTTGATGAAGCATTTCGCTGGATGATCCGCAAGGCCGGCGTCCGGCCAGGTACGGGGGGGGAAATTTGTGATTCTGCGCGCTACCGGCTCGGAAGGCTACAACGCATACGTCTATTACAGTGGCCCGGATAGGCGCACGACGCTTCCGCCGCTTGACGGTTGGACTGGCGGCGCTGCACTCGGCCTGAGCTCAGTCCAGACATTGGTCGTCCCGGATCGGGCGGCGGCAGACGACCCATTCGTCAATTCGGTCGTTACCGAAGCCGACGCAGTGTTCATTGCCGGAGGCGACCAGGCCAACTACATACGGTACTGGCAAGGCACGGCACTGCAGCAAACACTGAATACCTTGTTGGCGAAAAAAGTGCCAGTGGGCGGCACCAGCGCTGGCCTTGCCATTCTCGGCGAGTTCAATTTCGCCGCATTACAGGGAACGATCAAATCGAGCCGAGCCTTGACGAATCCTTTTGACCCACGCATCACCATTGGTTCGGATCCCCTCAGTCCAAGTGGCGGCTTGCTGTCTGCACCGGCGTTCGCGAGCACGATCACGGATTCGCATTTCGTGCATCGTGATCGTATGGGAAGATTGGTGACCTTTGTCGCCCGCCTTGTTGCCTCGGAGGGCGGGGCTGGCTGCCAGGGTGGAATATTGCCTGCCTCAAAGGGATCAGCTAATTATGCACGAGGTATTGGCGTCAGCGAGCAGGCTGCGTTGCTCGTGCAAGGAGATGGAACAGGTGAACATTTCACCGCACGCCGAGTCCGCAATCCTGGGACGAAGGGGCACGCGCCAGTGTATTTCGTGCGGCCGCTTGAAGCGCCAAGTCAATGCATGCCAGCAAAGCCCCTGACCGTGCAACGGGTCGAAATTCGCAAATTGGCTGATTCAGGGACAGTCTTCAACCTTTCCGACTGGACTGGCGTAGACGGCTACATTGTCAATGTCGAAGAGGGAATGTTCGACACTTCTCCTTATTGAGCCGGCACTACCGCTTTCTGCAAATGTAGCACGGTAGAAATCAGTCAGTAGCGAAAGGGCTTCCGGTATCGACGTCACGCGGTACCCACTTGCTTAGCTTGTCTATTTAGTCACCAAAACGGCAGTTTCACCGGCATGCAGATCGACCTGAAGTCTGTCGCAGTTTGCGGCGATATAGCTGGTCATAGCATAGATCAGGGTAGCCATTCCGGTCATTTCGAGTCCTTCCTCAACCATGACAAGCACGTTATAGAGCAGATTATCGCCCTGGCTTTCCATGACACTGCCATTGATTAGTTCCATGCCGAGGCACCCACCAAGAAACAGTCCTGCCGCCAGAATCATCCGAACACGTGTGGCAACTGGCAAGCGCAACATGAATTTAAGGAAGAACAGCGAGATCGTGAACGCGCCTACCAGGCCGGGCACGACCCAACTGTAATACACCAGCCCAAGTCTGGCGCCATTTTCCGGATCAGAGCCCCCCAATATAGCGCGCATTGGCCCGGTCATTCTTTCATGCACTTGAAAGCATTCATCGTAAGACAGGAACAGAAAACCAGCCGCCAGGACAACCCAGTAGAAGGCGTCCCGGTCACCACGGTTTTTTGCGTCTAGCGCAATCACAGCGAACAGGGCGGCGCTGCACAGTCCAAGGCACACCGAGAAAAAAGTCGGGACATTGCCTTCGACATTGACGTCGAACAGGGGAACCAGGCCATGGACTAATTCGTGTCCCAACCCCAGGCGCATGACAAGGCCTGCTGCGTGTGCGCACAGCAGACAGACGATAATTTTGCCAAGAAAGTAGGCAACCGAGCGTGGGCTGCTTGAGAGGCGATAGGCGTGCATGTGCTTTTTTCCAAAATGATCGTCAAAGGAATTGCTGTCCAAATGACAGGAAAGGCACAATGTTGTGTCAATGCGTGACAACTGTGTTGTGGATGTTACATTAATAATCAAACAGCGTAAATAGTGCTTTCTTGACATCTATACTGGCATGACAAACACTCGTGGTCGGGGCATAACAACGATATTCGCGTACTTGGCGTTCTATACCAAGGCTTCCATGGCCCGCTGTGCCCGTCCCATTGCTCTGGATCGATAGCAGACGTCTACGAACGAAGTCTAAGCACTGATATGTGCAGCTCGTCTATAGACGGTCCAAGGCGACGTCGCAAACATGCATCCCCATAGCCATTGGTCGCTTACAGCAATGTCCGCCCTCTCGCGCCGCTCAAAAATCGTAACGCAGCCCCACTGCCAGCGCACGACCGCCACGCACACCGCCATCCACGTCCGCCAGGCCACCACGGCGCGTCGTCAGCGCCGCCGTCTCGGCTTCGTGATACAGCTCGGCAAACAGCCTGGCGTCGCGCGACAGCGCATAGTCGATGCCCAGGTGGACAATCTCGTCACCGTAATTGTCCACCTTCGCGAGCATCAACTTGATCGTGCTCTTGCCCAGCGCATAGTGGCCATACAGATTGATGGCGCGGTTGCCATCGGTCGAGAAGCCGCCTGGCTGGCGGTTGCCCGTCTCGAATGCCTCGTACTTCACCGCGAGGTACAAGGCATCGGCCTGGTGGCTCAGCGTGACGCCGTAGATGCGGTTCTTGCCATAGCCCGCGTCGCCCCGGTCATCGACCCCTGCCGCCAGGCGGGTGTCGCCGCGGACATACGTCGCCACTGCTTGCCAGCGGCGGTCGTCGATGCGTGAGGTCGAACGGCGGTTGCCGCTGCTGGGCGCATAGCCTGCGCCAAACGACAGGCCGTTGTAGGTCGGGGTCGTGTACGCCAGCGTCTTGGCAACCCGGAACACGGTGTAGGTCGCATAGCCGCTGTAGTAGGTGCTGAACATGTCCACCGGCGCCGCCACCGCGTTGTAGTAAGGCATCCACTGCTGGCCGTAGGTGAGCGCGCCGAGCGTGCCCTTCACGCCGACGCTGGCGATGCGGATGTTTTCATCCTGGTCGTAGGGGTCGCGCAGTCTGGCATTGGCGACATCGACCGGCAGCTCGACCTGGCCGACGAGCGACAGGCCCGCATTGATTGGGTATTGGCCGCTGACGCCCACGCGCGAATACGCGTCGCGCAGGCCAGTGTAGGAGTCGGCGCGGTCGGGGTGGACCGATTCGACCTGGGTGCGCAGCGAGCCGTAGAAGTCGAGCTCCGGCGTGTCCTGCGCGAACGCGGCGCTGCAGCAGAAAGAGCCCGATAATGCAAACGCCATGCGGGCAGGTGTGGTGGTGAGGAACGTCATCGATGGTCTCCAAAGGTCAGGACCATAAGGTCACATTAAAACAGCAAGATGGGTGGCCACCGGCATCAGACTGAGCACAAGTTCGTGCACCCCGTCCCAGACGATCTGCACGCCCAGACACAGCAGGATGAAGGCGGTCAGGCGCAGGAAGACGGCGGTGCCCGCTTCGCCGATCAGGCGCAGGAAGTGTTCGCCGTAGCGGAACGCGAGGTACAGCAGCACGCCGATCAGGCCCAGGGCGAGCAAGGCGCCGCCCATGCGCGCCAGTGAGAACACGACCTTGACATCATGCAGGGCCACGCCGACCGTGATGGCGACGGCGATCGAGGCCGGACCACAGCTGATCGGGAAAGTCAGCGGATAAAAGGCTTGGCGCTGGGCGTGTTCCGGCGTGAAGGTCTCGGCCAGGGAGGCCCGGCTGTCGGGCGTGGCAGGCGTCGCCCCGAGCAGGCGCCAGGCGACGGACGCCAGGATCAGGCCGCCGCCAATGCGGACGATCGGCAGCGAGATGCCGAAAAAATCGAGGACGTACGAACCGATCAGCATCGAACCGGCCATCAGCCAGAACATGTTGCGGGCGATGCGACGTGCCAGCAGCGTGCGGATCGGCGGCGATGCGCCCTCGGTCAGGCTCAGAAAAATCGGCGCAGTGGCGGCCGGATTAAGAATTGGCAACATCGTCACCAATACAAACAGGAAGCTCCTGGCTGCCACCAGAATAAGTTCGATCGTCATGGATAGTCCGGCAGCCCCGTCAGGCTACACCTCGGTTACCAGCGCATGGGGCCGCTGGCGTGGTGGTTGTTGACGTGCACACCTTCAAGCGAAACACGACGCGTGCCGATGTGGAACCTGCCGTCGTCACGAGGTTCTTTAGTCTGACAAACGAAACTGTACATGAAGGTCGGGCGGGATGGACACACGCCTGGCGTTGCTCCATGGTGTGCGAAGGTGCGTTGAACGCGTGGGCGGGAAACCCGCCCACCCTACCCGCGAAAAAAAAGCGGCGCCGCCAGCACCGGGCCACGTGAATGACCCCGTACCGACGGCGCCGCCGTCACGCTACCACCGCACGCTTAGTGCTTGGTATCGCCCTTGTCCATCTCGTGGATCTCGTGGTCCTTCAGTGCCTTGCGCACCTTGGCCACATCGGCTGCACCGACTGGCGCGGCCTTGTTACCCCAGGCATTGCGCACGAAGGTGGTCAGGTGCGCCGTCTCTTCGTCCGACAGACGCCATGCGAAGCCCGGCATGCCCAGCTCCGATGGCGCCGTTTTGGTCGATGGCAGGCGTGCGCCGGCCAGGATCACGCGGATCAGCGAGCTCGGGTCCTGCTGCAGCACGGTCGGGTTGCCCGGCAGCGCAGGGAACACATTGCCCGATGCCTTGCCATCGACACGGTGACAGGCCGAGCAATTGTCCAGATACAGCTGGACACCGCGCTGGCTGTCGTCGCCGCTCATGATGGCGTCGACTGTCGCCGTGCTGGCCGTGAAGCTGGCTTTCTTGTTGCCTGTGGCCGGCAGCGTCTTCAGGTAGCCGGCCATGGCGCTCAGGTCGGCATCCGTCATGTTCTGCGTGCTGTGCAGGACGACGTCCTGCATCGGCTCGCCGAGCACGCCGGAATGGCTGTTGCGACCGGTCTTGAGGGTATCGACGATATCCTTCTCGCTCCAGTTGCCCATGCCGTCGACCTTGTCGCCACGCAGGTTCACCGCGAGCCAGCCGTCGATCAGCGGACCGCCAGCCAGGTACTCGGGACCGGACTCGTCCAGCGCCAGCTCGTTGAGCGTGGCGGCGCGCGGGGTGTGGCAGGTGCCGCAGTGACCCAAGCTCTGGACCAGGTAGGCGCCGCGTGCGATGCGCTGGTCGGCGTACTTCGACAGGTCCATCGGACCCTGCACCGGCACGAAGGTCTTGCGCCAGATGCCGAGCGGCCAGCGGATCGACAGCGGCCAGCGGATGTCGGCCTCACGGTTCGCGGCGCTTGCCGGCGCCACGCCGTGCATGAAGTAGGCGTACAGCGCGCGCAGGTCGTCGTCGCTCATGCGGGCATACGACGGGAATGGCATCGCCGGATACAGCGTGCCACCGGTCGGCGTGATGCCGTGGCGGATCGCACGATCGAAATCGTCCAGCGTGTAGTTGCCGATACCGGTCGTCTTGTCGGGCGTGATGTTCGTCGAGTACATATTGCCGATCGGCGACTGGATCACGCGGCCGCCCGCAAAGGCTTTGCCGCTTGGCGCCGTGTGGCAGGCGATACAGTCCGAGGCGGTGGCGACATAGCGCCCCTTCTCGATCAGGCCGGCATCAGGCCTGGCGCCCGCTGCAAGCTGCGGACCGGGTTCGATCTTGCGCGTCTCAGTCGGCGCGACGGCGTAGCCGTACATGCCGGCAAACACCAGCGCGCCAACGATGCCAAGGGTCAGGAGGACTTTTTTCACAGGTTTTTTCGTCGTCATCTGTTCGTCCTCTTATGCCTGGACCAGTGGGCCTGGGTTCTTGATGTACTGCTCACGGATCGCCTTGGCACACCAGTACGCCAGCGCGCCGACCATGCCGGTCGGGTTGTAGCCATTGTTCTGCGGGAAGGCATTGGCGCCCGGCGCGAACACGTTCGGCACATCCCACGATTGCAGGTACTTGTTCAGGGCCGACGTCTTCGGGCTGTCGCCCATGATGGCGCCGCCGACCGTGTGCGTGCTCTGGTACTGGTTGATGTTGTAGTGGCTACCCGCCTTTTTCGCATCGCCCTTGATGGCCAATGGATTGAGCACCTGGCACATGTCCTGCGCCTTGCCGACCAGGTATTGCGACGCAATGATTTCGTTCTCGTGCCAGTCGAACGTCATGCGCAGCAATGGCCGGCCGAAACCATCCTTGTAGTTCGGATCGAGGTCGAGATAGGCATCGTCGTACGACATGCAGGAGCCCTGCACCTCGAAGTAGAACGAATGGCGCATTGCGTCCTTGGCGCCCTTCTTCCAGTCGCTGCCCCAGCCCGGCACGCCCGGCGCGGTCGCGATGCCGCGCACCGGACCGCCGCCCGGCTGGCGCGCCCAGATGATGCCGCCGCCGATGAAGCCGGTCTTGGTCGGATCGTTGCGGTTGCCGTTCAGGTCATCGAACGTGGCGCCGCCGCCGCCAATGCCCATGAACTGGTTGGCGTGCACGGTCTCGTCGAAGAACAGCGAGACGCGGTTCAGGTTCTGGTACGAGTAGTTCTTGCCGACGGTACCGGTCTTGGTAACAGGATCGTAAGCCGGGCCAATGCCCGAGAGCAGCATCAGGTGCACGTTGTAGAGCGCGAACGCTGCCAGGATGACGATGTCTGCCGGCTGTTCGGTCTCGCGGCCCTGGGCGTCGAGGTAGTTCACGCCGGTGGCCATCTTGCCGTCCGGCGTCAGGTTCACCTTCATGACTTGCGCCATCGTGCGCAGGTCGAACCCCTTGCGGCCACGCAGCACCGGCAGGATGTTCGCGTTCGGGCTCGCCTTCGAGTAGTTCAGGCAGCCATAGTCGGAGCAGAAACCGCAGAAGTTGCACGGGCCCATCTGGCAACCGTACGGGTTGACGTAGGTGCCCGAGGCATTCGCGGCCGGGATCGGGTATGGGTGGTAACCCATCGCGTTGGCGGCCTTGTAGAAGTATTCGGCGCCCAGGTAGTCCGGGTTGGGCCCGAGCGGGAATTCGCGCGAGCGCGAGCCTTCGAACGGGTTGCCGCCGGCAACTTGCGTACCATTGATGATGCCGCCCTTGCCCGAGGTGCCGCACACGTATTCGAAGTGGTCGAAGTGCGGTTCCAGATCTTCATACGTGATCGGGAAATCCTGGATCGACATGCCAGCCGGCAGGATCTTCTTGCCGTACTTCTGTTCCATGATGCTGCGGATCTTGAAATCCTCTGGCAGCGCGCGGAAGTGGCAGCCCGACCAGTGCGAACCGGCGCCGCCGACGCCTGTGCCTGGCTTGAACGAGCCCATGCGGCGCATCGGCACCGCCGACGTCGTGCCGTTGTGGCGGATGGCGATGGTTTCCTGCGCCAGCGACTGCAGGTACTTGCGGTGCACCGAGCCTTCGAGCTCGTCGATCACGCGCGGGTAGGCGAAGTCGGGCTGCGTGTCGCGGTCAGGACCGCGTTCGAGCACGACGACGTTCATGCCGGCGTCCGTCAATTCCTTGGCAATGATGGCGCCAACCCAGCCCATGCCAACGATCACTGCATCTGTTTTTGGTTTTACGATTGCCATGCTTATCCTCTCCGTCCCGCCAGATCGACCGGTCCGAGCGGATACGGTTTGTCGCGAATCTTGACCCACTCGAGATAATCGCCCCGCATGCCGGGGTAGCCGATCATCTTCCATGCGCCCATGTTCTTGTTGCCGCCGTGGCTCGGATCGGCGAAGTAGCCGGCGCGCACTTCGGCGAGGAAATCAGCGAAGAACAGCTTCGACGAAATGTCGGCCAGCTTGATCTTGCCTTCTTCGAGATCCTTCAGTACCGCCTCCTGCATGCGCAGGTCGAGGTCGGCAAACGCCTTGCCCGAGAAGCTGCTGGCGCAATGCGCGTCGACGGCCTTGATGCCCACGCGGATGATGTCCTTGAGCGCCAGCTTGCCCTGGTAGCCGAATTCGGACGTGGCTTCGAGGAACGGACCCTGCATGTACCAGATCGCACCGGCGGCGTATGGTGTCTGCATATGGCGGTCGAGGAATTCGGGCACGCCCAGTTCGACGGCGCCAGGGCCGTGCTGGTCATGCGGAATCAGGCGATCGACAGCGGCGATGACGAATTTCCATTCGGTCGCGGTGAAGAATTTTGGGGTGTAAGCATCTGGCTTGCCTTCGGCCGGCGCTGCGGCCGTCGCGTTGGGCAAGTTCTGCTGGATTGCCGCTGCAGCGCCCGCACCCATCGGCACGAACACCAGGGTCTTGATGAGCGTGCGGCGCCGGGAGGGAGATTGCTGGTCATCGGACATAATGTCTTTGCTCCATATTGACGTTGGATATATATGCATCAGGCATCTCGCATGATAACAATGCTGATCTTGATACGCTATTGGAAATCCCGGCGCGGGAATTGGCGCGATCGATTATGTATCGTTGATTCCGCCGATTTGCCGTGATCCTTTCGCCTTAATTTCCGTATAGGGAAATCAACGCCAGCACCACGAATATATTTACAAATGAAACATTCGAATATTCAGAAATTTCAAGAGTTTTAATAGAATGGATGGATAGCGCATCTGAGCGGATACAGCGCTGCACGAGGTAATTGCCGCACAGATACACCTGGATTATCGTCAATACAAACGTGTCGCGGTGGACGAGATATGGGAATGACCAGCAGGAATGCGCGGGCGCAGAAGGCGTCGCGCTCAGCGCTCGAGGAAGGCGGCCACTACTCTGGCAGCGCGCTGCGGGCACGCCGACATGGGCTCACCGTGTGAAAACAAAAAACTTCACACGTTGCATAAATGAAACACTGCAACAACCGTTTTCAAGACAGGTAAACACCCTTTCATGCAGCTTTTCATGACTACATGCGACGAAAAAGAAATCTTGATAATATCAAGCTAATCATGTTTTATTTTTCCACCCAGTGGCATATGGCTGAGATGTAATTACAAGCCCATGCGTATTTTCAATGCTCTTATCACTGAATATGATGAGAGGAAGATGAATCACCGATATGGCATCACACTGGCATTGGATTTAAACGGCAACTGGCTGGGCGGAGCAAATTCAGGCAGTGCATTTACGACAATTGTGTACGTATTGCACGCCATGCCCAGATTAATGTTTCACGCAGCAATGCGCCGCCCAGTATCCCTGGTCGTTGCTGTTCCAGCACGCGCTGGCAACCACGCTGGGGCAAGAAGAAACGCCTGAACAGCGACACGCCTTGCGCACGCATGCTCTGGAAACAGCCGCCCGCAACCGTCGTGTCGAAGCCATCCGCGGCGCGCAGCAGGTACAGCGCCGTCCCCGAACACATCGCGATATCGGCCCCGCCATCGCGCGCCAGTGGGCGCAGGCCATGCCGGTACGACAGCACGATCGTCCGGTGCAGGTCGGGCAACGCAAGGTGCAGCGGGCGCAGTATGCCGAGCGATTCCAGCAGACGCGGCAGACCATGCAGGTTCACATCAGTGCGGTCGCGATAGTCGCCGAACGCCTCTTTCAGTTCGGCCAGCGTGGCCTGGGCCGGACGCGGCAACGGCGCGGGTTGCCCGCGCCAGCGCGCCATCCAGTACGCCAGCGCTTCGGCGTGCTGCGCGCACAAGGCGGCCGGCGTCGCAGAGGCCAGATCGAACTGCGCGCCGGGTCGCATGAAACGGACGACGCCACGCAGCGCGGCCAGCGCTGGCGCGTCGAACACGTCCAGTGGCGTGGGGCGGCCGTGATTGCGCCATGTGTTGTCGATGCGGCTGAAGTGCGCGAACGAGGCGACCGGCACGGCCAGCCGTGGCCGGAAGGCGTCGATCTGGCACACCATGCGCCCGATGCCGCGCCCGATGCCGCGCTCGGCCGCTGCTCCACCCTGCATCGCATCGTCGGCAAAGCTGGTCAGCAGCAGATCGATACGCACCTGCCCCGCACGCAGTTGCACAGCCGCGCGACGGCAAGCGGCGGCAGTGGCCAGCGCCCGCTCGCCCAGGTGCAGCAGTGTGTGCTGCCCGCACGCGATCAGGCAATAGGACGCGCCCTCGCCGCTGGCATGGGCCGTCAGGTGCAGGCCAGGGCCCAGCGCGCGCGGTGCGCCGGCGGGGCATGTGGCGATGGGCAGGCGGTGACGCCGCAGTTCGTCCGCCAGGCGCCAATCGCCCTCGCGGCACAGGAAGGTGGCGATGCCGCGAAATTCGGCGCGAAAACGCTGCACGAAAGAGTGCGACAGATGCTCGGGCCGGCTACTCGAGCACCAGATAAACACCGGCAAACTGCTTGCGTTGAGTTCGTCGATCACGTGCGCGTCGCGGGTAGCGTCGTCAATCAGGCGGCAGGCATTGTTGTGCACGGTGCCTTCGAGCCACGGGTCGACCAGCAGCAGCGCACCGTCAGTGCGCAGCAACCAGCAGGCGTGATTCAGGAATGTGAAGGTCGGAGTTTGCATGGGCTTGATCGCACGGGACGTCGATACGATCGAGTCTGGTGCGTCGCTGCGCGCCGCGCGTGAGGCGTCGCAATCGTGCGCGGGAACCGGCAAAGCGCTTCGCCAAACAGGGGAAACGCCCTACAATAAGGTTGTTCTACAGAATCTACCGTGCAGCTTGCCCGTACTGCACGCCACCCGACCCGAAACGACCGACATGCCCCTGGAATCCCTTTTGTTTGCGCTCCCTGCGCAGCTCGCACCCACGCTGGTAGCGGCCCTGCTGGGCCTGTTGGTCGGCAGCTTCCTGAACGTCGTCATCTACCGCATTCCGAAGATGATGCAGCGTGAGTCCGACAACTATGTGGCGCAAGAAAGCGGCCAGCCGCCACCGCACACGGACCGCTTCAACCTGACCGTGCCCCGCTCCGCCTGCCCGTGCTGCGGGCACCGGATCACGGCGATGGAAAACATCCCGGTCATCAGCTACCTGGTCCTGGGCGGCAAGTGCCGCAAGTGCAAGACGCCGATCTCGCCGTGCTATCCGGCTGTCGAACTGTTCACCGCCATCGTCTCGGGCTTGCTGGTCTGGACCTTCGGCAGCGGCGCGATGGGCATGGGCAGCCTGCTGTTCGCGTGGCTGCTGATCGCGATGACGTGCATCGACTACGACACGCAGTTGCTGCCGGACGACCTGACCTATCCGCTGCTGTGGGCGGGCCTGCTCATCAACCTGAACGGCACCTTCGTGCCGCTGCAGGACGCCGTCATCGGCGCCGCCGCCGGCTACCTCGTGTTGTGGTCCGTGTACTGGCTGTTCAAGCTCGCCACCGGCAAGGAAGGCATGGGCTACGGCGACTTCAAGCTGCTCGCCGGCCTGGGCGCGTGGCTGGGCTGGACCGCGCTGCCGACCATCATCCTGCTGTCGTCGGTCGTCGGTGCAATCGTCGGGATCAGCCTGATCGTGTTCGCCAAGCGCGCACGCGACAAGGCAATCCCCTTCGGCCCTTACCTGGCGGCAGCGGGCCTGCTGACGATGCTGTATGGCGCGCAATTGGGCGGCTTCACGGCGGGCCTGTTCGGATGAGCACGACATTTTCGGTAGGACTCACCGGTGGCATCGGCTGCGGCAAGAGCACGGTCGCCGACCTGTTTGCCGCGCTGGGCGCGACGATCGTTGACACCGACGTCATCGCCCATGCGCTGACGGCGCCGCAGGGCGCGGCGATGCCGGCCATCGTGGCCGAGTTCGGGCCCGACTTCGCGCAGCCGGACGGCGCGCTCGACCGCGCCCGCATGCGCACCCTTGTGTTTTCGGATGCCACCGCGCGCGCGCGGCTCGAAGCCATTTTGCATCCGCGCATCCGCGCCGCAACCGAGGCGGCCGGTCAGGCGGCCACGGGCGCCTATGTGATTTACGTCGTGCCACTCCTGATCGAATCGGGCAGCTGGCGCGAACGCGTCACGCGTGTGCTGGCCATCGACTGCAGCGAAGACACGCAGGTGGCGCGGGTCATGCAGCGCAGCCATCTCTCCGCTGACGAGGTGCGCGCGATCATGGCGACCCAGGTCACGCGCGCCCGGCGCCTGGCCGAAGCCGACGACGTCGTCGACAACGACGCCGGCCTGGAGGCCCTGCAGGCGCAGGTACAGGCATTGCATGAACGGTATCTCGCGTTAAGTCTGTAACAATAGTGATGCAGGGTTTGTAATTTCGGCCCGCATGGTTCAGAATCACGCAGTTGCCTTCCAGCCTACATTCAGAGGAATGTCATTTTGATCGTCTACGAATACCCTTTCAACGAGCGGATTCGCACGTTGTTGCGGCTGGAAGACCTGTACGAGAAATTCAAGTTCTTCGTGCATCAGGAACACCCGATGCAGCACCATGTCGCGCTCGCGACGATCTTCGACATGCTGGAAGTGGCCGGCCGCGCCGACCTGAAATCCGACCTGCTGCAGGAACTCGAGCGCCAGAAGCAATCGCTGCTGGCCTACCGCAGCAATCCGGCGGTCGTCGCCGAAACCCTCGACGCCGTGCTGGCCGAACTCGATGCAGCCAGCAGCGCGCTGGTCGCGAGCCAGGGCAAGACCGGGCAGAACGTGCGCGAGAACGAATGGCTCATGAGCATCCGCGGCCGCACGATCATCCCGGGCGGCGCCTGCGAGTTCGACCTGCCGTCGTACTTCGCCTGGCAGAAGCGCCCGTTCGACAAGCGTTTTGACGACATCATGGGCTGGTTCGGCCCGCTTTCGCCGCTGCTCGAGGCGCTGTCGCTGGTCCTGCGCCTGCTGCGCAATTCAGGCGCGTCGGTCAAGATGTTCGCCGCCGCCGGCAGCTACCAGCAGATGTTGCAGGGTAAAATCTACCAGATGCTGCGCCTGACGCTCGACGAAACGACCGGCGCGATCCCCGAGATCTCGGCCAACAAGTACATGCTGTGGGTGCGCTTCACCAGCCAGGACGGCGATTGCAAGCCCAAGCCCCTCGAAGCCGATGTGCCGTTCGACCTGACGCTCTGTAACTTTTAACTGATTGGTAATTGACCGTACGATGACCGTTGTCTCCTGCCCTACCTGCAGCAAGAAAGTCGAATGGACCGAGGCGAACAAGTATCGCCCGTTCTGCTCCGAGCGCTGCAAGCAAATCGACCTGGGCGCCTGGGCCGAAGAAAAATTCGTCATTCCCGGCGCCGTGCCGGCCGACCCGCTCGATCCGTTCGACGAGCCGCCACCGCCGCCACCACAGCGCTGACATGGCGCGCGCGCCGCATTCCACCGGCACGCGCCTGGCGCTGTGGGCAATTCGCCTGTACCAGCGCCACCTCTCCCCCCTCAAGGGTTTTTCCTGCGCCTGGCGCGCCACCACTGGCCGCGCCAGCTGCTCGGGCCATGGCTACCGCGTCATTGCGCGCCATGGCTTGAGGCTGGGGTTGCCGCTCCTGCGGCGCCAGTTGCGGCGTTGTGGTGCTGCACACGACCGCGCGCTGGCTGCACGTGTGGTTGCGGCGCCCAATCCTGTCTTGCATTACCAGCGTGGGGAGTGCGACCTGTTGCCGTGCGATTGCTGCAGCAGGCCGCTGGGCAGTGCTCTGGCGAGCCTGGGTTGCCAGGCAGCGGGAGAATGCGCGTGCGACAAGGTCGACCGCTGGCTCACGCGCTGGCTGCGCGGCTGGGGCGACGCGCGCAAGAAGTCACGGCAGCAGCGCTGATTTGTCATCCTGACGCCGTCGCGGAACGACACACCCAAGACCCTTCGCCGGTTGAAGTCGGCGCTCGCAAGGGGCCTGCGCTACCGAACTTTACGTTATGCGATCCAGAAAACGGACACGGTCGAGCCATTCGAGCAGCGGGATGGTGGCCGGTAGCAGCGGGCTGACGCCATACGCGCCCTGCCAGGCAAACGCCTGCCCTTCCAGGCTTTGCGGCTCGCCGATCCACTCGCGGCAGATGTAGAAATGCAGGCGCACGTGGGCGTGCTCGTAGACGTGTTCGACGCAGCACCAGGCCTCGCCCTGGACAACCTGCACCCCGAGTTCTTCCATGAACTCGCGTTGCAGCGCCGCGAAGATGTCTTCGCCCGCTTCGACTTTCCCGCCCGGGAATTCCCAGTAGCCAGCGTAGGGCTTGCCGTCCGGGCGCTGGCCGAGCAGCACGTCGCCATTCGGGCGCATCAGCACACCGACGGCGACATCGACGGGTTTGGCTTTCACATTACTCATGCGGCTTGATCCGGCAACTTGCCTGCGTAGTCCTTCGCGAACTGCCAGGCGACACGGCCCGAGCGCGAGCCGCGCTGCAAGGCCCACTGCAGCGCTTCGGGCCGCGCCGCCGCGATCTGCTCCGGCGTGCAGCCGAAGCTGGCCAGCCAGTGGCCGACGATGCCCAGGTAATCATCCTGGCGGAACGGGTAGAACGACAGCCACAAACCGAAACGCTCGGACAGCGAGATTTTCTCTTCGACCGTCTCGCCCGGATGCAGGTCGCCATCCGCGCCATGCTGGTAGCCGGCGTTGTCCGACATTTTCTCGGGCATCAGGTGGCGCCGGTTCGACGTTGCGTAGATCAGCACATTGTCGGACTGCGCCGAGATGCTGCCATCGAGCGCCACCTTCAGCGCTTTGTAGCCGGCCTCGCCCTCTTCGAACGACAGGTCATCGCAAAAGATCACGAAGCGCTCGGGCCGGCCGGCGACCAGGTCGACGATGTCGGGCAAGTCGGCCAGGTCGGCCTTGTCGACTTCAATCAGGCGCAGGCCCTGGTCGGCGTAGCCGTTCAGGCAGGCCTTGATCAGCGACGATTTGCCGGTGCCCCGCGCGCCGGTGAGCAGCACGTTGTTGGCCGGGCGGCGCGCGACGAACTGGCGCGTGTTCTGCTCGATCTGGCGCTTTTGCGCGGCCACGTGGTGCAGGTCGTCCAGGTTGATGGTCGACGCGTGCAGCACCGGCTGCAGGTAGTTGCCGGCACCGCCCGCGCGCCGGCGCCAGCGGAAGGCCGTGCTGCGCTTCCAGTCGGGCTCGCGGGCATGCGCGGCCGGCAGCACCGCCTCGAGGCGCTCAAGCAGCCCTTCGGCGCGGCGCAGGAACTGGTCCAGTGGCGACGTCACCATCAGGACCGGTAGTCGGCGTTGATCGTGACGTAGTCGTGCGACAGGTCGCAGGTCCAGACCGTGGCCGTGGCGTCGCCGCGCGCGAGCTTGACGCGCACCGTGATCTCGGACTGCTTCATGATGCGCTGGCCGTCTTCTTCCCTGTAGTCGGGATTGCGCCCGCCCGCCTTGGCGACCCAGACGTCGTCCAGGTACAAGTCGAGCTTCGTGACGTCCAGGTCGTCCACGCCGGCATAGCCGACGGCGGCCAGGATGCGGCCCAGGTTCGGATCGGATGCGAAGAACGCGGTCTTCACCAGCGGCGAATGCGCGATCGCGTAGGCGATCTTGCGGCATTCCGCCACGTCGGTGCCTTCGTCGACGGTGATCGTCATGAACTTGGTGGCGCCTTCGCCGTCGCGGATGATCTGCTGCGCCAGGTTGCGCGAGATGTCGGTCACGGCATCCTTCAACGCTTCATAATCTGCGCCTTCGGCCTTGTCGATCACGAGCGAACCGGCGCCGGTGGCGACGATGATGAAGGAGTCATTGGTCGACGTGTCGCCGTCGATCGTGATTGCATTGAACGAATGGTCGGCCGCATGCCTGACCAGTTCATCGAGCACCGGCTGCGCGACCTTGGCGTCGAACGCCAGGTAGCCCAGCATCGTGGCCATGTTCGGCTTGATCATGCCGGCGCCCTTGCTGATGCCGGTCATCGTGACGGTGTGCCCGCCGATGGTGACGATGCGCGATGCGGCCTTCGGCTGCGTGTCGGTGGTCATGATCGCCTCGGCGGCGTTGTACCAGTTGTCCGCCTTCAGGTTCGACACGGCGGCCGGCAGGCCGGCGACGACTTTCTGCAGCGGCAGCTGTTCCAGGATCACGCCGGTCGAAAACGGCAGCACCTGGCCCGGCTCGATGTCCAGCAGCTTGGCCAGCTCGGCGCAGGTGGCCTGCGCATTGGCCAGGCCCTCTTCGCCCGTGCCCGCATTGGCGTTGCCCGTATTGACCACCAGCGCGCGGATCGGCGCGCCGCCATGCTTCACGGCGGCCAGATTGGCCTTGCTGACCTGGACCGGCGCAGCGCAGAAGCGGTTCAGCGTGAACACGCCGGCGACAGTGGCGCCTTCGGCGACGCGCATGACGAGGATGTCCTTGCGATTGGGCTTCTTGATGCCGGCTTCGGCGAAACCGATCTCGATGCCGTTGACGGGTTTCAGGTCGGCTGCGACTGGCAGGGGGGAATTGACGGCCATGGTGATCTCGTTGGAAAAATTGCGAATCTCTTATTGTAACGCCAGCGTCGCCGCCACGCGGCAAGCATGCGGCCGCAGGTGCGCATGGATTGAACATGCGACCGTCTTGGCTGCAGGGCATCTGCCCGTTCCTGCCCAGCCGGCTGTGGTATTTCCTCACAGCGATATCAAGGCAACGACAAAAGTCAAGGTTGGTGGATTCAGTGTCGGGCATGTTTATGAGCTAGTTCTTCAGCGAAAGATCTCATATGAACAGCCTGAATCTGAATGGAACCATATTCGAATACAGCCAGCGCAATCGAGCTATCCGTCTGCGTCTCGCCCACGGCGAAGTAGACATGGAGGATGTGCTTGTCGTGGCTCGTCTGAGCGGACAAGAAACACTGTGTGGAGGTCTTGAATACCGCGTGGATTGCTTCTCGACGAAGTCGAATCTTCCTCTAAAAATGTTGATTGCACTGCCCGCAGAGCTGCAATTCGTGACTGATCGCGGCACATTGCATTCGGTGTGCGGGATTCTCGCGCAGGTTTGCGCCGGACCGAGCGATGGTGGCCTGGCTACCTACCATTTGGTGATTCGCGATGCGCTGGCATTGATGGAGCAGCGCGTGAACTCGCGTGTTTTCCAGAACATGCACGAAGTCGATATCTCGACGGTGCTGGTACGCGAGTGGCGCCTGAACAATCCGGTGCTGGCGATGGCATTCGAGCTTGATACGACTGGCATCGCCAAGGAGGGTCCATCTCGGGAGCTGACGATGCAGCACAATGAATCCGATGCGGCGTTCCTGCGCCGTCTGTGGAAGCGGCGTGGCATTGCCTGGTTTTTTCGGCCAGGGAAGGCAGCCCAGCCCGCGTTCCCTGGCACACCCACTCATGTCCTGACACTGTTTAACAAACCACTCGCGCTCGCAGAAAATGCCGTGGGCATTGCGCGGTTTCATCGCGATGCGAGCACTGAAGAGCGCGACAGCGTCATCGGCTGGAGCGCTGTGCGTACGTTAAAGCCTGGCCGTGTTTCCCGCCAAAGCTGGAATCCCTTGCAGGGCCGGATGATGTACGCCTACTCTCCCACCCTCACGAAGCAGGGAACTGCAGGCACTCAATTTTCAGCCGGCCTTGAGGATTACCAGATCGATCCGCCCGGTATCGCGATGGATGCGGCCGACTATCGAACGCAGGGTGATTTACGCATTCAACGATTCGAATATGAGAGCAAGTGCTTTCACGGCGAAAGTGGCGTGCGCGATTTGCGTATCGGCGAGTGGTTTCGCCTCGACGGGCACCCCGAGATCGACCGTCACCCGGAAACCGAGCGGGAGTTCGTAGTCACAGACCTCTCGGTAGTGGCCGAAAACAACCTGCCCAAGGACGTTGATGAACGCATACGGCGTTTGTTCGCCGCCGATTTGCTGGCCAACGCGTCGATTCACAAAGGGTTGGAACAAGCAAGCCAAGAGCGTGACGTGAAATACACCAATCGGTTCACCTGTGTGCGACGCGGGATACCGATCGTCCCGGCCTACGATCCGCGTACCGATCTGCCCCGCATAAAACTGCAGTCAGCCCTCGTGGTTGGGCCTCCTGGTGAAGAAGTACATTGCGACACTCTGGGACGGATCAAAGTGCGGTTTCCCGGCAACCGGGAGCAAGACCATCAGGACCGCGGCGGCGCGAGCAATACCGACCGGGATTCCCCCTGGGTGCGTGTGGCCACTTCCTGGGCCAGCAACCACTGGGGTGGCATTAGCTTGCCACGCGTCGGCGATGAGGTATTGGTCGACTTTCTTGGTGGCGACCCGGATCGCCCCATCGTCGTCGGCCGGGTATTCGGTGGCGCTTCTCTTCCCCCTGCGTTCAGTCATTACGGCACATTACCTGGGAATCGGTTCCTGGCTGGCATCAAGAGCAAGGAGGTAAAAGGCACGCGCTATAACCAGCTCCGACTGGACGATACGCCCGGACAAATCAGCGCGCAACTGGCCAGCGAACATGGACATAGCCAGTTAAATCTGGGATGCCTGACCCATCCCAGGAACGATGGGAATGGCGAACCGCGGGGTGAAGGTGCGGAACTGCGCAGCGATCATTCGGTCGTCGTGCGTGCAGCGCAATTGATGTTACTGACCACACAGGCGATGCTTGGTGCGACCGGCAAGCAACTCGAGCGCGAGCCTCTGCTGGCACTGCTGGAAAGTTCACAGGCCCTGCTTAAGGAACTCGGAGAATTCGCTGCACAGCATCAGGCATTGCCAGTCGATCTGACATCCCATCAGCAGCTGGCGGATAGCCTCAAGAGCGCTGGCGGTGCGTCTGGTTCGGATGCGAATGGCACCAGACAAGCAGCAGGGCTGATCGCCCAATATGCCGATGGGGGTTTCGTCAACGCCACGCCGAAATCGACCGTCAGCTATAGCGGACGCCAACAGAATATTCTCGCGCAACAGCACATCCAGGTCGTTGCGGGCCAGCGGATCAATTTTAATGCCGGCAAAGGCATTTCGTTGTTTGCGCATCAGGATGGAATGAAGCATATCGCGCGCTCAGGAAAGCTCGAACTCCAGGCGCAGCAGGACAGTGTCGGCATTGCTGCTGATGTCGATGTCAGGATCACTGCCAGTCAGGGCGAAGTCGTCATCGCAGCAAAGAAAAGCCTGACGCTGCTATGCGGCGGTGCGTATATCAAAATCTCTGATGGAAAGATCGAGCAAGGCTGTGTTGGCGACTTTACCGTAAAAGCCGCCAATCATCGATTTAACGGCCCCGCACAACAAGAGGCGAAATTGCCTTTCTTCCCTGCTGCCGAGCACACCAACTGGCTGAAACTCGATCTGGACGGACACGAAGGCGCGCCAATGGCTGGTGTCCCTTACACCCTGTACATGGCCGGCGGCCAGCAAAAGGACGGGACGCTCGATGGCAACGGCATGGCCGAAGAGCGCAACCTACCGGACACCATCGACAAGGTGGTTTATCACAACGCACCATCAGCGCAGGATGAACCGCGCGCGCAGATCGACGAGTTGCTGGCGTCCATCGATCGACTGGTGAGCGAGGCGCCGCGCCTGACAGATGAGCAGCCAATCAGGGGAGACGCGTGATGGCCACCAGCGATCAAACACTGAGCGCCCTGAACGAAGTGCGCGGCTACCAGAAACCGGATGATGTGGGAATCGGCGAGTGGATATGGGGCGCATTGCAAGGGGATTTTAACCCGGACAGAACGAATGGACAGATCGGCTTCGACATGGGGGTGTCGCTGGTTCCGGTCGTCGATACGATTCTTGACCTGCGGGATCTGGTCGCAAATATTCGCCTCTACAGAAAAGACCCCGATAACAAAGTAACGATGTTTCTTATTGCAACAACGGCTATCGGCTTTATTCCCGAGATCGGTACCGTGGCCAAGAGTGGACTGCGCCTGGTGTGGGTCTATCTGAAGCCATTGATCAAACACGCAGACGATTTCACCAATGTTAGCAAGCTGGTCGCTTTGACGAATCGCGCGTGCGATCTTGCCCTGCCGAGGTTGACGGAATACCTCCAGCATAACCAGATTGCAAAATGGGCGACACGGGGGAAAATACCAGACGTTTACAAATTCATTTCAAAGAAAATCATAGAGGTTGCGGCGAGCATCAGTCCATCCGTCCTCAAAAATCTGATAAACGAGAAGTGCGATGCGCTGAAAGAACTTCTTAAAAAAATACGACTGATTGTTCCCACGGGTATTCGCGCGCTAGTGGATGACAATCTGAAAATGCTCGATGAGTTTCGGAAAGCAGTTGGTGAGTGCGTTGATGATTATGTGCAGCCTGTCAGAACCGTACTCAAAGTCGTTGCAAAGAGGCTTGATGACCAAGCATGGCGGGTGGAAATATATCGAACGAATCGCGGGTGGATTGCACCGATTTCAGAAGCTGGCTCCGCAAAACTGATCAATGCACAGCCTCCAGTTTGGGTTAAACCGTTTAAAAAAATCTTGGACTTTCCCCCGCTACAGTTAAGTGATGTAGAAGCTGCAAATCTGATGAAAATATATCCTAACCATCCAAAAATTACAGCCGGAAACGCGGCTACTTTCAGCAATATAGGTCCTGGAATGGAAGCAAAATATATTACTGGCCCAGAAAAATTGTATCGAATTGTCGACCCTTCCAATGAAGGTGCGGGCATTTTTTGGATCTCCGAAGCAGAGTTCAAAGCCACAAAAAGTCTCGCTGAGTGGCGCCGCCGTTTTGCAGTCAAGCCTGAATGGAATCAAAATGGTTGGTTTGTAGAATACGAGGTACAAGCCGGAGAAACTCTTGCAGTCTGGAGGGGGCCGGCTGCAAGTCAGGAACTAGGAGGAACAAACTATTATCTGGAAGGCGGAGCAGAGCAAATTTTATTTTTCCCAGGCAAACGGGATGAGATGCACAATATAATGCCAAGAGTAGATCCTAAAACTGGCGATGACATCATGGACTACGCTGGAAATTTGGATCGTCGTGTTGAATTTACCGACATTGCCGGTGAAAAAGCTCCTGCTAAATTGCGCAAGCGGATTGTCGACCCTCACATAAGGGGTCCAATTGAAACTGGCTGGGGCGCAACCCATTATTCCCCGGAAGAAGCGAAAAGAATTCTTCTCAACTTACCTGTAAAGCCATGAGTGAAAAAGAAAGGAATGTAATGAGAAATATCAACCTCGAAGCTGCAATCTGGTATTTATTTACATCGCCAGAATTTTTCGAGAAAGCAGCACTAGATACTGATTCCACATTGAGGTGGTTTGAGAATTTGGCCGTCTCTCGCAACGTTTCAAACTTTGGTAGAAATAATCAAATTTACGACACATTCAAATCTCTAGGTAATAATTTGAGAAGAGGATCAGCCTTAGCTAGACTTGGGGACTACCAACTCATTTTCGACACGGCGCGCTCATTCACGGGAAGTGCCCGAGGAATGCTTGAGCAGCCACTACATAGTTGGATGACAGAAAAGGAGCATCACGAGTTTGAATGGGTAAGGATTTCGAGGGCCACAGCATATACTAATCTAATAAAGATCTCGTTACATAACGCAATATGGGGCGCAGAAAGTTATTTTAGTCAAGATTTAACATGTCAAAATCGACGAAATGATGATAATGGTTTTCCCGGAAGAAAAATCGTGGATTGGTACAATGATGAAGCTAACTATTATGAAACTCCATTTTTCCCTCCGCTGCCAGATCCCGCTATCGAGTACGTCGTTGATAAATCAATTTCTTGCCATACTGGTGACGAGGTGCCATGGACAGGCGTATGGTATCCCGGCACAGGCTTACAAAATCACAGTCTCACCTTTGCAATTAAAGGAATGAGAATGCAGCCAGTGTATAAGGTGATTAAAACAACGGAAGAACTTAGAACAGAAACACGCATGTTTCCCCCGCCTGAAACAGTGGCGATCGCTACAACTTGGAACCCGGTCATTCCTGCCCCACCAAAAACGCACGTCCCAATCGAACTGTGGTCAAAAGCTGGCCAGCAATGTCCAAAGGAAGGCGTGTGGCAGCCGACCGACCCGGGTGCAGCGCAGCGGTATTATCGAGTCGGAGACGTGATGCTCAGCCTCGGCTCCACATATGGCTACACTGTCTGGCGCTGGGTATCGGAACGTTAGTATGCAGTTTCCGTCACTTCGCACCAATCGCAGATTAAACCGGCACAAGCCCACTTCACATTAACTCGAATCTAAATATATAACGGGCTTCCATGGCCAATTATTACATACCAGCACCAAGTAGATCCACGCGAGATTTTCGGGCACAAGGTATGAAACAATTTATCCAGCAAATAATTAAAAGTTTCAAAATTAAATCAGACCTAATTTTTCAGATGCATTTACCGAAAAATCACTTGCCAAGTTGCGCGAGAAAATTCCTAGTCGAAGCATAAAAAGGCAAATCGAAACTAGTTGGAGGGCAACCCACCATTCAGCTAAAAAAGAGAAAATAATTTTCAATCCGACGATTGGCTCATGAAAAAAATCGAAAGAAATAAAATGCGAAACATTAACTTGGAAGCTGCTATCTGGTATTTATTTGCATCTCCAGAATTCTATGAAAAAGCAGCGGAGGATGCAGATTCAACGATGAAGTGGTTCGAGAACCTGGCTAGCGCCCGTCAAGTGTCAAATTTCGGCAGAAACAATCAAATTTACGAGACATTCAAACGACTCGCCTCCAATTACAGACATGGGGCAGCGTTGTCAAGGCTAGGTGATTACCGATTGATTTTCGACACTGCCGGCTCAGTCGCGGGCAGTGCTCGAGGAATTATGGAACAACCATTGAATAGCTGGATGACCGAGAAGGAATTCCAAGAATTCGATCATGGCCGGCTTTCAAGAGCGATGGAATATTCAAACATAATAACGTCGACCTTGCACAACGCAATATGGGGCGCCGTTAGCTATTTCAGTGAGAATATAAAGTATCCAGAGCGGCGCAATGATGATGATGGACTTCCGGGCGATGATATTCTGGGGTGGTATGAGAGCTATATGAAGTGCAATGAAAATCCAGTGTTTGCGAGATTACCAGATCCTCTACGCAATTATATTATAGATGAATCGATTTCTTGCCATACTGGCGATGAAGTTCCATCGACCGGTGTATGGTATCCCGACACAGGCCTGGAGCATCATAGCCTTACCTTTGCAATCAAAGGGATGAGAATGCAACCAGTATATAAGGTGATCAAGACAACAGAAGAGCTGAGAACAGAATTGCAAATGTTCCCACCTCCACAAACAGTCGCAATCGCCACCACCTGGTACCCACTCAGAGTCGCACCACCTAGCACCGCCCCCAACTGAATAGTAGTCAAAAGCCGGCCAGCGATGTTCGACGAAAGGCGTGTGATAACCAACCGCCCCGGTGCAGCGCCGCGGTACTATCGAATCGGGAAAGTGATGCCCAGCCTCGGCTGCGCATATGGCTACACGGTTTGGCGCTGGATATTGGAAGGTTCAACACAATATCCAGCACTCTGCGCCCTTCTGCACGGCAGTAAACCATGGCTGCCTGACACTGGACGTGCGATAGAGTCGCCTTGATGCCCTGTCAGAAGCGATCAACTTTCATTAGGAAGAAAGCGAATCAAGCACCAAAAGAAAAACGGCCGGGTTTCCCCGGCCGCCTCTACATGCTACCTGCCTGCTGCGCTTACGCCAGCTTGCCGTGGCACTGCTTGAACTTCTTGCCGCTGCCGCAAGGGCATGGATCGTTACGACCGACCTTCACGCCCATGTAGCTGCTGTGGTCTTCCGCCGACACCGCGTCGCCTTCGCCGCCCTTGTTCGGGTTCGGATTGAACAGCTCTTCCGGCGCAGCCGACGGGTTGTAGTCGGCGTGCTGGTAGTTGACGTTCTCGAGCTGGGCTGCTTGCGCTGCCATCGCTGCTTCGGCTGCTTCGACTTCTTCACGCGACTGGATATGCACCGTCATGACGGTGCGGATCACTTCGTTCTTGATCAGATCCAGCATGTTCGAGAACAGCTCGAACGCTTCGCGCTTGTATTCCTGCTTCGGGTTCTTCTGTGCGTAGCCGCGCAGGTGGATACCCTGGCGCAGGTGGTCCAGCGCCGCGAGGTGTTCGCGCCAGTGGGTATCGACGCTTTGCAGCATGACGTTGCGCTCGAAACCACCGAACGATTCGCGGCCCACGATGCCGACCTTGCTGTTGTACGACGTTTCGGCCGCCGTCAGCACGCGCTCGAGCAGGTCGTCGTCGTTCAGGTTCGGCTCGTCCTGCAGCATCTGCTGCAGCGGCACGTTCAGGCTCCACTCGCCTGCCAGCGTCGTTTCCAGCGCCTTGACGTCCCACTGTTCTTCGACCGATTCGGCCGGCACATGGATGCGCACCTGGTCGGTGAACACGCCCACGCGCAGCGAATTGATCATCTCGCTGATGTCGGTCGCTTCGAGCAGTTCGTTACGCTGGGTGTAGATCACCTTGCGCTGGTCGTTGGCGACGTCGTCGTACTCGAGCAATTGCTTGCGCACGTCGAAGTTGCGGGCCTCGACCTTGCGTTGGGCCGACTCGATCGAGCGCGAGACGATGCCTGCTTCGATCGGTTCGCCTTCCGGCATTTTCAGGCGGTCCATGATCGCGCGCACGCGGTCGCCGGCGAAGATGCGCAGCAGCGCGTCGTCCAGGCACAGGTAGAAGCGGGACGAACCCGGATCGCCCTGACGGCCCGAACGGCCGCGCAGCTGGTTGTCGACGCGGCGCGATTCGTGGCGCTCGGTGCCGATGATGTGCAGGCCGCCGGCATTGACCACGTGGTCGTGCAGCGATTGCCATTCGTCGCGCAGCGTCTGCGACTGGGCCGCTTTCTGTTCCGGGCTCAAGCTGCCATCGGCTTCGATGAGCTGGATCTGCTTGCCCATATTGCCGCCCAGGACGATGTCGGTACCACGGCCGGCCATGTTGGTGGCGATGGTGATCATCTTGGGACGGCCCGCCTGCGCCACGATTTCCGCTTCGCGTGCGTGCTGCTTCGCGTTCAGGACGTTGTGCGGCAGGTTGGCCTTGGTCAGGATGCCCGACAGGAGCTCGGAGTTCTCGATCGAGGTGGTGCCCACCAGAACCGGCTGGCCGCGCTCGTAGCAATCGCGGATGTCCATGACCATCGCGTTGTACTTCTCGTCGGACGTCTTGTAGACCTGATCCTGGCGGTCCTTGCGCTGCGACGGCCGGTTCGGCGGGACGACGACGGTTTCGAGACCGTAGATTTCCTGGAATTCGAACGCTTCGGTGTCAGCGGTACCGGTCATGCCGGCCAGCTTGCCGTACATGCGGAAGTAGTTCTGGAACGTGATCGAGGCCAGGGTCTGGTTCTCGTTCTGGATGCGCACGCCCTCTTTCGCTTCGACGGCCTGGTGCAGGCCATCCGACCAGCGGCGGCCCGTCATCAGGCGGCCCGTGAATTCGTCGACGATGACGACTTCGTTGTTCTGCACCACGTAGTGCTGGTCCTTGTGGTACAGGACGTGGGCGCGCAGCGCCGCGTACAGGTGGTGGATCAGCGTGATGTTGCCGGCGTCGTACAGGGACGCGCCTTCGGGCAGCAGGCCCATCTCGGTCAGGATCGCTTCGGCGTGCTCGTGGCCCGATTCGGTCAGCAGCACGGTGTGCGCTTTCTCGTCCTTCAGGTAGTCGCCCGGGACTTCGATCTTGCCCTTGCCGTCCGGGGTTTCTTCGCCGATCTGCTGGACCAGCTGCGGCGGGACCGCGTTCAGGCGGATGTACAGGTCGGTGTGGTTCTCGGCCTGGCCCGAGATGATGAGCGGCGTGCGCGCTTCATCGATCAGGATCGAGTCGACTTCATCGACCACCGAGAAATTCAGGCCGCGCTGGACGCGCTCGCGCAGGTCGTAGACCATGTTGTCGCGCAGGTAGTCGAAGCCGAATTCGTTGTTGGTGCCGTACGTGATGTCCGAGCTGTAGGCTTTCTGCTTGCTGTCGTGGTCGAGCTGCGACAGGTTGACACCGGTCGTGAGGCCCAGCCAGCCGTACAGCTGGCCCATCTGGTCAGCATCGCGCTGCGCCAGGTAATCGTTGACGGTAATGACGTGCACGCCCTTGCCCGACAAGCCGTTCAGGTAGACCGGCAGGGTGGCCATCAGGGTCTTGCCCTCGCCCGTGCCCATCTCCGCGATCTTGCCCTGATGCAGGACCATGCCGCCGATCAGCTGGACGTCGAAGTGGCGCATCTTCATCACGCGCTTGGCCGCTTCACGGCAGACGGCGAATGCTTCCGGCAGGATCTCGTCGAGGGTCGTGCCCTTGGCCAGCCGGTCCTTGAATTCAGGCGTCTTGGCTTGCAGTTCCGCGTCCGAGAGCTGCTCCATCTGTGGCTCGAGCGCGTTGATGACACGCACGGTCTTTTGATATTGCTTGAGCAGTCGCTGGTTGCGACTGCCGAAAATCTGGGTCAGGAATGACATGCTTGGTTTCTAGTATTAAATACGCCGCAATAGACGCCAATGAGGGAGCCAAGATGATATCAACAGATTTCACCAAAGACCGCGTTAGGCAAATAACCACTGATTTTATCATGCGATTCGGCCACACTTGGGGATCGTGGGCAGGATAACAAGTCCCGCAGGGACAGAAACGTTATCAGACTGCCTCGTATGGCCTGCAAAATCCCACCCTGCATTGCCCGCGACCCGGCGCTGTGCCGGGGTTTCCCCATCTGCCGCGCGCTGTGGTATGTTCCGAGCATGCAGCAACCTCCCCCAAAGCGCCCGGTCCACATCTTCGGCACCAAGAACCGGCAGACCTCGCACGCCGCCACCGACTTCCTGCGCTCGAACGACCGCCTGGCCAGCCTGATGCCGGCCATCACGCGCATGGCGCGCCTGCAGGCCGATTGCGCCGCGGCGCTGCCGGCCGTGTTTCACAATTGCGATGTGCTGTCGTTCCAGGAAGGGGTATTGATTCTGGCTGTGCCCAGCTCGGCGCTGGCGGCGCGGCTCAAGCAGATGCTGCCCAAGCTGCAGAGCACGCTCATCGGGCGCGGCTGGCAGGTGGAGTCCACCCGCATCAAGGTGCAGGTCACGCGCGCGCTGCCCGACAAACCCGAGATGCGCACGCTGGAGCTGCCGCCGACGGCCGTGCGCGCGTTCGAGGAACTGGCCGCGTCACTGCCGGACGACAAGCACAATCACGATCTGGTGGCCGCGCTCAGGGCGCTGGCAGCGAAGAGAAAATAAGAGAAAATAAACGCAGGCAGCGCAGGGATCAGCTCTGCGCCCACTCCCGCGTCATCTGCTTGACGTACGACGGCGGCGCTGTATCGAGCGCATCGAAGCTGACGATCTCGTACGAATCCGGCTGCGCCAGCAAGGCGCGCAGCAGATCGTTGTTGAGCGCGTGGCCCGACTTGTGGGCCGTGTAGCTGGCCAGCAGCGGGTGGCCCACCAGGTACAGGTCGCCGATCGCATCGAGGATCTTGTGGCGCACGAATTCATCTTCGTAGCGCAGGCCGTCGGCATTGAGGATGCGGTATTCATCCATCACGATCGCGTTCTCGAACGAGCCGCCGCGCGCCAGTCCCATGCCACGCAGGCTTTCCACGTCCTGCATGAAGCCGAAGGTGCGCGCACGCGCCACGTCGCGCACATAGGTGATGTCGCCGAAGTCCACGCTCGCGCGCTGCATCGTGCCATCGACCGCCGGATGATTGAATTCGATGAAGAAGTCGAGCTTGTAGCCGTTGTGCGGCGACAGGCGCGCCCACTTTTCGGCCGCGCCGCTGCCCTGGCGCACTTCGACGTCCTTCAGCACGCGGATGAACTTGCGGGCCGACGACTGCTCTTGCACGCCGGCCTGCTGCAGCAGGAACACGAATGACGACGCCGAACCGTCCATGATCGGGATTTCCTCGGCCGTCACGTCGATGACGAGGTTGTCGATGCCCAGGCCCGCGCAGGCCGACATGACGTGTTCGACGGTCGAGACGCGCGCATCGTCCTTGATCAGGACCGACGCCATGCGCGTATCGCCCACGACGTGCGCGGAGCTTGGGATGGACACGATCGGGTCGAGATCGACCCGGCGAAACACGATGCCCGTGTCCGGACCGGCCGGGCGCAGCGTGAGTTCGACCTTGCGGCCCGAGTGCAGTCCGACGCCCGTGGCGCGGACCAGTTCCTTGATGGTTCGTTGTTTCAGCATGGATCGATTATAGCCCAGCGCTCCCGGCGCTGCTGCGCCCTCCCCTGCTCGTCAAGGATGCTCGGCTTCGACGTGCTCTTTCTCGTGGCGGATCAGATACAGGCCGCTGCCGATGATGATCGCCGCGCCCAGCAGCGTGTAGCTGTCGGGCAGCGCGCGCCACAGCAGCCAGTCCAGCCCCACGCCCCAGGCCAGCGCCGAATACTCGAACGGCGCCACGCTCGACGCCTCGCCGCGCGAAAACGCTTCGGTGATCGCCAGCTGGCCGATGAAACCCGACACCGCCAGGCCGCACAGGATCGGGATGTCACGGGCCGACATTGGTACCCAGTCGGGCGCGGCCAGGGCGCCGGCACCGATGGCGATCAGCACCATCAGCCAGAACACCGTGTGCTCGCTGCGGTCGGTCCGTGACAGCACGCGCACCGTGATCGCCGAGACGGCGTAGCAGGCGGCCGACCCCAGCACCGCCAGGCCGCCCACCGTCAGAAAACCCGCGCCGCTGGGACGCAGCACCACCAGTACGCCAATCAGGCCGACGCCGATCGCGAGCCAGCGCGCCAGGTCGACGCGCTCGCGCAGCAGCAGCACCGACAAGGCCGTAATCAGGGCCGGCGCAATGAAGAAGATCGAATAGGCTTCGGCCAGCGACAGCTTCTGCAGGCCGAAGGCGAACAGCGCCAGCATCAGGATGCCCAGTCCGGCGCGCAGCAGGTGCATCGGCCAGCGTACGCGCAGGATGCCGGCAAACGCGCCGCGCCAGGCCACGTACAGGGCAATCAGGGGCAGTGAACAGATGGCGCGCAATGCGGCGACCTGCAGCGCCGGATAGCGCGCCGACAGCAGCTTCATGGCCGTGTCCATCAGGGCAAACATGAAGACGGCAAGCAGCATCGCGTAGATGCTGTACAGGTTTCCTGATGGGCGCTTCACGGTGAGGTTGTCCTGGTTGGAGGTAAAAAAAAACGGCGCCGCGGCGCCGATGTCGTTCAGTCAGAGTTTGTTGAACGCGTGGACGGGAAACCCGTCCACCCTACGAACTGCCCTGCACCGTAGGGTGGATGGCTATGCCGTCCACGCGTTCAACGCACCGTGGCACGCCACGAAAAGGATGACCGGAATCAGCCCAGCTTTTCAAGCATCGCTTCGGCGCTCGAGGCTTCGACGCCCTTGGCATCCAGGTCCAGCGTCTTGACCACGCCATCCTCGACCAGCATTGCGTAGCGCTTCGAGCGCACGCCCATGCCGTGGGCCGAGTAATCGTTGTCCAGGCCCAGCGCCTTGGTGAACGTGGCGTTACCGTCCGCCATCATGCGCACGATGCCGGTGGCTTTCTGGTCGCGGCCCCAGGCGCCCATCACGAACGCGTCGTTGACCGAGATGCACCAGATTTCATCGACGCCCTTGGCTTTGAGCGCGTCAGCGTGCTTGACGTAGCCCGGCACGTGCTGCACCGAGCAACCCGGCGTGAACGCGCCCGGCAGGCCGAAGATCACGATCTTCTTGCCCTTGACCAGATCCGCGACCTGGAACGTGTTCGGGCCCAGGCTGCAGCCTGCGGTTTCGTTCTCGATGAATTCGGCCAGCGTGCCGTCGGGCAGGCGTTCGCCAATCTGGATGCTCATGTTCGCTCCTGTGAAGGTTGTGTGAATCCGGCCATTATCGCCGATCCGGGCCCCGGACGTAAAAAGGGCCAGCTCGCGCCGGCCCTTTCAACGGCAGCTGGCTCGCGCCAGCCGTCATGCCAAAACTCAATCCGCCTGCTTGCGCAGGAACGCCGGAATGTCGTAGGTCTCGACGCCATTGCGCTGCATCGCCTGCACCTGCTCGGATGCCTGCTCGCGGCGCCACACGGCCGGCTGCTTCATGCCGCCCAGCGCGTCGGCGCTGGCCTTGCCGGCGGTCAGGCCGCCCGGCACGGCTGCGGCGCCCTGCATCACTGGCGCGTCGTAGGTACCGGTGCGCATGACCTGCTGCGGCTGGACCAGCTGAATCGACTTCTTGTTCTTGCCCAGGCCCGTTGCGACCACGGTCACGCGGATTTCGTCGCCCATGCTGTCGTCGTAAGCGATACCCTGTGCGATCGACGCGTCCGGCGCGGCGAAGGCGCGCACGGCGGCCATGACTTCCTTGATCTCTTTACCTTTCAGGCCACGGCTTGCGGTCACGTTGACCAGCACGCCCTTGGCGCCCGACAGGTCGATACCGTCGAGCAGCGGCGAGGCGACAGCCTGCTCGGCGGCGATGCGCGCGCGGTCGACGCCGGCGGCAGTCGCGGTGCCCATCATGGCCTTGCCCTGCTCGCCCATGATCGTCTTGACGTCGTTGAAGTCGACGTTGATATGGCCTGGCACGTTGATGATCTCGGCGATACCGGCGACCGCGTTGTTGAGCACATCGTCGGCGTGCTGCATCCAGTCGAGCATGCTTTCGTCTTCGTAGATGTCTTCGAGCTTTTCGTTCAGGATGACGATCAGGGAGTCGACGTGCTTGGTCAGTTCTTCGAGACCCGCTTCGGCCACGTCCATGCACTTCTGGCCTTCGTACGAGAACGGCTTGGAAACGACAGCCACGGTCAGCGCGCCCATCGCCTTGGCCACTTCGGCCACGATCGGTGCGGCGCCGGTACCGGTGCCGCCGCCCATGCCGGCGGCGATGAAGACCATGTGCGCGCCGCGCAGTGCGTCTTCGATGCGCGAGCGCGATTGTTCGGCGAGCTGGCGACCGACTTCAGGACGCATGCCTGCGCCCAGGCCAGAGTCACCGATCTGGATGATGTTGCCGGCGCTCGATACGGCCAGCGCTTGCGCGTCCGTGTTCGCGGCGATGAACTCGACACCGGATACACCTTTATTGATCATGTGCTGAACCGCGTTGCCGCCGGCGCCACCGACGCCCACGACCTTGATCACGGTCCCCAGTGCTGCGTTATCGACCATATCGAACTCCATGATGTGCTCCCTAATTTTCAAAGTGCAGTTCCGGGAACGAGGCCTGTGCGTATCTGGTTCGCCGCCTCAAACCGGTATCTGCGATTGTATGTAAAAAACTGTAATTCGTGATGAAATTTCGCTACCTAATTTGTTACCAAGTGCTAGTGCGATTGCATGTGCGTCAGAAGTTCCCCGCGATCCACTCCTTCATGCGCTGCCAGACTGCCTTCACCGAACCATCCTGGCGCGTGACGATGTGCCCGCGCAGGTACTGTTTCTTTGCTTCGAGCAGCAAGCCAAGCACGGTGGCGTAGCGGGGGCTGCGCACCACATCGGCCAATTGCCCGCGGTAGTCCGGCGTGCCGAGGCGTGCCGGTTTGAGGAAGATGTCTTCCGCCATTTCGATCATGCCGGGCATGATCGCGCTGCCGCCAGTCAGGACGATGCCGGACGACAGCACGCCTTCGTAGCCCGATTCGCGCACGGCCTGGTGCACCATCGCGAACAGCTCCTCCACCCGGGGCTCGATCACGGCCGCCAAAGCCTGGCGCGACAGCGCGCGCGGGCCGCGGTCACCGAGACCTGGCACTTCGAGTGTCTCGCCCGGGTCGGCCAGCACCTGCTTGGCCACGCCGTAGCGGATCTTGATATCTTCGGCTTCGCCGGTCGGCGTGCGCAGTGCCATCGCGATGTCGCTGGTGATCTGGTCGCCCGCGATCGGGATCACGGCCGTGTGGCGGATCGCGCCGTCCGAGAACACCGCGATGTCGGTGGTGCCCCCGCCGATGTCGATCAGCACCACGCCCAGTTCTTTCTCGTCGACCGTCAGCACCGCGTCGGCGGACGCCATCGGCTGCAGGATCAGGTCCGAGACCTCGAGACCGCAGCGGCGCACGCACTTTACAATGTTTTGTACTGCGGAGACCGCACCGGTGACAATGTGCACCCGCACTTCGAGGCGGATGCCGCTCATTCCGATCGGCTCGCGCACGTCTTCCTGGTTGTCGACGATGAATTCCTGCGGCACCGTGTGCAGCAATTGCTGGTCGGTCGGGATATTCACCGCCTTGGCCGTCTCGATCACGCGCGCCACGTCGGTCGCCGTGACTTCCTTCTCCTTGATCGCCACCATCCCGCTCGAATTGAACGAGCGGATATGGCTGCCGGCGATGCCGGCGTAGACGTTGCGGATCTTGCAATCCGCCATCAGCTCGGCCTCTTCCAGCGCGCGCTGGATCGATTCGACGGTGGCCTCGATGTTGACGACCACGCCTTTCTTCAATCCCCTGGACTCGTGCTGACCCAGCCCGATCACCTCGTGGCGTCCGTCGGACATCACTTCGGCGACCACGGCCACCACCTTGGAGGTGCCGATGTCGAGACCGACGATCAGGTTTTTCGCGTCTTTTGTCATTGCTGTAGCCTGCTCAGATTTGCTTGGTTGTTGTATTGGTTTTTGTATTCGGTGCGGCTTTGGGCTTCTTGGCTGCCTTGACCGGCTTGGTCGCATCCAGCGGCACGTTCAGCGCCGCCGACGACAAGGCCAGTCCATTCGGATAGCGCATATCGATCGTATCGATACGGCCCTCCTGCAGCCGGGCCACCAGCTGCGGGTACACGCCGACCAGGCGCGCGACGCGCTTGTTCAACGTGTTGCGATCCTGTTCGCGTCCCAGTTCGACGCTCATGCCATTATCCAGCTTCACGGTCCATGCATAGCGATTCGATAGCGACAACGCGTGCGGCACCAGCGCCACCTTGGCAAACGCCGTGCGCAATTCGTTAAAGCGCGCCAGCACATCCTTCTCGCTGCCCACCGGTCCATCGAACTCCGGCAGCGTCTGTTCATCGTCGGCTTCGGCGATATTGGCCGTAAACACGTCGCCCTTGACCGACAGCAGGCGGCCTTCGTCGCCCCAGGTGCCGAGCGCCTCGTGTTCCTCGACCTCGACCACCAGCGCGTTGGGCCATTCGCGGCGCACCGTGGCGCGGCGTACCCAGGGCACGGTCTCGAACGTCGCGCGCACCTGCTCCAGGTCGGCGGTAAAGAAGTTGCCGCGAATTTTACCGACCACGCCGTTGCGCACGGTCAGTTCGTTCACGTGTTTCAGGTCGATCCCGTACATGCTCTCCACCGTCACCGAGCCCAGTGCGAACATCGGGCGCTGCGACAGCCACCAGACGCCGGTCACCAGCGCGGCGAGCACCGTCAGCGCCGTCAGGAAGCTGGCGGTTGCATTGAGGGAGCGGACGTCATGCCACATTGCGCTCAGTCCTTCACGTCGGGTTGCGCACCCCGGTTGCCCATCTTGAGCCGGGCCGAACGCAGGATCTCGACGCACAGATCCTCGTAGCCGATGCCCACCGCGCGCGCCGCCATCGGCACCAGCGAGTGCGTCGTCATGCCCGGGGACGTGTTCACCTCGAGCAGGAACGGGCGCATATCGCTCTCGCGCACCAGCACGTCGACGCGCCCCCAGCCTTCGCAGCCGAGCGCCCGGTAGGCATTCACCGCGTGACGCTGGATCTCCTGCGTCAGTTCTTCCGGCAACGCCGCCGGGCAGTGGTACTTGGTGTCGTCGGTGAAGTACTTGTTCTGGTAGTCGTACTTGCCTTCGGGCGCGACGATCTCGACGATCGGCAGCGCGCGGGCAGCGGCGCCCTGCCCCAGTACGGCGACCGTGAATTCGCGGCCGGTCACGAACTGCTCGATCAGCACCGCATCGTCCATGCTGGCCACGAGCGCGATCGCGTCCGCCAGCTGATTGCGGTCGGTGACCTTGGTAATGCCGATGCTCGAGCCTTCGAGCGGCGGCTTGACGATCAGCGGCAGGCCCAGTTCGGCCACCAGCGCATCCAGATCGGTGTCGGCGTCGACCGTCGCGTACTTCGGCGTTGGCACGCCTTCCATCAGCCACAGCTTCTTGGTGGTGATCTTGTCCATGCCGACGCTCGAGGCCATCACGCCGCTGCCGGTGTACGGAATGCCCAGCTGTTCGAGCGCGCCCTGCAGGCTGCCGTCTTCGCCGTAGCGGCCGTGCAGCGCGATGAACACGCGGTCAAAGCCCTGCGCAGCCAGGTCGGCCAGGCTGTGCGTGCCCGGATCGAACGGGTGCGCATCGATGCCGCGGCTTTTCAGCGCCTGCAGCACGCCGTTGCCGGAAATGAGCGAGATTTCGCGCTCGGCCGAGCGGCCGCCGAACAGGACGCCGACCTTGCCGAAGACGGTGGCATCGAGAAGTTGAATGGTCGTCGTCATGCTTAGCCTTTCGCGTTGGTCAGTTGTTGCGGGATGCCGCTGATCGAGCCGGCGCCCATCGTCAGCACGACGTCGCCGTCGCGCGCCACGTTCAGGATCGCGTCGCGCATCTCGGCAATGGACTCGACGAAGATCGGCTCGAGCTTGCCCGAGGTGCGCAGTGCACGCGCCAGCGCGCGGCCATCGGCGGCCACGATCGGCGCTTCGCCGGCCGGGTACACATCGGCCAGCAGCAGCACGTCCGGCGTGGCCAGCACCTTGACGAAGTCTTCGAACAGGTCACGCGTGCGGCTGTAGCGGTGCGGCTGGAAGGCCAGCACGAGGCGCCGGCCCGGGTAGGCGGCGCGCGCAGCGGCCAGCGTGACTTCGGTTTCCACCGGGTGGTGGCCGAAGTCGTCGACCAGCGTGAAGCTGCCGCCGGATGCCAACGCCACGTCGCCGTAGCGCGTGAAGCGGCGGCCCACGCCGCGAAATTCCAGCAGGCCCTGCGCGGTGGCTGCGTCGTCGATGCCGATTTCGCGCGCAATCGCAATCGCCGAGCAGGCATTGAGCACATTGTGCATGCCGGGCTGGTTCAGCACGAACTTGGTGTCGGCATAGCCTTCCTGGCGCACGGTGAAGTGCATGTGCGTGCCATCGGCGTAGGCATCAAAGGCGCGCACTTCGGCTTCTTCCGAAAAACCGTAGGTGGTGACCGGCTTGGTCACCTGCGGCAGGATCTCGCGCACGTGCTTGTCGTCGATGCACAGCATGACGCGGCCGTAGAACGGCAGGCGGTGCGTGAAATTGACAAATGCGCTCTTGAGCTTCTCGAAGTCGTGCTCGTAGGTTTCCATGTGATCGGCGTCGATGTTCGTGATCACCTCGATCATCGGCGACAGGTTCAGGAACGACGCGTCCGATTCATCGGCTTCGGCCACGATGTAGTCACCGCTGCCCAGCGCTGCATTGGCGCCGGCGGCGGTCAGGCGGCCACCGATGACGAAGGTCGGATCGAGTCCGCCCTGCGCCAGCACCGATGCGACCAGGCTGGTGGTCGTCGTCTTGCCGTGCGTGCCCGCAATCGCGATGCCGCGCTTTAAGCGCATCAATTCGCCCAGCATGATCGCGCGCGGCACCACTGGCACCTTGTTGGTACGGGCGGCCACCACTTCCGGGTTGGCTTCGTTGACGGCGGTCGAGGTCACGACGACGTCGGCGCCCGTGACGTGGTCTTCGTGGTGGCCCAGGTACACCCTGGCGCCCAGATCGGCCAGGCGCTGGCTGGCGGCATTGCTGCCCAGGTCCGAGCCCGACACCTGATAGCCGAGATTGAGCAGCACTTCGGCGATGCCGCTCATGCCGCTGCCGCCGATGCCCACGAAGTGGATGTTCTTGATCTTGTGTTTCATGCTGCTTTGACCCTTGCTGCCAGTTGTTCGAGTTCGCGCGCGATCGCCTCATTGGCGTCGCGCTGGCCGACGCGTGCTGCCGCCTGCGCCATGGCCAGGCACTGCTCGCGCGTCGTTTGCAGCAGACTTTGCAGCCGCTGTGGATTCAGTTCGCCCTGCGGCAGGTGCACGGCCGCGCCTTGCCCGTCCATCCAGATCGCGTTGTCGCGCTGGTGGCTGGTGGTGCTGGCCACGAACGGCACCAGCACGCTGGCCACGCCGGCCGCCGTCAGTTCGGACACCGTGATCGCGCCGGCGCGGCAGATCACCAGATCGGCGTCGGCATACGCCGCCGCCATATTGTCGATGAAGTCGACCACATTGGCCTGCACGCCTGCCTGCGCATACGCGGCGCGCAGCGCATCGATATTCTTCTTGCCCGACTGGTGCGTGACGATTGGCCTTGCCGCCGGGTCGATCAGGCTCAGCGCCGCCGGCACGCCATCGTTGAGCACCTTGGCGCCCAGGCTGCCGCCGACGACCAGCACGCGCAGCACGCCCGTGCGACCGGCGAAGCGTTCGGCGGGCGTGGGCAGATCGAGGATCTGCTGGCGCACCGGATTGCCGGTGACGACGGCCTTGCCGGCCGCCTTGCCGAAATCGGCCGGGAAGCCGAACAGCACGCGCTGCGCCAGCGGCGTGAGCGTCTTGTTCGACAGCAGCAGCGCGGCATCGGCATTGATCAGGGCCAGCGGGATGCCGGCGGCGCGTGCCATCATGCCGCCCGGCACCGTCACGTAACCGCCCATGCCCAGCACCACGTCGGGCCGGCGCACGGCCAGGTAGCGCCGGCAGGTCGCAAAGGCGGCTGCCATCTTGAGCGCGCCCTTGAGCGTGTGCGCCAGGCCCTTGCCGCGCAGGCCGGCGAAGTCGATCGTGTCCATGTCGATGCCGGCCTTCGGCACCAGATCGGTTTCCATGCCGTGGGCGGTGCCCAGCCAGCTCACTTCCCAGCCGCGCGCGCGCATCGTCTGCGCGATCGCGATGCCGGGGAAGATGTGGCCACCGGTGCCGGCGGCCATGATCATCAGCTTTTTGGTCATGTGCGGCCTCCGCGCATGCGCACGCGATTTTCATAATCGATGCGCAGCAGGATCGCCAGACCGACGCAGTTGAACAGCACGCCCGAACCGCCAAAGCTCATCAGCGGCAAGGTCAGGCCCTTGGTGGGCAACAGGCCCAGGTTCACGCCCATATTGATGAAGGTCTGCACGCCGATCCAGATGCCGATGCCTTTGGCGGCCAGGCCCGCGAACACCTGTTCGAGCGCGATCGCCTGGCGGCCGATGTCGAAGGCGCGCTTGACGAGCCAGTAGAACATCGCCACCACGACCAGCACGCCGACCAGGCCCAGTTCTTCGCCGATGACGGCCATGATGAAGTCGGTATGCGCTTCGGGCAGGTAGAACAGTTTCTCGACCGAGCCACCCAGGCCCACGCCAAAGATCTCGCCGCGCCCGAACGCGATCAGCGAGTGCGTCAGCTGGTATGCCTTGTCCAGTGCATTGCCCTCTTCCCACGGATTCAGGTAGGCGAACATGCGCGCCCGGCGGAATGGCGAGAGCGCGATGATCGCGCTGAAGATCACGACCAGCAGCGCGCCGATGCCGCCGAACCAGATAATGTTGATCCCGCCCAGGAACAGGATGCCCATCGCGATGCAGACGATCACGCCAAACGCGCCCAGATCCGGCTCCATCAGCAACAGGCCGCCCACGAGGCCAATGGCCACGACCATCGGCACGAAGCCCTTGGTCAGCTTGTGCATGTACTCTTGCTTCCTCACCGTGAAGTCGGCCGCGTACAGCACCACGGCGATCTTCATGATCTCGGATGGCTGCACCATGAACACCTTGAGCGAGAGCCAGCGGCGCGCGCCGTTGACCGACACACCCAGGCCCGGAATCAGCACCAGCACCAGCAGCACCAGCGTGCCGATGAAGATCATCGGCGCATGCCGCTGCCAGACCGCGATCGGCACGCGGAACACGACCGCGGCAGCCACCATCGAAACGAGGATGTAGACCGCCTGGCGGTACAGGAAGTATTCGTTGCGGTCTTGCAGATAGCGGAATTTCGGCGAATCGGGCAGCGCAATCGACGCCGAGTACACCATCACCATCCCGAACAGCATCAGGAGCAGCGTGACCCAGACCAGCGGCTGGTCGTAATCCATCATTTTCGACGGCCGGCTGCGCCCGTCGACGGTGGCGTCGACAGCATTGCCGGAAAACTTGAAGGGCAGCTGGAAGGCCATCAGATCTCCTGCCCTTTATCGAGTGCGATGTCGCGCACGGTCTCGACGAACACCTGCGCGCGGTGCGCGTAATTGGTGAACATGTCCAGGCTGGCGCACGCAGGGGAAAGCAGTACCGCGTCACCGGCACGCGCCAGACCGGCCGCGCGGCGCACTGCCTGCGGCAAGTCGTCGAGGTCGAACGCCGGCACGCCGGTCGCGTCGATCGCGGCGCGCACGGCGGGCGCATCGCGGCCGATCAGCAGCACGGCGCGGGCATACGCCGCCACCGGCTGGGCCAGCGGCGAAAAGTCCTGCCCCTTGCCGTCGCCACCGGCGATCAACAGGATCTGCTGGCCGGCGCCGGCGAAGGCCTTGCCCAGGCCCTGCAGCGCAGCGACGGTGGCGCCCACATTGGTGCCCTTGCTGTCGTCGTAATAGTCAACGCGGTCGATCGTGGCCACCAGTTCGACGCGGTGCGGTTCGCCCGCATACTCGCGCAAGCCGTGCAGCAGCGGCGCGAGCGGCAGGCCGCAGGCGCGGCACAGCGCCAGCGCGGCCAGCGCGTTGGCGGCATTGTGCAGGCCGCGAATCTTCAGGGCATCGGCCGGCATCAGGCGGCCCACGATGGCGTCGACTTTTTCGCGGGTTTCGCCGCGTTTGAGCTTCTTGTCGCTCGCCTCACCCGCCACGGAATTGGCCAGCCACAGCACGCCGCGTTCGTCGATCAGGCCGAAGCTGTCGGCGTCGACCGGTTCATCGGTCCCAAAGGTGAACAGCGGCGCATCGACCGCCATGCGCATCACGCGCGCATCGTCGCGATTCAGGACGCGCACGGTGTCCGGGCCAAAGATGCGGGCCTTGTCGGCTGCGTAGGCATCCATCGTGCCGTGCCAGTCAAGGTGATCCTGGGTCAGGTTCAGCACCGTGGCGGCGTCAGCCTTGAGACTGAACGTTGTATGCAACTGGAAGCTGGACAACTCGAGCACCCAGGCTTGTGGCAATTCGTTCGCATCGATCGACTCGCGCAGCACGTCCAGCGCGGCCGGGCTGATATTGCCGGCCACCCGCGTGGTCAAACCCGCGCGGCGGCACAGCAGGCCAGTCAGGCTCGTCACCGTCGTCTTGCCGTTGGTGCCCGTGATCGCGATGACCTTCGGCACATAGCCGTTGGTCTCGCGCAGGTGCGCCAGCGCCTGGGCGAAGAGTTCGATCTCGCCCCAGACGGGGATATCGCGCGTAGCAGCGGCCGGCATGATGGCGGCCAGTTCGCGATCCGGTGCAAGGCCCGGGCTGACGGCGACGAAGTCGACGCCCTCGAGCAGGTCGGCGCCAAATTCACCGGCGACGAACTGCGCATCCGGCGCGGCCGCGCGCAGCGCCGGCAGGCGTTGCGGTTCAGCGCGCGTATCGGCCACGCGCACGCGTGCGCCGCCCCGCGCCAGCCAGTGCGCCATCGCGAGCCCGGATTCACCGAGGCCCAGTACCAGTGCGAGTTTGCCGTCGTAGTTCATCAACGAAGTTTCAGTGTAGAGAGACCGACCAGGATCAGCACAATGGTCACGATCCAGAAGCGGACCACGACCTTGGTTTCGTTCCAGCCCTTTTGTTCAAAGTGGTGGTGCAGCGGCGCCATCAAAAACACGCGGCGGCCGGTGCCATAGCGCTTCTTCGTGTACTTGAACCAGGTCACCTGGATGATCACGGACAGCGTTTCGGCCACGAACACGCCGCCCATGATGAACAGGACGATTTCCTGGCGCACGATGACGGCGATCGTGCCGAGCGCGCCGCCGAGGGCCAGCGCGCCGACGTCGCCCATGAACATCTGGGCCGGGTGCGCGTTGAACCACAGGAAGGCCAGGCCCGCGCCGGCCATTGCGCCGCAGAAGATCAGCAGTTCGCCGGCGCCCGGGATGTACGGGATCAACAGGTACTTCGAGAACGTCACGCTGCCGGTCAGATACGCGAACAGGCCCAGGGCCGCGCCGACCATCACGGTCGGCATGATCGCCAGGCCATCGAGGCCGTCGGTGAAGTTCACGGCATTGGACGCGCCCACGATCACGCAATAGGTCAGCGCGATGAAGCCCCAGACGCCCAGCGGATAGCTGATGGTCTTGAAGAACGGGACGATCAGGTCGGCCTTCGGCGGCAGGCTCATCGAGAAGCCCGACTGCACCCAGGCGTAGAACAGCTGCGCGACTTCCCACGGGTTGGCGGCCGAGACCGAGAACGCCAGATAAAGAGCAGATGCGATACCTATGAGCGACATCCAGAAGTATTTTTCGCGCGAACGCATGCCTTCCGGGTCCTTGTAGACCACCTTGCGGTAGTCGTCGACCCAGCCGACGGCGCCGAAGCCCATCGTCACGACCAGCACCGGCCAGATCAGCCGGTTCGACAGGTCGCACCACAGCAGCGTCGAGATGCCGATCGCGATCAGGACCAGCACGCCGCCCATCGTCGGGGTGCCGTGCTTGGTCAGGTGGCTTTGCGGACCATAGGTACGCACGGCCTGCCCGACTTTCAGTTCGGTCAGTTTGCGGATGACGATTGGGCCGGCCACCAGGCCAATGGTGATGGCCGTGATGGTGGCGAACACCGCGCGGAACGTGAGGTAGTTAAACACGCGCAGCGGACCGATGTAGTCCTGGAAGTATTGTGCGAGCCAGAGAAGCATATTAGTGGGCGTCCTTGCCAAGGGGGGTTGATCCGGTCAGGTGCTGGACCACGCGTTCCATCTTCATGAAACGCGAGCCCTTCACCAGCACAGTCGCGTCCGTATTGCTGCCCAGTTTTTTATCCAGTGCTGCCAATAACTCGTCGAACTGCTCGTAATGCTGTGCTCCCGACGCGGCCAGATGGCGCGCCAGCTCGCCCGTCGCGAGCACGGTGTCGATGCCACGCGTGTGTGCGTAAGCCCCGATTTCTTCGTGAAATTCTTTTCCCTGCGCGCCGACTTCGCCCATGTCGCCCACCACCAGGATGCGCGGTGCGGGATACGCGGCCAGCACGTCGATCGCCGCGCGCATCGAATCCGGATTGGCGTTGTAGGTATCGTCAATGACGGTCGCGCCGCCCGCGGCCTGCTTGCGCTGCAGACGTCCGCCGACTGGCGCGAAGGCTTCGAGGCCGCGCACGATGGCGTCCGGTTTGACACCGGCGCCGACGGCGCAGGCGATCGCGGCCAGCGCGTTGCGCACATTGTGTTCGCCGGCCGCGGCCAGCTTGATGGTGAATTGCGCGCCGCGCGCGCTCACCTGCAGGTCGCTGCCAAAGCCGTTGCTCGTGTAGTCGGCGCGCACGTCGCAGGTGTCAGAAAGGCCAAACGTGATGACGTCGCAGGCAGCCAGGCCGCGCCACAAATCGGTGTACTGGTCGTCGCCCGGGAATACGGCCACGCCGTTTGGCGCCAGCGCTTGCAGCACGGCGCCATTCTCGCGCGCCACCGCTTCCACGGTATGCATGAATTCCTGGTGCTCGCGCTGCGCATTGTTCACCAGCGCGACCGTCGGCGCGGCGATGGCTGCCAGGCGGGCGATCTCGCCCGGATGGTTCATGCCCAGTTCCACCACCGCGGCGCGATGGGAGGCCGTCAGGCGGAACAGCGTGAGTGGCACGCCGATTTCGTTGTTCAGATTACCCTGCGTGGCCAGGCGCGCGTCCTCGCCCACTGCCGCCGCCAGGATAGCCGCGATCATTTCCTTGACCGTCGTCTTGCCGTTGCTGCCGGTGACGCCGATGACGGGCAGGTCGAACCCGGAGCGCCAGGCATGCGCGATGCGGCCCAGCGCAACCAGCGTGTCGGGCACGACGATCGCCGGCAGCGTCCAGCCGTCCGGCAGCGTCGACACCACGACAGCGGCCACGTCGCGCGCGGCGACCTGATCGAGGAAATCGTGGGCGTCGAACGACTCGCCGCGCAGCGCGACAAACAGCGCGCCGGCATCGACCTTGCGGCTGTCGGTCGACACGCCGCCAAAGGCGACATCCGCGCCGACGAGGCGCGCGCCGGGAATGGCCGCCACGAGTTGTGCAAGCGTACCGCGCATCAATGCGTCCTCAACATGGTAAGCCGCGCCGTCAATGCGAGCGAAGCGTGGTCCGTATCCGAAAACGGCATCTTGCGTCCCTTGATTTCCTGGTAAGGCTCATGGCCCTTCCCGGCCAGCAGGATCACGTCCTGTTTGGCCGCCTGTTTCACGGCCAGCAGAATGGCCGACGCGCGGTCTTCCACCGTCTGCAGGCGCGAGCCTGGGGCATTGGCATCCATCCCCGCCACGATCTGGGCGATGATGGCGCTTGGCTCTTCGCTGCGCGGGTTGTCGCTGGTGACGAGCACCTGGTCGGCGGCCTGCGCGATGCGGCCCATTTGCGGGCGTTTGCCCGGGTCGCGATCGCCACCGCAGCCAAACACGCACCACAGCTGGCCGCCGCGATCAGCCGCTACCTGGCGCAGCGCGTCCAGGGTTTTTTCCAGCGCGTCCGGCGTGTGCGCGTAGTCGATCACGACCATCGGTGCATCCTGCCCGCCCATCTGCTGCATGCGCCCTGGCGCCGGGACCAGCGATTCGATCGCCTCCACTGCGCTTTTGAGCGCCACGTCGCGCGCCAGCAAGGCGCCCAGCACCGCCAGCGTATTGCTCACGTTGTAGTTGCCCACCAGGCGGCTGCGAATGGTCGCGCTGCCCGCTGGCGTCTCGACCTGGCATTCGGTACCGGCGTTCTTGCTGCGCATGCCGCTCGCGCGCAGCACGGCCACACCTTCCGGCACAGCAGCATTGGCGTCCAGCGTATAGCCCGTCACGGCCAGTGCCGGGAAGTTCGCGCGCAGATGCGCCACCAGGCGCTGCCCGGCCGCATCGTCGAGGTTCACGATCGCGTGCTTCAGGCCCGGCCACTCGAACAGCTTGACCTTGGCCGCCTCGTAGCTGGCCATGTCGCCATGGAAGTCGAGGTGGTCGCGCGTCAGGTTCGTGAAGATCGCCACGTCGACATGCATCCCGGCCGTGCGCTGCTGCACCAGGCCGATGGACGAGGCTTCGATCGCCAGCGCCGTGACGCCCTTGCCATTCAGGTCCGCCAGCGTCTGCGCCAGCAGCACGGCGTCCGGCGTCGTGTAGCCGGTGACGTCGAACTGCGCTTCGGTCTTTGCCTTGGGCGCGATGACGCCCACGCCCAGCGTGCCGATCACGCCCGCGGTCTCGCCCAGGCGCGCCAGCGCTTGCGCGGTCCACAGCGCGCACGAGGTCTTGCCGTTGGTGCCGGTGACGGCGACGGTAAACATCGCGCTGTCCGGCTGGCCCAGCACCGCGTGCGCGATCGGGCCGGCCAGTTGCCTCAGGCCCGCCACGGCCAGGTGTGGCGTGGTGACTGTCTCGGGCCACGTGAAGTCCTGATCGTCATACACGATGGCGGCGGCGCCCGCGTCGGCAGCCGCGGGGATGAAGCGGCGGCCATCCTGCGCGTCGCCCGGACAGGCAAAGAACACGTCGCCCGGCTGCACGCGGCGCGAGTCGGAAACGAGACGGCCGCCCGGTGCGGCGGCGGCGATCCAGCTGCGGATGTCGTTCAGGCCTGGGCTCATCACATGCTCTCCTCTAATGGGACTTCCGGAATGATGATGTCCGTGATGGAGGAATCAGGCGGCACGTTGGCCGCGCGCAGCGCGCTGGCAAACAGGTCGGCGGCCGTCGGTGCGGCCACGCTGCCGCCGGTGCGCAGGGCGCCGCTCGGATCGTCGACCATCACGGCAATGATGAAGCGCGGCTTGGACATCGGCCCGATGCCGGCGAAATAGCCGATATTGTTGGTGCGCGAGTAGCGGCCGTTGACGATCTTCTCGGCCGTGCCGGTCTTGCCGCCGATGCGGTAGCCGGCCACCTGCGCCTTTGACGCCGTGCCTTGCGGGCCGACCACCGATTCGAGCATCGTGCGCACCTGCGCTGCGGTCTTGGGCGAAATCACCTGCTGGCCGACCGGCTCTTCGTTGACCTTCACGAATGACAGCGGAATGATGTCGCCGTTGCGGGCGAAGATCATGTACGAGCGCGCCATCTGCAGCAGCGAGACCGACAGGCCGTGGCCGAACGCCATGTTGGCGTACTCGATCGGGCGCCACGATTTCCATGGCCGCACGCGGCCGGCGGTCGCGCCAGGGAAGCCGAAGCGCGGCGCCTGGCCGTAGCCGACCTTGGTATACATCTCCCACATTTCCTGCGGCGGGATGCGCTGCGACACCTTGACGGCGCCGATATTCGACGACTTCTGGATGATGCCGCTGACCGTCTGCACGCCGTAGTTGTGCGTGTCGCGAATGCGCTTGCCCGTGATCGTCATCCAGCCCGGGTTGTTGTCGAACACCGTGTCTGGCGTGATGCGGCCCGTGTCCAGGCCCAGGCCGATGGTGATCGGCTTGATCGTCGAACCCGGCTCGAACGTATCGGTGATGACGCGGTTGCGCAGCTGCTCGCCGGTCAGCTTGGAGCGGTCATTCGGGTTGTAGGTCGGGTAGTTCGCCAGCGCCAGCACTTCGCCCGTATGGACGTCAAGCACCACGGCGGCGCCGGCCTTCGCATTGAACTTCTCGACGGCGTTCTTGATGCTGGTAAACGCAATGTACTGCAGCTTGCTGTCGACCGACAGCGTCAGGTCGCGGCCCTGGTGCGGTTCGCGGAACATGCCCAGATCTTCGGCGATGTGGCCCAGGCGGTCCTTGATCACGCGGCGGCTGCCAGGCACGCCCATCAGCGTTTTCTGGTGTTGCAGCTCCATGCCTTCCTGGCCCTTGTCTTCCACGTTGGTGAAACCGACCAGGTGGGTGACGACTTCGCCCTGCGGGTAGAAGCGCTTGTATTCCTTGCGCGTGTCGAGGCCATTGATCTTGAGCTTCTCGATTTCGGCGATGATCGGCATTTCGACCTGGCGTTTCAGGTAGACAAAGGTGCGGTCCGAGTCGAGCTTCTTGCGGATGTCGGCTTCGGGCATGCCCAGCAGCTTGGCCAGCGCCGTGATTTTTTCTGGCGGCGAGGCCAGCACATCTTCGGGGATCGCCCACACGGCGCGCACCGGCAGCGACGTGGCCAGCACGGCGCCGTTGCGGTCGAGGATGCGGCCACGCGTGGCCGGCAGTTCGAGCGTGCGCTCGTAGCGGCTCTTGCCCTGGCTTTGCAGGAACTGGTTCGATACGCCCTGCAGCCAGACGGCGCGCACGGCCAGCGCGGCGAACGACGCGAACAGGATGAACAGCATCAGGCGCGAACGCCAGTCGGGCAGGCGCACCGCAAGCACCGGACTCTTGGTGAATGCAACGCCCTTCGAGGCAGCAACGCGTGCGCCGGATTTGGAAGCACCGCGCGTCATGGGGCGCCTTCAGTCAGGTATTGGGTACGGGCGGGCGTGAGCGGCGCCATGTTCAGTTCGGAACGGGCGATCTGCTCGATGCGATCATTCTTGGCCAGGCGCGACTGGTCGAGCTGGAGCTGGTCCCAGTCGACGTCGAGCTGGCGCGCATGCTGCTGCAGGCGTTCGAGTTCGATCAGCAAGTGGCGCGCCTGGTAGCGGGCATTGACGACCGACAGCGCGCAGCCAACCAGCAGCGTGGTAAGAAGCACATTGACCTTCACGCTCATGTCGGCGTTCCCAGGCGTTCGGCGACGCGCAGCACGGCCGAGCGCGAGCGCGGGTTGTCCGATACTTCGGCATCCGATGGCTTGATCTTCGCGATCAGCTTCATCAAAGGCTGCGGCAGGTCGACTGCGCGGATCGGCAGGCGCCGGTCCGGTTGCTCGACATTGGCTTTGGATGCGAAGAACTGTTTGACCATGCGGTCTTCCAGCGAGTGAAAGCTGATCACCGACATGCGCGCGCCGGGCGCGAGCATGCTGTAGGCAGCCGTCAACCCCGCTTCGAGGTCTTCAAGCTCTTGATTGATGAAAATCCGGATAGCCTGAAAGGTCCTGGTTGCCGGATCCTTGCCTTTCTCCCTGCTTTTGACCGTGCTTGCCACGATTGCGGCAAGCTGTCGTGTGCTTGAAATTGGTTCGACTGCGCGGCGAGCAACAATCGCCTTTGCAATCTGAAAAGCAAACCGCTCTTCTCCATAATTGCGTATCACCTTTTCCAAATGGTTTTGCTCTGCCGTCGCGACCCATTCGGCCGCCGACATGCCGCGCGTGGTGTCCATGCGCATGTCGAGAGGACCGTCCTGGCGGAAGCTGAAGCCGCGGCTGGCGTCGTCGACCTGGGGCGACGAAATGCCCAGGTCGAGCAGGATGCCGTCGACCTGATGAATGCCGCGCGCGGCAAGCGCGTCGGCCATCGTGGCAAAGCTGTCGTGAACAATGCAGAAGCGCGGATCGTTGATCTGCTCCGCGGTTGCAATGGCTTGCGGGTCCTTGTCGAACGCGATCAGGCGCCCCTCGGGCGCCAGGCGCGACAGCAGCAGGCGGCTGTGACCGCCGCGACCGAAGGTCCCGTCTATATACGTACCGGAAGCACGTGCGCCGCTCAGCTCGAGCGCATCGACTGCTTCGTCAAGTAGCACCGTGCGATGCTGATAATCAGGCACCGTCAAAGAATCCGTCATCGGCGCCTCAGAAAGAAAAATTGGAAAGTACATCCGGCATGCCGCCAGCCACGGCTGCGGCCTCGTCCTCGGCCAGTTTGGCGGCGTTCCAGATTTCGAAGTGGCTGCCCATACCGAGCATCATCACTTCCTTCTCGAGCCCGACTGCAGCGCGCAGCTCGGGGGAGATCAGGATCCGTCCGGCGCTGTCAAGCTCGACATCGACGGCATTGCCAAGGAAAATACGCTGCCACGAACGGGCCGACATCGGCCAGGCGGCGATCTGCTTGCGATGCTCTTCCCACACCGGGCGCGGGAAAAACAACAGGCAACCCTGAGGATGCCTGGTCAGCGTGACCCGGCCTTCGCACTGAAGTGTCAGGGCGTCACGATGCTTGGCTGGAATGGACATCCGCCCTTTTGCATCGAGGTTGATCGCTGACGCGCCCTGGAACACGTAAATGCCTAGCTTGGAGAATTCGGTTGGTCGTTGTTGTCTGGCGCCGGGATCTGGATTTCTTCCCACAAATCGACACTTTTTCACACTGTTTCCCACTTTAGTGGAAGCAATGTTGACGGTCAAGCGAAATCCCAACCGTGCTTTCCTAATTTTGCCAATGAAACCAATGACTTAGGTGCATGTTTGGGGTACTCGACAATTCAAAATATTCCTTTAAATTAGGGACTTAGCCGTTACAGTGAAGGTCGGGCCTCATTCCGCAACAACATATTTACGTTTGTGCAAGCGCAAGGCAGAGAATAAAATTGACGTAAAGTAACAACCAGCGTGTGTTTGAAACCACTGTACGGGCATCCAGCACTCTGATGCACCCCAAGAACTTGCCAATGCGCTATGCTCCGATCTGACAGCACCGGATAACAACTTTTGGTTTAAGAAACTCTTCATTTATCTGGTTAACTATTTTGACTTTGGGAAACTTAAAACGTAACATCAGTAAATATGAAAAATTCTCCCGACCTGCAGCCGGCCGCACCGTACAACGCCGCTGACTATTGCTCGACCAAGGAGGCGGCTGCAGTCCTTGGCGTGTCGCATCGCACGGTGCAACTGTGGGTGGAGAGCGGTACGCTGCAAGCGTGGCGCACGGCTGGCGGCCATCGCCGCATCACGCTGGAATCGGTCAACCGCCTGGTCGAAGGGCGCCGCATTGCCATTGCCGCGCATGCGCCGCCACCGGCCGCGTCGGCCGCGTCCGCGTCATCAACGCGCCGCGTGCTCGTGGTGGACGATGATCCCCTGATGCTGCGCCTGTACGAACTCGAAATGGCCGGCTGGGGCATGGACCTGGACGTGGTCAAGGCCAACAACGGTTTCGAGGCGCTGATCCGCATCGGCGAAGAGCGCCCCGACCTGCTGGTCAGCGACCTGAACATGCCGGGGATGGACGGGTTCCGCATGATCCGCACGCTGCGCGAAGACAGTGGCAGCGCCGGCATGAGCATGATCGTGGTCAGCGGCCTGGACCGTGCAACGATCAAGGCGATGGGCTTGCCGGCCGATATTCCGGTGTTCCCGAAGCCGGTGCCGTTCGGCGAATTGCGCGCCGCTGTCGAACACGGTCTGGCGCGCGCTTGATCAGCAACTGAACTGCTATGCTCGGCGCACCGACGCGCCTTTCATGCCAGCCCATCCATGACCGCCACCCTGGCCTCCATGCCGATCCTGTCTACCCTGCCGATCCTGCCTGCCCTGCGGTTCGACCAGGCTGGCGCCATCCGCCTGCATTCACGGCAGGAGCACGGCGATGCCCGCTAACACCATTCTTGTCGTCGATGACCAGGACGAGCTGCGCCTGCTTATCTCGCTGAGCCTGCAATCACTGGGCCGCATCGTCGAAGCGGCCAACGCCGAACAGGCGCTCGCCCTGTTTGCGGCCGAGCGGCCCGACGTCGTCATGCTCGACATCTGGCTTGGTCCCGGCGACAGCGGGCTCGACGTCTGCGCACGGCTGCGGCAGGATCCCGCCAACGCCGGCGTCAAGATCGTGCTCTTGTCGGCCTGCGGCCAGCAAAGCGATATCGCAGCCGGGATGGACGCTGGCGCCGATCTGTACATCGTCAAGCCGTTCAGCCCGATCGAATTGATCGATGCAGTGTCCGGATTGCTGGCGAGTTTGCCTGAAAACACGGCCTGATATTTCTTATTTGAAACTAATGTTGCTTTTAGAGACTATTCTCTAATTCGTTAAAAATCCGCAAAATCGACAATTTTTTTTATCTTTATAGCAATTATCTCAGGTGTGGTCGCCGGCCTGCGAAACATATCCCGTCGTACCGGTAAGTAAATACCGCCAAACCAGAAATACCGCTAAATTCCCTCTTCGCTTCGTTGCACACTGTGTTCGCACACGGCCCCGCCGATATGGCTATGATGGTCTTCATCGATCATCTACCGGCTGTCTGCCAAGACCACAAAGCATGTCGCGCTCCCTCCGTTTCCTTGCTGCTCTGCTCGCCACCGCCACCCTGACCTTGCCGGTCGGTGCGGATGCGCACGTGGTGTCGGCAAGCTTCGAAGCGCGCCTGACGATCGTGGCGACCTGCTCGATCAATGCCGGCGCCGCCGTGCAGGTGCAATGCGCCAGCGCGGCCACGCCGTATCGCCTCGACGCCCCGGCAGCGCCATCGCTGCGCAGCGCCGGCCCGGACGCCGGCCGCGTCACCGTCTACTTCTGATTCACTGATCATCGAGCAAGGTCAGAGCCAAATCAGCGCCAGGCCCGCCCTGTCGGCCTGCGCGCCTCTCCGGTATCATGCAGGGATGAATTCCATTCCTTTCATGCCGTTCGTCATCGGGGTCGCCGGTGGCAGCGGCAGTGGCAAGTCCACGGTCTCCCAGCAGGTACTGGCGTCGTTCGGCGCCGACATGGTCTCGATCGTGATGCAGGACGATTACTACCGCGACCAGTCCGACCTGCCCCCTGAAGTGCGCCGCAAGCAGAACTACGATCATCCGCACGCGTTCGACTGGCCGTTGCTGATCCAGCACGTTCAGGCGCTGCGTAATGGCGAGGCAATCGCGATGCCCGAGTACGATTTCACGATCGACAACCGCTCGGACAAGACCATTCCCGTCAAGCCGGCGCCCGTGATCGTGGTCGAAGGGCTGTTTGCGCTGTACGACGCCGATTTGCGCGACATGATGTCGCTGAAGATCTTTGTCGATACGGCGTCCGACGTGCGCTTCATCCGCCGCATGCAGCGCGATATTGCCGAACGTGGCCGTTCATTGGAGAGCATCGTCAGCCAGTACCTGGACACCGTGCGGCCGATGCACAAGCAGTTCATTGAACCCACCAAGCGCAATGCCGATGTGATCCTGCCCCATGGCGCAAACGGCCCGGCGGTCGACATGATCACCACCAAGGTAGCGAGCATCATCGGCCGGTCGAAGCGGCCCTGAATACAGCGCGGCTCGCGGCGCACACGAATAACTCAGGCGCGCATATGCTTTTCGACGGTGGCCTGCAGCGCGGACCTGAACCGGGCCAGGTCGCCCGACTTGTGGACATAATCGACGGCGCCGAGCTTGCGGGCACGCTCGCGGTCGGCGTCGAGATCCGAATTGCTCAGGATGATCAACGGCACGTCGTGCTGCAGCTGGTAGCCCCGCATCAGGATCATCGTCTCGAAGCCATCCATCCGGGGCATCTTCAGGTCCATCAGGATCAGGTCGAAATGGCGTTGCTTCATCAGGACCAGTGCATCCCAACCGTCGCGCGCGACGTCGACGTCGAATCTGCCTTCAAATTTTTCCAGTGCCTGCAGCGTGAATTCGGCGTCGAACGGAAGGTCTTCGACGACCAGGATGACTTTTTGGGCAGCATTGTCTGTCTTGATCATTGCACAGTCTGGCTTCCGGTGAATCGCTTCGTTGGGGGTCCTGCTGGTCGTCGGCATCATCAATACAGTATAGACGAGCTACTGCCCTGGCGTTGTGCCATGTCCGGCGGATGTCCCGCCAATCTGAGGCGATCGTCCAGCCCCACGCTGCCGGCCGCTGCTACGGACCGGCAACCAGGCGATTGCGCCCGTCCATCTTCGCCTGGTACAACAGGCGGTCCGCGGCTTCGATGGAGGCCAGCGGCGCCGCGCACGTGCCATCGGCCTGGTTGCAGGTATGGACCCCGAGGCTGACCGTGACATGGCCGTACGAACTGCCCTGGTGCGCCAGGCCGAGCGCCTGCACGGCGGACCGGATGTTCTCGGCCACCGCGCGGGCGCCGTCGCTGTCGGTATCCGGCAGGATGATGGCGAATTCTTCGCCGCCATAGCGCGCCGTCAGGTCGGTCGGCCGCCGTGGGCCCGAGGCAATCGCCCCCGCGACCCGGCGCAGGCAGTCGTCGCCGGCGACATGGCCATAGCAGTCATTGAACTTCTTGAAGTGGTCGACATCGAGCAGGATCAGCGAAAACGGCAGGCCGCTCCGTCGGCCCCGTTCGTATTCGATGGCCAGCACTTCGTCGAAGCGGCGCCGGTTGGCCAGCCCGGTCAGGGCGTCGACATCGGCCAGGTGGCGCAGCGATACATTGTGCAGCTCGAGCGCGCTGCGCGCCGCGCGCAATTCGGACTCCAGCGCCTCGCGCAAGCGCAACTGGCTGATCATGCGGTGCCCTCCCCAGCCGAGCATGCACACGGCGAACACGACCACGCAGCTCATCTTGATCACTGCCATCCACCAGCCATCCAGGATTTCGTCCTTCGCCTGGGCCGTCGCCACGAGCAGCGGAAAGCCGTCCAGGTGGCGGTAACTGTAGAGGCGCTCGACGCCATCGATCCTGGCCACCATCATCGCCGTGCCAACGGGGCCGGATCTGGAATAGGCCTGGAACACGGGACCGTTGCGGATGCTCGTCCCCACCATCGCGGCGCTGAACGGACGGCGGTACAGCAATGTGCCGTCATCGATGGCCAGAATGATCGTGCCGGTGCGGCCGACGTCGAAGCTGTCGTAGAACTTGCCGAAGTAATCGAGATTGAGCGAAGCCATCGCGACGCCGCCGAAACTGCCATCGGGGCGGTTGATCCTGCGTGACACGGGAATCGTCTGGATGCCGGTGGAACGGCTGAAGATCGGCTTGCCAATGCGCGTCCCCAGGTCGGTATGGGTCATGTGGTAACGAAAATATTCGCGGTCCATATTATTCCCCGGCAGCACCGATGGCAGCGAGGTCGCCAGACGCGCGCCGTCAGCGCCATAAATGTACAACTCACGCACCTCTTCGCTGGTGCGGGTGATGCGCGCCATCCGTGCATGCAGGCGCGGTATGTCCAGCGGCTGTGTTGCTGACTGCTCGACCCGCTCGACCATTTCTGCCAGTACCGAATCGGCCACTGTCAGCGAGCGCTCGGCGTGCGAGGCCAGCGCGCGCGCCATGTTTTCGGTGCTGATTGCCGTCTGGTCGAGTTCACCCTGGCGCGACGCCCACAAGCTCCACCCATGCAGGCCGATCAGCAACAGGCAGAAGCCCGCCATCAGAATGATCGACCGCACGACCAGCGGTCTGCGCCGCTCGTCGAGATGTTGCAGGCGGAGCAGGTTCAGATCGGTGGAAGGCGGCATGGCAAGAATGGCAACAAGGAATGAGAAAGATTCCCGACAGCTTAATAGTTCCCATCGGAAATGTATTGCCGATTAGAACGTAAAGCCTCGCTCTGTTCATCGCTTAGATACCGTGCCGGACGGGCGAGCATGGCAATCTGCGCCAATGGTCGCGTGCACGCAACAAGGACGGATCAAACGGTGTGATCCGATACAAACTGATAGAATGTTTCCCCATGGAAATTAGAAGATGATTGCTACACTTTTGGACAGCCTGGATGCCTCATAGAATCAATCGGGATCTCTTCCGGTGGCGCGTGCGCGCCTTCGCCAGGCTGATGTCGGCAGTGCTGGTGCTGGCGCTGGTCGTGGCCGTGCCCAGCGCCCTGGTTGCCGCGTACCAGGGCTATCCGCAAGTCGCCCTGATGGACACGCTCGCACTGGCGTGGATCCTGGCGATCTGGCGTTTCGACCGCTGGTCGCACATGACCCGCGTCGTCAATTTCCTGGCCATGCTGTTTTTCGTTGCCGTCGGTTCAATCGTCTCCGTTGGTGCAGTCGGCCTTTGCTACCTTCTCGCGATACCCGTCATCGCCGTGATCCTGCTGGGACAGCGCGCGGCGTATGCCACGATCGGGGCCGGCGCCCTGGCCATGATTGCTCTGGGCCTGGCCGGCTACAGCCAGCTGACCATGGGCGACCTCGCGCGCGACTCGCCCGTGGGCGCGCTGCTCTTCGCGCTCAACTATGCATGTGTCGGCACGCTGGGCACGCTGACCGCAGGCAGCGTGCTCAGGGGCTTGTCGCGTTCGCTGAACAAGGCGGACGCCGTTTCCACGTCCCTCGAGCAGGAGCGCACCACACTGCGCGTCGTCAATCAGGAACGGCGACTGACCTCGGCAGCGCTGGCGGGCCTGCACGACATGGTGCTGATCGTCCAGGCCGTTCCCGGAAAAACCTCGCATCAGCCGATCATCTTCGCGAATGCCGCGTTCGAGCGCCACAGCGGTTATCGCATCGACGAAATCATCGGGCAAAGCCTGAATGCCCTGCACGGACCGGAAACCTGCGCCGACACCGTCGCGGCCCTGTCGGACGCGATGGCGCGCTACGAACCGGCGTCGGCGCAACTGGTCAATTACACGAAAACAGGCGAACCGCGCTGGGTGGAAGTCGATATCGTGCCGTTCGCCGGCGAAGGCGGACCGATCACGCACTGGGTTGCCGTTGGCCGCGACATCACCGAAAAGCGGCAGTCCGCCGAATCGATCCGCAAGCTGGCGTTCTACGACGTGCTGACCGAATTGCCGAACCGCCGGTTGCTGATGGAGCGCCTGGGCACCCTGGTCGACAAGGCGCAGCGTGGCGAAGGCATCGGGGCCGTGCTGTATCTCGACCTGGACAACTTCAAGAGCGTCAACGATGCGCGCGGCCATGCGACCGGGGACGCCCTGCTGAAACACGTGGCCGGCATCCTGCGCGATACCGTCCACCGGCGCGACACCGTGGCGCGCCTTGGTGGCGACGAATTCGTCGTGCTGGCCGAGCATCTTGGCGACGACGCCAGCGCGGCCACCGCCGCTGCAGTGGCGCTGGCCGAGCGCGTCGGCACCGCCCTGCGCCGGCCCATCGACATCGATGGCCAGGTCTACCAGTCGTCGGGAAGCGTCGGCATTTCGCTGCCGACCCGGCTGGAGCAGACCGCCCAGGACCTGCTGCGCGAAGCCGATACGGCGATGTACCATGCCAAGGCTGCGGGGCGCAATAGCGCGGCCCTGTTCGAGACGACCATGCTGGCCGCCGCCGAAAATTCACTGATGCTCGAACGCGACCTGGGCAATGCCCTCGACAACGACGAGTTTGCGCTGCACCTGCAGCTGCAGGTCAGCCCCGACGGCCAGCCGATCGGCGCCGAATCGCTGTTGCGCTGGCGCCGTGCCGACGGCGTGCTGGTACCGCCCGACGTGTTCATTCCGATCGCCGAAAAAACCGGCCTGATCGTCCAACTGGGAACCTGGGTGCTGCGGCAGGCATGCCTGTCCTGGCTGCGCCTGTCGCGCGCCGGCCACGCGCTGCCGCTGTCGGTCAACGTCAGCCCGCGCCAGTTCCAGCAAGCCGACTTCGTCGACGTGGTGCGCTCGATCCTCGCCGAGACGGGCGTGCCCGCCACCCAGCTGATCTTCGAACTGACCGAAGGCCTGCTGGTCGAGAACATGGACGCAACCGTCGCCCGGATGCATGTGCTGGCCGGGCTGGGCATCCGGTTCTCGATCGACGACTTCGGCACCGGCTATTCGAGCCTGGCCTATCTGCAGAAAATGCCGTTGTACGAACTGAAGATCGACAAGGGCTTCATGCGCGACATGCCGCACGACGTGAATGGCACGGCGCTGGTCAAGTCCATTCTCGCCATGGCTGGCCAGCTCGGCCTGCGCGTGGTCGCCGAAGGCATCGAAACCCGCGAGCAGGCGCAGTTTCTCGCATCGCACGGCAAACCGTGCATGCAGGGCTTCCTGTTCTGCCGCCCGATGCCGCTGGGCGAACTGATCAGCCAACTCGAAGCCGCCCTCCCGTCACACCATCAGAACATCAGCAACACCGTCACCGTGTCACGGTAGTCGCCCGGCGTCGGGGCGCGCTGGCTTGGCACGATCCCGTACATCATGACGTTCTGCGCGCTGCCGGTGCCGATGCCGCTGTAGACCGTGGTGCCGGCCGTGCCGTCGCCCCAGGCCGCGCCGTCTGGTGTCGATGAAATCCGGTAGCCGATCGTCTCGCCGGTCACGCTGTTCTTCATCGTGCGCGCCCCCGGATTGCCGGACACGCCGCCGTTCAGCGCGATCTGGTAGGTGCTGTCGGCCGTGCACGCGACGCTCAACGGCGCACTGATGCGCTGGTCGTTGATCGGGCTGCCGCTGGCAAAGGCCAGGTTGCTGGTGCTGATCAGGCAATTATTGACCGCCGTGGCGCGTGCCTGGAACGAGAATGCCGCGCTGGCGCCGGCCGTGCACGGCACGCTGCCGAAGCCGTACTGCACGGTGCCGTGGCCGGCGAAGCTGGCGCCATACACCGTATCAGCATTGCCGACCGTGGCCACGCCCACCAGGCTCGCCGCCGGAATTTTTCCGTACACGGTGAAGCTGCGCGTCACCCCGCCCAATCCCAGCAAGCCCGCCAGTGTTGCGGTGACCGGCCTGGCGCCGATGGTGCTGGCGGTGCTGCCCCAGATCTTGGCCGCCGTGTACGAGCTGTCGGTGTAGAGGTTATACGACAGGCGGTTGCTGCCGTTGAGCAGGTAGCGCGGGGCGCCCGTGCCGCCGCCCGGGCCCACGCCCAGGTTGACGCAGACGTTCGCCGCCGGCAGCAGCAGTGCGTTGGTCCCGATGGTCCAGTAGCAGGTCACGTTCAGCGTGCCGCTGGCCGTGACATCGCTGCCCGCGATGGGGCTGACGATACCGAAGTCGACATCGGTCATCGTGGCCACGCAGTTGTCGGCGCGCGCCGCGGTGGCGGCCAGCAACCACAGCGTGACAGTCATCAGGATCAGGCGGCACAGGCGTGGCGCGAGTGGGCGGCAGATTGCGGTCATTTGGTCATTTTCCTTGCAGGGGCTGGCAAACCAGCGGTCCGATCACGGGCAGTTCGCCCGCCACCGGCTTGTAGTCGAAACGCACTTCGCACTCATCCTTGCCGCTGCCGATGCGCACGCGGTTTTGTGCGCGCAGGCCTTCGATGAACAGCACGCCATCGTACCCGACCATCGCCGTCGATTCGCTGCCGTCCAGGCGTGCCAGCGTGCCAACGTCGGGCACCGTGCCATCGGCGCGCACCAGCGTGAGCGTTGCGGCTGCGTAGCGTTCGATCGCGAAGCGCGCCACCACGCCGGCATTCTGGCGCGGCACGATCTCGAGGACCGTATTCGGGATGCGGGTATCGGACGGCAGCGACGACGGGTCGATCGCGATCCGGCTCGCGGCGTACGGTTGCAGGTCGGGCACCAGCAGGCGCCCGTTGCGGTCGGTGCGACCGATCGGGCGATTGTCCTGCAGCACCGGCAGGTCGGGCGCGCCGCTCGAGACGAGCGCGAAACCACGTCCGACATTGCGCGCCGTGATCAGTGCGCCATCCATCGCGACGATGGCGCCGCTGACATCCAGGCTCGTGTTGCGGCTCTCGCCCACGCGCTGCGTCGAGACGATCGCGCGGCCATGCGCGCCCAGGTATTGCACCTGGGCCTGGTCGTAACGCTGCGCCCCCGTCTTGCCTGACTGGACGGCCCAGCCGAGGCCACCGTCGAAGTCCGGCGCGCGCCCCATCGACACCGACGCCACCTGCTCGCCGCGCTGGCGCCCCGCATTGGCATTGACCGCCACGCGCGAATCGAAGGCCATGCTGAAGGTGGCCGTGATGCCCCGTTCGGCACGCCGTTCGAGATCCTGGAACGCCCCCAGGCTGAAGTAGCCGCGCAGGCCGACGCTGCGCGACCAGGCCAGCGACACGGTGCGCGTTACCTGGGAGGGCGTGGCCTGCGCGGTCAGTCTGCTCAGCGGATTGCCGAACGGATCGGGCAGCGGCGCGATGCCCGCCACCAGCGGCGTGCGCAGCTGGATCAGGTTCATGCTGAAGCTGTTGCCGGCGAACGCGGTGCTGATGCTGGCCCGGTCGAGTGCGCGCGGCACCGGCGTGCCTTCGAGCGTGCCCAGGTCACCGAAGCCGGCGCTGGCGCGGGTCGATTGCAGGTCGAGCGCGAAGCGTGGCGACACGTACTGGTAGCCGAGCGTGGCTTGCCAGCCACGATAATGGCCGGCGCTGGCCGCCAGCGCGCCGCTGGCCACGCCGGCGCCCGGCACGCGCGCAAGCACACCGCCGCCGAGCAGCACCTGGCCGCTGCCGGCTTCGGCATGCCCTTCCAGCGTCAGGCGATCGGTCCAGCCATGGCGCACCGAACCCACTGCCGCCGGGCCGCCGTAGCGGAACGATGCCACGCCGTAGTCGCGCCGCAGCGCGCCAAGGGAGACGGCGAAATCGGTCAGGCCGCGCGCCAGCAGGCGGGTGTCGACGTACAACGGCAGCGTGGTGGCGACTTCGCGCCCCAGCGCATCGCGCGTGATGACGGTGGCCTGGCCAGCGCCGTTCAGGCCCGCCACCTGGTCAACCACGAACGGGCCGGTCGGCACGCTGGTGCTGAACTGGCGCACGTTGTTGACGAACAGGTCCACGCTCGTGGGGACGACGGCCGAACCGGCAATCGAGGCCACCGGATAGGTCACCAGGTCCGGGCGCAGCTCGAAGTTGCGGCGCCACTCGATGCCGCCCAGGCGCAGCGCGCGCGACCAGCTCAGCGCCGGGGTGACGGTGTCGCCCAGTTGCACGGTGGTCAAGCGGTCCTGGTTGGCGTAAGTCCAGGTGGTGTCGTAGCGCGTATAGCCGCGCTCTTCGCCGCGCAGGATGGCCGCGCCGGTGCTGCTCAAGCTGCCGCGCGGATCGAAATAACGCAGGTCGAGATTGCTGGCCACCGAGCCACCGCTGCTCTGGGCAAACACGTTGTAGTTCAGGAGCATGCCGCGGCTGGCCTGGCCGGCGCCGCTGGCGCGCACCGTGCGCGCACTGATCACGCGCGCGACGCGCAGGCGATCCGACAAGGTCAGCGCCAGCGTCTGAGCGGCGCTGTCGTAGCGCCAGCTCATGCCGTCGATCTCGTCGAGCAGAAAATCGGCGCGGTCGGCCACGCCGAAGCGCGCCGGGTCCAGGCCCAGTTCGCGCAGGCTCTCGACCGTCATGCGCAGACTGGCGCCCTGCTGCATCACGGAGACGAGCAGGCCCGTGGGCTGGCCGTCGATCGACACGTCCAGATACAGTTCGGTGGGCTGGGCGGCCACCAGGCCGGCCTGCGCCTCGAGCGCGGCCAGCGAGGCCGACGCCGGCGCGGCAGCGACCATGGCGGCCGCAGCCGCGATGGGCGTGGCAGGTGTGATGGCGAGGGCCAGCAGGCAGGTGGGCAGGGACGATGACCGCAGGGCCCGCCACGCCCGGTGGCGTGTGTGCATGGCTGCCCCGGTCGTCAGTCGCGCGCGACGGCCGCCTTGGCGGACTGCGGCTTGGCGTTGACGCTGGTGTCGATGGCGAGCGGCGCCGGCAATGCCCCGGCGACGTCGGCGGGCAAGGCCCATTCGCGCGTTCGGCCCGGCAGCGCGTAGCCCAGCAAGCCTTTGCTGAGCACGACGTCGCGGCTGCCGACCGTCACACTGGTGGCGCCGATCTGCGCATGCAGCGCGCCGGTATTGCGGGCGCGCAGGTGCCAGGCGCCGGCGCGCTGGAAGGTGCTCCATTCGAGCTGCGGGGCAGCTTGCGTATCGCTTGGCAGCACGAAGGCCGGGACCGAATACTGCAGGCGGATCGCGACATTGGCCTGCTGAGGGTCGCCGCGCGGCAGTTCATCGATCAGGATGCGGTAGGTCTGTTCGGCGCCGCCCGGCATCGCGGGGGTGCCGGCGCGGCGCACGAGGCGGATCGTCTGGGCGCTCTTGCCCGCGATCTCGATGATCGGCGGGCTGGCCACGAGCTGCGTGGTCGGGGTCAAGGCATCGATGCCGTCACGCTGGTCCCAGGCGTACACCCGGACCTGGCCGTACAGCGGCGTGTCGCCATTGTTCTGCAACTGGATGCCGGCCGAATTCTGGCCAGGCTGGAAGCTGATCGACACCGGTGAAATCTGCAGGTTGGCGCCGTGCGCCGCCGTACCGGAACACAGTGCCGCCGCCAGCGCGATGGAGAAGAAGCCCCGCATGCACGACTCCGATCAGAAGTAGATGGTCGCAGTGATCGTCGATTTGTAGTTGTCCGGCGTCGGCGACTTCTGGACCGGGATTTCACCGTACACGGTCAGCGTCTGCGCAGTACCGGTGCCGGTGCCGGCCAGCGTGTCGGTGCCCTGGGTATTGCCCCACAGGCTAGAGCCGGCGCTGCGGTACAGGTTGACGGCGACGGTGTCGGCGTTGGCGCCGGTGCCGCTCAGGAAGCGCGTGGTGCCAGTCGAACCGGCGCCGGTGCCGGCGTCCAGACCCACGTTGTAGGGCGTGGTGTTGGTGCAGGTCACATTGATGTTCGACGAGCCGGTGAGCGCGGAGGTGATCACGCCGGTCTGGCCGAAGTCGATGCCGTTGGCAGCGATGGTGCAGTCGGCCACGACGCGCATCGTGACGTCGAAGGTGCTGCTCTTGCTCTTGGAGTACACCGCGGCGCCCGTGGTGAAAGGCATGACAGCAGCCAGGACAGCAGCCATGACACGGATACGTTTCGAAGTGGTCATCATCATATTCTCCAGATTCAAGGGCGCTGTCACCGCGACGCGCATCGTCTTGCTCAACTCAGAAAATATGATACATGTGTTTCCATGTGGAATCAAAGCGCTTTTTTCAATTCTGCTGAATCTGCGCACTTTGCTGGTTTTTTGCAACACTCGTTGCATCGTTGTCATCCGGCAGCGGATTTATTCCTCCGGCTCGGCCCAGGAACGTGCATGCGCAACGGCCCGCGCCCAGCGCGCCATCAGCGCCGCGCGGCGCCCGGCCGCCATCCGGGGCTCGAAACAGGTGTCGACCTGCCACTGGTGCTCGAGTGCTGCGGGCGATTCCCAGACACCGCACGCCAGGCCGGCAAGCCAGGCGGCGCCCAGCGCCGTCGTTTCGGTCACGCGCGGGCGCACCACCGGGATGCCGAGCAGGTCGGCCTGGAATTGCATCAGCAGGTCGTTGCGCGCTGCCCCGCCATCGGCGCGCAGTTCGGTGACGGCGCAGGCAGCATCCTTCTGCATCGCGGTGAGCAGTTCGGCGCTCTGGTAGGCGATGGCCTCGAGCGCGGCGCGCGCGATATGGGCGGCGGTCGTGCCGCGCGTCATGCCAAGGATGGTGGCGCGTGCGTACGGATCCCAGTGCGGTGCCCCCAGGCCGGTGAATGCCGGCACCAGCATCACGCCGCCGCTATCGGGCACGCTCGTGGACAGCGCCTCGACCTCGCGCGACTGGCGGATGATGCCCAGGCCATCGCGTAACCACTGTACCGTGGCGCCACCCATGAAGACGCTGCCTTCGAGCAGGTAATCACTGCGCCCGTCGATCGTCCAGCCAACGGTCGACAGCAGGCGGTGATGCGATACCGGTGGCGTGGCGCCGGCATGCATCAGCATGAAGCAGCCGGTGCCATAGGTATTCTTGACCATGCCCTTGCGGTGGCACGCCTGGCCGAAGGTGGCTGCCTGCTGGTCGCCGGCAATGCCGGCAATCGGGATCGGGTGACCGAACCATTCGGCGGCGGCATGCCCGACCAGGCCGCTGCTGGGCACGATCTCGGGCAGCACCGCGCGCGGGATGTCGAACAGCGCCAGCAAGGCGTCATCCCAGGCCAGCGTGTGGATGTTGAAGAGCATCGTGCGCGCCGCGTTGCTGGTGTCGGTCACGTGCCGCCCGCACAGGCGGTACACCAGATAGCTGTCGACGGTGCCAAAGGCCAGCTCACCCCGCTCGGCCCGCTGGCGGGCGCCCGGGACATGGTCGAGCAACCATTGCAGCTTGGTGGCCGAAAAATACGCGTCGAGCTCCAGACCCGTCAGTTCGGCGATCATGGCTGCCCTGCCCGCTTCGCGCAGCCGGTCGCAGGCGCCGGCCGTGCGCCGGTCTTGCCAGACGATGGCGTTGGCCACGGGTTCGCCGGTAACGCGGTCCCACAGGAGCGTCGTTTCACGCTGGTTGGCGATGCCGATGGCGGCAATGCGCGCAGGGTCGATGCCGCTGTCGGTCAGCGCAGCGCGCGCGCAGGCAAGCTGGCTGGCCCAGATGTCCGCCGGATCATGCTCGACCCAGCCGGGTTGCGGGAAATGCTGGGGAAATTCGCGCTGGCAGCTGGCCACGGCCGTACCGGCGTCGTCGAACACGATCGCACGCGAACTGGTGGTGCCCTGGTCGAGGGCGAGGATGTAGTGGGTCAATGCGGTCTCCGGAACGACCGGGGAAAACGCGCACCGAGCGGTGCGCGTCATGAATTATGTGTAAAGCAGGCCGATAGGCCGGATTCTGTGTAGCGCCACCTTGCGGCGACACTTGGACAATCATTCCTCTAGGCGCTGAATTACTCCAGCGCTCAAGCTTCCTACCCGCACGCTCCGCGAGCAACATCAACGCGTGCCTATTTGGAATTGCTCCGAGTGGAGGTTACCGCGTTTCACCGTAACTAAATACGCTCGTCTCTGTGGCCCTGTTCCTCGCCTTGTACCACTGGCTTGCGCCAGCGGATTTCGGCGGACGGCCGTTAACCGTCACCCTGCTCTATGGAGTCCGGACCTTCCTCCCGTCCACGACCTTGCGGCGTGGACCAGCGACTGCCTGGCCTGCTTCACGGGGGCATTGTAACCGATATCCCTCTGGCCAAGCCCGGCACCGCGCCCGTGTTTTCTGAAATTTGATGTCGCCATTCCAAAAGCCGCGTGCAAGCCGCTCACTTAGAATACTTGCAAGCGAACCCTATAAGGACGACCCTTCCATGACGCACCCTTCCCGCACCGGCGGCCAGATCCTGGTCGATGCCCTCTCCATTCACGGCGTCGATACCGCCTTCGGTGTCCCGGGTGAAAGCTACCTGGACGTGCTCGACGCGCTGCACGATTCGAACATCCGGTTCGTGATCAACCGCCAGGAAGGGGGCGCGGCGTTCATGGCCGAGGCCTACGGCAAGCTCACCGGCAAGCCGGGCATCTGCTTCGTCACGCGCGGGCCGGGCGCCACCAATGCGTCGATCGGCGTGCACACGGCGTACCAGGATTCCACGCCGATGATCCTGTTCATCGGCCAGGTGGGCAACGACTTCGTCGACCGCGAAGCATTCCAGGAAATCGACTACCGCCGCATGTACGGGCAGATGGCCAAGTGGGTCGCCCAGATCGACCGCGCCGACCGCATCCCCGAATATCTGGCGCGCGCGTTCCAGGTCGCCACCAGTGGCCGTCCGGGCCCGGTGGTGCTGGCACTCCCCGAAGACATGCTGGTCTCGCTGGCGGAAGTCGCCGACACGCGTGCCTATACGCCAGCGCACGGGGCGCCATCCGCCGACCAGATAGCGCAACTGCGCACGATGCTGGCCGGGGCCAAGCGCCCGGTCGTGCTGCTTGGCGGCGGCACCTGGACCGCGCAGGCGTGCGCCGACCTGGCGCAGTTCGCCGAGCGCAATCACCTGCCGGTGGGCTGCACGTTCCGCTTCCAGGACCTGCTTGACAACGCGCATCCGAACTACATCGGCGACGTGGGCATCGGCATCAATCCGAAGCTGGCCGCCCGCGTGAAAGACGCGGATCTCGTCATCGCCATCGGCCCGCGCCTGGGTGAAATGACGACCGGCGGCTACACCTTGCTGGCCGCGCCCGTGCCGGCCCAGCGCCTGGTGCACATCCACCCCGACCCCGAAGAACTGGGCAGCGTGTACCAGGGCGAACTGATGATCGCGGCCGGCATGCCGCAGGCGTGCGCCATGCTCGCCGCAATGGACCCGGTCGAGGCCACCTGGCAGGACAGCGTGACGCAGGCCAAGGGGGAGCTTGCCGCGTGGCAGGCGCAACCTGCCCTGCTGCGCGAAGGCGTCCCGCTCGATCTGTGGCAAGTGGTACAGGATCTGCAAAGTGCGCTGCCGGCGGACGCGATCATCACCAACGGCGCCGGCAATTACGCGTCGTGGGCGCACCGCTTCTATCGGTATGGCGGCATGCGCACCCAGCTGGCGCCGACCAATGGCGCGATGGGGTATGCGGTGCCGAGCGGCGTCGCGGCCAAGATCGTGCATCCCGAGCGGGCCGTGGTGACCTTTGCCGGCGACGGCGAATTCATGATGACGGGCCAGGAACTGGCCACCGCCGTGCAGTACGGCGCCGGCGTCGTGATCCTGGTCTTCAACAACAATATGTTCGGCACGATCCGCATGCACCAGGAGCGCACCTATCCGGGCCGCGTGTCGGGCACCAACCTGCACAATCCGGATTTCGCGGCGCTGGCGCGCGCCTATGGTGGCCATGGTGAAGTGGTCGACCAGACCGCCGACTTTGCACCGGCCCTGGCGCGCGCGCTGGCCTACACGGCGCAGGAACAGCTGCCGGCCGTGATCGAGCTGCGTTACGACGGCAATCTGATCACGCCGAACGCCACGCTCGAGATGATGCGTGCACAGGCCGAGGCCGCAAAAGGAGCACGCTAACGCGCAAAGCGGGAACGTATTGCTGCTCTGGTAAAATATTCGCACGTTTTTTCATCGCCGGCCCCGCCGGCGTTCGCACGAAGTCCCCCACCAGACACTATGTTCAGCTTCTTCAAAAGAAAGAAAGCGCCCGATACCCCGGCGCCGGAACCTGTTGTACCTGCTGCACCCGCGGCGCCTGTCGCCAGACCGGCGCCACCGGCGCCCGCCGTGGCCAAGCCCGATATCAAGAAGGACGTTAAGCCCGAGGTCAAGCCTGACCTCAAGTCCGAGATCAAGACCGAGATCAAGACCGAGGTCAGCGTGCTGCACGAAGGCGGCAACCTGTTCCCGGAAACCGCCGAGCGCCCCACCACCGAGCTGGAAAAGAAGCAATCGTGGATGGCGCGCCTGAAGGCCGGCCTGTCCAAGACCTCGAGCAACCTGTCGCTGCTGTTCGTCGGTGCGCGCATCGACGAAGACCTGTACGACGAACTCGAAGCGGCGCTGCTGATGTCCGACGCCGGCATCGCCGCCACCGAACACCTGCTCACCGAGCTGCGCCGCAAGGTCAAGGAAGACAAGCTGCTCGACGCGCCCGCCGTCAAGACAGCGCTCAAGAGCCTGATGATCGAGATGCTGCTGCCATTGCAAAAGCCGCTCGAACTGGGCCGCCACGACCCGTTGGTGATGATGATCGCAGGCGTCAATGGCGCCGGCAAGACCACCACCATCGGCAAGCTGGCCAAGCACATGCAAAGCTTCGACCAGTCGGTGCTGCTGGCTGCCGGCGACACGTTCCGCGCCGCCGCGCGCGAGCAATTGATGGTCTGGGGCCAGCGCAATAACGTCACCGTGATTTCGCAGCAGTCGGGCGATCCGGCCGCCGTCGCGTTCGATGCGGTCCAGTCGGGCAAGGCGCGCGGTACCGATGTCGTCATGATCGACACGGCCGGCCGCCTGCCGACCCAGCTGCACCTGATGGAAGAGCTGAAGAAGATCAAGCGCGTGATCGGCAAGGGCATGGCGGGTGCACCCCATGAAATCCTGCTCGTCATCGACGGCAACACGGGCCAGAACGCGCTGGCGCAGGTCAAGGCGTTTGACGATGCACTGGGCCTGACGGGCCTGGTCGTCACCAAGCTCGACGGTACCGCCAAGGGTGGCGTGCTGGCTGCGATCGCCCAGAACCGTCCGATTCCCGTGTACTTCATCGGTGTGGGCGAAAAGCTGGAAGACCTGCAGCCATTCAATGCCGAAGAATTCGTCGACGCGCTGCTCGGCTGAGCGGCTGATCGAACAAGGACACCATGATTGCATTCCAGTCAGTATCGAAGCAGTACACGCACGGCGACGCGCAGGGCAGCTATGCGCTGCACGACGTCACGCTCGCCATCGCCAAGGGCGAGCTGGTCTACCTGGCCGGCCCGTCGGGCGCGGGCAAGTCGACCCTGATGAAAATGGTCGCCGGCGTCGAGCGGCCCACCAGCGGCAAGGTGATCGTCAGCGGGCATGACGTCGGCCGCATCAAGCCGGCCGGAATTCCTTTCCTGCGCCGCAATATCGGCATCATCTTCCAGCAACAGCGCCTGCTCAACGACCGTAATATCCTGGCCAATACGATGCTGCCGATGCTGGTGACCGGCGCGCGCACGGCGGAAGCCGAGCAGCGCGCCCGCGCCGCGCTCGACAAGGTCGGCCTGCTCGACCGCGCGCGCGCGATGCCGCTCGAACTGTCCGGCGGCGAGCAGCAGCGCGTGGCCGTGGCCCGCGCGATCGTCAACCGGCCGCAGATCATCCTGGCCGACGAACCCACCGCCAACCTCGACCGCGTCGCGGCCGACAAGGTGCTCGATGCGCTGCGCTCGTTCCATGCAGTGGGCGTCACGTGCGTGATCTCGACCCACGACGATTACGTGCTGGAGCGCGCCGAGCGCGTCATCCGCCTGGAAAATGGCCAGCTGGTCGGAGGTGCAGCATGAGCCCGTGGTTGCGCCAGCACCGTTTCGCCCTGGTGGCCGCGCTGTCGACCGTGCGCAAGTCGCCCGGCAGCTTCCTGTTCAACGTGCTCGTCGTCGCGCTGGCGCTCACGCTGCCGTTCGCCGGCCTGACCCTGCTCGACAATGTACGGCCACTGTCCGAGCAATTGTCGGTCGATCCCGAGATCAGCCTGTTCATGCGCGAGGATGTCAGCCGCCCCGATGCACAGGCATTGCTGCCGCAGATTCGCCAGATCGTCGCGCAGGGCAAGGGCGAAGTCACGTTCGTGCCGCGTGAAGAAGCGCTGGAATCGCTCAAGGCACGCAGCAGCCTGGGCGGCGTGCTGGAAACGCTGGGCGAGAACCCGCTGCCGGACAGTTACGTGATGAAGCTGGGCGGCTTTGCCAGTGCCGGCGCCGCCGCGCAGGTCGACGCCATCACCGAGCGCCTGCGCGCCCTGCCCGGCGTCGAGACGGTGCAGGTCGACTCGGCCTGGGTCAAGCGCCTGGCCGCGCTGCTGGGCATCCTGCGCCTGGCCCTGCTGCTGCTGGCCGGTACGCTTGGCATCGTCGTCATCGCGGTAGTGTTCAATACCATCCGCCTGCAGGTGCTGACGCAGAAAGAAGAAATCTCCGTCTCGCAACTGCTGGGCGCGACCAATGACTTCATTCACCGCCCGTTCTTCTATACGGGCGCCCTGCTCGGCCTGTGCGCCGGCGGCGTCGCCCTGGGCGTGGTGGCGTTGGCGTTGCAACCGCTCAATGGCGCCATCGCTGAATTTGCGCGGCTATACGGCTCGCAATTCCAGCTGGCGCCGCTGGGCGGGCTGGAAATCGCGGGCTTGCTGGCCGTCAGTGCCGGCCTGGGCCTGATCGGCGCCATGCTGTCGGTACGGCGTCACTTGGCGCGGGGGCGCTGACGGGCTGCAGGGGTGCCGGCAGCGGCACTCCTACAAGATTGCTGAATAAAAAAGATTGATTCAGGGTGTTGAAAATACCGGAAGTGGCACCACTTCCACAGCAGGGCGAGGCGGCCGTTGTGCTGCCTCCCCAATTACCTGGCTGTCGGAATGCGCCGTAGTGCGCCCATACTCCTACGGTCACGTCGCACTTCCCTACGCTGTCTTGCGTAGAACTCCTACAGGCCGTCCCAGTCGTACGTGCGCCATTCAACAGAGAGCTTGTCTGTCGCGCCTTAATCTGAACCTGTACGCGATTTCCAGTGTTTATCGGCTCGGTTCTGAGCTGAATCAAACGAATATTCAAGTGCTGTTCTACAGTAAGTTTGCTTGCGGATTTAATTCCCATAGGCAATACTTTAGACAGTCTTAAGTTCTGGCCACGTTCTGGCACTCTCTTTGGGGGAGTGCTAATATATGGTCCAAGGCAATCAAATTTCAAGCAAAAGTATCCGCATGACGAAGCGATGTTCGCTTCAGGATGGCGTCACCGGCATGAGGCCGAGGCCCGTCAGGATGCAGCAAGATTATTAAAAGGGAAATAAACATGTCCGCACAATCCGCATTGGTCCCGACCGGCAATCGTGCTCTGGGACTAGGTTTCACCGGCAATCTCGGCAATATCGATGCGTACATCTCGGCAGTGAACCGCCTGCCGATGCTCACGCACGAAGAAGAGATGTCGTTGGCAAAGCGGCTGCGCGACGATAACGATCTCGACGCAGCGCAAAAGATGGTGCTGTCGCACCTGCGCCTGGTGGTGTCGATCGCGCGTGGCTATCTGGGCTATGGCCTGCCACACGCCGACCTGATCCAGGAAGGCAATATCGGCCTGATGAAGGCAGTCAAGCGTTTCGACCCGAACCAGGGCGTGCGCCTGGTGTCGTACGCCATGCACTGGATCAAGGCCGAGATGCATGAGTACATTCTCAAGAACTGGCGTCTGGTCAAGGTCGCGACGACCAAGGCGCAGCGCAAGCTGTTCTTCAACCTGCGCAGCAACAAGGTGGGCCTGGATGCGATGTCGCCGGGTCAGGTCGATGATCTGGCCAAGCTGCTGGGCGTCAAGCGTGAAGAAGTGATCGAGATGGAAACCCGTCTGTCGGGCCGCGATATCGCGCTCGAGTCGCCAACCGACGATGAAGACGACAAGTTCTCCCCGATCGCCTACCTGTCGTCGGAACAGCAAGAGCCGACCAAGGTGCTCGAAGCGCAGCAGGTCACGCGCCTGCAGTCCGAAGGCCTGGAATCGGCGCTCGGCAAGCTCGACCCGCGTTCGCGCCGCATCATCGAAGCGCGCTGGCTGGCCAACGACGACGGTTCGGGCGCCACGCTCCACACGCTGGCAGAAGAATTCAGCGTGTCGGCCGAGCGGATCCGCCAGATCGAGTCGGCTGCACTCAAAAAGATGAAGGGTGCGCTGACGGCGTTTGTCTGAGCCGCCCTGCCATCTCCAGAACCCCGCCCCGGCGGGGTTTTTTCTTATGCGGCTTTGCTTTTTCCAACGCCCCCTTGGTGGATTTTTGTTGCGTTGAACGCGTGGGCGGCACAGCCGCCCACCCTACGGTATTTTTGTAGGGTGGACGGGTTCCCCGTCCACGCGTTCAACAACACGTGGCCGCCACGAAACCAGGGTAACTTGAACGCGTGAAGCCGCAGCCAACACGTTTGTCGCCCATTGGCTAGAATGGTTCTTCTGACACGTCAGCTCAAGGAAAAGCCATGCCTGATTCAACGCCGTATGTCCCACCAACTGTCTGGACCCCGCCCGCCACCCCGGGCGGCGCATTTGCCAATATCAATCGCCCCGTCGCCGGACCGACGCACGACCAGGCACTGCCAGTGGGTGAGCACCCACTGCAACTGTATTCGCTGGCCACGCCCAATGGCGTGAAGGTCTCGATCATGCTCGAAGAACTGCTGGCCGCCGGCCATGCGGGTGCCGAGTACGATGCCTGGCTGATCCGCATTAACGAAGGCATGCAGTTCTCGAGCGGCTTCGTCGATGCCAACCCGAATTCGAAGATTCCCGCCCTGGTTGACCGAAGTGGCGCCGAGCCCGTTCGCGTGTTCGAATCGGGGGCGATCCTGGTGTACCTGGCCGAAAAATTCGGCGCGTTCCTGCCGACAGATGGTGTAGCGCGCACCGAGACGATGAACTGGCTGTTCTGGCAGATGGGTTCGGCACCATTCATGGGCGGCGGCTTTGGCCACTTCTATGCGTATGCGCCGGAAAAGCTGCAATACCCGATCGACCGCTACGCGATGGAAACCAAGCGCCAGCTCGACGTGCTGGATCGCCATCTGGCCGACAACCGCTACATGGCCGGCGACGAGTACACGATCGCCGACATGGCCATCTGGCCCTGGTATGGCGGCATGGTGCTCGGCCAGCTGTACGACGCCGCCACATTCTTGTCGGTGCACGAGTACAAGCACGTCAAACGCTGGGCCGATGCAATCGCGGCGCGGCCCGCCGTGGTGCGCGGACGCAAGGTCAACCGGTCGTTTGGGCCGGCAGAAGACCAGGTGCTGGAACGCCACAGCGCTGCCGACCTCGACTGATCACCCTGCCCTGGGCGTGCTACGCAGTATGCCTGCCCATCGGGCGCGCCTTGCCTCATGATCCGGGCGTGCGCTGCCCGTCCTGGCGCTTCGTCGCACGCGCCTTGTGCTGCTCCCACCGGGCAGCCGGCAGGCGCCCATCTTGCAGCGCGCTGGCGCGCGTGTCCTGGTAGTACGGCACGTCGGCCCACGCCACTTCGACCACGACTTCACGCACGTCAGACAGTTGCTGCGTCTCGAACGCCAGCTCGCCGGATTCGGCAGACCCCACAGAGCGCGACAACTTGACGATCTTGTCGGGGACGCTCAGGTGGATCTCGGCTTCGCTGCCCGGGTCGACATGCCGGAACCGGGGCAACTTGCCCGCCAGGCCAAGAATGACTTCCCGGCCTTCATCGGACAGCGACAACGTCAGGGTGCGCGTGGCTGCGTCGTAGCGTGTTGCGCGCACGTCGGCCACATAATGCAGCGCCCGTGTTGCCTTGTTCTGCAACCGCACGACGACCTCGAGGCGTGTATCCAACGGCGCCACCGACTGGATGAATGCAGTCAGGTCGTCGGGGTTGCTGTCGTCGCCTGCCATGTAGCCTCCTTGGCCATTGTCTACAATCGGCCCAGCACACCAGCGACGGCCGTGATATCGGGAAACCGCTCGCCCAATCGCTGCCGGAAGCGGGTTTTACTCTTTGTTGTCTGCAGCAGTGCGCGCTCGCAGAACGCCAACTCGCGGCGCACCTGCGCAGCTGGCAGCGCGGCCCACAATGTGCTGATCGGCACCTCGGGCGCCCATGCATCGAGCGCCTCGCTGAACGTGCGGCCAATGGACTGGGCGTCGGCGCCGGCCAGGTACCGGGTCAGCAGCGAGTGCATCAGCCTGACTGGCGCGACCAGCGCCCACTGCATGTAGGGGCTGGGCCAGGCACGTTCGCGCAGCAACGCCATCAACCGCGCCGGCGCCTCGGTAGACTGCCCGTCCCCGCTTTCCCAATAGGCGCTGGTACGAAGCAAAGCAGCGTGGCGCAGCTCGGCGTGACCACGATCGGGGTGCAGCGCAATGAATGCAGCGCCCAATTGCGTGCTGCTCATTACGCGACGGCCCCGCTCGACCATGACGTTCCAGAAGTCGAGCAAAGGCTCGACGAAGCCCTCGAGCAGCTGACGTCGCAGCGACTGGTCGCCGGCCATGAGTGTGCAGGCCTGTGGTGAAAACGCGTAATAGTCGTGGAAAAAATGATCGAAGAACGCATGCCCGACCTCGGTCCCGCGCACGAAGTGGTCGCGCGCGCAGCGCAGCATCTGCACTTGCCGCGAACCGGGCGACCTGGACACCAGCGTGGCGATGATGCAGCAGCTTTCGCAGTCCGAATCGATCCTGCCGCAATGATTGCCGGGGTCGCGCAGCGTAGCAGCCGCGCCCTGCCGGCTGGCCAGGTCAGTACGCAGGTCATTCTCGTCGATGATGGCAGCGCGTTCTTCGGGCGCCGACGGGTCGCAGATGCCCGTCACGGCCTGCAGCGTATTGTTGACGATCCGAAAGGCATGAGAGAACTCGTGATACAGCGCTACCGGCGGGGATATTGGCAAATCAAGCGAGCCGCCCGAACCTTCTCTGGCCACGCAGATGGTCAGCTGCGTATCGTAAATGACGAGGCATTGCTCGGTGGGGTTGAGGCTGGCGCCGGGCAGGCCGCTCGACCTGGGCGGCAACGCAGTGCCGTTGTTGGCCATCGACGAGCCATCGTCGAGCACCAGTGTCTTCAGGCCGGCGATGACGATCGTGTCGACATTGTTCGCGCCGCTGCCATAATTTGGCGAGAACACCGTGTTGATCATGGCGTCCAGACGCAGCTGGGGCGGGCTGTTGCCGGTCCGGGTGTAGGTCATGCGCTGCCTGCCCGCTGCCGGATCGGCCATGCCGAGACCGGTATCGTTGGCGATAATCGTCATGTCGATGAAGCCCTGCGCCGGATTGAGATCGTCTGACCCGATACCGGTCGCATCCTGCAGGATGAACGTGGCCATGACGGCTACCCGATCGGCCGTTGCGGCGGCGGCAGCGGCTTCCAGTCCTGCCCCGTCGGCTGACGGTCGCGGTACACCGGTGGCGGGCACATGTCGGGGCAAGGCTCTTGCGGCGCGGGTTCGGGCGGACAACAGGCCTGAACCTGTTCGCGCAGTTCGCGCTGACGGTCGACATCGCCGGCTTCGGGCGCATGGACGCGCTCGCTGATGCCTTCGATGCGCGCCAGCGATGCCTGGGCCGCCTCGCTGCTGCGTAGTTGCCGGGCCAGCTTGCGCAGGATGCTGCACAGCAGCGTGTTGCTGTTGGCCAGCTCGCAGATGATCGTGTCGTTCTGCTTGCGGTTGTGGTCGAGCAGGCCGGCGGCAATGATCTGTACCTGGATCAGCGCGAACAAACCCTGTGACAAATTGGCGAAACCGTTCACCAGCGTGGCGTCGATTTGCAGCAGGCGGCTGTTGGTCTGCACCAGTTCATTGCGGATGTCGGCCGTGTTACCCGCCGTGCTGGCAGTGTTGGTCGAGATCTGGTCGAGTCGCGCGTTGATCTGGTCGGCGACATCCTGAAGGTTCGGCATGGGATCCTTTCACACCGGGCATGTCCGGTGCAGCCACTCTATGCCCACCTTGCATCGCCAGACCAATGCCGCTCAATCGTCAGTACGGAACTTCCCTGCTCCCTCGCTCACGCCGCCGCTGCTATCTCAAGCCGCTGCTATCTCCAGCAGGTAACGCTGCGCCATCAGCACCGCCATCTCGTGCGCCGGCATCGGGCGCGCGATGAAGTAACCCTGCACTTCATTGCATTCCAGGCCGCGCAGGATGGCCAGCTGCTCGGCGGTTTCCACGCCCTCGGCCACGACCGACATCCCCAGCGCGTGCGCCATCGACACGATCGCCTGGAAGAACACCTTGCCCTCTTTCGACCTGGCCAGCTCGTTCGTGAACGCGCGGTCGACCTTCAGCACGTCCATCTTCAGGCGCTGCAATTGCGACAGCGACGAGTAGCCCGTGCCGAAGTCGTCCACGTGCAGCTTCACGCCCAGCGCACGCAGCGCCGCCAGTTCGGCCAGGATGTCGTCCTGGTCGCCCATCATCGCCGACTCGGTGATTTCCACTTCGATCAGGCTGGCCGGCACGCGGTGATGCGTCATCGCCGCGCGCAACTGCCGCTGCACGCCGCCGCGCAAGAACTGCTTGGGCGAGACATTGATCGACACGGGCACCAGCGCCACGCCGGCTTCGCGCCAAGCGGCCAGTTGTGCGCACGCCTTGTCGATCACGGCTTCGCCGATGCGCACGATGAGGCCAGTCGATTCGGCCAGCGGAATGAAGTCGCCCGGCGCCACGATGCCCAGCGTCGGATGGTGCCAGCGCACCAGCGCCTCCATGCTCAGCAACTCGCCGCTGCGGGCATCGACGCGCGGCTGGTAGTGCAGCACGAACTGGTCGCCCTCGAGCGCCTCGAGGATGTGCTGCTTGAGGCGCGCGCGTGAATTGAGCGTCGTCGACAGCGACGGATCGAAGAAGCGGTACTGGCCCTTGCCGTCGTTCTTGCCGACATACATGGCGATATCGCTGTGGCGCACCAGCGTCTCGGCATCGGCGCCGTCGCGCGGGTACATGCTGATGCCGATCGATGCGCCCACCGCGTGCAGCTCGTCGCCCAGCAGGAACGGCACCCCGAACGCCTCGACGATGCGCGCCGCGACCGACGCGGCCTGGCGCTCGCCATCGCAGGGCGTGAGCAGGACGACGAATTCGTCGCCGCCAAAGCGGGCCACCTGGTCCGACGGCCGCAGCAGCGACAGCAGGCGCTGGGCCGCGCACTTGAGCACCCCGTCTCCGGTGGCGTGGCCATGCGAATCGTTGATGTGCTTGAATTCGTCCAGGTCGATGAACAGCAGCGCCGCCCCCATGTCGGCGGTGTGCGCCTGCGCCAGCATCGCCGGCATGCGTTCCAACAACGCGTGGCGGGTGGACAGGCCGGTCAGCGAATCCACGTTGGCCAGGCGCTCGAGCTGCGACTCGTGGGCCTTGCGTTCGCTGATGTCCTGCAGCGTAACGGCCAGGCCGTGACCGACCCGCACCAGGCGCCGCCGGCCCCAGCTGATGTTCAGGCGATTGTCGCTCGGCATCATGCGGTCGTCCTCATGGAAGCCCGTCTCCATTGCCTTGCGGTAGGTGGCCAGCAAGTCTTCGCCGAACAGGCCGGCGTCGATCTCGGCCAGGCTCGCGCCGACCAGGTCGTCGCGCGTCATGCCATAGAAGAAGGCGCCCCGCTCGTTGCAGTCGACGATGCGGAAGTCGACGATCTGCCCATCGCGCCCGCGCACGGCGGCCGCCATGTAAAAGCCGTCGTTGCCACTCTCGGTGGCGGTGCGGTAGGCGCGCCGCACGTCGTCCTGTTCGGCGCCGCGCTGCAGCGCGCGCTGCGCCAGCACGGCGCCGACCGCACCCAGCAGCATCAGGCACAGCGTAGCGGCGATGGCGCGGTCGCGGCTGTCGGTCCAGTAGGTATTGGTTGCGGCCAGCGTATCGGCGCGTGGCAGGCCGACCAGCGCGACCAGCGGATAGACCGGCGACTGGCGCCAGCCCAGCACGCGCGACTGGCCGTCGGCAAAGCCATTCGCCCCATCGACCTCGCGCACGCCCTGCTCGCCCGACCAGGCGGCGCCGCGGCGCGGCAGCGTGGCCGTGTCGAAGAACGCGGCGCCGTCGCTGCGCTGTTCGACGCGCAGGCGCCCTTCGCTCCCGGCCAGCGCGACGATGCCGCCGGCGCCAAGCGTGGCCGGGCTGACGAACGACGTGAAGTAGCGCGCATCGACCGCCATCATGATCACGCCGTCGAACTCGTCCTCATGGTCGTCGAGGCGGCGCGTAAACAGCACCACGTCGTCGGCCGCGCCGAACTGCACCGGCGTGGTGCCCAACCGCAGCGCCGTCGAATTGTTGTCGCGGTCGCGCGAAAAATACGGACCGTCCGCCAGGTTTGCGCCAACCAGGCTGGGGCGCGTGCTGGAACGCACGATGCCGCGCCGGTCGAGCACGGCGACCACGTGGAAGGCACTGTCCGTAAACATGCCGTCGCGCCGCATGTCAGGCAGGAGTTCCGGCTTGCGCGAATTCTCCCAGCTGAACTTGAGCTGCATCGTGATCTGGTCCATCTGCGCAACCGAGCGCGTGATGTACTGCTCGTAGGCTTCGGCGTAGGCGGCGGCGTCCTTGCGGATCTGGCCGGCAACGCGATCCTGTTCGGCGTCCACCCGTACCAGGGTCGCGCCCCACAGCGCCATGCAGAGCAACAGCGCAAGCAGCGGCCATGCCAGCACCAGGTAGCGCTTGCTGCGGTGGGGCGTGATGGAAGGGGCGATACGGGGGTGGTGGCTCATGCTGCCGGCAAACACTGCATGTCAGGTCGGCGCCAGCATGTAACCGGCGCCACGCACGGTCTTGATCAGCGATTTCGCGCGGCCCAGCGCCTTGCGCAGGCGCAGCACGTGCACGTCGACGGTACGCTGGTCGAGCGACTGGTGCGCATCCCAGAGCTGTTCGAGTAATTGCGAGCGCGAGAAGACCTGGCCCGGGTGGCACAGCAAAAAACGCAGCAGGCGATATTCGGCGTGGCGTACTTCGACGCGGGTGTTGCCGACCCTGACGCTGCAGCTGAGCGGATCGAGCACCAGGCGGCCCGAACGCAGCACCCGCGATTCGGGCGACAGTTCGCGCGCCTCGCCGATCGGCGCCTGCGGGATGAATTCGGGATGCGCGACCGCTGCCGGCAATGCAGACGGACGCTCGCCTTCGGCACATTCGGCCGCCAGCAGGATGACAGGCTGTTCGCGCAGGCGCCGGTCGCCGCGCAGGCGGGCCAGCAGGCGCATGCCGCCTTCGTTGCGCAGCATCGATTCCTGCAGCAGGAGTTCGGGCCGTTCGCGCCCGATGAAGTCCCAGGCTTGCGCCAGGCTCGGCACATTGTGCCAGACCCACTCGTCCTCGTGCAGTGAAAATTTGAGCAGTTCGGCGATGGCCGGCTTGTCGTCAATCACCAGGACGATCGTGTTCGCCATTGTCATGGGATACCCAGTCTGTGAGATGCCGAGGTTGGATGTGCTGATAAAAAAATCCGGCAGTCAAGCTGCCGGATGGTTACTTCACCTGCCTGATTACATGATCGCTTTGCCGGAAGCGTCTTTCAGGTTGGCTTTCCAGGCATCCTGCACTTGCTTGACGACGCTCGCTGGCATCGGGACGTAGTCCAGTTCAGCCGCTGCAGGTGCGCCATTCTTGAAGGCCCAGTCGAAGAACTTGACGACTTCCTTGCCCTTGTTGGCATCAGCCTGTGCCTTGTGCATCAGGATGTACGACACGCCAGTGATCGGCCAGCTTTGCTTGCCAGCGCCGTCGGTCAGGACCACGCCGAAGCCTGGGGTCTTGGTCCACTCGGCGTTCGCGGCAGCTGCCTTGAACACGTCGTCGCTTGGCTGCAGGTCGACGCCTTCTTTATTGCGCAGCTGGGTATGCGCCAGCTTGTTCTTTTTCGCGTAAGCCCACTCGACGTAGCCGATCGAACCCTTGATACGCTGCACGTTGGCGGCGACGCCTTCGTTGCCCTTGCCGCCCACGCCCACGGCCCACTTCACGGTGGTGCCCGAGCCGATGCTTTCTTTCCAGGCCGGGCTGGTTTTCGCCAGGAAGTCGGTCCACAGGAACGAGGTGCCCGAGCTGTCGGCGCGGTGCACGACGGTGATGTCGGTATCCGGCAGCTTGACGCCCGGGTTCAGCGCGGCGATTGGCGCAGCGTTCCACTTGGTGATCTTGCCCATGTAGATGTCGGCCAGCACCGGACCGGTCATCTTCAGCTGGCCTGGGGTCACGCCGTCGACGTTGACCACGGCAACCACGCCGCCCATGATGGCCGGGAACTGCATCAGGCCTTCCTTGTCCAGTTCATCTGCCTTGAGTGGCATGTCCGACGCGCCGAAGTCGACGGTCTTGGCCTTGATTTGCTTGATACCGGCGCCCGAACCCACCGACTGGTAGTTCAGGCCATTGCCGGTCGCTGCCTTGTAACCCTCGGCCCACTTGGCGTAGATCGGGTACGGGAAGGTAGCGCCTGCACCGGTCATGTCGGCGGCAAACGAGGTCGTCATCACGAGTGCGGCAGCGGCGCCGGCGAGGATCTTTTTGAACATTGTTATTCCTTAGTTGAGGGATATGTTTTGCACTACGGGACAAAGAATAGCCTGCGAATATGACCTGTTTATGACTTCACAATCGCCGTGTTCATGACGCCCGGGCGCATCATGCCGCGCCGCTGCGCTTGCGCTTTTGCTATCATGGGTTTTCCCTGCCAAACACTGGATGACACCATGCGCCCCTCGATCTTCCGTCCGGCCCGCGTCTTCTGCACCGCCGCCGTCTGCCTCGGCGCTGGCCTGTTATCCGGCTGCGCCGCGCCCGAGCGCCTGCCGGACGCGCAATACAACCTCAGCGAAAGCCAGAGCCTGCTGCTGGCGCCCGAGCAGCGCCTGAGCCTGACGTATGAAGGCGCCGACGACACCCGCTGCCCGGACAATGCACGCTGCATCGTGGCCGGGCGTGTCGCCTACCGCTTCACGCTGCGCATCCAGAACGTCGCGCAGGCATTCTGGCTGGTGCCGGGCAAACCGGGCTTCACGTCCCCGGCCTTGCGCGGCGCGCGCGTCGAGCTCGACCGATCGTTCGAGCCGCCGGCGCGCGGCATGATCGAGGCGAAGCCGGCGTCGTATCCGGTGGTGCTCAATATGTACGGTACGTAATCGTGCCGGCCCGCTCGCCGGTTAATGCCGCACTGGCCTGCGGGCTGGTCCTGTCGATCGTCGTCGCCCCGGCTACCGGCGCGCCCGTTGCCACCGGTCACGGTGGCGCCGTCGCCACCATCAGCGCGCAGGCTTCGCAAGCCGCGCTGACCATCCTGAACAACGGCGGCAATGCGGTCGATGCAGCCGTTGCCGCGGCTGCCACGCTGGGCGTGACCGATCCGTTCAGCTGCGGCATCGGTGGTGGCGGTTTCATGGTCATCTATCTGGCCAGGGACAAACGGGTGATCACGATCGACCACCGCGAGACCGCGCCAGCCAAGGCCGGCCCCACGCTGTTCGAGCGCGATGGCAAGCCGGTTGACTTCGAGACAGCTGTCGCCAGCGGCGCGGCAGTGGGCGTGCCGGGCACGGTACGCGGCTGGCACGAGGCGCTCGAACGCTACGGCAGCATGCGCTTCGCGCAGGTGCTGGCGCCGGCCATCGCGGTGGCCGACACGGGCTTCCGGGTCAACGCCACGTTCAATGGCCTGGTCGACCAGAACCTGGCCAAATTTCGCCAGTTCACGCCGACCAGCGCGCTGTACCTGCACGACGGCAAGGCCATCCCCACCGGCACGCTGCTGCGCAATCCGGACATGGCACGGGCCTACCGCGCCATCGCGTCGGGCGGCGTCAAGGCATTCTATGAAGGCCCGATGGCGCGCGCGATCGTCGACACCGTCAACCGCCCGCCCGTGGCCAGGGGCGTCAATGTGCGCGCCGGCACGATGACGCTGGCCGACCTGGCCAACTACGAGGCGCGTATCCGCCCCGCCCTGCGCAGCACCTACCGGGGCTATGAGCTGTATGGCATGCCGCTGCCCAGCAGTGGCGGCGCGACGGTCGCGCATGCACTCAACATCCTCGAAGGCTACGACCTGAAAGCCCTGCCGCGCGCGCAGGCCGAGCACCTGTACATCGAAGCGAGTCGCTTCGCATTCGCCGACCGCAACGCATATCTGGCCGATCCCGAATACATCGACGCACCGCTGGCCGGCTTCCTGTCGAAGGACTTCGCCGCCACGCGCCGCGCGCTGATCTCGCTGCAGAAGGCCGCGCCGGGGGCGGTGGCGGCAGGCAATCCGTATGCATTCCAGAATGATCCCAGCGTGCCGCTGCTGCCACCGGTGCGCGCCAGCATCCGGCCTCCACCGGAGAGCCTGCACACGACGCACCTGACAGTGTCGGACAAAGATGGCAACGTGGTCGCGTACACGTTCACGATCGAATCGTGGGGCGGCAGCGGGATCGTCGTGCCGGGCTACGGCTTCCTGCTCAATAACGAGATGACCGACTTCGACTTCGCCGGCCCGCACCCGAACGTGCCCGAAGCCGGCAAGCGGCCCCGCTCCAGCATGGCGCCGACGATTGCGCTCAAGGATGGCAAGCCGGCATTTTCGGTGGGCAGCCCGGGCGGCGCGACCATCATCACGACCGTGCTGCAAACAATCGTCAACCACGTCGACTTCAACATGCCGATGAACCAGGCACTCGACGCACCGCGCATCAGCCAGCGCAATGCGCCGGCCACCTCGGTCGAGCCTGGCTTTGCAGGCAGCGCGCAGGCAACGGCGCTGGCCCGCTTCGGCCAGCGCTGGGAATCACCACCGGAAGAAATCGGCGCGGCCAATGCGCTGGTGTTCAACCCGGATGGCACCGTAACCGCGGTCACCGAAAGCAAGCGCCATGGAGCAGGTACCGCACTGGTACAGCGGCGCGGACACTAACGCAAAAGCCGGGGTCAGGTCTGACATTCGGACACGATCACATCAGTAGCCATGGTGCGGAACGGCAGCCGTGAGATTCGACGCGAGGGATGTGACGAACTAATGTAGAGGCCGTGTCCGAATGCCAGACCTGACGCTGCCCGTGGACCCTGCCCGTGCGGGTCAGAAAGCCGGGGTCAGGTCTGACATTCGGACACGATCACATCAGTAGCCATGGTGAGGAACGGCAGCCGTGAGATTCGACGCGAGCGATGTGGCGAACTAATGTAGAGGCCGTGTCCAAATGCCAGACCTGACCCTGCCCGTGTGACCCGACGCGAGCGATGTGGCGAACTAATGTAGAGGCCGTGTCCAAATGCCAGACCTGACCCTGCCCGTGTGACCCTGCCCGTGTGACCCTGCCCATGCTGCCTGACCCTGCCCGTGCTGCCCGCGTGCCATGTCGTCGATCAGCAGCACAGTCCTGAAATAAAAATGAAGAACGTGCCGACTTATCAGGTTGTGACCCTGGTCTTGCATCGTAGTTGACGAGGCCCCACCGCCAGGATTCGGATGGCAACACTGTCTGGCACCTGCTCGTTGCGAAGAAGCGCTAGCGCCCATTCTCGGCCGAGTTTTCGTTCGATTTTCAGCGCCGCTTCAACGATAGCATCGTGCAGTTGGTTACGACGTCTGCAAAATTCGAATTGCGTGCCGGATGCGACAGGACTGCCTGCGGGCGTTTCCACCCGACTGCGTGTATGCCCGTTTCCCAGTACGCGCAGTGCGATCGATTCAGGGACATTTTCCCGTTGCAGGTAAGCCAGCGCCTCATCCATCCCGAGCATGCTTCTATAGACCAATGCGACCTCCACACGTTGCGAAATCAGCGTATTCTGGCGTACAACAACACTCATAAGATCCCCTGGTATTCCCTGCATTCCCACTGGCCGTGACCGTTATCGACGATCAGCCCCGTCACGCATCCGCTGCCGGATCAGGAATGTTCTTGCAGCAAATGACGTACTGTAGCGCTCAGCTCTTCCACCGACATCGGTTTGCCGAGTTGTACTGAAAATCCGGCGGCAATGGCTGCTGCAATATTGTCAGCGCGCTGCATGCTGCTCACGGCGATGGCAGGCAACGTCACAAACTGCTCCTGCGCACGCACTCGCTGCATGAGGCCAAGACCGTCGGCGGTGTTTGTCGATATGTCCGCAATCAAGAGGTCGACAGTCTCCTGGCCCAGAATGCGCAGCCCCTCTTCGGCACTGATAGCGGCAAATACGGTCGCCCCGCTCACCTCCAGCAGGGACGTGAACACGTCGAGCATGTCACGCACAGGGTCGATCACCAGGATGCGCCGCCCTGCGAGGGCCTCGTCCATGCTGCGCTGACCTTGCTGTGGTGACGACTCGGCACTTGCCGCCAGCGGAAGCCAGACGCCGAAGCGCGCGCCTTTGCCCACCCCGTCCGAAAATGCTTCGACACGACCGCCATGCAATTTCATGATGTCGCAGACCAGCGCCAGGCCGATACCGAGGCCGCCATTTGCACGGTGTATCACCGCGCCGCTCTGTCCATACATATCGAATACATGGGGTAAAAATTCCGGCGCGATACCTTGTCCGTTGTCGACCACGTCCAGCCGTACCCATGCATCCTCGCGCACGATCGACACCTCGACATGGCCGCCCGCGGGCGTGAATTTCATTGCATTGCTCAGCAAATTCATCACAACCTGTTCGATGCGTACCTTGTCGGCCAGTACCATTGCACCTTCCCCGTTATCGGAGAAACCGATCGCCACTTCGCTGGCAGCATCCCCGGCGCGCGCAGTGTCGATGAGTTCGCAGACGACACGTCCTATATCAAGGGGCACTTTCGCCAGAGACAACTTGCCTGTTCGTATGCGCGACATATCCATCAAATCATCAATGATTTTTGCCTGGCTTGTCACCGCGTTGCGAATCCCCTTGGCGATACGGGGGAAGCCGGGCGCCTCCCGCACCACGGGCATCCGTGAAAGCAGTTCGACATTGATGTTGATCATGTTCAAGGGATTACGCAGTTCGTGCGCCATCACCGACAGGAACTCTTCTTTCAGGGCTGAGTCTTGCTGCGCTTCCGAACGGCTGACCTGCTCCCGGCCAAGTGCCTGCTCGCGTTCGTTCTCGTGGCGCACGCGCACTGTCGCGTCGCGCGCAATCTTGGCATAGCCGTAAAAAGCATCGTCAAACAGCGGCGTCGTGACCCCGCTGCAGTAGAAACGCGAGCCATCCTTGCGCACGTGCCACCGTTCGTCCTCGGCCCTGCCATCGAGAAGTGCGCACCGCAACTCGTCGGCCGGCACGCCATTGGCGATGTCTTCCGGAACGAACAAACGCTCCAGCGTCTGCTGAGCCATTTCTTGTGCGCTGTAGCCAAACACGTATTCCGCTCCCCTGCTCCAGCTTGTTACTCTTCCCTCCGCGTCGAGCGTGATGATGGCGTAATCGCCCGCGCTCTCGGCCACGAGGCGCATGCGCGCTTCGCTGGCGCGCGCCTGCTCTTCGGCCTGACGTCGCAGCGTAACATCGAAGAACGTCATCACCGCACCTTCAATCCGATCCTGGTTGGTCCGGTATGGCAGCAAGCGCACGATGTAGCAACGCCCTTCATTGCTGCGCACTTCACGTTCTACCAGGCGCAGTGTCTCGAACGTCGCATTGACGTCTTCCGGCAATTGCTCGTAATCGAGTTTATGGGTCAGGTCGAGCAGCGAACGACCGACGTCGGACGCGATGATCGAAAACAGATCTGCCGCGCGCGGCGTGAAGCGCTTGATGCGCATGCCGCCGTCGACGAAGATGGTCGGGATGTCAGTCGAGGCGATCAGGTTGTTCAGGTCATCGTTGGCCTTGCCTGTTTCCTCGACTTTCACCTTCAGCTCATAATTAACGGTGACCAACTCTTCATTGACGGATTGCAGCTCTTCCTTGCTGGTCTCCAGTTCTTCGGTCGCCGAGCGCAGCTCTTCATTGATGGCCTGCAGCTCTTCGTTCGACGCGCGCAACTCTTCGGTCGACACCTCGGAGCTTTCGATCGTCTCTTGCAACTGTTCACGCCTGCGCTGGAGTTCAGCCTCGAGCTGGGCCAGCACCACATCGTGACTCCCGCTGGGGTGCTTTTCGACCAGTGACCCTGACGTCTCCTCGGCTTGCCTGAACAACACCAGCACGAAATCGTTCTCGGCCTCTTCGTCGCGAAACGGTTGCAGCGTCATCGCGATCGGGTAAGGTGCCAAGTGGCTGGCCAGCGCAATCGGGCGGCAGGTAATCGCCGCATTGCCCTGGGTAACCTGAAACAGCGCCGAGCGCAATTCGAGACGTAATTCGGGCAGGATCAGATTGAGCAAACTGCGTGACGGCTCGCCGCCGGTCATCCGCACGAATTGCCCGGCATGCTCGGACAGATGAACAATATTGCCGTCGCGGTCGATGATGGCTGAAGGCGGGGCAATCTGCGCCAGCGCGCGCTGGTGCAGTGCGCCGTAGGACAAGGCGCGCTTCAGCGGTACCCGGCTGCGGAGACTTTCCGGCATGCGTACGCCAAAACCGGCTCTGCCGGGACTTTGATATTGCACCTGGGGAATATCAAAACGCGCGCGGTAGATGCGGTTTTTCTTGTCGACCGGGATGAAATAATCGGCGACCGCATCGGCCGATTCAGAACTGCCCAAAAACAGGAACCCGCCGGGTTTGAGCGCAAAGTGAAACATTTGCAGTACCTTCGACTGCACATCCCGGTTCAGGTAAATCAGCAGGTTGCGGCAAGTAACCAGGTCGAGCCGCGAGAAAGGCGGGTCGCGCAGGAGATTATGCGCTGCGAACAAAATCCGGTCGCGTACTGACTTTCGGATACGGTAACGCTCATCTTCTTTTGTGAAATATTGCCGCAGTCGCGCCGGTGCCACGTCGGTGATGATCGCGCCTGGATAAATACCTGCGCGCGCCGTATTGATGGCGTGCTCGTCAATATCCGACGCAAACACCTGAAACGGCGGCGCGTTGTCATTCAGCGCTGCCTGTTCGGTCAACAGGATGGCCAGCGAATAGGCTTCCTCCCCACTGGCACAGGCCGCTACCCACGCGCGGACCTCCCCTGGACCTTTGTCCTTGAACAAATCGGGAATGACATCACGTTCAAGTGCTTCGAAGGCTTCACGGTCGCGGAAGAAGTTGGTCACCCCAATGAGCATGTCATCGAGCAAGGCCTTGAATTCGCCAGGATCGGCCTCGAGGACTTCGCTGTATTCCGGCAGCGTACGCACGGCGCGCACCTGCAGGCGCCGTTCAATGCGACGCAGCACCGTGGCACGTTTGTAGTGCCGAAAATCGTGGCCCGTGTGGGTAAACAGCTGACCGATAATCTGCTGCAAGGCCTCTTCGGCAACTGCCGCTTCGACCGGGCCGGGAAGCAGGGCAATTGGCGCCTCTCCATCGCCCGGCAATGGCAGCTCGATGATCCTGGCGTTATCCCACAACTCGATGAGCTTTTGCGGAATATCGATCACCGGGAGGACGAAATCGACGGCGTTCGTACGGATCGCAGCCAGCGGCATGCCCTCGTACTCGGCATCATCGGGCGCCTGCGCGAGGGTAAGTCCGCCATTCTCCTTGATACGGGCCAGCCCCACGGCGCCATCGCTTCCCGTACCCGACAATACAATGGCGATCGCGCGCTCCCGGTGCACCTCCGCCAGCGTGCGAAAGAACAGGTCAATGGCGACATGCTTGCCGCGCGGCCGTTCCAGCTCGCTGACCACTAAAAAACCATCGAACATGGATAGTTGATGGTTTGGAGCAATGACATAGATGTGGCTTGGTTCGATCTTTACCTTGGCGGTAACTTGTACTACCGGCATGCGTGTCGAACGCTGAAGAATGGCGGCAGCCGAACTGGGGTGCGTTGGCGACAGGTGCAGGATTACCACGAAGGCCATATCGTGTGATACGGGCATGTGCTCGAACATATTGAGCAAGGCTGCCATGCCACCGGCAGAAGCACCAACGCCGACGACCGGGAAATCCAACGTCGATGGGACGCTTGCCTGGTCGGCGAGGAGCGCACTTGGAAGTTTCCCAGGATTCGTCATGATGTAACCAAGTGTTAAGTCGTGGGTATTCTAGATTACCGCACATTGATTCGAGTCAAATCAGGGGCAATTAGCGCAATATTTTTAAGAAATTAACGAAAAGTCCAACAATTTCAGGACCAGAATTTCTACGCTTATACTGAAGCTGCGATACATAAATATTGGTTTTTCTGATTTCCGACCTGACCCACCTGCAGTCCTTGCAAGAATGCGGTTCATCGATCACATCAAGCTCGTCGGGCCACCATCTCCCGCACCCGCTGCGCCATCATGTCGATCGAAAACGGCTTGGTAAGGATCGCCATGTCGGGCCCTAGCTGCCCGTTGTCGAGCAAGGCGGTTTCGGCATAGCCGGTGATGAAAAGCACTTTCAATTCAGGCCGTCCCACCCGCGCGGCATCAGCCATCTGTCGCCCGTTCATCCCGGGCAATCCGACATCGGTGATCAGGAGATCGATGCGCGCGGCCGATTGCAGCAGGGTCAGGCCGCCGGCGCCATCTTCGGCGTTCAGTACGTGGTATCCCAGGTCTTCGAGCAGATCGACCACCAGCATGCGCACGCTTGGCTCGTCGTCGACCACCAGGATCGTCTCGCCGCGGCCGTCCGGCGACGCCAGCGCCACCGGTGCCGTGGCATCGATGCCCTCGGCCTGGCCGCGGTGGCGCGGCAGGTAAATGCTCACCGTGGTGCCCCGCCCTACCGCCGAATCGATGTGTACCTGGCCGCCAGACTGCTTGGCGAAGCCGTAGATCATCGACAGGCCCAGCCCAGTGCCCTGCCCGATCGGCTTGGTTGTGAAGAACGGGTCGAACGCCTTGGCCACCACGTCCGGCGCCATGCCGGTACCGGCATCGGACACCGACAGCGTCAGGTAGTCGCCAGGCGGCAGTTCGAGCGCGCGGGCGGCAACGGGGTCGACCTGGCGATTGGCGGTTTCAATGGTGATCGAGCCGCCGGCCGGCATGGCGTCGCGCGCGTTGATGCACAGGTTCAGCAGCGCGTTTTCGAGCTGCGACTGGTCCACCAGCGCCGCCCACAGCGCGCGCTCGGCGTGCGGCTCCACCTGCACGCCGGGGCCGACCGTGCGCCGGATCATGTCGAGCATGCCATCGACCATCGCGTTGACGCAGATGGCCGTCGGTGCGAGCGTCTGGCGACGCGAGAACGCCAGCAGGCGATGGGTCAGCGCCGCGGCGCGCCGGGTTGCGCCCTGCGCCACGCCGATGTAGCGGTCGACATCGCCCACGCGGTCTTGCGCAATGCGGATCTTGACCAGGTCCAGGCTGCCCGCGATGCCGGCCAGCAGATTGTTGAAGTCATGCGCCAGGCCGCCGGTGAGCTGGCCCACCGCTTCCATTTTCTGCGAATGGCGCAACTGCTCCTGGGCCCGCTCGAGTTCGGCCTGGCGCTCGCGTTCGACCGTGATGTCGCGGCCGGTCGCATACGTCACGCTGCCCGCGGGCGCCGCGACCCACGAAATCCAGCGTGTCGAGCCATCCTTGTGGCGATAGCGGTTGACCAGGCGCGGCCGCTCCCCTTCGGCCGCGGCGATGTTGGCATCGACGGTCGGGGCGTGGTCCTCGGCCACGACGAATTCGGTGGCATGATGGCCGACGAGCTCGTCGGGCGTGTAACCGAGCAGATGGGTCCAGGCCGGATTGACGCGCCGGAACACGCCATTGGCATCAATGGTAAGCAACAGGTCGGGCGATGTGTCCCACATGCGGTCGCGTTCGGCCTGGGCTTCTTTTTCGAGGGTCACGTCACGCGCAGAGCAATACACCTTGCCGTCGTCCGGGACCGCCACCCACGACAGCCAGCGCCAGCCGCCGGCCTTGTGGCGGTGGCGGTTTTCGAATCGCAGCGCCGGGATGTTGCGCTCGAGTGCATCACGCCACACGGCCCGGGTCAGCGCGTGATCGTCGGGATGGATGAACTCCATGAAGTGCGTGCGGGCGATTTCTTCCTCGGTCCAGCCCAGGCTGGCTTCCCAGGCCGGGTTCGACGTCTCGACGAAGCCGTCGGCATTGAGCACGCCCAGGATGTCAGGGCTGACCTGCCAGGTGCGGCCGCGCGCCAGCGCCTGGGCAATGACTTTCTGCTCGAGCTGCTCGTTGAGGGCGCGCAGCTTGAGGATCGCCTGGTCGCGTTCAGCCTCGACCGCGCGCCGGCCCTCGACGTCGATCAGCACGCCCGGGAACAGCAGCCCGGTGCCGTCCGGCGCCAGGTCGACCCGGCCATTGGCCTCGATCCAGTAGTAGCGCCCATCGGTGCGCTTGACGCGGTACTGGTGGGCGTAATGGCCGCCGCGCGCGATGACGGTGTTGATCGCCTGCGCCAGGCCGGCCTGGTCGTCGGGATGGACCGTGGCAACGATCTGGGCCAGGCTCAGGCCGACGCGCCCGAGCGCCGGGTCGAGGCCGAAGGCGCGCGCGAACGCCTCGTCGACCGTGAACCGGTCGGTCGGCAAATCCCAGAACCAGGTGCCGATGATGGCGCCGGCAGCCAGCGCCAGCTGCACCCGCTCGGCATCGATGCGCGAATTGCTTTCGTGCTCGCGCAGCACCGCCTCGTCGGCTACCTGGCGGCGCCGGGTGAGGATGGTGTCGGTGGTTTCGATGCAGGTGCATAAGAGGCCAAGAATCTCGCCGTCGTCGCCGCGCACCGGGCCGTACGAAAACGTGAACCAGGTGTGCTCGGCGTAGCCCTTGCGCTGCATGACCAGCGGCAGGTCGTGCATCTTGTACGACTCGCCGCCCACAAGCGTGCGCTCGACCAGTGGGGCGAGCACGTCCCAGATTTCGGGCCACGCGGCCTGGAAGCTGCCGCCCAGCGCGCGCGGATGCTTGTCGCACAGGATCTCGGCATAGGAATCGTTATACAGGAGGGTTTGCCCGGCGCCCCAGACCAGAAAACTGGGAAACGCCGAACCGAGCACGATGCTCGCGCCGGTGCGCAGCGTAGCGGGCCAATCCTCGATGGGCCCCAGCGGCGTGGCGGCCCAGTCATGCTCGCGAATCGCAGCGCCGAGCGCCCCGCCGTCGATGGGAAATGCGTTTGGATCACGCATGGGATCGACAGGCTGCGGGGCCGGCTGTCAGCGGAAAGGGGGTACGCACACTCATGATGCCGGCATTATGGCATGGGCAATGCGTCCCATTGCACTACGCTGCGATGGCGATGCGCTGCTGGGCCTTGTGTCCGAGCGCGCGCCCGTGCTGCTGCCCGCTCGCCTGTGCGTCGACCTTGAACACGCTCACCATCTGCTGCAGCGCCTGGGCCTGCTCCTGCAGCGCGCCGGTGGCGGCCGCCGCTTCTTCGACGAGCGCCGCGTTCTGCTGGGTTGCCTGGTCCATCAGGCTGACCGCTTCATTGATCTGGCCAATGCCCGACGTCTGCTCTTCGCCGGCAGCCAGGATCTCGGCCATGATGTCCGAGACCCGTTTTACACTCGAAACGATCTCGTTCATCGTGGTGCCGGTGCTGTCGACCAGGGCCGTACCCGCCTCGACATTGGTCACCGACGTGCCGATCAATTCCTTGATCTCTTTTGCTGCCGCTGCCGAACGCTGCGCCAGATTGCGCACTTCACTGGCGACGACCGCAAAGCCGCGGCCCTGCTCGCCGGCGCGCGCTGCTTCGACGGCCGCATTGAGCGCCAGGATATTGGTCTGGAACGCGATGCCGTCAATGACGGAAATGATGTCGACGATGCGCTTGGACGACGCATTGATGGCGCTCATGGTCTCGACCACGTCCCCGACCAGCTTCCCGCCGCGGATGGCCACTTCGGATGCCGAGCGCGCCACATTGTTGGCCTGGCGGACGTTGTCGGCATTGTGCTGCACGGTGCTGGTCAGTTCTTCCAGCGAGGACGCGGTTTCTTCCAGGCTGCTGGCCTGCTGCTCGGTGCGGCCCGACAGGTTCATGTTGCCGGCGGCGATTTCGGCGCTGGCGGTGGCGATCGACATGCTGCTGTCACGCACGCTGCGCACGGTGCCGGACAACTGCTCCTGCATCGAGGCCAGGCCCTTGAGCAGCGCGCCCATTTCATCCTGGCGATCGACGACGACCGTCGTCGACAAGTCGCCGTGGGCCATCGCGTCGAAGTGAGCGATCGCTTGTTCGAGCGGTCGCATGATTGCGCGCAGCAAGTACACCGACGACACGATTGCCAGCACGAGGCCGAACACCACACTTAGACCCGCCGCCCACATCAAAGTGTTGAACAGTGCCAGGCTGGCCTCGAACCCATGGCGGGCGGTGGTCAGCTGGTAGTCGTCCAGCGCCACCGACGCCTTGTCGAAGATGCCGTACAGCGCCGTCATTTCCTTCATCGACAACGCCTCGACACGCTCGACGTTGCCCTGCTCGATGGCGGTGGCCAGCGCCAGCATGCCATCGTTGATATAGCGTGTGCGTTCGGTTTCCAGGGTCTTGGCCAGTGCTGCCTCTTCACCATTGCGCGGCATGGCCAGATAGGTTTGCCACGATTTGTTGGCGTCGTCGATGAAGCCCTTGGCGCGCGCGATCGTCTTGGCGACGTCGGGCGCGTCCGGATGGAACACGGCGCGATCCAGGCCGAAACGGGCGCGGTTCAGGAAGTTCTTGGAGTTGTTGATTGCAATGCTCGAGGCGAGCTGGTTGCTGTACACCTGCTCGAGCGCGGCATGATTCGAACGCATGCCATAGATGCCGAGTACACCGATGGCGGCAATGAGAAGACCGAGGACTGCCAGCGTGGCGATCAGTCGGAAACGCAATGTTAATTTGGAAAGCATGGAGGCCCTGGATAAAGTTTTCTTGCGCGGAGTGAATACCGCAACGGAAAGACGATAGCCCGGAAGTGACTACTTCCCGTCAAAAAATAGAGTCTGACGTTCAATATCCTGAAAAGTAGTTGTCTATGAGCAACAGCGCGCAGATCTGCTGATCCTTTTTGGCTGCAAGCTTGTTCATTTGAAAAGTGTACCTATATCCCTGTGCACATAAGGTTTCCCACCTATCTTGAACTCGACATCGCAAAAGCACTGAGCGAGGTTGGTTTGAACGCGTGGACGGCGTAGCCGCCCACCCTATAACTGCAATCCACCCTATTTTCACCAAGCCATAAAAAAACCGGGGCACTTGGCCCCGGTTCTCTGGTCAAACAATCCCGCCGATTACAGGTGCACTGAAATCTGCGGCATCAGATCATCAAACGTACGGCCACTACCGTTCTCGCCGATCGCGTGCATCTTCCACTCGCCACCATGGCGGTACAGCTTGGCCATGATCTGCGCCGAGTGCGATCCCGTCACCGACAGGTTGAAACGCGCGACTTCCTGCTGGTTGCCTGCATTGATCAGGCGGCAGTAGGCGTTTTCCACCGTGGCGAAAGTCTGCCCGGTGAAGCTGTTGACCGTGAAGACCAGCGCCTTGACCGATGCCGGCACGGCGTTCAGGTCGACGGTGATCTGCTCGTCGTCGCCATCACCGGCGCCGGTGCGGTTGTCGCCCGTGTGCACGATGCTGCCGTCCTTGCTCTTGAGCTGGCGGAACCAGATCACGTCCACCGGCTTGTTCGACTCGTCGAACATGACCACCGATGCGTCCAGGTCGACTGCGTCCGACTTGCCGCCACCGAAGCCGAAGAAACCCTTCGACTTGATCGCATCCCAACCCAGACCCATGGTCACGCGGGACAGGCCGCCACCGGCTTCCTTGTCCAGAGAGATCTTCTGGCCTTTTTGCAGATTGACTGACATTGTGTTCCTCCGTTATTTCGCTGGCTGCTGCATCCAGGCTTTGAATGCAGTGCGGTTGCGCGAACATACATACACCTTGCCACGACCCGAGAAGCGCAGGACCATGCCCTCGCCACTGGTCTGGCTGTTGATCAGGTTACCCAGGAAACCGCCGCTGGTGCCGGTCGTGATCGAAATTTCGTAGCGCAGCGTGCTGTCCCAGCACACCACGTGCGAATTATCAATGATCGCGTCCTTGCCTGGCTCGACATCCAGCACCGACATCGACCCGAAGCCCGACACCACTACCTGGCCCTGGCCGCCTGTCTCGGTAACGAAAAAGCCGCCACTGTTGGCGAAGATCGCATTGCCCAGACTTTGCGTGCGCACCTTGAGGTCGACACCGGACGTGGCCGCGACAAATGCGCCATCGCTGATGATGTAGTGGTTCGGACCGACATCGACCGTCTGCATCGCACCCGGCAGGGTTGGCGACAGCAGGCAGTCGCCATCGCCGCGCGTGGCTTCGATGTGCTGCTGGAAGAACGACTCGCCGTTGGCAAAGGTGCGCATCAGCGCACTACCGAGCCCGCCCTTCATCTTGCCTTTGAGGTCGAGGGTCGATTCCATCATCACCATTGCGTCGGATTCGCAATAGATGGTCTCGCCCTGCTTCATCGACACATGAAGGAAAGGATCGACGTCCCCGGTCACGGTAAATACTGGCATTTGGCTTCCTTAGAATGAGGTTCCACGCAGGGCGCCCCCGCAGAAGCGCCCTGGCTTGATTGATTAAACGTTGACGCCGTAGTTGCGGGCGAGTGGGCCCAGGCCGCCGGCAAAGCCCTGGCCGATCGCGCGGAATTTCCAGTCCGCGCCATTGCGGTAGACCTCACCGAAGATCATGGCCGCTTCGGTCGAACCGTCTTCCGACAGGTCGTAGCGCGCGACTTCGGCGTTGGTGGCGTTGTTGACGCAGCGGATGAAAGCCTTGCCGACCATGCCGAAGTTCTGGCGACGGGTTTCGGCGTCGTGAATGGTCACGCCCAGGACGACCTTGTCGACGTCAGCCGGGACCTTGGTCAGGTCGATGGTGACGAATTCATCGTCGCCATCGCCGGCGCCGGTCGTGTTGTCGCCCGAGTGGACGATCGAACCGTCGGCAGACTTGAGGTTGTTATAGAAGATGAAGTCGCCATCCGAACGGACCTTGCCGGACGAATTGAGCAGGAACACAGCGCCGTCGAGGTCAAAGGCTGCGCCATCGGTGGCGCGAATGTCCCAGCCGAGTGCGACTTTCAGTGAAGTCAGGCCTGGTGCTTCTTTCGACAGGTTGACGTTGCCGCCTTTTTGCAGACTGATTGCCATGATGAGAATCTCCTAAATTGTGAACACCGGGTTGCAAGCGCCGCGAGCTGGTGTTCTGCCACTCGCAGCGAATTCTGTACTGCAGGGCCGGCATGCATGCCGCCGGCCCGGTTACCGCTTACGCGCCGCCCAGTGCGGCGTGCTTCTTCTTGTACTGAATCGAGCTCCACAGCGACGCCAGGATGAAGGCCACGCCCACACCGCCGGTGATCAGCTCTGGCACGTGCCACTTCATGCTGGCCAGCATGATCACGGCCAGGATACCGATCGCGTAGTGCGCGCCGTGCTCGAGGTAGACGTATTCATCAAGCGTGCCCTTGCGCACCAGGAACACGGTCATCGAACGCACGAACATCGCGCCGATTGCCAGGCCCAGCATGATGATCACGACGTCGCTGGTGATCGCGAACGCGCCGATCACACCGTCGAACGAGAACGACGCATCCAGCACTTCGAGGTACAGGAAACCACCGATACCGCCTTTTTTGACCGCGTCACCGACAGCGCCCTCGCCCGATTCGCTCTTTTCCAGCAGGCTGCTAAGCATATCGACAGCAACATAGACCAGGATGCCCCACATACCGGCGATCGCAACGACCATCTTCTGCGCTTCATCAACATACGTCAGGCTGAACAGCAGCGCGGCGATGGCGATCATGACGGCGATCGACGACACCTTGCCGAGCGAACCCAGTTTTGCTTCGAAGTTGCCCAGCCAGTGGGTTTCCTTTTCATCGTCCAGCATGAAGTTCAGGAACACCAGCAGCAGGAACATGCCGCCGAATGCCGCCACTTCAGCGTGGTGGTTGGTCAGGTGCATCGAGAACGCTTTTGGATTGGTCAGCGCCAGGTTCCAGACTTCTGCCGCGCCCAGGTCGGCAGCCACGGCCACGATGACCAGCGGGAACACCAGACGCATGCCGAACACGGCGATGATGATGCCGACGCCCAGGAACAGCTTGATCCAGAACTCGTCCCAGGTCTTGAGGACCGAGGCGTTGACCACCGCGTTATCGAATGACAGCGAGACTTCCATGACGGCCAGAATGGCCGCCACGCCCAGCGCGGTAATCATGCCCGACGTTCCACCATGATCGAATCCCCACCAGGCCGCAAGGGCAAGACAGACCGCGGTCACGATGAATGACCAGGTAAAGTACTTCATTAATATTTCCCCTCTTATGATTTATGAAAAACGGTGCTGACGAACAATTGTAAAGGTTGCCAAGCGATTGAAAAAGCGAAGATAATTGGAAGATTACTTCCGAAAAACAGAAGCCATGAGCCACGCACTCCCCAACTTTCGCCACCTCTATTACTTCTGGGTGGTTGCCAAGGAAGGCAGCATCACGCGCGCCGCCGAGCGCCTTGGCCTGGCCATCCAGACAGTGAGTACGCAGCTTACCTTACTTGAACAGGCGTTCGGCAAGGCACTGTTCACCCAGCAGGGCCGGCGCCTGACGCTGACCGAAGCGGGCCGCCTGGCGCTGTCGTATGCCGACCAGATATTTCTGCTGGGCGAGCAGATGCAGGAAGCGCTCGATGCGTCCGACAGCACGCGCATCCGCCTGGCGGTGGGCATTTCCGATTCGCTGCCCAAGTTCACCGCCTACCGCCTGCTCGAGGTCACGACCCGGCTGGCCACGCCGGTGCGCCTGGTGTGCCACGAAGACCAGTACGAGGCGCTGCTGGGCGACCTGGCGCTGCACAAGCTCGATGTCGTGCTGACCGACCGCGCCGTGCCCACCGGCACCACGCTGCGCGTGTTCAGCCACCTGCTGTCCGAAAGCGAGATGTTCGTCGTCGGCGCCCCGGCCCTGGCGCACGCGTACCGCGATGATTTTCCGGCGTCGCTGCACGGGGCGCCGTTTTTGCTGCCCACGCGCAACAATGCCCTGCGCGGCAAGATCGACGACTGGTTCGAGCGCCATGCGATCCGGCCCGATGTGGTCGGCGAGTTCGAGGACAACGCGTTACTGAATACCTTCGGCCGGCGCGGCCTGGGCCTGTTCTTCACGCCGGCTGCGCCCGCTGCCGACATCGACTACCAGCTCGGCGCTGAGCTGGTCGGCCGGGTGCCGGAGGTGCGCGAACACTTCTATGCGATCTCGAACGAACGCAAGATCAAGCATCCGGCGGTCGAGGCAATCCTGTCGGCCGTGCACAAAGGCGCGTTATCAGACGGATAAGGGCCGTTTTGGGTTGTACAATGCCCTCTTGCTTTGCCTTTTGTTAATACATCTCCAGCATGGAAAATATCCTCTTCCTCGTTCTCGCCCTGTTTCTGGTCGCGCTGAACGGCCTGTTCGTCGCCGCCGAATTCAGTATCGTCACGCTGCGCAAGACCCGCGTGAACGCCATCGCCAGGACCACCGGCCTGCGCGGACGCATCCTGGAGAAAGTCCACGGCAAGCTCGACGCCTACCTGTCAGCCTGCCAGCTGGGCATCACGCTGGCGTCGCTGGGTCTGGGCTGGGTCGGCGAGCCGGCCTTTGCCAGCCTGCTCGAACCGGTCTTCGCGTTTGTTGGCGTGACGTCCGAAGAACTGATCCACAGCATTTCGTTCATCGTCGCGTTCTCGGTGATTTCGTTCCTGCACATCGTGGTGGGTGAACTGGCCCCGAAAACGCTGGCGATCCGGCTGCCGGAATCGGTGGCGCTGTGGTGCGCCATCCCGCTGTATGCGTTTTACTGGGCCATGTACCCGGCAATCGCCCTGCTCAATGCCAGCGCCAATACGCTGCTGCGCGTGGCGGGCCTGGCCGGCAAGGGCGGGCACGACCATCACTACTCGCTCGACGAACTCAAACTGATTCTGCGCACCAGCAACCCGGCCGAAAAGATCACGCAGGACGACCGCAATATCCTGGCCCAGTCGCTCGACTTCAGCCAGCTGGCAGTGTCCGAGCTGATGCGCCCGATCAACGAAGTCAGCGCCCTGTACGCCAGCCGCTCGCTCGAGCAGAACCTGGAAACCGTGCGCCGCAACCGCTTTTCGCGCTACCCGTATTTCGACAAGGACGGCGAGGAAGTCATCGGCATCGTCCACCTGAAAGACCTGTATTTTGCGCTGCAGTCGGGCCGGCCCATCGGCGACCTGACCCAGTTCCTGCGGCCGGTCGAATCGATTTCGGCGCGCACGCCGGCGCAGGACATCTTCCGGCGCTTCCGCGGCGGCGCGCCCCACTTCGCGCTGATCGGCGAAAAGGGCAAGCGCCCGGTCGGCTTCGTCACGCTCGACAACCTGCTGGGCGCGATGGTCGGCGAGATCCGCGATGAATTCCGGATGAACGAAAACGACTGGCTCAAGCAGGCCGACGGCACCTGGATCGGCAAGGCCAGCCTGCCGATCTTCTCGCTCGAACGCCTGCTGGGCATCGATATCGACAACGAACAAATGGGGCTGGACGATGTCGAATCGGTCGGCGGCCTGTTGATGGCCAAGCTGGGCGACATCCCCAAGCAGGGCCAGCGCATCGGCTTCCCGCAGTTCGATGTCGTGGTCAAGAAGATGAATGGACCGCGCATCCTGCTGGTCAAGGTGATCCCGCAACTGACCCGTGCCGGCGAGAACGACGACCACGACTAACCGCCTTTTACATCGGCATTGCTGACATTACACAAGAATGATGCTATTTTTTGTGTATATCTGCGTGAACCGACGAGAGGCATTCAATGTCCGCCCAGCTTCGCCATAACGTTCACCTCGCCGGCCAGGGCGCCGCCACCATGGTGTTTGCCCATGGTTTCGGTTGCGACCAGACGATGTGGCGTCACCTCGCCCCTGCCTACCAGCACCGGTATCGCGTCCTTACCTACGATCTCGTCGGCTCCGGCGGCTCGGATCTTTCGGCCTATGACCGCGCCCGCCATGCGACGCTGCAGGGTCATGCCGACGACCTGCTCGCCATCATCGACGCCCATGCCAGCGGTCCGGTGGTGTTTGTCGGGCACTCGGTCGGCGCGACGATCGGCATGCTGGCCACGATCGCCGCACCCGAGCGCTTCGCGGCCCAGATCATGGTCAGTCCGTCGCCCTGCTACATCAACGACGGCGACTATACCGGGGGCTTCACGCGCGACGACATCGACGAACTGCTCGAGACGATGGAGACGAACTTCATCGCCTGGTCGCACAGCCTTGCACCCACCATCATGGGCGCGCCCAACCAGCCCCACCTGGCCTCCGGGCTGACGGCCAGTTTTTGCCGCAACGATCCCGAAATCGCCCATCACTTTGCCAGCGTCACGTTCCGCTCGGACCACCGCCTTGATGTGCCCAGATCCACGACGCCCGCGCTGATCCTGCAATGCAGCGACGACCTGATCGCGCCGCGCACGGCCGGCCAGTGGCTTCACCAGAACCTGCCCGGCAGCACGTTCGCGATGGTACCGAATGTCGGCCACTGCCCGCACATGAGCGCCCCGACCGCCGTCTCGGCCGCCATCGACGCCTTCCTCACACAGCCGCTACGCTGACCGTCCATGAACGCCGCCCTCACCGCGACCGACCTGTTCTTCGACCAGGCTGCATGCGGCCTGATGGCAACCGATGCACACGGCATGATCCTCGCGGCCAATGCCAGCCTGCATGCATGGCTCGGGATGCCCCCCGGCGCGCTGGTGGGCGCGCGCCTGCACGACCTGCTGCCGGCCAGCGCCCGCCTGTTTCACTACACGTGCTGCGTGCCGCGCCTGCAGAGCGAGGGCGCGGCGCATGACATCCAGATCGACCTCCTGATACCAGGCGGCGCGCGGCTGCCGGTACTGATCCAGCTCGTGCGCCAGCGCGATGGCGATCGCGAGATCGACCACTGGGCCCTGTTTCGCGATGGTGGCAGGCACGCCTACGAAAACGCGCTGCTGTGCAGGTCGGAGGCCGCCGACGCAATCCGCGAGGCGCAGCGCCAGCGCGACCTGCAACTGCAGGCGGTGAACACGCAGTTGTCGGCGGCCGACCTGCGCAAGGATGAATTTCTCGCCACGCTGTCGCACGAGCTGCGCAATCCGCTGGCCCCGATGCGCAGCGCGCTCGACGTTCTCAAGATCAAGCATGGCAATGACGAGGATGCGCGCGTGATCGGCGCGTTCGACCGCCAGCTGCGGCACCTGACGCGGCTGGTGGACGACCTGATGGAAGTCTCGCGCATCACCCAGAACCGCATGCAGCTGCGGCGCGCGCCGGTCGACATGGCGGCGCTGGTGCGCGGCGCGGTGCACGACATGGCGCCGGTGATGACTGCGGCACGCCACACGCTGCGCCTGGCCCTGCCCGATGCGCCGCTGACCGTCGATGGCGACGCCACGCGCCTGGCGCAGGTGGCGATCAACCTGCTGGGCAACGCGGCCAAGTACACGCCCGATGGCGGGCTGATCGATGTCGAACTGGCGGGCCAGGCCGGTCACGCCGAACTGCGCGTGCGCGACAACGGCATCGGCATTCCGGCGGGCGCGCTGGGCACGATCTTTCAGTTATTCACCCAGCTGGAAACAGGACTCGACCGCGCCTGCGGCGGCCTGGGGATCGGCCTGGCACTGGCGCGCGGCATCGTGGAGCTGCATGGCGGCGAGATCCTGGTCGAGAGCGACGGGCCGGGCCGCGGTAGCCAGTTCACCTTGCGCCTGCCGCTGATCGCGGGTTGCGCGGCGGCCGAGCCAGCATTGGCGGCACCTGGCCAGCCGGCGCCACTGCGGGTGCTGGTGGTGGATGACAATGTCGATGCGGCCGAGACGATGGCGACCATGCTCGAACTGTTCGGCTGCACGACGCTGCTGGCGCATACGGCGGCCGGCGCACTGGCGCTGGCGCCGGACTTCCTGCCCGAGGTCGCGCTGCTCGATATCGGCCTGCCCGACTTCAATGGCTACGAACTGGCGCGCCGCCTGCGCGGGCTGGATGCCTGCGCCAGCACCAAACTGATTGCGGCCACCGGTTGGGGCCAGGAGCGCGACCGGCAACTGGCGCGCGATGCGGGGTTCGATCATCACCTGACCAAGCCGATCGATATCGAGCGGCTGCGCTTGCTGCTACAGTAAGCACCTGTTTCTTATCGACATCCAAAACATGACCCGCGCCTTGTCCCTGAACCTTCTCGCAGCAGGCTTGCTGTCACTGTCCGCGCTCGTCGTGGTGCCAGCGCCCGCCCATGCGTGCGAGCGCGTCTACCCGCAGGCCAATGGCGACGACCGCACGCGCCACGTGCGCCTGTCGGCCGGCTGGCCAGATGCGCAAATCCTGCAGAACCTCAAGCTCAATGTCGACCGGGCCGATGTGAAGCGCACCGAGAGCGCGGGCACGGTCAGCGTCCAGTACACGTACTTTCACAAGACGGTCGTGATCACGCGCTCGGCCAGCAAGGGAGTCGAGGTGCAGCTGCTGGAAAAGGATCGGGAGAAACTCGTCTGGCAGCTGGCAATGTGTTGATGTTCCGGAGCGGAGCGAGGCCAGGGGCCTCGCTCTGTACGCCCGTCAGGCGGCGACGATCTTGCGGTTTGCTGCGCCCGGCAACATGCGCAGCGTCTTGCCGACGACCGCCTTGTACGTTTTCGACGTGATCGTATCGACGTAGCGGTACTCGGCCCGTGTTTCGGTCGGGGTGACCGTCAGCACGACGAAGCCGCGCGAGGCCGTCTCGGCGTATTGCAGCGGCCCGATCAGCTGCTCCATGCCGCCCGCCACGGTGGCCGGCGCGACAGTCGGGAAATAGCTTTCGAAACCGGGCGAGGTCACAGCCGGCACGCCGAATTCAACGCCCACTGCCCGCCCTTGCTGGTCGGCCAGGTCGCTGGCCCAGGCATTGTGGGTGTCGCCCGCCAGCACCACCATGTTCTTGTTCAGCGCCTGCGCCATGTTCAGCACCGTCTCGCGCGCGGCATGGTAGCCATCCCAGGCATCGAGGTTATACGGCACCGGCGTGGCCGCCAGTTGCTGCTGCTCTGCGGCGCTCAGCGCCACGCCGGCCTTGACCTTGGCGGCAATCGCGAAGTACGCCGCATAGCCCGTCGTGCCCAGCACCATCGGCGCCGGCAGCAGCATGCGCGCCATCAGTACCTGCTGGCCCAGGACCTGCCAGGTGGCCGTCGACTTGCTCATCTGGTTGCGCAGCCAGGCGGTCTGCTCCGTGCCCATCAGCTGACGCGCCGGGTTCGTCACGTCGGCAGTGAAGGCCGCGCTGTTGAAGCTGCGGTCGGCGCCGACATAGCTGGCGTAGGCCAGTTGCTTGTCGCGGCCGATCACACGGGTGTCGAGCATGTGCAGCGACAGCAGGTTGCCGAAATCGAACGAGCGGTAGATCTTGTCCGGGCGCGCGGCGTCCGGTACGCGGATCGGCATCCACTCGTGATAAGCCTGGATTGCCATCTGGCGCCGCGCCGACCACAGGCCTTCCGTGGCCGGGTCGTGGTTTTCGGCGCCGCCGCTCCAGGTGTCATTGGTCAGTTCATGGTCATCCCAGACGGCGATGAAGGGCATGCGCGCATGCACCGCCTGCAGGTCCGGGTCGGTGCGGTATTGCTGGAAGCGAACCCGGTAATCCGTCAGCGTGATGATCTCGGTGGCCGGCTTCGACACGCGCCCCAGGGTGCCCGCGTTCTGCGATGCATAGCCGCCGGCGGCGTATTCGTAGATGTAGTCGCCCAGGTGCAGGCCGACATCGATGTCGTCGAACCTGGCGGCATCGGCATACACGTTGAAGTAGCCGGCCGGGTAGTTCGAGCAGCTGAACACGGCAAAGCGCACGCGCGAGACGCTGCCCGTTGGGAGCGTCTTGGTACGCCCCACCGGCGAGAGCTGGCCGTAGCAGCCGAAGCGGTAGAAATAGCTGCGGTTTGCCGTCAGGCCGGTCGCATCCACTTTCACCGTGAAGTCGCTGGCGCTGCCGGTGCGCAGGCTGCCCGAGGCCACCGTACGTGAAAAATCGCTCGTCTCGGAAATCTCCCAGCCGACATCGATGTCGGCGGCGCCGGTGGCCGTGATGCGCGTCCACAGGATGACGCGGTCGGCCAGCGGATCACCACTGGCCACGCCGTGCGCGAAGCTGACGGTGCGGTCGTCGCCGTCACCGCCGCAGGCCGCGAGCGGGAGCGTGGATACGGCGACGGTGCCGAGGGAGAAGGTACGAATGAAATTGCGACGCGAATGCGATTGGTTCATGGGATGGCAATTGGTAAAAGTGAAAGACGGCAAATCTTAGCCAGTGCCGATGACGCTCTGATGACGCGGACGATGCATGGGGCATGAAGTGCCGGGCATGATTTGCACGCCCGGCCGGACATGCCGGCCGGGCGTGCAAATCACGTGCGTGATCAAGCCTGCTTGCGCTTTTTCAGTCCGACGATGCCGGCCAGGCCCAGGCCCAGCAGCGCCAGTGAATGCGGCTCCGGCACTGGCGTGGCCGGACCGAACACGGCGTCGCGCGCGGTGACGGCGATGTCCGGATAGTTGGTGAAGACACCGTCGACACCAAGGTTATAGGCCGCCTCATAGGTGGCCGGGTTGCTCAGGAAGGTGTACGGCGTGACCGTCATCCCGGCGTCGTGCGCGGCCTTCACGCAGGCTGCGCTGAGCAGGCCTGCCGAAGGGCCAATCCCGTCGGCGATGGCGGCGACCGCAGCCGCCCCTGCCGCCGTGGTAGGGCAGACGCCCAGATAGCTGACCGGGATGGACGAGTTGGTGTTCAGGTATTCCACCTGCGCTGCGTTGAAGGACTGCGTCAGGGCGCGGCCCGCCGTGGTGAAGTACCCGTTGTACTTCGCATTGGTCAGGCCCGCCAGGATGGCTTCAGCTACCTCCAGCCCGGTTTGCTTGGCTTCCGGGAAGACGCCGATCGCGACACCGGTTTCCAGGAAATGGTTGTAGGCCAGGTCGAGAAAAGCGTCGTAGGACGTGAAGCTGTACGAGATGGCCGGGTTGAAATAGGTCTTGTCGGTGCAGTAGCCATTGGCGTTGCGGCACGTCACGGATAACTTCTCGAGCTGCGCCAGCGTGAATTTGCGCACATCGTAGGTCCCGTTGCTGGAACGCAGGGCGGCGATCTCGGGATGCGTCGCCGCGAATGCGACGACATTCGTCGTGGCATTCAATGTGCCGTCGTGCAGCATCACGGCCTTGTTGTCGGCAGTCAGGTAGACATCGCCTTCGATATAGTCGGCGCCCATCCGCATGGCGAGCTGATAGGACTGCACCGACTCTTCCGGCAGGTACCCGCTGGCGCCACGGTGGGCAATCACCAGCGGACGTTCACCGGTGAGGGTCGACACGGGCATGGCATGGGCGGCGACCGGCGCGAACAGCATGGCCGCGAGCGGCAACAGTCCGAGATACGACGTTTTCATAAAAGCAAACCCTCTTCAAGTGTTATGAGTTATTTCGCGCCACGCATGACGGGCGAGCGCATCAGAAGTTGTCAGCGCCATATTGGTGGGGCGAACGAGGGGATGCTAATTCGGCATGATGACAGTGGCATGAATTCGCGCGCCGATGTGTTGTTGAGGCGGCCACATTTTGCAAGGATTGCCAGGCAGCACGAATGGGTGGGTCGATCGACAAACGGTCAGCGCACGGCGACGGCCGTCATGTCGATCAGGTACTGGTTTTTTATTGGAAGATGGCCTGCATGACAACGGGGTGCTGCAGTAGCGCCCGATGCCTGTTGCAGCTGGCGCCTGCCAGGCCGCCCTTTGCTGCGCTGATTCGCACCCTGCCCGTTACCGCCCAACCGCTGCTGCAGCGGTCTTTCCACAATCGCTTCCCAGCCATTTTCCGGTGCCGCTTGATTTCTGGCTGATGTCTGCGCCGCCCGGCCCCGGTAAGGTAGTGACTGAGTCAAACCGGTACGATGTTTCACTCTCGGCCTTCAGGACGGCGTCGACCTTCATCCGGGGCTGGGAGCAGGTCATGCTCACATTCATTCCGCCTGCGGTAGGTGTCATCTTCTTGGTGCAGGAATCCCCGCCTTTTTTACCGAACAAATCGAAGTCGTTGATGTTTTGCCGGGTAATGCACTGTCTCGTGCGCAAACCATCGCCATTGAGTTCGGTGCCATTCGCAGCCAGCATCTTGTCGATCTGTGCGCGCTGCTCGGGCGTCATCAGGGCCATCTGGCTTTTCATCAGTTCAAGATAGCCCCCCAGCGGGTTGCCACTTGCCTGGTCGGACAGCGTCATATCGATCTGCCACAGCCCGGGTTTGATGACCGGTTGCTGCGCGAATGCCTGTCCTGCACAGAGGCTGGCGAGGGCAAAGACGATCTGTGTGGCGTGTTTCGTGCGCATACTGGCTCCTGATAGGTGGGGTGTTTCAGTGTATGCGATTCGGGCAGAGAGCGAATTCTGAGGTTGTGCAATCGATGCGATACAAGTAACTCAATGTCGGGGGACAGGCAACGCATGCCTTCGATCCGATGTCCTGGGCGGCGCCAGGTCCCGGTGAGAATTACTTGCCCACGGTCCCTGCGCGCTTGCTGAACACGTCCTTAAAAACGGGCATCGCGGAGAACACGTTTGGCCAACCGGCATAGAACGCCAGTTGCGTGAGCATTTCCCCCGCTTCTTTTTCGGTCAGCCCATTGTCCATGGCGCGGTTCAGGTGGTAGGTGATCTGCGCTACCTGGCCGGATGTCACCAGGGCGCTGACCGTGACCATACTGCGATCACGCGGTGCAAGCCCCGGACGCAGCCAAAGGTCCCGGAACAACGCCTCGGTCGTGTACTTCACCACGCCTGGCGAAACCTGCCCGAAGTTCTCTTCGACTGTCCTGGCGCGCCTTTCCTCTGCTTGTTTGTCCAGAGGCAGCAACGCGACCGTTGCCGGAGGCAGTTGCGAAACATCGATCTGGCGTTGGGCAAACACGGCTTGCGCGGCACTTGCGGCCCCGCTTGCATTGGGCCAGCCCGAATAGAAAGCGAGGTGGGTGATGATCTCCGCTATTTCGCCAGGCTTGACCCCGGCGTCGAGAGCCCGGGCCAGGTAGGAAGGCAGTTCCGCTGTCGCGTTTCTGGAAACGAGTACGGCAATGGTGACAAGCGACCGATCGCGCTGCGACAGGTCCGGGCGCTTCCATACGTCGTCAAATAACAGTTTTTGGGTGTAGTTGTCGAATGCTGGTGCAGCCATGAGTACTCCTTTGGTTGGCGGTGTTGAACTGGGCGCACTCGTGCGCGGCTGTGCACTTGCATCGCCCGACATGGCGAACAAGCTTGCGCAGCCAAGCAATGCAAGAGCGAGCCCGCTGTTTGGCATGACGGACTTATTGCGCGTACTGTTCATCGCTGACTTTCTCCAGCCACTCGACGGTTTTGCCACCCACCGCATCCTGGATGGCGATATGGGTCATCGCCGTGGTCGGTGCAGCGCCGTGCCAGTGCTTGACGCCTGGCGGGGTCCAGATCACGTCACCGGGACGGATATCTTCCGCTTTGCGGCCCCACTGCTGAATCCGTCCCACGCCGGATGTCACAACGAGGACCTGCCCTGCAGGGTGGGTATGCCAGGCCGACCGGGCGCGTGGTTCGAACGTGACTGCGCCGGCCGAGGTGGTAACCGGCGGGTGTGCGCCAAACACCGGGTCGACCCGGACGTTACCGGTAAAGTTTTCCGCTGGCCCTTTGATTGATGCCTGGCTGCCGGCGCGGGCAATCGTCATTTCGCCGGGTCTGGCGTCGGCGCCTTGCGCTGCGGTCCCTGGCTTGCCCTGTCCTGTCGCAGTTTGCGAGAAAGCAGGTGCGGCAAGAAAGAGCGATAGTGTTGCTGCGATGATAGGTTTCATGGATTTCCTGTGACCCGTTAATGCTGTTAAAAATCGGCTTGCCTGCTTCAGTCCTTTGATTCTGCATCGACGCCCGAATGCCAACGACGTCGTAAAAGGTGCTCATCTGCCGACGTTGGCAGAGGCCGGTGCAGGACCTGAACTGGGCAGCGCGAACGCCACGATGCTGTTGCCGAGCTTTGTTTTCAGCGCCACTTTCCCGCCTGCGGCGATGACCACGAATTGACGGCCACTACGCGGCCCCCGATATGTCATGGGCGACGCGTTGGCGCCAGCTGGCAGCCGTGCCTGCCAAAGCTCGCGCCCGGTACGCAGGTCGATCGCCCGGAGCGTTTTTTCTGCGGCTGCGCCAACGAATATGAGGCCGCCGCGCGTCGTGACGGTGCCACCCGTGAGTGGCGTCCCGATCGTCAACGGCACCATGGATGGGATGCCCAATGGACCGGAGTCGCGCGCCGATCCCAGCGGCTTGTGCCAGAGCAGCGCACCGGTTGCCAGATCGACAGCGCCGATCTGCCCCCAGGGTGGCGCATTGCAGGGAACGCCAAGCGGCGAAACGAACGTTGTCCCATAGGAGGCATAAGGGGTATTGAGCATGGGGCGCTCTGCATCGCCGCCCGAACTCTGACCGTCCATCAGTTTGAACTTGCGTCGTATTGCCTCGGCACGCGTCAGAATTTCGACCAGGTCGGCAGTCTGCATCCACGTCACCACCATGACGCCACGATCGAGGTCGATCGAGACACCGCCCCAGTTGATGCCGCCTGCAGAGCCGGGATCGAACAAGGTTGGCGTGTCGAGCGTGGATGGCGTCAGGTGGCCTTCGTAGCGCGATTGACGGAACTGCAAGCGGCACAGCATCTGGTCGATCGGCGTGACCCCCCACATGTTTTTCTCCACCAGCGTCGCCCCTCTGAACGCCGGCAACCGGATGGAAGCAGGTTGCGTCGGTGACAAGCGCTCTCCGGGAGCAACGGAACCCTGCAATGCAGCCTGCTCTTCGACCGGGAAAATCGGCTTGCCATTGGTACGATCAAGAACGAAGACCTCGCCACGCTTGGTGGCCTGGATCAGCGCATGGCGCACACCGTCGGGGCCTGGCAGGTCAACCAGGGTCGGTTGGGCCGGTACATCGTAGTCCCAGATGTCGTGGTGCGTGGTCTGGAAACTCCAGCGCGGCCGGCCTGTCTCGGCGTCCAGGGCAAGGACGGCGTCACCATACTGGTCGTCGAGCACGCGGCGCTGTCCGCCATAATTGTCCGGCGTGGCGCTTCCCATCGGCAAGTACACCAGACCAAGTGTTTCGTCAGCACTGATCGGCGCCCAGCTGTTGGGTGACGATGGGGTATAGACGTCGCCCTCGGGCGGTGCACCGATACGCTCGGGATGCCCGGGATCGAACGCCCACGCCAGTTGTCCGGATACGGCATCGAATGCACGGATGACGCCCGAAGGACCGCCCCAGAACTGACCGTCCGGTATGCCGCCGCCAACCACGATGTTGCCGCGGATGATCTGGGGCGCCGAGCTGACATAGAACTGCCCGCGCGGATACTTGCTGATGTTTGCGTTCAGGTCGACGAAGCCTTGCTTGCCGAAGCCCGTGCACGCCTTTCCGGTGTGAGCGTCCACCGCGATCAACGCTGGCGTCTGGCTGGCGGCAATGATGCGTTCCGCACAGGCGCCTGTCGCATTCGGTATCCGGTAATACGAAACGCCGCGGCACGGTTTGCCTGACGCAGGCACGCCACCAGACATGTCGTAGCTCCACCGTTTGGTGCCATCTTCGGCGTCGAGCGCCACGACCTGATTGAATCCGCTACAGGCATACAGCATGTCGCCCACCATGATGGGGACCGTTTCCAGGCCATTTTTCGGTCCTGGCGACATGGGGCCCGTATCGGCTGTCCACGCGACCTCCAGTTTGTCGACATTATCGACGTTGATCTGGGACAAAGGGCTGAAGCGGGTACCGGCCTGGTCGTTGCCGAAAGCCAGCCAATCCGTACGGTCGGCTGCGCCCGTTGCCTTGGATGCAGCGGAAGGTACCTGGGCCTGCATTCCCCGACGCATCCAGGGTGGCGCGGGATCCGGCCCTGCAGCGGCGTGGATTGCCGTCCCGGCAACTGCGGCAATGGCAAAGACGCCGACGCCTACCAATGCACCACGGCGTCCTGATGTGGCAGCCGTCACCGCTGCCATGTCGGGAGACCGCCGTACGGCCGGCAACAGCAGGAGCAGGCCCATGGCAAACGGCGCGCCCAGCCGTGGGACCAACGCCCACCCATCGAAGCCGACTTCGCCGATACTCCACGCCAGCGTCAATGCCAGGACAAGCCCATAAGCGCGGATTGCATGGGGATGACGCCGCGCCACCATCCAGCCAATTGCGACGAGTGCAACCCCGCTCAGGGCGTAATAAGCTGAGCCGTTGGCCATCAATAAACGGACCCCGCCGATCAGCAGTACGAATCCGATGAGTGCAAACAGGATTGCCATGCCATGACGAATCCAGCTGTTCAATCTTGGTTCCTTGGGTAGGGTCATGATCGCTTCCCTGCCTGCTGCGGTTTGGGAAGTGCCTGCGCCGTGACGAACGTGCGCGCACGGAAGACGGCGCCACCCTGCCCGCCTGCACCGTCGCTGGCGACGATATACACCTCGTTCGTTCCAGGCTTGAGGGCCAGACTCGCCGATTTGAGGTAATGGCCTGCATCGCGCCCCGGCAGCAGGATCTGGCCGATCGGAATGCCGCCCTGACTGAAAACGAGTACCCTGCCCTGGCCATTGAGCGCCACGTAGAGGTTGCCCTCGACGTCGACCCGCATCGAGTCGGGAGCCGGCCCGATGAAGCGATACACCACTGCTACCCCGAGACTGGACACGGTTGCAGGCGTTTCCAGGGTAATGCGCAGAAGGCGGTTCTGGCCAAATTCCGTTACCCACAGATACTTGCCGTCCGGGCTCAGCGCGATGCCGTTGGCCAGTGCAAGGCGTTGCACGATGGGCGTGACGGTACGCATGTCCGGTGCCACGTAATAGACCCCGCCAGTCGGATCGAACGCCGTGCCTTTGAAGTCGGTGAAATAAAATCCGCCATGCCGATCGAGTACCACGTCATTCGGCACGTAGGCATCGGCCGTCACCGCTATTTTGTTGAATTCATCGCGGCCAGGTTCGATCACACCCAGCATCCCGCGCTTGCGGTCTCCCGCAGCTGCAACGAAAATGCGCCCGTCCGGATGGATGGCCAGGCCACCCGCGTGCAATCCGGGTTGATGCAGCAATACCGAGATGCGCCGATTGGCGTCCAGGCGCACGATCCTGCTGCCGCCGACATCGCACACGAGCAGGTTGCCTTCGGTGTCGAACAGCGCGCCTTCAAGCGCCGTGTCGGTGTCGATGACGTCTGCCCACTTTTCCGCAACCGCGCTCGGTATGTCGCGTTCTGCGGAAGGAATGGGCACCGGGCCCGTCATGCGCGGATCTCGGCGCAACGCAAGCGGGTCAGGGGCGTTTTGCGCAAGCGCGGGACAGGAGACGACAACCAGGCCACCCAGCGCGCCAAGCAGCATGGATCTTTTTTTCAGAGAGCAATGTATAGGCATCATTTCACTTCGAAGATGGGCTGCTTACGCCACAGGCGGCAAACCATCAAGCAGTTTGTCCAGCGTGACCGGATATTCCCTGACCCGTACGCCAGTCGCGTTGTAGACGGCGTTGGCGATCGCAGCAGCAACCCCACTGATGCCAAGTTCGCCCACGCCTTTTGCTTTGAGCGGCGCAATCGTGGGGTCTGTTTCATCAAGGAAGATTGCATCGAGGTGAGGCACATCGGCATGCACCGGCACTTCGTAGCCTGCAAGATCATGGTTGACAAAAAAACCGACGCGTTTGTCGACGACGAGTTCTTCCATCAAGGCGGCCCCGATACCCATCGTCATGCCGCCGATCACCTGGCTACGCGCGGTCTTCGGATTGATGATCCGACCTGCCGAGCAAACAGCAAGCATGCGCCGCACGCGGATTTCGCCGGTGGCGGCATCGACGCCCACTTCCACGAAGTGGGCGCCGAACGTCTGGATTGCATAGCGCTTGGCCAGGTCACCGTATTCCATGACATCTTCCCCGACCAGATCGCGCCACCTTGCAGCATGGGTCAGTGGCACGCTGCGATTGCCGGCGCGTACCAGGCCACCGGCAAACTCGGAGGTCGCAGGATCCAGTTCCAGTTGTTTTGCCACTGCTTCGCGCAATTTGACACAGGCGGCATACACGCCTGCCGTGGAAGACGCTGCGCCCCATTGCCCCCCTGAACCGGCAGACTCCGGGAAGTGCGAATCGCCCAGGCTGACGCGCACCTTGTCGATGCCGACGCCCATCATCTCCGCTGCAGTCTGGGCGATGATCGTGTAGCTGCCCGTGCCGATATCGGTCATGTCGGTTTCCACCGTGACGATGCCGCGGTGGTCGAGGCGGACCCGTGCTGCTGACTTCGTAACGGGTGCACCGCGGATGGCAGAGGCCATGCCGATGCCAACCAGCCAGCGACCGTCACGCCGGCTGCCCGGTCGTGCATTGCGTTCGCTCCAGCCAAACTGCTTCGCCCCGGTTTCCAGGCATTTGACGAGCTGTCGCGTTGAAAATGGCCGCTTCGGGTCTTCCGGATCGACCTGGGTATCGTTGAGGATCCGGAATGCCACGGGATCCTGACCGAGTTTCTCGGCCATCTCATCCATCGCAATTTCAAGTGCCATCATGCCGGGCGCCTCGCCGGGCGCACGCATCGCACTTCCCTCGGGCAGGTCCAGATGCGCAAGCCGCAGGCGCGTCATTCTGTGCGGGCCGGCATACAGCAGCCGGGTGGCTGCGGTGGCCGCCTCCGGCCTGCCGCCTTCGATGTTGCCAGACCAGCTTTCGTGTCCGATGGCATCGATCTTGCCGTCGCGAGACGCGCCGATCCGTACGCGCTGGATCGTGGCTGGCCGGTGTGTCACATTGTTGAACATGAGGGCGCGCTGCAGCGTTACCTTGACTGGGCGCCGCACCTTGCGCGCGGCGACGGCGGCAAGAACTGCATCCGACAGAATCGTTCCCTTGCCGCCGAACCCGCCGCCGATGTAGGGTGTAACGATGCGTACGTCTTCCTTGGCAATGCCAAGTGTTTTCGCGAGATCGCGTACGCCCCAATTGACTTGTTGAACCGAGGTCCACAGCGTCAGCTTTTGTCCCTTCCAGACAGCGATAGTCGCATGGGGTTCCATCATTGCATGTGACTGGTCCGGCGTCGTGAAATGCGCGTCGAGCTTGACGGCCGCCCTGGCGAAAGCGCCTTCGAAATCCCCCACGGACGTTTCGGCCGGCGGTGAATACGGGCCTGGCTTCGGGGGCGGTGCGCCATCTTTCGCAGCGGCCAGATCGAATACGCCATTGCCACGTCGGTATTGCACCCGCACCAGTTGCGCAGCTGACCGCGCCTGCTCGAAGGTCTGCGCGACAACAATGACGACCGCCTGGTGGTAATGATCCACATCAGGCCCGGCCAAAGCCCGCGCTGCGTAAAACTCGCCCTTGTCCAGCTGGCCTGCGTTGTCGGCGCTGATTACGGCCAGCACTCCCGGCGCCCGGCTGGCCGCCCGCGTGTCGACCGCCTCGATCGTTCCCTTCGCAATCGCTGCGCCAATGACGTAGCCGTACACGGCGTCCGGCGTAGCCTCGTGCTGTTCGTAAGCATAGGTAGCGGTGCCAGTGACCTTGCGTGGGCCATCTACCCGATCGGCTGGATGACCAACGACCTTCATCTGGTCGATGGGATTGGTTGTAGCGGGGTTATCGAATTTCATGACTGTGTGCTCCTTGCTTGCGCCAGCACCGACGCGAGGGTGCGCTCGGCCAGTGTCAACTTGAATGCGTTTTCAGGGGTCGTCCTGGCGCCTGCCAGCAGCTGGGCCATGCCGGCCTTGTCGCCACTGGACATGGCGCGTTCGGCTGCCTCTACTCGCCATGGCATGTGAGCCATTCCTCCCAGTGCAATGCGCGCAGTGCCATCCGCTTGCACGATGGCGCCGACCGAAATCAACGCAAACGCATAGGATGCGCGGTCGCGTACCTTGCGGTAGATGTGCGTGCCCCCAATCGGTGGTGGAAGCGTGACGGCAGTGATCAGTTCACCGGGCTGTAGCGTGTTTTCGACATGGGGCGTGGTACCGGGCAACCGGTAGAAATTTGCGATAGGGATCGTGCGGCTCGCACCGCCTGCGTTGACTGTCTCGACCGTCGCGTCCAGTGCGCGCATGGCCACCGCCATGTCGCCCGGATAAGTTGCAATGCATGCGTCGCTCACGCCCAGCACGGCATGCTGACGGCTGTATCCACCGATCGCGCTGCAACCGCTGCCGGGACGGCGTTTATTGCATGCCTGATTGGTATCGTAGAAATACGGGCACCGCGTCCGCTGCAGCAGATTGCCGGCTGTCGTCGCTTTGTTGCGCAGTTGCGCGGATGCACCGGCAAGCAGTGCGCGGGACAGCAGCCCATAGTCGCGCCGCACTAGCTGGTGGGAGGCCAACGCCGTGTTGCGTACCAGTGCGCCAATGCGCAGTCCGCCATCGGCCATGGGTTCGATCTTGTCGAGTCCCAGTCCATTCACGTCGATCAGGTGAACCGGCGTTTCAATCTCCAGCTTCATCAAATCGAGCAGATTCGTTCCGCCTGCAATGTATTTTGCGCCAGGGTGTCGGGCAGCTGCAGATGCCGCTTCGGCTGCAGAATGGGCGCGCTCGTAGGTAAAGGCTTTCATGGCTGCCCTTTCACGACCGTTGCACCGGCGACTTCCGTGATGGCGTCGATGATGTTCGAATAGGCGCCGCATCGGCAAATATTGCCGCTCATACGTTCCCGCAGTTCGTCTGCGCTCAGCACCGGCCTGGTGGTGAGATTGGCCGTTACATGGCTTGGAATATCGGCGTTGATTTCGTCGAGAACTGCCACGGCCGAACAGATCTGGCCTGGCGTGCAATAGCCGCACTGGAAACCGTCATGCTTGACGAAGGCTTGCTGCATGGCGTGCAGGCGCTGAGGCGTCCCCAGCCCTTCAATCGTGGTGATACTGTCGCCATCGTGCATGACAGCAAGCGTCATGCACGAATTGATGCGCTGTCCGTTGACGAGTACGGTGCATGCCCCGCACTGCCCCTGGTCACAGCCTTTTTTCGTGCCAGTCAGGTGCAGGTGCTCACGCAGCGTATCGAGCAGCGTGGTACGTGTATCGAGTTCGATGCGGTGTTTCGTGCCGTTGACCTGGATCGCCACCGTTGCCGGCGTACCTGACCCGGTATGTTGTGCCTGCGCGTTGGCCTCGATCGGCAGCATGCTGACCGCAGCGGCGGCCGAGCCGGTGACAAGAAATTCTCGACGTGAAACTGCCAGCTGTTCTGGATGGTTCATGGGTTCGGTATCCAATTCGTTTTGCGTGTTCAATGATTGGGAGCCGTGATCGTTTCATCGACGATGCATTCAATTCCCCTGGCAAGGCAAAGTACGTTTGTACGAATATGACCAGCTTGCGGGGCGCACGATTCAAACGGTATCCTCATCCTCCTGATTTATTGCCTGATCCTCTGACGAGCGTGAATTCGGTAGGCATGGCCAGTCCCACGTCTTATCCTTGAATAAAATAAATCCAGTAAAGAACCATGAATTCGTCCGCTCAAACGCCTGTTCTCTCCCCTGATTCTTCACCGAGCCGACGTGACACACTCAGAATGCAGTTGGTCGACCGCGTCATACCACTGGTTGGCGCCGAGCCGAGTTTTTCGACGTCGATTCCTGGTGTGACGCTGTATCGCTATATCGCGCCGACGGTGCCAGACTCCGTTACGTATGAGCCGAGCGTGGCTGTGGTCCTGCAGGGGAAGAAACGGGTGATGCTGGGGCCCATCCGCTTTGATTACGATGCGTCGCATTTTCTGATTACCTCGATCGATCTGCCGGTGACGAGCCAGGTTGTAGAGGCCAGCCCGGAAGCACCTTATTTGTGTATCAGGCTCAAGTTGGACATGGGCGTTGTCCGGGAGATGCTCGCAGGGGTGTCGGCGACTATTGCGGGAATGAACAACGGCGAACCGGGCATGACGACGGCGGAAACGACCGCAGAAATGCTTGATGCCTTTTTGCGGCTGATCGACCTGCAAAGTGTGCCGGCTGAAATCCCTTTCATGAGCGCGTTGATTGAACGTGAGATTATTTTCCGCATTCTTCAAAGCGCCGAAGGGCAACGCCTTCGCGCGATTGCGACATCAGGCGACAACAGTCAGCAGACAGCCAAAGCGGTCGAATGGATCAGGGATCATTTCACTGAACCTCTTCGTATCGAAGAGCTTGCGCAAATCGCCTGCATGGGCGTGTCTACGCTGCATCATCACTTCCGCCTCATGACCTCGATGACGCCACTTCAGTACCAGAAAAAACTGCGTCTGCACGAAGCGCGGCGGCGCATGCTGACAGACGGCATGGATGCTGCAAGTGCAGGTTTCGTCGTGGGGTATGAAAGTGCCAGTCAGTTCAATCGCGAATACAGCCGTGCTTTCGGCAAGCCGCCGCTGCGCGATGTCCGGTCATTGCTGGCAGCCGGCGATGGCCTCGCCACCTGATCGAATCGTCTTTACCACCAAGGGGCAGACATGACAGTCATGACCAATTCTTTTGAGCGAACTGGCGCCAATCTGCACCGGATTTCCTTTGGAGGAATCATGGTTAAGTCGCTGAAATTAGTCGATATGCAGGCGATCGATGCTGAGACCATGGCCCGCGTGTTTACAAAGATGAAGGTCATCGCCAGGTAATCTCACCCGCGTGTTTTATGGGTATGCGTGCGTTGACGCACGGCGCGGCGCGTACCACACGCCTAATCTCGATCTTCCGATGTCACCGCCCGTCGCGTTGCCACAAGCAACCGGGCCATTCAAGAAAGGTTATTTTCAATGGAATCGAAGCAAGCAACACTGCACCGCATGGTCACCCCTGAACATACTTGTCCGTTCGGCGTCGCATCGCTCGACCTATTGCAACAGGCGGGTTACCAGGTCGAGGATCATCAGTTGACGACCCGGAGCGAAGTCGATTCGTTCATGCAGGCCGAGGGCGTTGAGACGACGCCGCAGACTTATATTGACGGCAAGCGCATTGGCGGGCATGAAGAACTCGCCGCTTTCTTGAACGAGAAGTGAAAGCCAGCCGCGTTGGCACCAGCATCATGGATGTCCACTGGTAGCCGAACGAGGCAGTTCGCAATCCATCATGTCCAGGAAGCAAACACACTGAACACCGGCCGTAAAGACGAGCCTACATTAAAGCATCGAATGCATAGATGATCCGGGGGCCTGATTCTTCCCGAAGCAGCTCATAATTGTCGATAGTCAGCGCATCGCCGCCTTCCGTAAAAATCAGCGTCGCGCCGCCTCTGCTCACAAACTGGTCGGAACTGGAAGGAAGGATTTCTATGCGTTCGTAGCCTTTGATCGACACATAGAAACGTCCTACCCGGCGGCTGAAGCGAACCGTTTCGCCATTGCTGAGCGTATAGGCGTATTCGTAGTTTGCAAACTCGCGCGGTTCGACATGAAAGCGGCGCGCGCTGACGATCACGTTCTGTGCGGATTCCAGCGACTCTGCGGCGCTGGTGACTGGCGCCGAGTCCTGAACCTGGGCGAATGAAGAGGCAGACAAAGCCACGGCAGCGGCGAGAATCGATTCAGTGATTTTCATGCAATTCTCCAATGCGTTACAAAACGACTGAAAAAAATCCAAGACCGGACGAAAGCAGTGCCTTGGCGAGAAGTGAGTTGAGGCACGCGCCGTTGGAGTAAACTGCGGGCGGTTTATTTGCACGCAGGCCTTTAATCCAGCTTCACTGTTGTGTCAGCTTAGCAGGTTGCCAGGCCAGAAAAGTCACCAACTATTTCGACGAGCATTTGCCGACCCGGGGGACGTGCCAGCGGTGACTCCACGCTGTATCGCCTTCACGCCCTCCTTAAACTGATCAGACATGGCTAAATGCCGAACATCGCCAGGCCGGCGTCCGATTGGTGTTTTCAAGCCGCCTGGGCCAGTAACCACCCCTGCAAGTTCATTGCCCAATAGCGCCTGGATTCCTGGAATGTACACATTGGCAACCAGTTTATGCCGCACCGCCGACAAGCTTCGCCAGCAAGAACACATCGCTGGATTCGATGAGTTCAGGTACCTGCTGCGACAGCATCCGCAGATGTGGCGCTGCAAGATGCCGGTCCAGGTCAGCTTTGCTCTGCCATTCCTCAGTAAATACGAAGCGCCGTGGATTGGCGATATCGCGGTTCACCTGATAGCTGATGCACCCTTCCTCGCGCAGCGTCGGTTCGACAACGCTGCGTAACAGTGTTTCCAGTTTTTCTTCCAAACCGGGCTTGGCAACAAAAATAGCAACGACGGGCAAGGTCATGGTGGTCCCTGAAAGTGAGCGACCGACAAGATTATCACAATGGCGCTGGCGGAAAGTTCCGCGACGGGCGCTGGGCACAAATCGACGGTCCAACTGCAAAACGCTGGCCTCGCCAGCACGTTTTGCGCCTTCCTTCTATACTGGCCGACCGCCGCGGCGCAGACCGCGGCTTGACCCCTACGTTAAGAAAACGAAAAATCCATGGCAGCCTTGTTTACCCCGTTCACTCTCAAAGACGTCACGTTGCGCAACCGTATCGCGGTGCCGCCAATGTGCCAGTACACCGCCAATGACGGCTTCGTCAACGATTGGCATCAGACGCATTACGCCAGCATTGCCCGCGGCGGCGCCGGCCTGGTCATCGTGGAAGCAACCGCAGTCTCGCCGGAAGGCCGGATCACGCCGGGCTGCACCGGCCTGTGGAACGATGCACAGGTCGAGGGCATGGCCCACATTGCTGCCCGTATCAAGGCCGCAGGTTCGGTCGCCGGCATCCAGATCGGCCATGCCGGCCGCAAGGCCAGCGCCAACCGTCCGTGGGAAGGCGATGACCATATCCCGTCGGACGATGCCTACGGTTGGGACACCATCGCACCGTCGGCGATTGCCTTCGGCAAGAACCTGCCAAAAGTGCCGAAGGAAATGACGCTGGACGACATCGCGCGCGTCAAGGCCAATTTCGTCGACGCTGCCCGTCGCGCGCTTGCTGCCGGCTTTGAATGGCTCGAACTGCACTTTGCCCACGGTTACCTGGGCCAAAGCTTCTTTTCGCCGCACTCCAACAAGCGCACGGACCAGTACGGCGGCGATTTCACCGGCCGCAGCCGCTTTTTGCTCGAAACCCTGGAAGCCGTGCGCGAAGTCTGGCCAGCGAACCTGCCTCTGACCGCACGCCTTGGTGTCATTGAATACGATGGCAACGATGAGCAAACCGTCAACGAGTCGATCGAACTGATTCGCATGATGCGCCAGCGCGGCCTGGACATGCTGAGCGTCAGCGTCAACTTCACGATTCCGGATGTGAATATCCCGTGGGGTCCGGCATTCCTGGGTCCGGTGGCCAAGCGCGTGCGTGACGAAGCCGGCATCCCGGTGGCATCGGCATGGGGCTTCGATGGTCCGCACCTGGCAGAACGCGCCGTGGCTGACGAACAGCTGGATCTGGTCATGGTCGGCCGCGCTCACCTGGCCAATCCGCACTACCCGCTGGAAGCGGCCAAAGAGCTGGGCATCGAGCGTCCGACCTGGGTGCTGCCGGCGCCGTATGCGCACTGGCTCGAGCGTTACAGCATGCAGAAGTAAGCCATGTTTCGGCAGGCAGGAAGCGTTGCCCTGACTGCCGAACCCTTGTCCGGCAAGCGAGTCGGGCGCGCGCGTTTCCTGCAGCGCCTGCCTCGCGCCACCCGCTCGAAAACCTCACTACAATCGGTTGACCGATCAGCAACGAGGACCATCATGAGCATTCATCCCGAACACGACCTCAATCCCGGCGACGATGCAGAACCCGGCACGCCCGGTACCGGCGAGGACGTCTGTGACGCCTGTGCCGGCAAAGGCACACTCCCGGACGGCAAGGCCTGCCCGCAATGCGGCGGCAGCGGGCATGTGACTGTGGGTATTGGCGGGGGCTAAGCGCCTCGCCTGACATAACCTTGCAGCGCGGGGCGTGCCAGACGCATCGCCCCGTGCTGCCAGTGTTTTACTGCGGTGGCTGACCGTTCGACGCCATCAAGCCCGCATCCACCGGCAAGTTCACACCAGTAATAAGGCGCGCATCGTCGCTCGCCAGGAACGCCATCGCGGCTGCAACGCCATCCGGATCTTCCGGCGCGCCCAGCGGCATGCGCTCATTGAACTTGGCGACCAGCTCGGGCTTGCTGACCATATCCTTCGTCAACCCGGTGTCAGTAAAGCTTGGATTGACCGCGTTCACGCGCACCCCGTCCTTGGCCGCATCCATCGCCATTGCGCGCACCATATTGCTGACCGCGCCTTTCGACGTGTTGTAGGCAAACATTTCCCAGTCACCACCCAGTCCCGACACCGACGACGTCATGACGATCGATCCGCGGGTCTTCACGAGCTCAGGCATCGCTGCCTTGGCCATGTGATAGTAGCCGGTGACATTGACGGCCATGACGCGCGCGAAGTCTTCTTCGCTCGTGGCCATGATGTCACCGTCCGTCGCAATGCCGGCATTGTTGATCAGGATATGCAGGCCGCCGAAGCGCTCGACGGCAGCCTTGACGGCGGCTGTTGCGGTGGCCTTGTCGGCGGTGTCGCCGACCTGCACGAGCACGCGATCCTGGGGAAGGCTGGCGGCGGCCTTGTCGAGTTTGTCGCCGTCGATATCGAGCATGACGACACGGGCACCTTCATCCAGAAAGCGGCGGGCAGCGGACAGGCCGATGCCGGATGCGGCGCCGGTGACGAGGACGGTTTTATCATTGAAACGGTTCATTGAATTCCTTTCGAGCAGGCAGAAGCAGCCCGGTTGCGCGCAGCAAGCGGGCCATTCATGAGGCCTTGTTGGTTCACGAGAATGTGCTGTCGACGATAGCACAGGGGTTCGTACACCTCTCTTACGGTTCCATCAGGAAAACTCCGGTGCACCTACCCGACGATGCGTTCTTCGTCGTGCTTGACGATCGGATCTTCGGTGCCGGTCCACTCGCTCATCAGGGAGTAACCCACCGCCAGCAGCACCGGCCCGATGAACATCCCGATGAAGCCGAACGCGATCAGGCCGCCCAGTACGCCGAGCAGCGTGAGCAAAAACGGCAGGCTGCTGCCGCGGCTGATCAGCATCGGGCGCACGACGTTGTCGACGCCGCTGATCAAGACCGCGCCCCACACCGTCATAAAGATCGACCAGCCCGTCTCGCCTTGCGCGAACAGCCAGAGCGCCGCCCCGCCCCAGACCAGCGGCGGGCCGAACGGAATCAGCGACGTCAGGAAGATCAATACCGACAGCAGCGGCACGGCCGGCACGCCGGCAATCGCAAAGCCGATGGCGGCGACGATCGCCTGCGCCAGCGCGGTGCCGAGCAGGCCGTACATCACGCCGCGCACCGTCTGGCTGACGGTGGCCTGGATCGATTCGGCGCCCTCGCCCATCACCTTGCGCATCGTGACTTCGATGATCGAAAGCAGGCCATTGCCGTCGCGGTACAGGAAAAAGCTCACGAACGCGGCCAGGCTCATTTGCACGACGCCGGTGCCCAGCATCAAGCCGCCCTTGACGAGCCAGTGGCGCGCCGGCTCGAGCATGCGCTGGGCCAGCGCCAGCATCTGCTCGCGGCTGGCGATCAGGTTGTTCAGATAGGTCTCGACCGACGGGCCGACCAGCGGGATGTCGCGCAGCCAGGTGGGCGGCGCCAGTTCGCGGTGCTCGATCAAGAGGCGCAGTTCGCCGAAGCCGCGCGCGACATCGTCGCCCAGGTTGTAGGCGACCATCGACAGCGGAATGATGAACAGCAGCGTGAGCGAAAGCGTCATGGTCAGCGCCGCAATCGTGCGCTGACCATTCAGGCGCGTGAGCAGCCGCAGGTACAGCGGCCAGCTCGAGATGGCGACGGCGGCGGCGAACAGGATCGCCGGCAAAAACGGGCGCAGCACATAGAGGCAGCCCAGCGTGAGCAGGATGACCATGGCGATGCGGGTGTAATTTCTGCCGGGTCGTTGCTGCTCCATGCTGCCTCAGGAAAGTGGTATTTACGGCATCATAGCAGTTGGCGCAGGTCGTGGGCGATCAGGCCCGGCCCCTGGCCGTGGCGTACGAACAGGCGCAGCTGGCCCTGCTTGTCGAACACGAAGCTGCCAGCGGTGTGGTCGACCGTATAGCTGCTCGCGTCGGCGCCCGGCGCCTTGGCGTAGAACACCTTGAATTCCTTGGCCACCTTCGCAGTCGCGGCGGCGTCGCCGTACAGGCCGATGAAGCGCTTGTCGAACGCCGGCACATAGTGCGACAGCAGTTCCTGCGTGTCGCGCTCGGGGTCGACCGTGACGAACAGCACCTGGACTTCGTCGGCCGACGGGCCCATTTCTTTCAGCACGGTCGCCATTTCGGCCATCGTGGTCGGGCAGACGTCCGGGCACTGGGTATAGCCGAAGAACATCACGACGATCTTGCCGCGGAAGTCTTCCAGCGTGCGCACCTTGCCGGTGTGGTCGGTCAGCGTGAAGCCCTTGGCGTAGTCGACGCCCGTCACGTCCGTGTTATGGAAGGCCGGGGCTTTGTCGCGCAGCTTGTCGCAGCCGGTGGCAAACAGCGCCACGGCCGAGAACGCCGCGATGGTCAGCAGTCGTTTCATCTTGAACCCAATATCAGAACTTAAAATAGTGGTCGACCAGCAGCGCTGCGAACAGCAGCGACAGGTAGACGATCGACCACGTGAACGTCTTGCGCGCCTGCGCATCGCTGTAGTTGCGGTGCACGCGCCACGAGTGGCGCAGGAAGACCGCATTGAGCGGCACGGCCGCCGCCAGGTAGATCAGGCCGCTCATGCCGACCGCGAACGGCAGCAAGGTGGTGGCGGCCAGGCCGATCGTGTACAGCCACACCTGCAGGCCGGTGAATTTCATGCCGTGCGTGATCGGCAGCATCGGCAGGCCCGAGCGCGCGTAGTCTTCGCGGCGATACATCGCCAGCACCCAGAAGTGTGGCGGGGTCCACATGAAAATGATCAGGACCAGCAGCCACGCTTCCATCGGGACCTCGTTGGCCACGGCCGCCCAGCCCAGCGCGGGCGGCATCGCGCCCGACAGGCCGCCGATGACGATGTTCTGCGACGTGTTCGGCTTGAGCAGCAGCGTGTAGATGAAGGCGTAGCCGACGAACGTGACGAAGGTCAGCCACATGGTCAGCGGATTGACCAGCGTGTACAGCACCAGCATGCCCAGGCCGCCGATGATCGACGAAAAGACCACGGTCTGCGTCGTGCTCAGTTCGCCCGAGGCCGTGGCGCGGCGCGCAGTGCGCGTCATGCGCGCATCGACACGCGCCTCGACCAGGCAATTGACAGCGAATGCGGCGGCAGCCAGCAGCCAGATACCGGCCGTGCCGGCGATCAGCGTTTGCCAGCCCGGGAAGCCGTCCGTGGCGAGGAACATCCCGATCACGGCGCAGAATACCGCCAGCTTCGTCACGCGCGGCTTGGTCAGGGTCCAATACTGCGAGAAACGGCTCTGGGGTTTGGGGATGGCTGTCTGGGTTGTCATCAATGGGTGCTTGCGGACGCGGCGAGTCCGGGCGCTGGGACAGCGCAGGCCGCGTCGAGTTGGAACTTCACCCGGTAGTTTAACATGGTCACCAGGATCACCAGCAGCGCCGCCCCGGCGTTATGCATGACGGCAATCGCCAGCGGAAAGCTGAAATACACGGTCGCGATGCCGGTGAACAGCTGCGCCACCATGACCAGCACCAGCAGGCGCGCAGTCTTGCCCAGCGCCGGCAGGCGCCAGGCGCGCCACGCCGCCAGACCCAGCACCAGCACGACAGCCAGCGCGAAGGCGCGGTGTACCCAGTGAATCGCGACCAGGGCCGAGAACGGCAAATAATGCCCTTCCATCGTCTTGCCCAGCTCGCGCCACAGGTGGAATCCGTGCTCGAAGTCGAGCTCCGGCACGAGCGCGCCCTGGCACAGCGGGAATGTATCGCAGGCCATGGTTGCATAGTTAGTGCTTACCCACCCGCCCAGCGCGATCTGGACGGTGAGCACGACGGCGGCGAGGGGCGACAGCCAGCGCAGGCTGCGCAGCCGCGCGATCATTCCAGGCCCCTGCAACAGCGCCGGCCGCTTGAGCAGCGCGTCTTCGCGGCACCCCATCCAGACCAGCATCGCCAGGAGCGTCATGCCCAGCAGCAGGTGGATCGTGACGATCACCGGTTGCAGCTTGAGCGTGACGGTCCAGGCGCCGAACGCGCCCTGCACCAGCACCGAGGCCAGCAAGGCGATCGGCATGGCCGGCTGGAACACGGCGTCGTGCGTACGGCGCCACTGCTTGACCGACGTGAACAGCAGCGCCAGGATCAGTGCGCCGATGCCCATCGCCAGGTAGCGGTGGATCATCTCGATCCAGGCCTTGGCCACCGTGACCGGGCCGGTCGGCATCGCCGCTTCGGCCGCAGCGATCTGCTCGTGCGCCAGGAACGGGTTGGCTTCGCCATAGCAGCCCGGCCAGTCCGGGCAACCCAGTCCCGAGTCGGTCAGGCGCGTGAAACCGCCGAACACGATCAGGTCGAACGTCAGAAACACCATCACCCAGACCAGCTTGCGGTATTTGTGGGCGTCGGACGACATCCAGACGATCGCCAGCGGCAGGCTGGCCACGAGCAGGCCCATCAGGCCAAGGTGTATGAGGGAAGACAGGTCCATGTGATTCTTTACCGGTGACGTGGTTCAGCCAATGGCCGATGCCTTGAGCAGTTTGGCAATGTCCTTGTAGACGCGGCCCGGTTCGGGCTGGAACGGGAAGCGCATCATCAGGTTGCCCAGCGGGTCGATCAGGTAGATATGGTCGCTCGGGGCGCGGCCCGCTTCGGTCGGTAGCCATTTGGCCACGGTGGCGGCCGGCGCGCGCAGCAATTCCATGCCGTCGTATTCGCGCATCATGACGGTGTCGAGCGGTTCGCTATCGGTGATCAGCCACACGCGTTCCATGCGTTCCATGTTCTTGCCCTGCATCGTGCGCCACTGGCGCATCGCGTACAGCTGGCGCATGCATTCATCGTTGCACTTGCCCCCGCCCATGCGCAGCATGACCCATTTGCCTTTCAGGTCGGCGAGCGTGCGCGGCTGGCCGTCGAGCGTGGTCGTGGCCATCTGCGGGATCGGCAGCGTGCGTGCATCGAGGATGGTGCCGTAGTTGGTGCGATCGGTCGGCTTGACGATGTAGAAGGTAATGTACGACACGATCAGCGGCGCGGCGCAGATGAGCAGCACCACCAGCAGCTTGAGGCGGCCGCGGCGGCGCGCGGTGTCAGGGTCAGCGAGTTGTTCTTGAGCCACGTCGAAATCCCGTCATCACATAAAAAAGAAGGGCCAGCGCCGCCAGTGCGTACCACTGGAAGGCATAGCCGCGGTGTTTGTCGATCCCTGCTTCAGGCAGCGGCCAGTCACGCGCCATCAGGTCGGCCGGCGTGGCCGGCAGCGTCTGCTGCACGAGAAATGGCAGCAAGCGCAGGCCGCTTGCCTGCGCCAGCGCTTGCGGCGTCAGGTTCTGCACCGCCACGCCCGGCGCCAGCGGCGGGCCGTCGCCCAGTTCCATCACCTTGCCGGAGGACAGGACGAGCCGTCCTTCGAGCGTGACCGGTCCGGCTGGCGTCGCAAATGTCGGCAGCTTGTCGAACTCGGCCTGGCGCGGCAACCAGCCACGCAGCACCAGGACGTGCTCGTCGGCACCCGCTATTTTAAACGGCATTGCGAGATAGAACCCGGACTGGCTCCCGCGCGGGCGGTTCGCGAGCAGGACGGGCCAGCCGGCGACGAATTCGCCGTGCACGCGCACGCGGCGAAATTCAAGATCCGGGGATGGGGCGATGGTGGGACCGAGGGTGAACGGTGGCTCGGCGGCGCGCGCCAGCTGGCGCGCCTGCAGGCCGGTCTTGTAGGCGGCCCGGTCCTGTTGCCAGTTGCCGAGCATGATGCCGATGAGGGCCACAATCAGTGCTGCAATCAGGGCGATGGGGCGAAATCGGAAGGCGAAGCGCATTACAATGAATTCTCAACCTTTCGCGGGTCCATCATGAAAATCTTCGTTGCCATCGCCTTCGTCCTGATCCTGGCCAGCCTGGCGTCGGCCCTGTTCTTCATGATGCGTGACAAGGGGCGCACCAACCGCACCGTCAATGCGCTGGCGCTGCGGGTGGGCTTGTCGATCGTGCTGTTCCTGTGCCTGCTGGCGGCGCACCAGATGGGGTGGATTGCGCCGACCGGGTTGCGCTGATCGGGTTGTGTTCGCTTACAGCCAGTACACCACGACGTACAGACCCAGCCACACCACGTCGACAAAGTGCCAGTACCATGCGGCCCCTTCGAAGCCAAAGTGGTGCTCGGCCGTGAAATGCCCGCGCAGCACGCGGTACAGGATCACCGACAGCATGATCGCGCCCATCGTCACGTGAAAACCGTGGAACCCGGTCAGCATGAAGAAGGTCGAACCGTAGATACCCGACGTGAGCTTAAGGTTCAGGTCCTGGTAGGCGTGCATGTATTCATACACCTGGAAGCCCATGAACACGGCGCCCAGCAAAATGGTCGCGGCCAGCCAGAACGCCGTCTTGGCGCGGTGGCCGGCGCGCAGGGCGTGGTGCGAAATGGTCAGCGTCACGCCCGACGTCAGCAGCAGCGCGGTGTTGATCGTCGGGATCGGGAACGGCCCCATCGTGCGGAAGCCCTCGACGATGCCGGCCGGCCCGGTATTGCCCCAGTGCGCCGAAAAATCAGGCCACAGGATCTGATGATCCAGGTCGCCCAGCCACGGCATCGAAATCACGCGTGCATAGAACAGCGCGCCAAAGAACGCGCCAAAGAACATCACTTCCGAGAAAATGAACCAGCTCATCGACCAGCGGAACGACAAATCGATGCGCTTGCCGTACAACCCCGATTCGGATTCCCCGATCGCTTCGCCGAACCAGAAGTACAGCACGACAAGCATCGCGACGATGCCCGTCAGGCACACGGGCATCGCAAACGGCAGCCCGTTGACCCAGCCAGACGCGCCGGCCATCGTCACCAGCATCGACAGGCCGGCCAGCAACGGCCAGCGCGAGGGGCCGGGAACGAAGTAATAAGGCGCAGCGGTCTGTGGCGATGCTGGTTGTGACGAACTCATCTTTATCTCCTCGGGCGATGCTGTTGATTGTTGCGTCAAAATGGGAAACTAGGCCACCGCGAAACTTACCGCCAGCATGATCAGGCCGATGAAGATCGCCACCCCGATCAGGCCGGCGACGATCACGTGGACCGGGTTCAGGCTGGCTGCATCGTTCTCGTAATCGGCGCGCTTGCGCACCCCGAAGAACGACCACAGCACGGCCTTCATGCTGGCCAGAAAACTCCCCTTGCGCTGATGGGGCTTATCCGTTTGCATCGCCTTCTTTCGGCGCGGCGGCGGCCTTGAACGCCCCGCCAATTTCAAAGAACGTGTACGACAGCGTGATGTTCTTCACTTCGCGCGGCAGCTTGGGGTCGATGAAGAACACCACCGGCATCTGGCGCGCCTCGTTCGGGGCCAGCGTCTGTTCGCGGAAGCAGAAGCACTCGACCTTCATGAAGTGCGGCGTGGCCGACTGCGGCGCGTAACTGGGAATCGCCTGCGCTTTCACCGCCCTGCCCTGCGTGTTGACGACTTCGTACATGACGGTGGCCAGTTCGCCCGGATGCACGTCGATGCTGCGCGTGGTGGGCCGGAAGCGCCACGGGCCCTGCGAATTGCCGTCAAGCTCGATCGTGATCGTGCGCGACTTGTCGACCTGGCTGTTGGTCGGCGCCGCGACAAACCCATCCTGCTGCGTGAGCACATTGATGCCCAGCACCTCGCAAATCTGCCGGTACACGGGCACCAGCGCATAGCCGAAGCCAAACATCGCCACCGCTACGACCACCAGCTTGCCGAAGGTGCGGCGGTTCAGGCGCAGCAGTTTGACGCCGGTGGCCATATCAGCTCAGCAGCGTGAACTTGACGAACACGCTGATGAAGAAGAACAGCGCCAGGCCGGCCAGCCACAGCGCGGTTCTCAGGTTATTGGGTTTGCGTGGCGCGGTCATCGGATTGTCCTTACTTCACCAGCGGCGGCGTTTCGAAGGTGTGGAACGGCGCCGGGCTCGGCACGGTCCACTCCAGGCCTTCGGCGCCTTCCCACGGTTTCGCGGGCGCCTTGGCGCCGCCGCGGATCGTCGGCAGCACGACTGCGAACAGGAAGTACACCTGGCTGAAGCCGAAGCCGAAAGCGCCGATCGAGACGATCATGTTGAAGTCGGTGAACTGCACCGCGTAATCGGCATAGCGGCGCGGCATGCCGGCCAGGCCCAGGAAGTGCATCGGGAAGAACGTGATGTTGAACGTGATCAGCGAGAGCCAGAAGTGCATCTTGCCGCGCGCCTCCGGGTACATGTGCCCGGTCCACTTCGGCGCCCAGTAATAGAAGCCCGCGAACAGCGCGAACAGCGAGCCGGCCACCAGCACGTAATGGAAGTGGGCGACCACGTAATAGGTGTCGTGCACCTGGATGTCAATCGGCGTCACCGCCAGGATCAGGCCCGTGAAGCCGCCGATGGTGAACACGAAAATGAAGCCGACCGCGAACAGCATCGGCGTCTCGAACGTCATCGAGCCCTTCCACATCGTGGCGACCCAGTTGAAGATCTTCACGCCGGTCGGCACGGCAATGAGCATCGTCGCGTACATGAAGAACAGCTGCGACGTGACCGGCATGCCGGTCGTGAACATGTGGTGCGCCCAGACGACGAACGACAGGATCGCGATCGAGGCCGTCGCGTAGACCATCGACGCGTAGCCAAACAGCGGTTTGCGGGCAAACGCCGGAATGATCTGCGAGACGATGCCGAACGCCGGCAGGATCATGATGTAGACCTCGGGGTGGCCGAAGAACCAGAAGATGTGCTGGTACATCACCGGGTCGCCACCGCCGGCGGCATTGAAGAACGAGGTGCCGAAGTGGCGGTCGGTCAGTGTCATCGTGATCGCGCCGGCCAGCACCGGCATCACGGCGATGAGCAGGTAGGCGGTGATCAGCCAGGTCCAGCAGAACATCGGCATCTTCATCAGCGTCATGCCGGGCGCGCGCATGTTCAGGATGGTGACGATGATGTTGATCGAGCCCATGATCGACGAGGCGCCCATGATGTGCATCGCGAAGATCGCCATGTCCATGCCCAGGCCCATCTGCGTCGACAGCGGCGCATACAGCGTCCAGCCGGCGGCGGTGGCGCCGCCCGGCACCAGGAACGACGTGGCCAGCAGGATCGCCGCCGGTGGCAGCAGCCAGAACGAGAAATTGTTCATGCGCGCAAACGCCATGTCGGATGCGCCGACCTGCAGCGGCAGCATCCAGTTGGCAAAGCCCACGAAGGCCGGCATGATCGCGCCGAACACCATGATCAGGCCGTGCATGGTCGTGAGCTGGTTGAAGAATTCAGGGCGCACGAACTGCAGGCCCGGCTGGAACAGCTCGGCGCGGATCATCAGCGCCAGCACGCCGCCCGAGAGCAGCATGATGAACGAGAACCACAGGTACAGGCTGCCGATGTCCTTGTGGTTGGTGGCATACACCCAGCGGCGCCAGCCGTGCGGATGGTCGTGGTGTTCGTCGTGTGCGTGGCCGTGCTCATTGCCGTGACCCGGTGCGTGGTCGATCGTCGTGGTGCTCATGGCGTTACCCCTGCTCGTTACGTGCGTTGGTGGCGGACATTATTTGCGGGCGGCCAGGACTTCGGCCGGCTGGACGATATTTTCCGCAGCCTTGTTCGACCAGGAATTGCGGGTATAGGTGATCACGGCGGCGATCTCGGTGTCGGACAATTGAGGCCATGCCGGCATCGCAGTGGGGAACTTGCCGCTCTTCTGGCCGTGCAGCAGGATGTCGATCTGGTGCGCCTTGTTGCCCAGGACATTCGGCGAGCCGTCCAGCGCTGCGAACGCGGCCGGGATGCCCTTGCCATTGACCTGGTGGCAGGCCACGCAGTTGGCGGTGTAGACGGCTTCGCCACGGGTTTTGAGTTCGTCGATGGTCCAGACCTTGGTCGGGTCGTCGGCCAGCGCCGCCATCTCTTTTTTCTTGCCCGCGACCCAGGCGGTGTAGTCGGCGTCGGACACAACGCGCACGACGATCGGCATGAACGCGTGGTCCTTGCCGCACAGCTCGACGCAGTTGCCGCGGTACACGCCGATCTGCTCGGCCTTGAACCAGCCGTCGCGCACGAAGCCGGGGATGGCATCCTGCTTGATGGCGAACGCCGGCACGGTCCAGGCGTGGATCACGTCGTTGGCCGTGAACACCATGCGGATCTTCTTGTTGACCGGCACGACCATCTCGTTATCGACTTCGAGCAGGTAGTTGGCAGTGCGCGCTTCGGTCGGCGCCACGCCGGGCTCACCGATCTGCGACCGTGGCGTGGCCAGGTTCGACAGGAACGAAATGCCCTCGCCCTCGCCTTTCAGGTAGTCGTAGCCCCATTTCCACTGCATGCCGGTGGCCTTGATGGTCAGGTCGGCATTGGACGTGTCTTTCAGCGCGACGACGGTCTTGGTGGCCGGCAGCGCCATCCCGATGACGATCAGGAACGGCACGATCGTCCAGGCGATTTCGACGGCGGTGGATTCGTGGAAGGTGGCCGGCTTGTGGCCCAGGGATTTGCGGTGCTTGAACACCGAGTAGAACATGACGCCGAACACGGCAACGAAGATCACCAGGCAGACGATCATCATCCAGGTGTGCAAGCCGTAGATGTCGGCGCCGACGGCGGTGACCGGGGCCTGCATATTGAGCTGGTGCTCCTGAGGCCGGCCCGTCAGTTGCTGCGCCCAAGCCGGCGCAGAGCCAGCGGCGGCGCCGAGTACGGCACAGCCGTACAGCACGGCCCGAAGTCGCGTTGCATATGTCATGTATGTCCCCAACCACCCAAAAAATAAGAATTATTTTTAAACGGTCAGCCATTCCACGAACGAACGACGCCGCTCCGTGCTGGCCGCAGAACACCGATGCCGTGCCGGGGCATCTCTGCGGCTGCTGCAATTCTTTTTCTGTTTCTGTTTTGACGCTGTCTCGCGGCTTGCGATGCCGCTTTTTCAAGCGATTCTATCGGCTAGACGTGAAAAATAGCAATTGATTATATCTAAAGCACTAATTTTTATTCAAGGAATATTGGCCCGCCCGCCAATCTGCCCGTGCACGGTGACGACGTTACGGCTTGCGTGGCTGGAAGCGGACGATCGATTCACCAGCTGCCGTCTGGCGCGGCGCCGGGCGAAACGCGTGGCCGTAGATCACTTCGAAGGTCAGGCCCAGCTTGCCGTCGGGGAGGCGCTGCGCCTCGAGCGCAGCGAGCACACGCTGCCAGGCTGCGCGGCCGATCAGGCCGCGCCGGCGCGATTCGAGCGGATTGCCGCCCAGCGCGCGCACGTCGCGCAGTAGCGCCTGTGGCGTGTCGTAGGTGACCGTGATGCGCTCCATGTCCATGACCGGTGTCGAAAAGCCCGCCTCGACCAGTTGATCGCCGAAATCGTGCATGTCGACAAATGGCAACGTGTGCGGATACGCATCCAGCGCGGCAAATGCCGTGCGCAGTTCGGTGAACGTGTCGGGGCCGAAGCTGGAAAACATCAGCAAGCCCTCGACGCGCAGCACGCGGCGCCATTCGGCAAACACGCGGTCGGGCAGCGGATGCCAGTGCAACGCCAGGTTCGACCACAGCAAATCGACCGAGTTCGGGCCAAGCGGCAGGTTGCCGTAGTCACCGCACAGGACGTCGACGCCCGCCTTGGCCGGCATCAGCCGGCTCAATAACTGGTTGAGCGAACCCGAGGCGCCCGGCTTTTTCGCCGCGCGCGCCATGGCGCCGGCGCCGTCCAGGCCGACGATCTGCGCCGATGGATAGGTCTTTTGCAGCAGGGCCAGGTCGCCCCCGGGGCCGCAGCCGGCGTCAAGTACCTGCTTCGGGATGATCTTCACCAGGGCCAGGCGCTCGTGCATGCGCGCGGCGATTTCGCGGCGCAGGAAATCCGACGATGCAATGCGTTCGGGCCGCGCGAACAGGTTGCGCACACGCGACAAGTCAATGGGCGCGCTCAGCTTGGACGGGGATTGAGGAGATGCCATGGGATCGGATGCGTGATGAGATAATGTGGGCAGTTTAACCGTTTGTGGGACGCCGAGCCGATGCCGGACCTTCCCCCGCTGCCGATGCGCCTCGTGCACACGCTGCTGGACGCGTTCTTGCCCTCGTGCTGCGCACTGTGCGGCGGGCATGCGCGGGCGGCGGTGTGCGCCGATTGCGAGCAGGCGTATGTGGCGCCGACGCCGCGCTGCCCCTGTTGCGCCAATCCGACCGGCGCGCTGGACAGCACGCGGCATTGCGGCGCCTGCCTGGCGCAGGCGCCGCCCTTCGACGCCACCTGGGCAGCCTGCGACTACGCCGCGCCTCTCGACAGCCTGGTGCTGCAGCTGAAATTTGGCGCGCAACTGGCGCTGGCGCCATGGATGGCGCGCGTGTTGCATGGAGCGATTTCGTCCATCATGCATCCGGCGCCGGTCTTGCCCGACGTGCTGTGCCCCGTGCCGCTGGGCCCGACCCGCCTGATCGAGCGCGGCTACAACCAGGCGCTCGAAGTCGCGCGTCCGCTGGCCCGTGCGCTGGGCGTGCCGGTCGTCCCGCAACTGCTGCACCGGCTGCGCGAGACTGCGCCACAATCGGGCGCCGCGCCCGGCGACCGGCGCAGGAATGTGCGGGGCGCGTTCGGCGTGGCCGGCACGTTCGATGTACGTGGCCGGCATGTGGGCGTAGTCGACGATGTCATGTCGAGCGGCCACACGCTGGCAGAAATTGCCGCCGTACTGAAACAGGCGGGCGCCGCGCGCGTGACGAACATCGTCTTCGCGCGCACCCCGCCGCATGGATAAGCCTCATCATCAAGGAGAAGCACATTGTTCCACGTCGTCCTGGTCGAACCAGAAATCCCGCCGAATACCGGTAATGTGATCCGCCTGTGCGCCAACACTGGCGTGCAACTGCACCTGATCGAGCCGCTCGGCTTTCCGCTGGACGACGCCAAGATGCGCCGCGCCGGCCTCGATTACCACGACTACGCGACGATGAAGGTGCACAAGGACTGGGATGCGTTCCTGGCGGACGCCCAGCCCGATCCGGCGCGCATGTTCGCCCTGACCACACACGGCTCGGCGCCCTTTGCCGACGCCCGGTTCCAGCCGGGCGACGTGTTCGTGTTCGGCCCGGAATCGCGCGGCCTGCCCCCCGCCCTGCGCGAGACCTTCCCGCCCGCCCAGCGCATCCGCCTGCCAATGCGACCCGACAACCGCAGCCTGAACCTGTCGAATACGGTAGCAGTCGTCGTCTACGAAGCCTGGCGCCAGAACGGCTACGCCGGCGGCACCTGAACCGACGCTACAACTCAAACAGCCGTCGTGTCAAAAGCCGGGGTCAGGTCTGACATTCGGACACGGCCTCGACTGCTCGGAGGGGTACGGCCGCTGGATCACAGTAGAGCTTGTGTCCAAATGTCAGACCTGACCCCGGCTTGTTATCCTTGCCTGTGTGCCAGGCAACGGCGCCACTCACCCGAAGGCGTCGAGCAGACCGGCGCGGGCCAGCAGGTCGATGGCCTCGTCGACCTGGCGGGGTGCGATGGCCTTGAGTTCTGCGCGGTCGTCGCCAACCAGGGCGCGCATCTGCTGCGGCACGATTACCAGGTCGATGAAACGCTGCGCGATGGCCGTGGCCGCTGCAATCTGATCAGCCGACGGCGCAGCCCCGGCCAGCGCATCCACCACGCACGCTATGCCGCTACCGCGCCCAGCCTGATCCACCAGTCGCGACAATTCGGGCAGCCGGGGCGCCGTTGTCAAACTTACGCGCAGCAACGCCACTGATTCTTCCGTGAGCGCTTGCTGCAGTAGATGCAGCCCAACTGCGTGCAGGCGATCCCGCACTGGCATGGCAGGCGGCAAGTCGGGCGCAGGCGGCGCTGCGCGCTCCAGAGCGCGGTGCACGACCGCGCTGAACAACTCGTCCTTGTTGGCATAACGTGCGTACAGCGTCGCCTTGCCGGCGCCTGCCATGGCGACGACCTGGTCGCAGCTCGTCGCATCGAAACCCGCGCGCAGGAACAGTGTCGTTGCCGCATCGAGGATGCGGCGGTCTACTTCACCGGCATGCTCGGCAGACGGCCGCCCACCCCGCTTGCGCGTGGTGGGCGTTTGGTCCGGTTCAGGCAGGTTTGATGTCACGTGCATAGCAAAATAGTCATCATAATAAACTGAACTGAATGGTATAGTTCAGTTTCTGGACTCTCAATCAAAGGTGAAGCGATGGACATGCGTTTGAAATTTCTATCTGACAATATGAGGGCAATTGATTTTGGCATGCTCTCGACCCGCACCGAAGGCGGCGCCTTCGCCAGCCGGCCCATGAGCAACAACGGCGAGGTCGATTATGACGGGGACAGCTATTTTTTCACCTACGACCAGGCCCGTACCGTGGCTGATATCGAGGGCGACGCAGCGGTCGGCCTGACCTTCACTGGTGCTCCCGGCCCCCACGGGCAGCCACCGCTGTTCATCGCGGTACACGGCAACGCGGAACTGATTCGCGACAAGGCCATGTTTGCAGCGCACTGGACGGCCGGGCTCGATCACTGGTTCGAGCAGGGCGTCGACACGCCGGGATTGGTGATGATACGCGTTCGCGCCGCCCGAATCCACTACTGGAATGGCGCCGACCAGGGCGAGATCGTTCTGTAAAACCCAAAAGGACCTGGGCCACGCTGGCCCCAGCCCCATCACCGACTTGACAGGCCCGCCATGCACACTGCAATCGACGCATTTCCCATCCATATTCCAGACGCCGACCTGACCGACCTCGCCGACCGCCTGGCGCGCACGCGCTGGCCCGATGCCGAGACCGTGAACGACACCTCGCAAGGGCCGCAACTGGCGCGCATCCGCGCACTGGTGAAACGCTGGCAGGACGGTTACGACTGGCGCAGCACGGAAGCCGCACTCAACAACTGGGGCAGCAGCCGCACAGTCATCGATGGGCTGGGGATTCACTTCCTGCATATCCGCTCACCGGAACCGAATGCGACCCCACTGCTGCTGACGCATGGATGGCCGGGCTCCGTGCTCGAATTTCGCGAGCTGATCGGTCCCCTGACGCAGCCACAGGCGCATGGCGGCCTCGCGTCCGATGCATTCCATCTGGTCATTCCAGCCTTGCCCGGCTTCGGCTTTTCCGACAAGCCAACCGAGCCAGGCTGGGGCGTGGGCCGCACAGCGCAGGCCTTCGCGGAACTGATGCGCCGCCTCGGCTACGGCGAGCGCTGGGTCGCGCAAGGCGGCGACTGGGGCGCGGCGGTCACGAGCGCCATGGCGCACATGCGCGTGCCGGGCCTGGCGGGCATCCACCTGAACATGGTGATGTTCCATCCAACCGAGCAGGAAATCGCCGACGCGACACCAGAAGAGCAACAGATGCTGGACGACGCCGCGCGCTACGATAAGGAATACTCGGGCTACATGAAGCTGCAATGCACGCGCCCGCAATCTGTCGCATTTGCGCTGGCGGACTCACCGGTGGGCCTGGCCAGCTGGCTGTACGCGCTGTTCCAGGATGTGTCCGATACCGGCGGCCAGCCGGAGCGCACGATCGCACCGGACCGCCTGATCGACGACGTGATGATGTACTGGCTGACCAATACCGGCCCCAGCTCGGCACGTTTTTACTGGGAAGGCGCGCGCGAGATGGCGCGCGGCATGCCCACCGCCCCCCTGCCCCTGCCCGCCGGCATCAGCATGTTTCCAGGCGAGCAGATGCGGCTGTCGAAGCGCTGGGCCGCAGCACGCTTCGCCGACCTGCGCTTCTTTGGCGAAGCGGAGCGCGGCGGCCATTTCGCGGCGATGGAAAACCCGGCCGTACTCATCGAGCATCTGCGCGCGACATTCCGCACGATGCGCTGATCAAATCAGCCCCGATGGCCGAACACGCCATCGGCAAATACCTGCGCATGAAAGCGCTCGCCGATCAGCCGGTGCGTGGCGGCGTCCGGATGCAGCGCATCGGGCAGCGGCAGGTGCGCGTTGTCCTCGGCGCCATACAGCGCGCTGCCATCGAGGTAGTGGATGTGCGCATCGGTCCCGGCCCGCTGCGCGACGATCCTCTGCAACTGCTCGCGGATGACGCCCAGCGTCAGCTTGCCCTGGCGCCGCTCGGCATCATTGCCCATCGCACGGAACAGCAACCGGCCCTGCTCCATCGCCTTGCCATCGAACATGGTCGGCCCCGGCGTCGTTTCGTGGATCGGGCACCAGGTCGGCGAGATCACCAGCAGCGGCGTGCTCCGGTGCCGTCCTTCGCGGATCGTGTCGAGAAACCCGTGCACAGCCGGCCCGAACGCGCGCACGCGCATCAGGTCGGTGTTGACGAGATTGATGCCCAGCTTCAGGCTGATCAGGTCCGCCGGCAGGTCGCGGATCGTGCGCGCCGTGAACGGATCGAGCAAGGCATTGCCGCCGAAACCAAGATTGAACAGATCGACGCCGGCCAGACCGGCAGCCACCGCAGGCCAGATGCCGGTTGGATGCGTCGCATTCGAGCCCTGGCTGATCGAACTGCCGTGATGGAGCCAGCGGCGCTGGCCGCCTGCCAACAGCGGCGACACCGGCGCATCCGCGCACAAGCTCACCAGCTCGGTGGTCTCGTCATGGGGCAGCCAGAGTTCGACGGTCTTGTCGCCCGCCGGCAGATCGGCAAAGCGCAGCCAGTGCGGCTCGCCGGGATGCACCCGCGTTGCGCCGCTGATCATGTCGATGTCAAGGCGCTTGCCGCCCGGCGCGCTCGCCTGGGCAAGCAGCTTCCCATCGACCATCAGATCATAGATACCGTCGGGCCGCGGCGCCATCTTGCCGTAGCGGCGCTTCGTCGGCAGCACCAGCACTTCGACGACACGGGCCGTCGTCCGGAACGCCAGGCGCACGCCGGATGGCTGTGCTGCGGCCAGCGCCAGTTGCACATCCAGGTGCTGCGCGAGCGCCCAGGCCGGCAAACGTTGCGGCAGCAGGCCGGCATCGGTGCGCTCGAGCTCAACCGCGCCATGGATCAGGTCTGCGGGAATCGGCGACAGCGTGTACATGGACGTGCCCGTCATCAGGCACCCGCCGCTTCGCGGGTCAGCACCGTGAGTCCCTCGACCAGGCGATCGAGTTCTTCCACCGTCGTCGTCAGCGCCACCGTGGCGCGCACGAGGCTGGCGTCGCCCACCGGCCGCTCCACCGTGAACACGCCGAAGCGATCCAGCAGCGCCGCCTGCACGTCACGCGCGCGCATGCCGTCGATCGTGAACGCCGCCAGCGCCGTGTCGCCCACCAGCGGGCTCATCAACTGCAGGCCCGGCAGGTCCGCTACGCGCTGCACCCAGTAATTTCTGAGCCACGCGAGCCGTGCGCCTTTGGCTGCCGAGCCGCCCAGCTGCGCATGCACGTCGAGCGCCACCGGCGCAGCCATGATTGCGCTCATCGGCGGCATGCCCGCATGCAGGCGCCCGCGGATATCGTCCGCCGGATAATCGCGGTCGCCGAAGTGCGGCTCGATGCGGTCCAGGCGCGAAGACCGGATGTACGCAAAGCCCAGCCCCGGCGGCGCACCGATCCATTTGTGCAGGTTGAAGCCAGCGAAGTCGATGCCCATGGCCTGCACGTCGACGTCCAGCTGGCCCAGCGCATGCGCGCTGTCGACCAGCACGTCGACGCCGCGCGCCCGCGCCAGTGCGGCGATCTCGCGCACCGGCACCGACTGGCCATTGGCCGGAAATACTTGCGAGAGCAAAAGCAATTTCAGGCCCGGCGTATCGCGGATCGCCGTCGCATACTGTTCCAGCAGCGCGTCGCCGGACAAGGGCAGTGTCAGTTGCAGTTCGGTCGGCACCACGCCACGCCGCCCTTCCAGCCACGCCATCGCATAGCGCATCGCCGGATAATCGAGATTAGTCCACAGAACGCCATCGCCCGGCGCCAGCCGGTGGTACTGGCCGATCAGCACCTGCATCGATTCACTCGCGCTGCGCGTGAGCAGGATCTCGTGCGGTTCGGCATTGATCAGTCTGGCCAGCCGCGTGCACAGCACCGCGCCATACTCAAGGGCTTGCGCGCCCCGCAGGAACGGGCTCAGATGACGATTCAGATAATCAACCGATTCGACCAGCGCCGCCTGCACCGGCTGCGCCATCGCGCCAAAGTAGCCGTGCTCGAGATTGACGATGCCGTCGGGCGCTCGCGGATACAGGCCGGCCAAAGCCGGCATCACAGGGAGCTTGGCCATGCCGGTCAGCCCCGGATCCGCGCCACTAATTTCGTGGTCGAGCGGTCATGCTCGAAGTCGATCGCCACCGCGCGCCCGCCATACGCCAGCACGGCCTGCCCTTCGGGAATCTGGTCCATCACGTAGTCGCCGCCCTTGGCATAGATATCGGGCCGGCCTTCCTGGACCACTTCGAGCGCCGTCTGTTCGTCGAACTCGACCACCAGGCTGACCGATTCCAGCGAGGCCAGCACCGCCATGCGATCGGCCAGGGTGTTGTGCGGGCGATCGTCACCCTTGCCCAACCGCTTGACGGACGCGTCCGTGTTGACTGCCACCACGAGCGAGGCACCCAGCTCGCGCGCCTGCGCCAGATAGGTCACGTGGCCGCGGTGCAGGATGTCGAACACGCCGTTGGTCAGCACCACCGGCTTGGGCAGTGCGGCGATCCGCGCAGCCAGGTCGGCGCGCTTGCAGAGCTTGTTTTCAAATGAAGGCATGGGTATTTTAGTGTCAGTGTTTGGGCGGTTCGTCGTCAGGCTCTTCGTCGAGCGCCATCGACAGTTCGGAGGGCCGCGCCGCGCCGGCCGGCAGCCCCGGCTCCTTGCGCTCGCCCGACAGCTTGACCTGCAGGCGCAGGCCGTTGGCCGAGTCGGCATTGCGGATCGCTTCGTCGTAGCTGATGAAGCCCTTGTTGTACAGCTCGAACAAGGCCTGGTCGAACGTGCACATGCCCAGCTCGCGCGACTTGTGCATGATCTCCTTGATGCTCTGGAAGTTCCCTTTCAGGATCATCTCGGCAATCGTCGGCGTGTTGAGCAGGATTTCAATGGCGGCCTTGCGGCCCTTGCCGTCCTCGGTGCGTACCAGGCGCTGCGAGACAATGGCGCGCAGGTTCGACGACAGGTCCATCAGCAGCTGGTTGCGCCGCTCTTCGGGGAAGAAGTTGATGATCCGGTCCATCGTCTGGTTGGCATTGTTCGCGTGCAGCGTGCCCAGGCACAGGTGGCCCGTTTCAGCGAACGCGATCGCATGTTCCATCGTTTCGGTGTCGCGGATCTCGCCGATCAGGATCACGTCCGGCGCCTGGCGCAGCGTGTTTTTCAGCGCGTTGTGCCACGACAGCGTGTCGACGCCCACTTCGCGGTGCGTGATCAGGCAGTTCTTGTTCTTGTGAACGTACTCGACCGGGTCTTCCACCGTGATGATGTGGCCAGCCGAATTGTTGTTGCGGTAATCGATCATCGCCGCCAGCGTCGTCGACTTGCCCGAGCCCGTGCCGCCCACGACCAGCACCAGGCCGCGCTTGGTCATCACGACATCCTTGAGCACCTCGGGCAGGTCGAGCTTTTCAAAGTTGGGAATCTCGGACGAGATGGTGCGCACGACCATGCCGACGCTCTGCTGCTGCACGTAGACATTCACGCGGAAGCGGCACACGTTGGGCAGCGAGATCGCGAAATTGCACTCCATTTCTGTCTCGAACTCGGCGCGCTGGCGCTCGTTCATCAGCGACACCGCGAGCGCGCGCGTGACTTCGCCGCTCAGGCGCTGCTGGCTGAGGGCTTTCATGGCGCCCTGGTACTTCATGCTCGGCGGGAAATCAGCCGAGATGAAGAGGTCGGAACCGCCCTGGTGATGCATCACCGTGAGCAGTTTATGGATATAGACCTGGGCTTCCGCCGGGCCAAACGTGGTGGACATGCGGGCCTTTCACAAAAGATGCATAGGCGGGGCCTATCAAGAGATTATATCGACTATCATTCTCGCTACACCATTATTTCATGGCGCGCGCCCTGCTGCCCCGCTCTCGCGAGGCACCGGCAGCGCGCCTTGTCGAGACGCCTACCATGACCCTGACCGAGTTGAAATACATTGTCGCCGTCGCCCGCGCCAAGCACTTCGGCCACGCAGCCGAAGCCTGTTTCGTGGCCCAGCCCACGCTGTCGGTCGCCATCAAGAAACTGGAAGACGAGCTGGGCGTGCTGCTGTTCGAGCGCGGCGGCTCCGAAGTGTCCGTCACGCCCCTGGGCGCCCAGATCGTGGCGCAGGCCGAGCGCGTGCTGGAGCAGACCGCTGCCATCAAGGAATTAGCCAAGCAGAACAAGGATCCGCTGGCCGGCCCGCTGCGCCTGGGCGTGATCTACACCATCGGCCCGTACCTGCTGCCGCCGCTGGTCAAAAACCTGATCGACAACGTGCCGCAAATGCCGCTGGTGCTGCAAGAGAATTTCACGCACAAGCTGCTGGAATTGCTGCGCCAGGGCGAGCTCGACGCCGCGATCATGGCGCTGCCCTTGCCCGACCATGGGATGGCGGTGCAGCCGCTGTACGACGAGCCGTTCATCGTGGCGATGCCGAAACACCACCCGTGGGCCAAGCGCAAGGAAATTTCGGCCGAAGACCTGAAAAGCGAAACGATGCTGCTGCTCGGTGCCGGCCACTGCTTCCGCGACCAGGTGCTGGAAGTGTGTCCGGAAATGGCGCGCTTCTCGGCGCCGGGCGGCGGCACCGGCATGCAGCGCACGTTCGAAGGCTCGTCGCTGGAAACGATCCGCCACATGGTTGCCAGCGGCATCGGCCTGACGGTGCTGCCGCGTGCGTCGGTCACCGACCTGAGCGAGTCGAACGGCTTGCTGGCGTATGTGCCGTTTACCAGGCCGGCGCCGTCGCGCCGCGTCGTGATCGCCTGGCGCAAGAGCTTCACCCGCCGCGCCGCGATCGATGCGGTGATGCAGGCGGTGAGTGAATGTCATCTGCCTGGCGTGGAAATGATCACGTACGAGGCGGCGGCGTAGCGTCGGTCCACACGGCTGGCGGCGCTGTAGCGACGGCGTTGTCGGTCTTGTCGGCATCGCTGCTGGCCGCAGCCCCGCCCCTGACTGCCTCGAGCTGCGACGGCGAGAACACGATGGTCTGGGTCGGGAACGCCAGGCTGATGTCAGCCGCTTCCAGCCGCTCGAAGATCGTCAGCAGCAGCTTTTCGCGAATGATCACCTGCGTGTCGAACTCGTGCACATCGATGTGGGAAAACACCTCGATGTTAAAGGCGCGCTCGCTGATGCTGCCCAGGCGCGCGCGGTGCCCTTCTGCCATATTCTTTTCTTCGGCGAGGACTTGCTGGACGATGGAAATCGCTTCCTTCAGCTTGGCCGACGAGTTGCCATAAGCGATCGCGATCACCGGATTGAACAGGAACCGGTCGCGCGCAGCGTAGTTTTCGATCTGGCGCGCCGACAGGTCGCCATTGGGAATCGTCACGACCGTGCGCTCGTTGGTGCGGATGCGGGTCGAGCGGATACCGACGTCTTCCACGGTGCCCACCACGTCGCCGACCTTGATGAAGTCGCCCACCTGCATCGGGCGGTCGGCAATCACGGTCACGCTGCCGACCAGGTTTTCCACCGTCTTCTGGGCGCCCAGCGCCAGCGCGATACCACCGATACCGAGCGCCGCAATCCCCGTCGTGACGTCGATGCCGAAGGTGCTCAGGATCGCAATGCACGAAAACGCCAGCAGGATGACCTTGGCGGCGCGGCGCGCCAGCGTGATGACCGAAATGACCTGGCGCCGCTGGCTGCGCTGCATGCGGGCAATCGCCAGTTCCGAGATCGCATCGACCAGCCGCAGGCCGAACCACACCAGCGCGATGACGGAAACGATGCCGGTGTAGCGCAGCAAGGTCTGGCGCGCCACGATCGACACCGGCAGCTGCTCGGCCCAGTTGTAGAACACCCCGACAGCGATCAACAGGCTCACCGGCGGCAGTGCCGCCTCGAAGAAGCGGTACAGGCCATTGGCTTCCGGATCGGGCACGAGTTTGCGCATGCAGAACACGATCAGCGCCGACAGCATCCACAAGCCGCCGAACACCAGCACGCCAAGGCCCAGCAGCAGCGCCCAGTCCTTCAGCGGCGCGCCGGCGACGACGACCTGGTCGGCCGCAGGTTCCGTGACCACAGGCGCGCGCTTGGTGGCCGCAGTGATCTGGGTCAGCGTCTCGCGCGAGACGCGCCACACCTGATGCTCGCCGTCCTGCCCTTTCGTGAGCAGCACCGGGATTTTCTTGTCCTGGATGGCGATCTCGCCCACGCGCTCCTGATCGACCGGCAAGTCGTCACTCACCTTGCCGTTGGGGTCGTTGGAGAGCGTAATGAAGGTGTCGAGCGTGCCGCCATCGTCCAGCACCGCATGGAACGCGCGCGCCTGCTCCACCGCGTTGGTGCGCTGGCGTGAGCTGGTTGCTGGCGGCAAGTCGAAGTACAGCGCGGTGCGATCGTAGTCGGATTGACCAAGGGCGCCGAGCAGGCCGGAAACCATGGAGCGCGGTGTCTCGCGCTTGAGCGGATCGGGGACGGCAGGTTCGGTGGCAGCGGTTACCTCGGCATCCTGGCCGGCGGCAAACGCCGATGGTTGGGTGAGCCCCAGCAGCAATGCCAGGGACAGTGAGACCAGTAATCTCATCGACAATATTCTATTCAAAACGACTCCTTGCACGTGTTTGATCGCATGACGCATGACGCATGGCGCGGCCCGGGCGGGAGTGACGGTGCGGACACCGCGACATCCGCGGGATGGCAAGCGACTGGTGCGTCGCAATCCTGGCAAGCGCGCACGGGTAATGGCATGCCTGCGGACGCGCAGCGATGGACATGCCGTGCCGGGGCAAACGCGCTGGCCCGGACCTGCGATGCGATCGGTCTGGATGGCCGGGCAGTGGCGCCCGGGAACCAAAGTCTAGCATCCTGCCGATGTCACGCCCGCACTATTGCTGCGATCGCTGGACCAGTCACTGGACGCCTTCGCCATAAGCTGCCTCACGCTGTCGCATCACGCCGTCCAATGCGTGAGATGGTCTGGACGGTTGGCGTTGTTTCTCTGCAGCCGTGATTCTCAACCCGTTCTGGTGCGCCCGGACACGCCCTCGATCACGCCTTCGGCGGAGGCGATCAGTGTCAACGGCTGCTGCGCCAAGGCCGCAATCAGCTTGCGCGCCGTTGTGCTGCGCGTGCTGTCGCGTTCGTCAGCTTCTTCGATCCGACGGATCGTTGAAATCGACACATCGGCCACGTCGGCAAGCTTGCTGGCCGACCAGCCGAGCATCGCGCGTGCTGCACGCAAGGCGCCGGGCGTGATGTCGACGTACGGTGCCGTGGTGCCGTAGGACTCAGGCACAGGCTGCCTGAACCGGTTCAATCCGGCGATGGGGAGCAGGACGCCAATCCATTGCTGGATGTCTCCCTCGACATCCAGGATTGGCACTCCCCGCGCATTGAACCAACGATAAACGCCATCGGCACATCGCACCCGATAGTCGGTGTTGTAATGCGAGCCATGCGCGACGGCTGTCATCCAGGCGGAGCGGACGCGCTCCAGGTCTTCGCCATGGATTGCATTCATCCATCCCTCGCCTTTTATTTCCTCGACGCTCTGGCCGGTCAGGGCAGTCCACTCCGGAATATCGACCACGTATCCGTCCGCGCCAACCGTCCAGGTCGCGGCGCTCGTCTCAACGATCAACGCCAATAGTTGAGGACTGTAAAGATTTTTCATGCGCATATTTTACATTTGGGCATGCATAAAAAGAGTTATTTTTACTCTTTAAGCATGGAATTTACTTAAATTCTGATTCTTTATGATTCATTTGATATGCTCATTGTCCCGGCTTCACCATTGACACTAAAGGAAGCTATTCCATGGGCACTCATCTAGACGGACGACAAATCGCACCGGCGCCGTGTGAAAGTGAACGGATTGCATTTCTGGGTCAGATTCAGCCACATGGCTTCCTGCTCGAGGTATCGCCGGACTGGAACGTCGTTCGCTGTTCCGACAACCTCGGAAATTATCTGCCAACCGAAGTCAGCCAGGCAAGCGGGCGCCCACTCCATGAGCTGATAGGACGGCGCGCGCTGCACGATATCCGCGGTGAATTGCAGGTCATTGGCATGAAAGGTGGCGTGCGACACCTGCTCGATGTCCCGGTCGGTGCCGATGGAATCGACACGCGATTGTTCGATCTGTCGGTGTCGCGTACCGGTGAATCGATCATCATCGAATGCGAACCATCGGTTGCCTCAGGTGACGACGCCTCAGGGCGCATGATTTCATTGCTCAACCAGTTGCGTGATGCAAGCGATATCGACCGCTTCTGCGATGTGCTGGCAGCACAGACGCGCGTACTGAGTGGGTACGATAGAACAATGGTCTACAAGTTTCACGAAGACCTCAGTGGCGAGGTCGTTGCCGAACGCAGCGGTGCAGGCATGGACAGCTTCCTGGGTCTGCGCTACCCCGCCAGCGATATCCCGGCGCAGGCGCGTGCGCTGTATCTGGTCAACCCGCTGCGCGTCGTCGCCAACGTAGGGGCGCAGAACGCGTTCCTGGTGCCGCTCCTCGACTACAAAGGCGACATGCTCGATCTGTCGATGGCGTCCCTGCGCGCCGTCTCACCGGTACACATCGAATACCTGAACAATATGGGTGTGTGCTCCTCGATGTCGGTATCGCTGATCGTCGACGGCAAATTGTGGGGCTTGCTCGTATGTCACCATAATAGTCCCCGCTATCTGGCGGCGACATTGCGGATGGCCCTTGAGTTCTACGGCCAGATGGCCTCGTCCATCATCGAGAACTTTGTCCGCCGTGCGCAGGAGCGCGGCCGCGCGGTGTCCCGCGACACGCACATGCGCATGTTGTCGATGGTGTCACCCAACGCCGTTGGCGAAGATAATCTGTTCGCAATGCTGTCAGACTTGCGAACAAGCCTGAATGCCAGCGGCATGGCCACGTATGTCGACGGCCTCGTGCGAAGGGTTGGATCGACACCTGGCCTGCCCGCCATGATGCGGCTGGTGAAATTCCTGAACGGCGCCACGACCAGCGAAATTTTCACCACGCATTGCCTGGCACAGACTTGCCCGGAAGCGGTGGCCGATTGCCCGGGCGTAGCGGGATTACTGGCAGTTCCCATCTCACGCAGCCCGCGTGACTTCGTGCTGTTTTTCCGCGATGAACTCGTCGCAGAGGTGAAGTGGGCGGGCAAGCCCGACAAAGTCGTTCGTGCCGATGCAGGGGTCTTGCGCTATTCGCCACGCGCCAGTTTCGCGCTGTGGAAAGAACGTGTGCACGAGCAATCGGCGCAATGGAGCGATGCCGACCGTGACAAAGGCGAGTCACTACGGGTTTCTTTGCTTGAAGTCATGCTCAGAATGACCGATACAGCGGAGAAGATGCGCAAGCAAAGTAACGATCAGCAAGACACACTAATCGCCGAGCTCAACCACCGCGTTCGCAATATTCTCAATCTCATTGTCGGGCTGGTACGCCAATGCGGCAACAGCGCGACCTCCGTCACGCAGTTTACCGAAGATATCAGTTCGCGCATCCATGCTCTGGCACGTGCTCACGACCAATTGACCAGTAGCGGATGGCGACCAAAATCGCTGAGCGATATGGTACGCATCGAGGCTGCTGCCTACCTCGGCAACAATGCTGCCAGCGTCATCATCATCGGCAGCGACTGGGCCATTGAGCCGGAGGCGTTCGCCACACTGGCGCTGGTGTTCCATGAACTGATTACCAATTCAGCGAAATATGGCGCATTCAAGCACGAGGGCGGCCATGCCAAATTGCTCCTGGAGCGTGGCGATACGGGTGATCTCTCGGTCCAATGGTCCGAACACGGCGGCAGCAGCGTCGTGCCGCCTACGCGGCGCGGCTTCGGTTCGACCATTATCGAGCGTGCGATTCCCCACGAACTGGGGGGTAAAGCGGCGATCGAATTTGCGCCAGATGGCTTGATAGCGCGCTTCGAGATTCCAGCGCGTTATATTTCAAGCAATGACGACGCACCAGCCACGTCGTACCCAATCATCGCGCACACACCGTCTCCCCTGCTGCCACCGCCTATCGGAAACATCCTGCTGGTCGAGGATAATTTGCTGATTGCAATCGAAACCGAGTCTACGCTGCTGTCGATGGGTGCCGAAAGTGTGCAGGTCGTCTCTACAGTCGCCGCAGCCCTCGAGACACTTCGCCAGTTCACGCCGGACTTCGCCGTACTCGATTACAACCTGGGCCGCGAAACCAGCCTGGCAGTTGCGGAATATCTCAGCGAGCAGAACATACCATTCATGTTTGTCACCGGCTACGGCGACACGGCAATCATTCACCAGCGATTCCGTGGACGCCCCGTCGTCTCGAAGCCGTATGATGCCAGCGCGTTGATTTTGCACATCGCATTGGGCGCGAAGCGGACGTGACTACCGAGGTAATTGAACGACAGGCGAAAACAAGAAGGCTATCGGTCGCTAATCCGGATCTTTTACGCTGATGCCATTCAGGAACAAGTCCACCAGGTGGCCGATACGCGATGTCGATGAACGGTCAGCGTCGATCGCGATCGAAATGGCAGTGACCACACAGATCAAGTCCTCGTAAGTGACATCGCTGCGGATGGCGCCCGCTTCCTGTGCGCGCTGAAGCAAGCGCTGCCCTTCAGCCGTGATCGCATTGCATCCTGGCGTCCCGCATTGGATCACCGTCCCGATCGACGCAGCAAGGCTCTGATAAATGCTGGTGTTGCTGGCAAGTTCTTCAAGATAAGCGCGTACCGCGGCGCCTGGCGTGAGGTCTGCGTCGCGCGCAAGGCTGGTCTGGGCCAGCGACAAGAAACGCTCATTGCTGGTAGCGGCCAACAGCGCTTCACGCGTGGGAAAACGGCGATACAGCGTACCGATACCGACGCCTGCGCGCTTGGCAACATCCTCCAGTGGAACATTCGCGCCTTTTTCAAGGAATAGCGCCTCGGCGGCAACGAGGATCAGTTCGCGGTTTTTTTGCGCATCAGCCCTGAGGGCAGGTTCATCGCTCACTATTTTGCTCTTTCGCTTGTTAAGTGGAGGAACCCTCCGTATTATAAGTGGGGCGATCCTCCACTTTTAAAAAGGGTACCAGAAAATGACGAAGCGTTTTGAAAACAAGGTTGTGGTGATCACAGGCGGAAGCGATGGCATCGGTCTCGCAACGGCGAAACTGTTCGCCATCGAAGGTGCGCACGTGTACATCACAGGGCGCCGGCAAGCATTGCTGGACGACGCCATAAACGAGATCGGGCACGGCGCGGTCGGCGTACAAGGTGACGTCACCAACGCTGCCGACGTCGCCCGGCTGTACGAACGGATCGAACGCGACCACCAACGCGTCGATGTCGTGTTCGCCAATGCAGGCATGTACGAGGTCAAACCACTCGATGCGATCGACGATGCCCATTTCGATTCCATCTTCGACATCAATGTGAAAGGCGTGGTGTTGACTGTGCAGAAAGCACTGCCTTTGATGACGGCGGGAAGTGCGGTCGTCCTCAACGGCTCCATCGCTGGCAGTAAAGGCTTGCCAGGCCAGTCGCTCTATAACGCGAGCAAGGCGGCGGTGCGCTCCTTCGCCCGAAGCTGGACGAATGACCTCAAGCAGCAGGGTATCCGTGTGAATGTGGTCTCGCCCGGTGGCACGGAAACACGCCTGATACGCAGCTATCTCGACGCGCAGCCGGCTGTTGAAGAGGCGCTGAATAAAAGCGTTCCGCTTGGGCGGCTGGCGGAACCGAACGAGGTCGCACGGGCAGTGCTCTTCCTGGCATCAAGCGACAGTAGCTTTGTCGCTGGACATGAACTCTTTGTCGATGGCGGTGTCGCGGCAGTGTAGGCCAGGGGCGAGCGATCCGCGATAGCGAATCGACGGCTTGTCTGAAAGGTGCTATTTTCACCGATGATTTATTTTCGGAAACAACCATGCTGACGACACCGGGCAGGCGTCCCCGCCTCTTCACCTCCCCTACCCTCTGGCTCGTCCTGATGAATATCGGTGCGTGGGTGTATCTGGGTATGCACGGCGTCGACTGGATGTCGCCCAACCCGAGAGACCTGACCGCCTGGGGTGCCAATCTTGGCCCCTACACCCTCACCGGCGACTGGCAGCGGCTCGTGACGTCGATGTTCCTGCACCACGGCGCACTGCACCTGGGCCTGAACATGCTCATGCTGTCGCTGATCGGGCCGTTGTGCGAGGCGGCCTGGGGCCGGATCCGTTTCACACTGATCTATCTGTTGTCCGGCTTGTTCAGTGGACTGGCCAGCGCCTGGTGGTTTGCGAGTCTGGCCGTGCGCAATATGGGCTACGACCTGGTGCCATCGGCGATGGGCTTCACGCCGCACTTCGCGACCACGGTCAGCGCCGGCGCATCTGGCGCGCTGCTTGGCGCGTCCGGCGCCCTCCTGGTGCATGCGCTGTGCGCTGGCAACGCAGCGAAAATCGAATTGAAAGTCATCTTCCAGGTGGTCGCGCTGAATATCGGCATGGGCTTTCTGGTAGCCGGCACCGATAACGCCGGGCACATCGGTGGCGCGCTTGCCGGGATCGCCATCGGCGCCCTGCTGATGCTGCCGGGGCGCGTGTTGCGGATCGGCCCTGCGGTGCAGTCGGCGGTCGTGTTCGCCGTCAGCCTGGGCGTGCTGGTGGTGCTGGTCAGGCAGCCGCCATCCGACCAGGTCAGCCGGATCGCGCAGATCCTGCGCGCATCGGAGGTGCTCGCCGCGCAGCGGGAAGCGGCGCGGGCCGTGCATCCTCAACGCCCGTAATGCCGTCCACGCGGCGCAACATTGGGTTGAACGCGTCGGAGGCATAGCCGGCTCGGCGCCCCCTCCCACCCTACGGATTTGCCGTAGGGTGGGCGGGTACCCCGCCCACGCGTTCAACGCAACCTGCCCGATCAGCCTTGGCGGCGACGGGCCACCATCAGCCCACCCAGCAGCAACGGCAGCATCAGCGCGATCGTCGATGGCTCCGGCACTTCGGCCATGATCGAGAACGTGTCGCCGGCGCGCATGCCGGTGGTATCGAGCAGCCAGTCGCTGCGGCCATTGACGAGCGTCGGGTTCCCGAACTGGAACTCGGCCGGTTCGCCATTGGCGAACGTGATCGCCGCGTTGTAGAACGAGTTGTTGACGCTGAGCGCTTGCGAGAATGCGGACACCGTGCCCGGCGCAGCAAAACGGATGCCCTGCAAGCCAAAGTTAAACTGCGGGAACGACATGCCGCTCAGGTTGAACACCATCGCGCTCAGGCTCAGCGGGCCGCCGATATCGGCTTCCTCGAGCACGAAGTTGAGCGTGGTGCCGCTGAAATTGGCCAGCGCCAGATCGAACGACACGGCGCCGGCGGCGCTGTAGTCGGTCACGGCATTGCCTGCCGCGCTGTTCGAGCTGACCAGCAGCGCAGCGTGAGCCGGCGCCAGGGACGAGAAGGCCAGCGCAGCCAGGCCGGCGGTGATGAATTTGTTGATGGTCATGATGATGATCCTTGAATGAATGCGGTGAGAATTACAGCGGACCCTTGGCCCATGGACCCGAGATCGCGAAGGTGATGCCTGGCGTCTGGATATTGACGAACAGGTAGCGGCCGGTCGGATCGAAGCAGGCACCGGCAAATTCATTGCCGCGGCCATCGCCGGCCAGGGTCGGCGCCTTGCCGGCGGCGGTCAGCTGGGCCGCCGTCAGATTCACATTGTTTTTTGCAAAGATGTACGCGTCACCGGCGCCCGTCAGGCCCATCAGGCGCTGGCCGAAACCGAAGGTGTCGGTAATCGGGCTGGACGAGTCTTCGCAGATCAGCAGGCCATCGCGCGGGCTGACCGCCAGGTTGTCGCCCATATTGCCGATCAGCGGGCTCGGGCTCGAATAGATGCACTTGAGCGTCTGGCTGGCCAGGTCTAGTTCCCAGATCGCGCCGCGGTTGACCGGACCGCCCGACGTGTCCATCACGTACAGCTTGCCTTTGGTATAGAAGATGCCTTCGCCGCGGTTCATGCGCAGCGCGCCCTTGGCCCAGCCCTGGTTGAACGGGCCGGCGGCATTGCTGATCGCCTGGCCATTCAGGCCCACGCTGTTACCGCGGTTGGCGTCCGGATTCGGGATCGACACCCATTCCAGTTCGTACGTCAGGTCGACCGACGCGGTGGCCAGGTTGACGTTGTTGACGCCCTTGACCTTCGCCATTTCGAGTACGCCGCCGCGCGCCAGCGAACCGGCCGCGCCCGTCTTGATGTCCGGCACGTAGCGATAGAAGCCCGACTTGCCCGACGAATCTTCCGTCAGGTAGACATTGCAGTTGGCCGGATCGACGGCGGCGGCTTCGTGCGCGAAGCGGCCCATGTTCACGATCGGCTGGCCGGTCGTCTGGCGCGGATCGACCGTCACTTCGAACACGTAGCCGTGCTTCTTGCCGCCGGCGGTGATCGCGTCGGAACCGACTTCTTCGCAGGTCAGCCACGTGCCCCATGGCGTGACGCCGCCGGCGCAGTTCTGCTGCGTGCCGCCCAGGCTGGGCGTCATGCTGACCCAGTCGCCATCGCGGAACACCAGGTTGGTGGTGCCGCCGCACGAGCGGTTGGTCGTGGTGGTGTTGATCGTGCCGCCATCGTAGAAGCTGTAGGCGTTGATGAAATTGCCAGCTGCACTGCTGGTGATTTCATGATTGCGCACCAACACCTGTTCGGTGCTGCGGCCGACCTTGCGCGTGGCGATCACGCCCATGCCGTCGTGGCCGGCCGGGCATGGCCGGCCGTCGGTCATGGTATCGCCGCGCCAGCCATAGCTTTTATAGCTAAAGCCAGGCGGCAGTTGCAGCAGCGGCAGGCCGGTGCTCAGGTCATTGGTTGGCGCGATCGGGCCATATGGGCTGTCGACCAGCGCGGTAACACCATTGGCGGCGGCAGCTTCACGGGCATGCAGCGCGGCGAAGGCGCCGACGAATGGCAGCGCACTGGCGCCGGCGATGCCCTTGAGCAGGTTGCGGCGCGACGGCGACGTGTCGTGGTTGTTCATGTGTACTTCTCCATTGATTGGACGTGCGAGCCGGTGGACCGGCATCTCGAATGTTGGCAGCGCCTGAGCGGCGGCCCGCCTGTCCTTACCACCCCGGCTTGGACCGATGCATTAAAGCAAACGATCATGTCAAGATAATGACAACAAAAAGACAATTTTTCGGCATACACCGTTGGTCGTGACACATGCCTGTCATGCACATTGCATGCGGCCTGCTGCGGCAAGGGTGCGCCGCGCAGCGTTCGCAAACCGGCTAGAATTGCTGTCTTCCGATCAATATTTTTTGCGACAAAAAAGCGAACACATGAACAAGCTGGCGCTCTACTTTCGCCTGATCCGGGCCGACAAGCCGATCGGCATCCTGTTGCTGCTGTGGCCCACCCTGTGGGCGCTGTGGATGGCCTCCGGCGGCGTGCCGGCGTTCGATGTGCTGGCGATCTTCGTGGTCGGCACGGCGCTGATGCGCTCCGCCGGCTGCGCGATCAATGACTACGCCGACCGCGACTTCGACCGCCACGTCAAGCGCACGGTCGACCGCCCGCTCACAAGCGGCAAGATCCGGGGCTGGGAAGCGGTGATGGTCGCGGCCGTGCTGGCGATCGCGTCGTTCCTGCTGATTTTGCCGCTCAATGCGCTGACTAGGCAGTTGTCGGTGGTGGCCGTGGTGGTTGCTGGCACCTACCCGTACTTCAAGCGCTTCTTCGCCATTCCGCAGGCTTACCTGGGCATCGCGTTCGGCTTCGGCATCCCGATGGCGTTTGCCGCCGTGCAGGGCGCAGTCCCAAGCGTGGCCTGGTGGCTGCTGGTGGCCAACGTGTTCTGGGCGGTGGCCTACGATACCGCGTATGCGATGGTCGACCGCGACGACGACATCAAGCTGGGCATGCGCACGTCGGCCATCACCTTCGGGCGCTTCGACGTGGCGGCGATCATGCTGTGCTACGGCGCGTCGCTGGCCATCTTCCTGCTGTGCGGCTGGTCGCTTGGTCTGCGCTGGTGGTTCGTGGCCGGTGTGGCGGTAGCAGGCGCGATCGCGCTGTATCACTACACGCTGATCCGCCACCGCGACCGGATGAATTGCTTCAAGGCCTTCCGCCATAACAACTGGCTGGGGGCCGCACTGTTCATTGGTGTCGCACTAGACTATGCATTAGGTTAATATTGTCCGAAATGCATTCATCGCTGCTTCGGCAGCGTGATCGACCACCACACCAAGAGGCCCAATATGATCGAAAAAATCCCGACCCAGACCAATACCCGCGACCAGCTGGTCAATGACCTGAAAAGCGTCATCGGCGACGCAGAATCGTGGCTGCGCAACGGCAGCCAGCTGACCGGCGAAGAACTCAAGTCGGCCAAGGCCAAGTTCGAGCAGACGCTGGCCTCGGCCAAGGTCGGCCTGATCAACGCCGAAGAAACCGTGGTCGAGCGCACCAAGGTCGCCGCCAAGGCCACCGACGAATACGTCAAGGACAACCCATGGAAATCGGTTGGCCTGGGCGCTGCCATCGGTGTTGTCATCGGCATGCTGATCGTCCGCAAATAAAATGACGATCCCCGCGACCATTTCGCGCATCGGGGCCACGCTGCTTGCCATGCTGCGCACGCGGCTTGAACTGGCGACGCTCGAACTGCAGGAAGAAACGCACCGCCTGTTCGGCTATGTGGCCTGGGGCATCGCTGCCGCCTTCTTCGGCGTGGTCGCGGTGCTGCTGCTGATCCTGTTCGTGCTGGTGCTGTTCTGGGATACGCACCGCCTGCTCGCCGTTGGCGGCATGACGCTGCTGTTCGCGCTGGGCAGTGTGCTGGCATTCTTCAAGGTCCGTGGCGACCTGACGAACCGTGGACCAATCATGGCTGCCACGCTGGCCGAACTGCGCAAGGATGCGCAAGCTGTCAAAGGAGAGCCGATCGATGACGTCAAAATCTGAACCACTGGCGGTGCGCCGCCGCTTGCTGGCCGCGCAATGCGCCGAACAGCGCGCCCAGATGTCGGCCGACGTGACGCTGCTGCGCACGCCGTCGGCGATGGGCGGCACCACGGGTTACGTGGCGCAGCACAAGAAAGCCATCCTGACCGCCGCCGGCGTCGGGCTGGGCATCCTGCTCACCAAGCCGGCCTGGGTGGTCGGTGCGATCACCGCAGGATTGTCAGCCTACAAGCTGGCGCAGAAGGTGTTGCCGGTGCTGGGGTGGAGGAAGTTCGAGGTACATTGAACCCCGCACTCCCGCATGACACGAAGGGGCGTCCGCATTGGCGGTGCCCCTTTTTTCATGCGCTCAATCCTGAGCCAGCTCGTCCCCGAGCGCCTTGCCACGCGCGGCTGCGGCCTGCATCGCTGTGACGATCGCGCCTTTCACGCCCGCCGCTTCCATGCTCTCGATCGCCGCATGCGTCGTGCCGCCCTTTGACGTCACGCGCGCGCGCAGCACCTCGACCGGTTCCGGCGACTGCGCCGCCAGTTGCGCTGCGCCCGTGAACGTAGCCAGCGCCAGTTCCCTGCCCTGCTCTGCATTCAGGCCCATCGCGCGCGCGGCTTCCTGCATCGCTTCGAGGAAGTAAAACACGTAGGCCGGCCCGCTGCCCGACACCGCCGTCACCGCATCGATCTGCGCTTCGTCGTCCAGCCACACGGTCTTGCCGACCGCGCGCATGACAGCGTCGGCCTGCTCGCGCTGCGCGGCGCTCACGGCCGGCTGCGCCGCCAGGCCCGTCACGCCCATGCCGATCAGCGCTGGCGTATTCGGCATCGTGCGCACGATGGCGTCGTAGCCACCGAGCCAGCGCGTCAGGTCGCTGCTGCGGATACCCGCCGCGATCGACAGCACCAGTTGGCGCGTCAGGTACGGCGCCAGTGCTGTGGCCACTTCGCGCATCTGCTGCGGCTTCACGGCCAGCACCACGACTTCAGCATGCTGGACACCCTCGTCGATGGCGGTCGCGGTGCGCACGCCATACTCGCGCGCCAGGCGCTCCAGTGCTTCGGGATTGCGGTCCACCACGTGAATGTGCGCGCCGGAACCCGCGACCTTCACGAGCCCGGAAATCAGGGCTGCGGCCATATTGCCGCCGCCGATAAAGACGATGTTCATGGTGATCCTGTCAGGTGTAATCGCGTTTGCCAAAGATGGCGCTGCCCACGCGCACGATCGTCGCGCCTTCGGCAATCGCCGGCGCCAGGTCGCCCGACATGCCCATCGACAGCGTGTCCAGTTCCAGGCCTTCAGCGCGCAGCGCGTCGAACAGGGCGCGCACGCGGGCAAAGGCGGCGCGCTGTTCTGCGACATCGGTGGTGGGTTCGGGGATCGCCATCAGCCCGCGCAAGCGCAGGTTCGGCAGTTGCGCGACCTCGCGCGCGAGCGCCGGTAATTCTTCAGGCGATGCGCCGCTCTTGCTGGCCTCACCGCTGATATTCACTTGCAGGCAGATATTCAGCGGGCCCAGTTCGGGCGGCCGCTGCTCCGACAGGCGCTGCGCGATCTTGAGCCGCTCGACCGTGTGCACCCAGGCGAAGCTGGCGGCGATGGGCCGCGTCTTGTTGCTCTGGATCGGGCCGATGAAATGCCACTCGACGGCCGCATCTGGTTGCGCCTGCGCGACGCTTGCGATCTTGTCGAGCGCTTCCTGCAAATAGTTTTCGCCGAACGCCAGCTGGCCGGCGGCCATTGCATCGAGGACCGCCTGCGCAGGGAAGGTCTTCGATACGGCCAGCAACTGGACGTCGCTTCTGGTGCGTTCCGATGCCTTTACAGCATCGGTGATTGTCGCTTCGACAGCTTGCAAGTTCCCGGCGATTATGGACATAATGATTTTCTATAGGAAATATTTTTGAGGCCGTTTGCGGCACTGGGATTATAAATGGACATATCGGAATTACTCGCTTTCTCGGTCAAGAACAAGGCCTCGGACCTGCACCTGTCGGCCGGCCTGCCGCCGATGATCCGCGTCCATGGCGACGTGCGCCGGATTAACCTGCCGCCGCTGGAGCACAAGGACGTGCACGGCATGATCTATGACATCATGAACGACGGCCAGCGCAAGCAGTACGAAGAAGTGCTCGAGTGCGACTTCTCGTTCGCGATTCCGGGCCTGGCGCGTTTCCGTGTCAATGCGTTCAACCAGGAACGGGGCGCCGCCGCCGTGCTGCGCACGATTCCGTCCAAGATCCTGTCGCTCGAAGACCTGAACGCGCCGAAGATCTTCGGCGAACTGGCGTTGAAGCCGCGTGGCCTGGTGCTGGTCACGGGGCCGACCGGTTCGGGCAAGTCGACCACGCTGGCGGCGATGGTGAATCACCTCAACGAGCAGGAATATGGCCACATCCTGACGATCGAAGACCCGATCGAATTCGTCCACGACTCCAAGAAATGCCTGATTAACCAGCGTGAAGTCGGCCCGCACACGCTCTCGTTCAGCAACGCGCTGCGCTCGGCGCTGCGCGAAGATCCGGACGCGATCCTGGTCGGCGAATTGCGCGATCTGGAAACGATCCGCCTGGCGCTGTCGGCCGCCGAGACGGGCCACCTCGTGTTCGGCACGCTGCACACGTCGTCGGCCGCCAAGACCATCGACCGTATCGTCGACGTGTTCCCGGCCGAAGAAAAAGAGATGGTGCGCGCGATGCTGTCCGAATCGCTGCAGGCCGTGATTTCGCAAACGCTGCTCAAGACCAAAGACGGCTCCGGCCGCGTGGCGGCGCACGAAATCATGATCGGCACGCCGGCCATCCGTAACCTGATCCGCGAAGCGAAGATCGCCCAGATGTATTCGGCGATCCAGACCGGCAGCAATGTCGGCATGCAGACGCTCGACCAGAACCTGACCGACCTCGTACGCCGCAACATGATCTCGTCGGTTGCCGCGCGCGGCGCCGCCAAGATCCCCGAAAACTTCCTCGGCTAAGGGCCATCCATGGAACGCGACCAGGCTACCAAATTCATGTTCGACCTGCTGCGCCTGATGGTGACCAAGGGCGGCTCGGACCTGTTCATCACGGCGGGCTTTCCGCCGGCGATCAAGATCGACGGGCGCATGACGCCCGTCTCGAGCCAGCCGCTCACCAGCGGCCACACGGGCGACCTGGCGCGCGCCATCATGAACGACAAGCAGGCGGCCGGCTTCGAGCTCACGCGCGAAGCCAATTTTGCGATCACGCCGGGCGACCTGGGGCGCTTTCGCGTCTCGGCCTTCATGCAGATGGGTTGCGTGGGCATGGTGCTGCGCGTGATCACCACGGCGATCCCGAAGTTCGAGGACCTGAGCCTGCCCGACACGCTCAAGGACGTCGTGATGACCAAGCGCGGGCTGGTGATCATGGTCGGCGCGACGGGTTCGGGCAAGTCGACGACGCTGGCGGCGATGGTCGGCTACCGCAACGAGAACAGCTACGGCCACATCATCACGGTCGAAGACCCCGTCGAATTCGTCCACCCGCACCGGAACTGCGTGATCACCCAGCGCGAAGTGGGCGTGGACACCGACAGCTTTGAAGCAGCCCTGAAAAACTCGCTGCGCCAGGCGCCGGACGTGATCCAGATCGGCGAGATCCGCGACCGCGAGACGATGGAGCACGCCATCGCGTTCGCCGAAACAGGCCACCTGTGCCTGGCCACGCTGCACGCCAACAGCGCCAACCAGGCGCTGGATCGCATCATCAACTTCTTCCCCGAAGAGCGCCGCCAGCAACTCTTGATGGACCTCTCGCTGAACCTGAAAGGCCTGGTGTCGCAGCGCCTGATTCCGAAGAAGGAATCGAAGGGTCGCGTGGTGGCGATCGAGATCCTGCTGAATTCACCGTTGATTTCCGACCTGATCTTCAAGGGCGAAGTTCATGAGATCAAGGAAATCATGAAGAAGTCGCGCGAGCTGGGCATGCAGACGTTCGACCAGGCGCTGTTCGACCTGTACGAGGCCGACAAGATCACCTACGAAGACGCGCTGCGCAACGCGGACTCGGTCAATGACCTGCGATTGAACATCAAGCTCAATAGCAAGCATGCGAAGAACCGCGATTTTTCGAGCGGGACGGAGGCGTTGGGGTTGGTGTGATAGGTTCGTGCAATGGGTTGGTGACGTAGGGTGGGCCGGGACGCGCAGTCGGCTATGCCGCCCACGCGGTGATGGTGAGCGCCAAATTCATCCGGTACGAAATCGGCACCGATACCGATCACCGCGTGGACGGCGCAGCCGTCCACCCTACCCGGTACCGTCAATCGGCCGCATCGATTCACCCGCGGCGATTAAAACCGCGACTCCAGCGTCACCCGCGCCACTGCCTGCCCATCCGCAAACGTCGTCCTGCGCTGCACACCGTTGTCGTCCACGTAGCGCGACTCGGACACCGTATCCTGCGCCAGCAGATTGGTTGCCGCCAGCCGCAGCTGGTAGGTCGGATTGAGCTTCCACAGCGCATACACATCCAGCTCGCGCCGCACGCTCTGGTAGCGTGACTGCTCCACGTTCACGCGCACGTTGCCGCCATTCTTGAAGGCGAAGCTCGCGCCCGTCGTGAGCTTGCCGCCCGGCGTCTTGTAGTCCACGCCCAGCGTGCCCGACACCGGCACCTGCTGGTCGAGCCGGTTGTCCGGCCCCGGCACCGCATCGACGCGCGACCAGTTGCGCGCCAGGCTCGCGCGCAGGTCGATCTCCGGTACGTCCTGCAGCACGGCCGACAGCGGAAACTTTGCCTCGAGCTCCAGGCTGCGCGTGAGCGCGTCGCCATCGTTGACCGGCGTCTGGATCCAGCGGCCATCTTCGACCAGCAGGCCCTGGCGCGTGTAGTCGCTGATGCGCCGTACCGACAGGCTAGCGCTCAGCAGCGCCTTCTCGGCCCAGTAATGTTCGTAGGACACGTCGATGCCGGTCGCCAGTTCAGGCTTCAGGTCAGGATTGCCACGGTAGTCAGGGTCGGTCTGGCTGTTGTTCGGGGTCGTGAAGCGTCGTGGAATCAGGTTGCTGGCCGCCGGCGCCTTGAACGTGCGCGTCAATGCCAGGCGTACCTGGTCGCGGCTGTCTGGCAACTTGTAGAGCGTCTGCGCGAGCGGGCTCCAGACGCTGGAGCGGTTGGTGCTGGTGTCGAACGTATTGCCGCTACTGCGCGTCTCCAGCCCTTCCCAGCGCAGGCCCGCGTACATCGACCATTGCTTGGTGACGTTCCACTCGTCCTGCACGAACAGCGCCAGGCGCTTGAGGGTGGCGTCGTAATCTTCATCGCGGCGCAGCGTGCCGCCCGCGAGCGGGAACAGTTCCACCTCGCCGCGCGCATCGTCGCGCAAGGTATGCCCGGCGTCCCAGCCCATGGACAGCGCGTGGTCCTTCTTCCATGGCCGCGAATACTTGCCCACGGCGGTGATGCCAACTTCGTCAGTGGCACTGAGCACGGTTGAATCGCGCGCCAGACGGTCAACCTCGCCCAGCGTACGGAAATCGTTCTCATGCCAGTTACCGCGGCTGCGCGACCCGTTCACGCCCAGTTTCAGCTCGAACTTGGCGCCTTCTTCCAGGTTATGCATCCAGGTCAGGTCCGAACGCAGCGTCGTGTTGGTGCCTTTGCTGCGCACCTCGCGCTCGTCGTACAGAGGGCGCAGGCCAAGAATGGTCTCGGTCGAAGTGCTGCCCTGGTAGTTGTTGCGCTGGTGCGCAACGAGCGATTGCCAGCTGACCGTATCGCCATTCTCCAGGCTCCAGTTCAGCCGTGGCGTGAGGTTGATGCCTTGCGGGCTGCCACGATCGGTCTGCTCGCTGCGCCGCAAAAAGGCAGGACGCCCGGCCGCATCGACCTGCGATTCTTCGAATGGCGACCGGCGATCGAACTCGTAGCGCCAGGCGCTCGCGGCGAGCGAATACGACATCTTGCCGACGCGGTCCGACATGGTGAGGCTGGCGGAAGGATTGCTCACCTCCCCGCTTTTGCCGTAGCCCACGCGCAGTTCGCGCTGCGCCTTTTTCACCGCGCGCTTGAGGACGATGTTGACGGTGCCGGCGATCGACTGGGTCGAGAACTCGGCGCTGGCGGCGCGCAGGATTTCGATGCGCTCGATCGACTCGGGCGAAAGCTGGTCGATGTCGAAGCCGGCCGGCGCGCGCTCGCCGTTGAGCAGGATCTGCGTGTAGCCGCTGCCCAGGCCACGCATGCGGATCTCGCCACCGCCACGCCCGGCGCCGCCACTGACGGTGATGCCCGGCAGGCGCTTGAACACATCGAGCACCGAGGTGTCGCCATAGCGCCGGATTTCCTCGGTCGAGACGACGATCTTGCTGGCGGTATCGTCGCGGCGCGGATCGTAGCCATTGGCGTCGGCCTTGACTTCGACCTTCTGGACAGTGTCCGTGGAGAGTGCCGGTGCCGCGGTGTTCTGGGCGTAAGCAGGCAAGGCAGACAGGGAAAGCGCGACGAGCGTGGGGCGAAGCATCTGGGGGACAGTCATGGCAGATTCAAAGGTGCCGTATTCTGTCATGCCCCTGCTGCTCCGAACAGCTCGTCGTCAAATTACCCGACCCGCATACGGGTCAAACGCTCACCCGCCCGGTCCCATGCCGCTGCCCGGTGGCCCGAACCCTGGTCCACCGCCAGGCCCGCCCCGCGCGCCATCCGGTCGGCGCCCGCCCGCACCGCCAAAACTGCCAAAGCGGTACGACAGCCCGACATACACGAGGCGTCCTTCCTGGCGGCGGATGCTGTATTCGCGCAGGCGGTCGGTCTCGGTGATCGATTCGGTCTTTTGCGAGTCGAAGACGTCGTTGACGTTCACGACGAGGCTCAGGGCCTGGCTCAGGTTGCGGCGGTAGCTCAGGTCAGCGCTGCGCGTGGGCTGGCGGTAGCCTTCGCCGAACAGCGTCTTGCCCTGCGCATTGAGCACCAGTTGCAGGCTGTTGGTCGGATTGATCTGGTAGCTCACGCGCGCGCGGCCACTGAGCGACGTGGCGCTGCGCTTGTCGTCCTGGCTGTTGCCGAGCACCGACTGCTCGGAATAACCGAGGTTGCCGCTGGCGTTGACCGTCAAGCTGGGCGTGACGCGGCCGCTGAACGTGAATTCGAGGCCGCCCGAGTTGCTGCTGCCAGCGTTCTCGCGCGTGGTAAGCAGCACCGTGTCGGAGATGAAGGTGCGCCGCTCCTGGATCAGGTCGGAGTCGCGCCGCGCATACAGGCGCACATTGGTCTCAACCTTGCCCAGTTTGGTTTCCAGCCCCAGTTCGATCGAGTCGGTCTTGGTGGGCATCAGGTCGGGATTGCCCGACGAGACGTTGGTTTCGTCGCGGTAGACGACGAAGGGATTGAGGTCGCCCGCGCCCGGCCGGCGGATGCGGTGCGCGTAACTCAGGCGCAGCGCCGTGTCGTCCGACAGGTCGTAGGTGAGAAATGCGCTCGGGATCGCGTCAAAGTAATGGTTGTTGGCCTTGACGTTGGTGGTGACCTGGTTCAGATCGAGGTCGGTGTATTCGGTGCGCAGCCCGCCCAGCAAGCCCCATTTTTCGGCCAGGCGCAGCTGATAGGTACCGTACAACGCCACCGTCGTTTCATCGAGCTCGAAGCGGTTGGTGCGCTGGTTGCTGAGGCTTTCGGCCAGCGTCGCCTCATCGACATTGAAAAAGCGCGTGTCGAATACATTGCTGTTCTGCGCGACCTTGTAGCCGGCCTTGAACACGCCCTTCTCGCCCGGCAGTTCATAGTCGCCCGTGAAGTCGATCACGCGCGTTTCGGTCAGGTTGTTCTGGTGCGTGCGTGGCGCAGTCGAATTGGCGGGGCGCACCGTGTAATCGCTGGCAAAGCGCGTGTCGGCCTCGCCCTTGTTGCCCGACAGGCGCAGGTCGACCTTGAGGATTTCGCCGGGCCGCGCGCCCTTGTGATCCAGGCCGCCACTGAGGCTGTAGCTGCGGTTGTCGTTGTCACGCACGCTTGAACGCAGGTAGTCGCCGTCGATGCTGCCGTCGGCGTTGACGCCGCGATAGCGCTCCTGCGACTGCCCGTCGCTGCCATTGGCCGAGAAGCTGGCCTTGGCCGACAGCACATCCTTGTCGCCCAGGTTGTAGGTCAGCGAGCTGTTCATGCCCACGGCCTCGGTATCGGTCTCGCTGTTCGAGCGTTGCGTGCTGCTGGCCACGGCGCCAGTGAGCGGATCGATCCGGTCGCGGTTCGTTTCGCCGTCGCTGCCACGCGTGTCGCGCCGGACGTACACGCCACCCTGCACGCTCATGCGCCCGGTCGTGTAGCTGCCGAAGCTCGACGCATTGGCGCGCCCTTCCGGGCCGACGTTCGCGTTGACGGCGCCGAAGCCGCCCGGCGTGCGCTCGCGCCGCATCACCAGGTTGATGATCGGGCCGCCGCCGCCTTCGTTGCCGAACTGCGCGCCGGGGTTGTTGATCACTTCGACCGAATCGAGATCGGCCGCCGGGATCGCGCCCAGCGCCGCAGCGCGGTTCTCGCCCTGCATCATCGCCGACGGCTTGCCATCGACGAGGATCTGCACATTGCTGCGCCCGCGCAGCGTCACGTTGCCGTCCGCGTCCACCGCCACCGACGGCACCTTGTTGAGCGTGTCGGCCACCGTGTCGTTGGTCGACGCGGCGTCGCTCTTGACGTCATATGCCTGGCGATCGATCCGGTTGGATGAACGCGCGGCCGTCACGGCGACGGTGGAAGCGACGGGGACGTCGGCCGCCTGCAGCGCCGGGGCGGTGGGCGTGACGGCGCCGGTAACGGGATCGGCCGGCCGTACGGCGGTTTCCTGGGCCAATGCGCAGACAGGCGCAAGCAGTGCGAACAACAGAGCGGAAGAACGATGACGTGACATGAATACCTGGGTGACGGGACGTTTGGACGAGCGTGATTGTCGCATGCGTCATGCCCGAAATTTGTTAAGAAATGCTAAGACCGGCGAAATGTCACAGCATTGATCGGCGAACCGACGCCGCCGGAGCCAGCGCTCTGCCGTGCTTCTGCCAGCAGTAGCGTAAACTGCATTGTTTACAACAAGGAGACCTCAAATGAATGCCTACGATTTCAACGCCATTGCCCTCGACGGCCAGCCGGTCGACCTGCAGCGCTACCGCGGCAAGGCGCTCCTGATCGTCAATACGGCCAGCGCCTGCGGCTTCACGCCGCAATACCAGGGCCTCGAAGCGCTGCAGCGCCGCTATGCGGACCAGGGTCTCGTGGTGCTGGGCTTCCCATGCAACCAGTTCGGACACCAGGAACCGGGCGACGAAGCAGCGATCGGCGCCTTCTGCGAAAAGAACTACGGCGTGACGTTCCCGCTGTTCGCCAAGGTCGACGTCAATGGCGACGACGCGCATCCGCTGTTTCGCTTCCTGAAGGGTGAGGCGCCCGGCGTGCTGGGCACCGAGGCGGTCAAGTGGAACTTCACCAAGTTCCTCGTCAACCGCGAAGGCGCGGTCGTCACGCGCTATGCGCCGACCACCAAGCCGGAAGACCTGGGCGGCGATATCGAGAAGGTGCTGAGAGGCTAAGGAAGATTGCTGCGGCGGTTCATGGAAAATGCCGTCTCAACATCGTGATCGTGGCGGCATCCTTGTCGGACATCGTTTCACTACGTCGCCGCCATACTGTGACGCCGTCGTCGTTCGACAGACACGTCAGCGTCGTCGCTAACGAATCGAGGTTGCAGCGGAATGTGCTGCGGCCAGCGGCATCGATACCATTCAGCACATGCGGAACGATGCGCACATGCCGGGTACTGGCATCGAGCGTCAAGCGCACCGGCATGCCTAACGATATGGTTGATAACCTCGAGCGACTCTTGTCCATGCCCTGCATGCGCGCCATGAGTGGCGAAGCGCCGGAGATCATGCCGAAGCCATCAGTTGCGAGAAGCATATCGGTTTGCCGGATGTCGCCCTCGCCGACCGCTTCGGACGTTTGCCAATTCCCCTCGAGCGACGAAGGCAGCGCATCGGCCGCGCTGGCGGCAAGCTGCCAGCATGCGGCGAGTACCAGCAATCCTGCGTGCTTACGGCGCAAGGGCAATCACCTCGTCACCCGGCTGCGGCTCGCAGCTTGCGCCAAGCGGCGTCCAGCCGCGCCGCACGACAATCCGGCGTTCGTCGTGGCAGATTTCCACGCGCTGCGTCTCGGGCGCGCGGCGCTGCACGAAGGCTTCGATCGACGCTGGCACGCTGACCTGCAGCGACAGCGCGTGCAGGTCTTCCACCGGATGGTCATCCACGTGCACGAGCGGCACGAACTGCCCGGCAAACATCGTGAAGTGCGATGGCACCTTGACCGGACCGGGGACGTAATCGTTCGCGCGCAGCCAGGCCTGCGCTGCTTTCCGCGGGTTGCCCTCACCTGGCGCGCCGCCCCAGGCGCTGGCCATCAGCTCGGCCACCCACTGGTTGCAGTTCTGGTACCTGGTGCCGTAGGCATAGGCGTTCGCACTGTATTGACCGGCCAGCAGGGCCAGCGCCAGCGCCTTGTCGCGGGCGGCGCGTTCGAGCGACGCACTGTCGTCATCCGGCAGGAACAACAAGGCGATATGGCCCTTGCCCGGTGCGTCGGCGCCGAGCGCGAAGCCGGCGATGCCCTGGTCGAAGATGTACGGGCGCGCCTCGTCGCACTCGTAGTACAGCTGGCGCACGGCCCACGGGCTGTCCGGCGTGTCGCGCAGCGCGACGCCGGCGTGTGAATACACCAGATTGAAGCGGCTCAGGTCAGTGCCGGCACGCGCGATCAGTGCGACCTTGCCGTTCGAGCGCGCCAGCTCCTGCTTGACGACGCCGGCAAAGCGCAGCACGCGGTCCTGCTCGGTCGCGTTGAGGTCGCGCGAGCGGTCGCAGAAGGTGGGAAAGCCGGCCCAGGCACTGCCACTCGCACACAACAGCAGCGCCAGCGCCAGCGCCGCCTGGCGCACGAGCATCAGATCGTGACTTTGCGCGAGCCCAGTTCGCGGTACCACTCGTCCTGCAGCGCCAGGAAGAATGGCCGCTGGGTGTCGGCGTAGGCGAATTCGTAGCCGTAGGCGCGCTCATTGACCTGGACCACGTCGCCCGCGATCACGGTGCGCGTCGCGAGGGCGCGGTTAGGTACGTCGAGCTCGAACGAACGGGCCTGGCCGGCGGCAGTTGCGCGCAGCGTCAGGCGGGTGGTGTCGGGCTTGTTCGGGGCGTGCGCGATGTTGATCACGCGGTACTGGCCGGCGGCGACCTTGTCATTGTCGCTCGAGCTGTTGCTGGAACCGCTGACCGAATCGGAAATACTGGCCGACGACGCCGAGCCGGCGCTGGAAGCGGACGACGCGAAGCTGTCAGCCTGCGCGGGCGCATTGCAGGCCGCAGCGAACAGGGTCAGGCACAGCGTGCGGGAGAGGATAGGCAAGGTCATGGCACTCTTTCATTTGGCGAGCAGAACGCTCCTATGGTACAAGCCCTTGCGCCGAATGACCATAGGGCAATTTTATCGCGTCTGAATGCGGGCCGCGCCGTGGGTAATGCAGGCGCGGGTGACGTTGTCCAGGAAGCGGATCGCCACATCCATCGACAAACCCGGTGGCAGCAGGTTGCCAAGCCCGGGGTCGTCGTTCAGGCGATCGACGCCATACGCCAGCCGGCGCGAGACGTCGCGCGCCAGCTGGCCATCGCTGTTGTAGAGCGCGTCGTAGACGCCGGCCGCCTCCCATACCGGCACGAGGCCGGGGGTGCTGCTGTCTTCGAAGACGATGGCGCGCGGACTGTCTTCGTCCTCGCGCACGAGTTGAAAGGTAAAGCTCAAGATCGTTCCTGCTGGTGTTCGTTGCTGGGGTCGGGGCGATGCTACCACGGGTGCGCTTGACGCGCCTCGCCTCACGCCGATCCACGCAAAGACACGATATTTACCGCGCTATCCAGTCCGGCGCACCCTTCGATACCTCATGTTCCCTTTCGCGCCTGGGCAAGCGACTTCGCCAGGTGAGCAGCGTTTGCTGGCGTGCCCAATAAGTACATCGTTTCCATCAGGCTGCTGTAATAGTCGAACGACATGACAACCGCGTTTGGGGCATTGCGACGCGCAATCACCATCACGTCGGCATCCTGGACAGCGTGGTCGATAACAGACTCAAGAGTCACATGCGGGTCAGGCAAATTGAAGATTCTCATATGCATTCACGCTTGCATTGGTAGAAAAAAATGCAGATCACGACAGCATCTGCTCCAGCAACTCGATCCAGTGCGTCACGGGCATGCCGGTCCCTCCCTGCAAATGCGCAATGCACCCGATATTGGCCGACACGATCTGCTCTGCCCCGGTCGCGGCCAGGCTGGCCAGCTTGCGCTCGCGCAGCGCGAGCGAGATGGCCGGCTGCAGCACCGAATAGGTGCCGGCCGAGCCGCAGCACAGGTGGTTGTCGGTGCACAGCACCACCTCCACACCGGCCGCCTGCAACACGCCTTCGACCTTGCCACGGATTTGCTGGCCATGCTGCAGCGTGCACGGCGGGTGGTACGCCACGGGCGGGCCGCCCTTCCCTTTTGCCAGCGCGGCGATCCGGTCCTGGAATAGCGCCAGGACTTCCGACAGGTCGCGTGTGATCGCGCTGATTCGTTCGGCCCGGGCGGCATACGCGGGATCGTGCGCCAGCAGGTGGCCGTATTCCTTGACGGTGACGCCGCAGCCCGACGCGGTCATGACGATCGCCTCGACCGCGCCGTTTTCAACGCTTGGCCACCAGGCGTCGATATTGCGGCGCATGTCGTCCAGCCCGCCGTCCTGGTCGTTCATGTGATAGCGCAGCGCGCCGCAGCAGCCGGCCTTGGGCGCCACGGTCAGCTGCACGCCCAGTGCATCGAGCACGCGCGCCGCGGCAGCATTGATGTTGGGCGCCATGCCGGGCTGCACGCAGCCATCGAGCACCAGCATCTTGCGCGGGTGGACGCGTGTCGGCCAGCGGCCGGCGGCGCGCACGGGCGGCAACTTGGCCTGCAGCACTTGCGGCAACAGGGGCCGCAGCAGGCGCCCTGCCCTGAATGCCGGCGTGGCCAGGCCCGCATGCGGCAGGCAGGTCTTGAGCGTCGTGCGCGTGAGCCGCTCGCCCAGGGGCCGCGCCACGCGCTCGTCGACCAGCTTGCGGCCGATGTCGAGCAGGCGCCCGTACTTCACGCCCGACGGGCACGTGGTTTCGCAGTTCAGGCACGTCAGGCAACGGTCCAGGTGCAGCTGGGTCTTGCGGGTCGGCTCGGCGCCTTCGAGCACGTTCTTGATCAGGTAGATGCGCCCGCGCGGGCCATCGAGTTCGTCGCCCAGCAACTGGTACGTTGGGCAGGTGGCGGTGCAAAAGCCGCAGTGCACGCAGGATCGCAGGATCGCTTCAGCCTCGGTGCCCTCGCGCGTGCCCTTGATGAAATCGGCCAGAGTGGTTTGCATGTTTTATGTGCTTTCCTGGTACATGCGGCCCGGGTTGAAGACATGCGCGGGATCGAATGCGTCTTTCATGCGCGCGTGGATGCGCGCCAGCGCGGGCGCGAGCGGCTGGAATACGCCGGCGGACTTGTCGCCGCCCCGGAACAGCGTCGCATGGCCGCCGCAGGCCTGCGCGGTGCGCCGGATCGCCTGCGCGGTACCTGCGTCACCATCGGCGCGCAACCAGCGCTGGGCGCCGCCCCATTCGATCATTTGCGCGCCGCCCAGCACCAGCGCGCCCGTGGTGGACGGCACCGACAGACGCCACAGCGCACCGTCGCCGTCGAAGAACGCCGTGCGTTGTTCGCGCACGGCGCGCCAGAATGCATCGGGCTCCGGCATGACCTCGCCACCCAGACTTCGCACGGCGGCATCGACCGCTGCCTCGGCGCCCGACAGGCGCAGCGCCAGCTCGCCGTCGACCCAGGCACTGGCCGAGATGGGCAAAGGCTGGCCGCCCCACGTGTTCAGGGATCGCAGCGCGTCGATCTCGTTCAATGCAAACCGCAGCGTCGTTTCGGCAAAAGGCCGTGGCAGTACCTTGACCGAGACCTCCAGCAGCACGCCCAGCGTGCCGAGCGAGCCGGCCAGCATGCGCGAGACGTCGTAGCCGGCCACGTTCTTCATGACGCGCCCGCCGAACGCCAGCACGTCGCCGCGGCCATCGAGCAGCGTCGCGCCCAGCACGAAGTCGCGCGCGGCGCCGCTCGTCGCGCGGCGCGGGCCGCACAAGCCGCCCGCAATCACGCCGCCCAGTGTGGCGTGCGGACCGAAATGCGGCGGCTCGAACGCCAGCATCTGGTTGCGTTCGGCCAAGGCGGCCTCGATCTCGGCCAGCGGCGTGCCGCAGCGCGCCGTGATCACCAGTTCGGTCGGCTCGTAGTCGACGATGCCGGCATGGGCGCGCGTGTCGAGGATGACGCCGGCCGGCGCGCCGCCATACCAGTCCTTGGTGCCGCCGCCACGGATGCACAGCGCCTGCCCGCTGGCGGCGGCCGCCCTGACCTGCTGCTGGAAGTGTTCAACGGTGTTCATCAGAAGCGCGGCAGGTCGGGAAACGGCACCTGCCCGTGGTGCACGTGCAGCTTGCCGAATTCGGCGCAGCGGTGCGGCGTGGGGATGGCCTTGTCGGGATTGAGCAGCGCGCACGGATCGAACGCGTGCTTGACGGCGAAGAAGGCGTCGAGCTCCCTGCGCCCGAACTGCACACACATCGACCCGATCTTTTCCATGCCCACGCCATGCTCGCCCGTGATGGTGCCGCCCACCTCGACGCACAGCGCCAGGATCGCCGCGCCAAACGCTTCGGCGCGATCGAATTCTCCCGGCACGCTGGCGTCGAACAGGATCAGCGGATGCATATTGCCGTCGCCGGCGTGAAACACGTTCGAGCAGCGCAGGCCATACGTGACTTCCATCGCCGCGATACCGGCCAGCACGCGCGCGAGCTGTTTGCGCGGGATGGTGCCATCCATGCAGTAGTAATCGGGCGAGATGCGCCCCGCCGCCGGGAACGCATTCTTGCGGCCCGACCAGAAGCGCCCGCGCTCCGCCTCGCTCTGCGAGACAGTAATCGCGGTGGCGCCGGCGCGCGCCAGCACTGCGCTCATGCGGCTGATTTCTTCGGCCACTTCGAGCGCGGTGCCATCGGCTTCGCACAGCAGGATCGCGGCGGCGTCCAGGTCGTAGCCGGCCTTGACGAACGGTTCGACCATGCGCACGGAGGTGCGGTCCATCATTTCGAGGCCGGCCGGGATGATGCCGGCTGCGATGACGTCGGCCACCGCATTGCCGGCCGTGACCACGTCGGCAAACGAGGCCATGATGACCTGCGCCAGCGCTGGCTTGGGCACCAGTTTCACGGTCACCTCGACGACGATGCCCAGCATGCCCTCCGAGCCGATGAACACGGCCAGCAGATCCAGGCCCGGCGCATCGAGCGCGCCCCCGCCCAGTTCGACGATGTCGCCTTCGATCGTGGCCACGCGCACGCGCAGCACGTTGTGGATCGTCAGGCCGTATTTGAGGCAATGCACGCCGCCCGCGTTTTCGGCCACGTTGCCGCCGATGGTGCAGGCGATCTGCGACGACGGATCGGGCGCGTAATACAGGCCGTGGCTGGCGGCCGCTTCGGAAATGGCCAGGTTGCGCACGCCCGGCTGCACGACGGCGGTACGGGCCAGATGGTCGACCCGCTTGATGGCGTTCATGCGCGCGGTTGAGAGCACGACGCCATCGTGGATCGGCAGCGCGCCACCCGACAGGCCGGTGCCCGCGCCGCGCGGGACCACCGGCACGTTCAGTGCGCGGCACACGGCCAGGATCGCCAGCACCTGCTCTTCGTCGGTCGGCAGCGTCACGATCATCGGCAACTGGCGGTAGGCGGCCAGACCATCGCACTCGTAGGGCCGCGTGTCTTCGGGTGCAAACAGGACGCACGCTGCGGGCACGCGCACCAGGAGCGCGGCGACGACCTGCGCACGTCGGTCAGGCAAGGCTGGATTGGGCGAAGACATGGATCGATTGTAAGCAAATCGACAGGTTTTGTCGTATCCTCGTGCCATCGTATTTTCACCCTACTGCATAAGAGAACATCATGGGCAACCGCCTCTCAAAAATAGCAACCCGCACCGGCGACGATGGCAGCACGGGCCTCGGCGACGGCAGCCGCACCGGCAAGGACAGCGCGCGCATCCACGCGCTGGGCGAAGTCGACGAACTCAATTCCTTTGTCGGCCTGCTGCTGTGCGAAGACATGCCGCCGGATCTGCGCGACGAGCTCGTGGGCATCCAGCACGATCTGTTCGACCTGGGCGGCGAGCTGTGCATCCCGGGCTACCAGATGATCAAGGAAGAACACGTGCTGCGCCTGGACACCATGCTCGAGAAATACAACGCCGACCTGCCGGTGCTGAAGGAATTCATCCTGCCGGCCGGTTCGCGCGCGGCGTCCACGGCGCACCTGTGCCGCACGGTGTGCCGGCGCGCCGAACGCGCGATCGTCGCGCTGTCGAAGGCAGAAGAGATCCACGCGCACCCGCGCCAGTACGTCAATCGCCTGTCCGACCTGATGTTCGTGCTGTCGCGCGTACTGAACCGCTTCGCGGGTGGGGATGACGTGCTGTGGAACCACGAGCGCAAGGCCAGATAAGTCATGGACGACTTCATCGGCGTCTACGACGACGCGCTCACCGCGCAGCAGTGCGATGCGCTCATCAAGCGCTTCGACGCCAGCGACAAGGTGGTGCGCGGGCAGACGGGCAACGGCGTCGATGTCGTCAAGAAGGACAGCTACGACATCACGATCAACCAGCATCCCGAGTGGGCCGACGCCACCGGCCTCTTGGTGGACACAATGGCGCGCCACCTGGCTGCCTATGCCGAACGCTACCGGATGCTGCTGATGGGGTCACTCTCGCCCACGCTCGAGCATCCCGTGACGGGCGTGCCAACGGTTCTGTCGATGGCCAACTTCGACGAACTGGGGCGGCCCAACATCGATGAGTTGCTGCGCGTGCTGTACCGGCCCGGCACGATCAATCTGCAAAAATACCTGAGCGGCAGCGGCGGCTATCACCACTGGCATTCCGAGATCTATCCGCAGAACGCAAGCTGCGAATCGCTCCATCGGGTGCTGCTGTGGATGGTCTACCTGAACGATGTGGCCGACGGCGGCGAAACCGAGTTCCTGTACCAGGGCCGCAAGATCGCGCCCAAACAAGGCCGGCTGGTCATCGCACCGGCGGGCTTCACGCACACGCACCGGGGCAATGTGGCGGTCAGTGGCGACAAATACATCGCCACGTCGTGGATCCTGTACCAGCGCGCCGAGACGCTGTTCGCATAAATCACCTTGATCACCGGGAAGGCAAGCATGGACACCAATATCAGTAAAGTTGCCATCGTCACGGGCGCCTCGCGCGGCATCGGCCGGGCCATCGCGCTGCGCCTGGCGCAAGACAATATCGCCGTTGTCGTCAACTACGCCCACCGCGCCAGCGATGCCGATGAAGTCGTGCAGGCCATCGAGGCGGCCGGCGGCAGGGCCATCGCGCTGCAGGGCGATGTGGCCAACGCAAGCGATTGCGCGCGGTTGTTCGACGCGACCGAGGCGGAGTATGGCGGCGTCGACATCGTCATCAACAACGCCGGCGTCATACAGCCCGGCACGACCATGCTGGCCGATACCGACGACACCCTGTACGAGCGCATCTTTGCCATCAACACGCGCGGCACGTTCAACATGCTGCGCCTGGCCGCCACGCGCATGCGGTCCAACGGCCGCATCGTCAATTTTTCCAGCAGCGTGATCGGCCTGGCGCTGCCCGGCTACGCCATCTATGCCGGTTCGAAAGCAGCAGTTGAAACGTTCACCAATATCTTTGCCAAGGAATTGCGCGGCAAGGGGATCTCGGTGACGGCCGTGGCCCCGGGCCCGACGGCGACCGACCTGTTCATGGAAGGCAAGACACCCGAGCTGGTCGAACGCCTGGGCAAGATGGCGCCGCTCGAACGGCTTGGCACCCCGGAGGATATTGCCGGCACGGTGGCATTCCTCGTCGGTCCGCAGGGCGCCTGGGTCAATGGCCAGACGTTGCGGGTCAATGGCGGGATCGTCTGACCCTGCCTGTAGGGTGGACGACTCTGCCGTCCACGCGTCCAAACCAACCTTGCGCCGTAGGGTGGACGGCTATGCCGTCCACGGGTTCAAACCTACGTTGCTCCGTAGTATGCAAAAGCGTGTTGAACGCGTGGACGGGAAACCCGTCCACCCTACGAACATGATGCACACGGCGTGTTCGCGTGCATCGACCACATCAGCCGTTATTCACCACCAGCCGTGGTTCACCAGCCCCCGACAGGCGCGCGCGGATCGATGCCGCGATGCCCTTGGCGTCCAGGCCCACCGACGACAGCAGTGCCACCGGATCGCCCTGGTCGATGAAGGTATCCGGCAAGCCCAGATTGAGCACCGGCTTGGCGATGCCGGCAGCAGCCAGCGCTTCCATCACGGCAGCGCCTGCGCCGCCCATGATGCAGCCCTCTTCCACCGTCACGATCAGGTCGTGCTCCTGCGCCAGGCGCTTGACCAGGTCGACGTCCAGCGGCTTCACGAAGCGCATGTTCGCGACCGTCGCATCGAGTTCGTCGCCGGCCAGGATGCTGTGCGAGACCATCGAGCCGAACGCCAGGATGGCGACCTTCTTGCCGCTGCGGCGCACTTCGCCCTTGCCGATCTCGATCGAGTTCAAAGCCTCGACGATTGGCGTGCCGACACCGGCGCCGCGCGGATAGCGCACGGCCGCCGGGCCAGGATAGTGGTAGGCCGTCGTGAGCATCTGGCGGCATTCGTTTTCGTCCGACGCGGCCATGACGACCATGTTCGGAATGCAGCGCAGATAGGCCAGGTCGTAGTTGCCGGCGTGGGTTGCGCCGTCGGCGCCGACCAGGCCCGCGCGGTCCAGCGCAAACGTCACGTCGAGGTTCTGCAGCGCCACGTCGTGGATCAGCTGGTCGTAGCCGCGCTGCAGGAACGTCGAGTAGATCGCCAGCACGGGCTTGACGCCTTCGGTCGCCATGCCGGCGGCGAAGGTCACCGAATGCTGCTCGGCGATGCCGACGTCGAAGTAGCGCTGCGGGTATTCCTGGTGGAAGCGGACCATGCCCGAGCCTTCGCGCATCGCCGGCGTGATGCCGACCAGGCGCTGATCGGCCGCAGCCATGTCGCACAGCCAGTTGCCGAAGACTTCGGTGTAGGTGATCTTGCCTGGCGCGGTGGCCGGCTTGATACCCTCGAGGTGATTGAACTTGCCGGTGCCGTGGTACAGGATCGGCTCGGCCTCGGCCAGCTTGTAGCCCTGGCCCTTCTTGGTCACCACGTGCAGGAACTGCGGGCCCTTGAGCTTCTTGATGTTTTCCAGCGTCGGGATCAAGGATTCGAGGTCATGGCCGTCGATCGGGCCGATGTAATTGAAGCCGAATTCCTCGAACATCGTGGCCGGGACCACCATGCCCTTCGCATGTTCTTCGAGCTTGCGCGCCAGGTCGAGCACGGGCGCAGGCAGCACGCTCTTGCCCACGTTCTTGGCAGCGGCGTAGAACTGGCCCGACAGCAGGCGCGCCAGGTAGCGATTGAGCGCGCCGACCGGCGGCGAGATCGACATGTCGTTGTCGTTCAGGATGACCAGGAGGTTCACGTCGTCTTCGACGCCCGCGTTGTTCAGCGCCTCGAACGCCATGCCGGCGGTCATGGAGCCGTCGCCGATGACGGCGATGGCGTGGCGGTCTTCACCCTTGATCTTGGCGGCGGCGGCCATGCCGAGCGCCGCCGAGATCGAGGTCGACGAGTGGGCGGTGCCGAACGTGTCGTACTCGCTTTCGTCGCGCTTCGGGAAGCCCGACAGGCCATTCAACTGGCGCAGCGACGGCATGCGGCCACGGCGGCCCGTGAGGATCTTGTGCGAATAGGTCTGGTGGCCGACGTCCCACACGATGCGGTCGCGCGGCGTGTCGTACACGTAGTGCAGCGCGATGGTCAGTTCGACCGTGCCCAGGTTGGACGACAGGTGACCGCCCGTTTTCGAGACCGACTCGAGCAGGAACTGGCGCAGCTCCTTGGCCAGTGGCGTGAGCTGGGTGCGCGGCAGCTTGCGCAGGTCGGACGGGTCGTTGATATTGTCTAGCAGGTTCATTTAGGCCTTCCGCTGCACGATCAGGTCTGCCAGTTCACGCAGCCGCTGTGCTTGTTCTCCGAATGGCGCCAGCGCGTCATGCGCGTCACGCCGCAATTGCTCTGCCAGGTCGCGCGAAGGCGCCAGGCCGAGGATCGACACATAGGTCGGCTTGTTGTCGGCCGCATCCTTGCCGGCGGTCTTGCCCAGCGTGGCCGAGTCGGCGGTCGCATCAAGTACATCATCGACCACCTGGAACGCCAGGCCGATTGCGGCCGAATAGGCGTTCAGGGCCTCGACTTCAAGTGGCGTCAGGTCGCGGCCCGCGAGCGCGCCAAGCAGCACCGACACGCGCAGCATGGCGCCCGTTTTCAACTGGTGCATGCGTTCGAGTTCGTCGCGCGTCAGGGCCAGACCCACGCTGTCGAGGTCAATGGCCTGGCCGCCGCACATGCCGTTCGAACCGGCCGCCTGCGCCAGCAGGCGCACCATCGTCAACAGGCGTGCCGGCGGCACGGTGGCGCATTCGGCCAGCACGGTGAAGGCCTGCGCCTGCAGCGTGTCGCCCACCAGCAGCGCGGTCGCTTCGTCGTAGGCCACGTGCACCGTCGGCTTGCCGCGGCGCAGCGCGTCGTCGTCCATGCACGGCATGTCGTCGTGGACGAGCGAATACACGTGGATCATTTCGACGGCGCTGGCCACCCGCGCGAGCGCGGCCGGGTCGGCATCGAACAGCGCGCCGGCGGCGTACGCCAGCAGCGGGCGCACGCGCTTGCCGCCGCCCAGCGTCGTGTAGCGCATCGCTTCGTGCAGCTTGTGCGGCACCTGGGTGGCCGCTGGCAGGAACGCGTCGAGCGCGCCCTCGACGTCGTGCTGGACCTGGCGGGTCCAGTCGGCGAACGCCGGCGCGCTCATTGCCCGCCCTCGTCGTCGCCCGAGAACGGCTTGAGCATGTCGCCTTCAAGTACCTTGACCTGCGACTCGACTTTCTCGAGCTGCCCTGCGCAGTACTTGACGAGTTCGGAGCCGCGCGCATACGCCGCGACCGAGGCGTCCAGCGGCAAGGCGCCGGACTCCATCTGTGTCACGAGCTGGGCCAGTTCGGCCATCGCCCCCTCGAAGGATTCGGGTGGCGCCGCCCCTGCTGCCGCGCTGCCCGCTGTCATATTCTTTGCCATAAGTCGGTATCGTAAGGGCGTCCAGTTGTGCGCCGTGGGTCAATCCAATCGCGTATTTTAGATCAATCCCACACCACGGGGGGCGCACATTGCACCATTTGCAACATGCAGCCCCGTCCATCGATTGGGCCACGCCCTCCCTCATCATGAAAATCATGCCACGAAGGCAATTTCCCCGCCAGCGCACGCAACAGCCGCGCGCCGGACCAAGACGGTAGAGCTCGTTCCGAAGTATAATCGCCGGTTCTGTCCGAAATACCGTATTCCTTTACTTAAATACTGGTCTTTGGATTCTTTCTCTTCTTTGGATGCTTATTTAAGGGGGGTTGGGATGTCCGATCTGGCTACCCACGCCAAGCTGGCGCGATCCAACGCGCAGCTTCCGGTAACTGTGTATTTTGACGAGGCGCTGCAGAAGCGAGAGATGCAGCAGCTGTTCGTGAATGGCCCGCGTTACGTCGGTCATGAATTGATGGTGCCCGAAACGGGCGACTTCGCCACGCTCGCTGCCGAGCACGAAGGCCGTATGCTGGTGCGTAATGCCAACGGCATCGAGGTGCTGTCCAACGTCTGCCGTCATCGCCAGGCGCTCATGTTCAATGGGCGCGGCAATGCGACGAACATTGTCTGCCCGCTGCACCGCTGGACCTATGACCTGAAGGGTGAACTGATCGGCGCGCCGCATTTTGCCGATACCCCGTGCCTGAATTTGTCGAAGACGCCGCTCCAGAACTGGAACGGGCTGCTGTTCGAGCAGAACGGTTACAACGTGATGGACAAGCTCGGCCAGCTGTCGGTGACGAAAGACCTCGATTTCTCGGGCTATATGCTCGACCACGTCGAAGTCCATCAGTGCGACTACAACTGGAAGACCTTCATCGAGGTCTACCTCGAGGATTACCACGTCGAACCGTTCCACCCGGGCCTGGGCAACTTCGTCTCATGCGACGACCTGAAATGGGAATTCGGCGCCGACTACAGCGTGCAGACCGTGGGCGTGAACCGCGCGCTGCAAAAGGCCGGCTCACCTGCCTACAAACGCTGGCAGGAGCAGATCCTCAAGTTCAACAACGGCGCGCCGCCGAAGTACGGCGCGATCTGGCTCACGCTCTACCCGAACATCATGGTCGAGTGGTATCCGCATGTGCTGGTGGTGTCGACGCTGTGGCCCGATGGTCCGGACAAGACGCGCAACGTGGTCGAGTTCTATTACCCCGAAGAGATCGTGCTGTTCGAGCGCGAATTCGTCGAGGCAGAACGCGCCGCGTACATGGAAACGGCGGTCGAGGACGATGAAATCGGCCTGCGCATGGATGCCGGCCGCAAGATCCTGGTGGCGCGCGGCGTTAACGAAGTCGGTCCGTACCAGTCGCCCATGGAAGACGGCATGCAGCACTTCCATGAGTGGTATCGCAGCAAGATGGCGCTCTAGCCGTGTCGTGACACGGCGCGCTGCGGAGGGTGTGGCCAGTCGGCTGCCCCTCCTTTTTTTATTGGGAATACCATGGCTTCACTCTGGATGCTGTTCGCCAGCTTCGCGTTCGCCGCGATGGGCGCGGGCGTCAAGCTCGCCTCCGAGTTCTACTCCACGTCCGAACTGCTGATGTACCGGGGCCTGATCGGCACCGTCATCCTGCTGGCGATGGTGCGCCATCGTGGCGGCACGTTCAAAACGCCGTTCGCCAGATCGCACCTGATCCGCAGCTTCGTCGGCGTGACCGCCCTGTGGATGTGGTTCTTCGCCATCGGCCGCCTGCCGCTGGCCACGGCCATGACGCTGAACTACATGGCCCCGATCTGGATCGCGGCCTGGATGTTCGCGCTGGGCTGGTGGACGGGCACCAAGCACGCCGAATGGCCACTGGTCGTCGCCATCGGCATGAGCTTCTTTGGCGTGACGATGGTGCTGCAGCCGGCGGTCGAAAGCCAGCAGTGGCTCGGCGCACTGGCCGGCGTGTGCTCGTCGGTGGTGTCGGCGGCGGCCTATATGCAGGTGCGCAAACTGGGCCTCTTGGGCGAACCCGAATACCGCGTCGTGTTCTTCTTTTCGCTCACTACTGCGGTCGTGGGCCTGCTGGCCACGCTGGCTGGCGACGGACCAAAGGGCGCCGTGTTCCACGCCCATACGCCGTATGGCCTGCTGCTCCTGGCCGGCATCGGCGCTGCCGCGCTGATGGCGCAGATGGCCATGACCCGCGCCTACCGCGTCGGCAAGGTGCTGGTGGTGGCCAACCTGCAGTACACCGGCATCGTGTTCTCGTGCCTGTGGGGTCTGCTGCTGTGGGGCGACACGTTCGACTGGCACGTCTGGCTGGGTGTGGGCGTGATCCTGGTGTCGGGCGTGGCCGCGACGTTCTACAATACCCGCAAGACGGCGCGCGGCGCCGTCGTCAAGGATACCGATCCGATCGCCAGCGAAACGTAAAGGAACCGTCATGCACCAGACCCTGATCTCTGCCGCCGACCTGGCCGCCCACATCGACGACCCGGCCTGGGTCGTCGTCGACTGCCGCCACGATCTGATGAACCTGGCCGCCGGCCGCGACGCTTACGAGAGTGGCCACCTGCCGGGCGCGGTGTTTGCCGATATCGAGACGGTGCTGTCGGGCGCCAAGAACGGCGCCGATGGCGTGTTCCTGGGCCGGCATCCGCTGCCCGGCCGGGAAGTGCTGGCCGAAGCCCTGCGCGACTTCGGCATCGACGACGCCACGCAGGTGGTGGCGTATGACGCGCACGGCGGCATGTTCGCGGCGCGCCTGTGGTGGCTGCTGCGCTGGCTGGGGCACGAGGCGGTGGCGGTGCTCGATGGCGGGATGGCCGCGTGGGAGGCCGCCGGGCAGCCCTTGACGACCGAAGTGCGCACCAGGCCGCGCGGCGCCCTGAGCGTCCGGGCGCCGTTCGTGCCGACCGTGACGGTGCGCGAGGTGCTGGACAATCTGGAAAGCGGCAAACGGATCGTGATCGATGCCCGCGCAGCGGACCGCTATCGCGGCGAAAACGAGACCATCGATCCGGTGGGCGGCCATATTCCCGGCGCGAAGAACCGCTTCTTCAAGGACAACCTGGGGCCTGACGGGCGCTTCAAGGATGCCGCGCAGTTGCGAGAAGAATTTGGCGCCCTGATTGATGATCCTGCCGCAGCCATCATGCAGTGCGGCTCGGGCGTGACCGCCTGCCACAACCTGCTGGCACTGGAAGTGGCGGGCTTGCCGGGCGCCGCGCTGTATCCGGGGTCGTGGAGCGAGTGGGTCGGCGATCCTGCGCGGCCAGTCGCGAAGGGATAACCCGTTCTTGCGTCGATGGTTGGCCGTCACGAAAACGCCGCCGCTGCCGATCACCGCGTCCACGTAGGGTGGACGGCTCTGCCGTCCACGCGTCGATGGTTGGCCGCGAAATCATCCGGCATGAACACACCCCCGCCAACGATCACCGTGTTGACATCAAAACGCGTGCAACGCGAAGACGATCGCCACGCCCAGTCCGATCAGCACCACCTGCGGGATCGACTCGCGCAACGTCGAACGCCGCTGCATCTGTGGCATCAGGTCGCTCACCGCGATATAGATGAACCCTGACGACGCAAACACCAGCACGTACGGAATCAGGCCGCTGGCCCGGTCCAGCGTGTAATACCCCAGCAAGCCCCCCGCCACCGCCATCAGGCTGCACAGCAGGTTGAACACATAGGCGCGCAGCCGTGAGAAGCCGGCATTGAGCAGCACGATGAAGTCGCCGATCTCCTGCGGGATTTCATGGGCGACGATGGCCAGCGCGGTGACGATGCCCAGCTCCGGATTGGCCAGGAAGGCTGCGGCGATCAGGATGCCATCGGTGAAGTTGTGCATGCCGTCGCCGAGCAGGATCATCCAGCCGGCCTTGCCCGCTTCACGCGCGTCGTGCCCGTGGGCGTGGTGGTGACCGTCGCCTTCGTGGTGGTGCGAGTGGCGCAGCAGAGCGACCTTTTCCAGCAGGAAGAAGGCCAGCAGGCCGCCCAGCAGCGTGGCGAACAGGCTCCGGGTATTGGCGCCCGAATCGAATGCTTCCGGCAGCGCGTGCAGCAGCGATGTGGCCAGCATGATGCCGACCGACAGGCTGACCATCTTTTCCACCACTTTCGACAGCAGGGCAAACGAGAAAATGGCAGCCCCGGAGATGCTGACGACGCCGGCGACGAGCGTCGCCAGCAGGATCGAGCGCAGGGTCGGGTCGATGAATGGGGCTGAAAACGGGTCGATTTGAAGGCCTCTTGTTCTGTACGTGCGACGAGCCGCAAACCGGGCATTGTACCGCTCCCGGCCTGCGCTCGTCCAAGGCGGCGCCTGCTACATCAGGCGACGCCGTATTTGGCAAACCACGCCAGCGCGCGGTTCCAGCCATCCTGCGCGTCCGCCGCGTTGTACATCGGGCGGTAGTCGGCGTGGAAGGCGTGGCCCGATTCCGGATACACGTGGATCGTCGAGCGGCTGTTGCCCTTGTCGAGCGCGGCCTGCATGCGCTGAACCGATTCGACCGGAATGCCGGTGTCCTTCGCGCCGTACAGGCCCAGGACCGGCACTTTCAGGTTCTGGGCAAAATCGATCGGGTGCTTGGGCGACATGGCGGTTGCCTCGCCCACCAGGCGACCGTACCAGGCGACGCCCGCCTTGACCTTGAGGTTATGCGCCGCGTACAGCCACGTGATGCGGCCACCCCAGCAAAAACCGGTGATGCCCAGTTTTTCGGTGTTGCCGCCGCGCTGGGCGGCCCACGTGACCACGCGGTCGAGGTCCGACATCACTTGTGCATCGGGCGTTTTCGAGACGATGTTCTTCATCAGCTCGGCCGTGCTCGGGGCCTTGGTCGCGTCGCCCTGGCGCACGAACAGGTCGGGCGCGATCGCCATATAACCCTGCTTGGCAAAGCGGCGCACGACGTCCTTGATGTATTCGTGCACACCGAAGATCTCGGAGATCACCAGGATCACCGGCACGCCCGTCTTGCCCTTGGGCTGGGCGCGATACACGGGCACGTCCTGGCCATCGATGACCAGGATGGTGTCGCCGGCATCGAGACCGTCGGTATCGGTCTGGATCTGGGTCTGCGCCATGACCGGCAGCGCGCTGGCGGCAAAACCGGTGCCGATGGCGGCCCGGATGAAGTCACGGCGGCCGACGCCATCGTTGTATGCGCTCGCGCCGAGCAGGCTGCCGGCGTCGTTGACGAGATCTTTCATGGTCATCCCTTCGATCAGTGGTGGACAGGCTTGCGAGTTTAGCATCGGTGCAGCCCGGCACGCTCATCTACACAGATGATGCCGTGATAACACTTTACAAATGAGAATGATTCTCATTATAATTTACCACACCGCTACTGGACCACGCCCTCAGCAATGCTGACGGGCGTGTCCGGTCACCGTCCATTCCCCCATACCGAGAAGACCTGCTCATGCTCCCGCCACGCCCCTTGCTGCCCCGCTGCCTTGTCCTTCGCGCCTGCACCGCCGCCATACTCGGCATCCTGCCGTCCTGGCATGCCCAGGCCGAAGATGCACCAGACACCATCCCGACCACGCTGCAGGCGGTCACCATCACCGGCGCGCGCGACGCAACGACCGAAGGGAGCGGCTCGTACACGACGACCGGCCCATTGACCACCGGCGCGCGCCTAAACCTGACGCCGCGCGAGACGCCGCAGTCGCTCTCGATCGTCACGCGCGAACGCATGGAAGAGCAAGGCCTGCAGACGCTGGCCGAGACCATGCAGCAGGTCACCGGCATCTACGTCAACTACAACGACACCGAACGCGTGACCTACAACGCGCGGGGCTACGCAGTGAACAACTTCCAGGTCGATGGCATGCTGAACCTGTTCGGCAGCTCGCTCAAGGCCAATGGCGACAACGTGGTCTACGACCGCATCGAGGTGGTGCGGGGCGCCACTGGCCTGACCACCGGCGCGGGCGATCCGTCGGCCACGATCAACCAGGTGCGCAAGCGCCCGACCAGGACCTTCCAGGCCAATGCCGCGCTGCGCATCGGCACGCACGAGCTGCGCCGCGCCGAACTCGATGTGAGTGGCCCCCTCGCCTTCGACGGCAAGCTGCGCGGACGCTTCGTCGTGGCCAGGCAGGAAGCCAAGTCGTTCCGCCCGCTGTATGAGCAGAACCTGGGCGCCGTGTACGGCATCCTGGAGGCCGACCTGGGCCCGGCCACGGTACTGGCAATCGGCCACGAGCGTCAGAAGTCCGACCCGCGCGGTTCGACCTGGGGCACGGTCCCGTACTGGAACGCCGACGGCTCGCTGGCGAACATGCCGCATGACCTGAACCTGTCCACGCCGTGGGCTTCGTGGAATCTGCTGGAAGAAAAAACCTTCGCCACGCTCGAACACCGCTTCAACCGCAACTGGCGCCTGCGCGCCGGCTGGACCACGGCCGATCGCGAACAGGATGGCAGCCTGTATTTCGGCTATGGCGGCTACCCGCGGCCCGACGGCAGCGGCATCACGGTGGCCTACGGCCGCTTCCCGGCCGATGAAACGATGGACGTCCTCGAATGGAACATCGACGGCAAATTCAACCTGTTCGGTCGCCAGCACGACCTGGTCTTCGGCTGGGGAAAGGCCGAGCGCGAAACGGTCTCGCCGCGCATCACGCTCGGCGCGGTCCCGGCGGGCTATGGCGCGATCCCCGACTGGCGCAGCTGGAGCGGTGACGTGCCTGAATTTCCGACCACGGTCGGCGCGGTCCCGACCAGCATCGGCCAGGTTGACCAGAAGGCGGCTTTCCTGGCCACGCGCCTGAATCTGTCCGATGCGCTCAAGGCCGTTGTCGGCGTGCGACATGGCAAGTACACGACCAATACCCGCAACTTCAGCCCCGCCGGACCCGTCACGAGCACCACCGGCTTTACCAACGACGATATCGTCACCCCGTATGTCGGCCTGCTGTTCGACCTGAACCAGCAATGGACTGCCTACACTGCTTACACGAGCATCTTCCAGCCACAGAATTTCCGCGATGTGGGCAATGCACTCCTCGATCCGGTCGAGGGCAACAATATCGAGGCGGGGGTGAAGGCCGAACTGTTCGACCGGCGCATGAACCTCTCCGCAGCGATCTTCCGCAGCAAGAAAGACAACGTCGCCGAAATCGACGACAGCGTGCCCCCCAATTCGCTGCCGGGCGCGGTGCAGGCATACCGCTCCACCGGCAAGGGCAATGTAGTCGATGGTATCGAGGTCGAAGCATCAGGCCAGATCGTGCGGCAATGGAATCTGACGGCGGGCTACAGCCATACGCGCTCGCGTAACGCGCAGGGCGGGGCCATCAATACGGTCATTCCACGCAACCTGCTGCGGGTGTTTACCAGTTACCGCTTCGGTGCCGACAGCCAGTATGCACTCGGGGGCGGCGTGAACTGGCAGAGCAATCTGTGGAACACCGCGCAGAAGCCGACCGGCAGCTACAACGCCAGCGGGGCGCCGGTCACGAGCCTGTCGCGCATCGAACAAGGGTCGGTGTGGCTAGCCAATCTCATGGCCAGCTACCGGATCAGCAAGAACCTCACGGCCAGCGTCAATCTGAACAACGTCTTCAACAAGATCTACTACAACCGGGTGGGCTTTTATAACGGCCTGCACTACGCCGAGCCACGCACGGCATCGGCCACGCTGCGCGCGACGTTCTAAGCGCTGTCCCGGACGCGGGCAGAGCAGACTTCGCCCAGGATCGCGTACAGCTTCTGCATGTCGACCGGCTTGACCAGATGGTGGTTGAAGCCGGCGGCCGCAGTGCGCGCGCGATCGTGCTCCTGGCCGTAGCCGGTGATCGCGACCAGCACCGCGCGCTGCGCGCTGGCCCGGGCGCGCAGGCGCCGTGCCAGTTCGATGCCATCGAGGTCGGGCAGGCCGATATCGAGCAGGTACACATGCGGCGCCGCGTGCTCGGCTGCGGCCAGCGCCGGCAACGCCGCATGCTCGACGCGCACCTCGTGCCCGTTCGCTTCGAGCAGCAGCGCGAGCATCGTCGCGGCGTCCACGTTGTCGTCCACCACCATGATGCGAAGATGGTCGGACGGCGCGGGTGCGCTCGCCTTGCCAGCAGCCGGGGACTCGGCGACAGGCGCCTCGCTGTCCAGGCGCGGCAGGCACACCGTGAAGGTGCTGCCCTTGCCCTGCCCCGCACTCTCGCAGGCGACGCTGCCATGATGCAGGCCGACCAGGCTTTTTACCAGCGCCAGGCCCAGTCCCAGTCCGCCCAGCGACCGGTCGGACGAGCGCTCGGCCTGCGAAAACAGCTCGAACGCGCGCGCGACCAGGTCGGGCGCCATGCCGATGCCGTCGTCGGCCACCCGCAGCAGCACGTGCGTGGCGCGCACTTCGGTGCTCAATGTGATGTGGCCACCTTCGGGCGTGTACTTCGCCGCATTGCTCAGCAGGTTGGCCAGCACCTGCACCAGGCGCTTGTGGTCGCCCTCGACCAGCGGCGCTTGCGGCGGCAGTTCGAGCGCCAGGTGATGGCGGCGGGCGTGGATCAGGGGCGTGACCTGCTCGATCGCGTCGTTCACGATATGCCGGATGTCCAGGCGCCCGGTGTGCAGCGCCACCAGGCCGCGCGTGACGCGCGAGACGTCGAGCAGATCGTCGACGAGGCTCGTCATGTGGCGCACCTGGCGCCCGATGACCTGGCTGGTCTTGCGCACCTGTGCTTCATCGAGCCGCGCCCGTTGCAGCAGGTCGGCGGCCGCGCCGATGGGCGCGAGCGGATTGCGCAGCTCGTGCGCCAGCATCGCCAGGAATTCGTCCTTGCGCCGGTCGGCAGCAGTGAGCTTCTCTTGCGCTTCGCGGCGCTCGGTGACATCGCGGAAGAAGAACGCGATGCCGCCATCGAGCGAGCGGTGGGTGCGCGTTTCGATCCAGGCCTGGCGCCCGTCCGGCATGCGGTGGGCCAGCTCGAGAATCCCCGGGGCGCCGGTGCTCATCACGCGCCGGAACACCGCGTCCGCTGGGGTAGCGCGCAGTTCGGGCCAGACTTCCCAGTGGTTGTGGCCGATGACATCTTCGGCGCGGCGCTGCGTCAGGCGCAGGCCTTCGGCGTTCATGCGCAGAATGGTCCAGTCCTTGTCGAGCACCGCGAAGCCCTCGCCCATGCTGTCGAAGATGCTCTGGCTCTGGTCGCGTTCACGGCGCAGCGCCGCGTGCGCGCGCGCCGCTTCGACCGCCGACCAGGTGCGCTCGGCGGTTTCCTGCGCCATCCGTATCTCGGCCTCGCGCCACCGGCGCGGCGCGGCATTCTGCACCGTCAGCACGACCTTCATCTTGCCGGCCTTGATGTACGGGACCAGCAGGTCGGCACCGACGCCGATCTGCGCATAGATGCCGGTATTGCCCGCGGTGCGGCTGTCCTGCGCGACATCGTGGTTGACGACGGTCTGGCCGGCGCGCAGCGCAGCGATCATCGGCGGGCCGAAATCGTCCATGACCATGACCTTGCCGGCCAGGCTCGCCACGCCCTGGGCGGTCCAGTCGCGCACGATCGCAACGGTGCCGGCGGCGTCGTCGATCTGGGCATACAGCACGCGCGATGCCTGCAGCGCGCGGCCCAGCAGCTCGCAGGCTGCCTCGGTCACGTCATCGGGGTCGGCAAATTGCCGGATGCGGTCGGCCAGTGTGAGCTGGAAGGTCTGGTTTTCGCGGACCTCTTCGAGCTGCTGGACTTTTTCGAACAGCGCCTGCGCCGCGTGATAGGCCTCGGTGACGTCGCTGCCCTGGGCGAAGATGCCCGTCACCTGCCCGTCGTGGCCGAAGATCGGCTGGCACAGCAGATCGACGTAACGTTGTTCCAGCGCGCCATCCGGCCGGCGCTGCAGCGAGATCAATGAATCGCGCAGCACAACCGGTTTGCCGCTGGCGAAGACGCCATCGAATACGCGGCGCACGCCCTGCGCCGCCAGCTCCGGCAATGCGTCGAGCAAGGGTTTGCCGATCAGCTCCCGGCGCCCGACCAGCTGGTAATACGCTTCGTTGGCCATCTCGAAGACATGGTCAAGGCCGGTGAGCACCGCGATGAAACTTGGCGCCTGGTTGAACATCGTCTGCAACTGGCTGCGCTCCAGGCTCAGGATGCGCGTCATCGCCTCGTGCATCTGCGGCCGGGTCATCTGCGGCATGTCGGACACCACATGCGCGCCATGCCTGAGATGGTAGGCGCAGCTGGCAGCGTCGAAGCGGTATAGGTCCGTGACATCGATGGCGTTTTGCGCCACGAAGGCGACCTCGCCGGCAGCATCGAACACCGGCGTATGGATCGCGCTCCAGTAACGCTCGCCGAACACGTGGCCGCCGGGCGTCTCGCGCGGCACCGCGTACCGCAGCAGCGCGCTGGTGTGCGGCTGCTTCGTCGCAAAGGCTTGTTCGATCGATCGGCGCACCTCGTCGACGTTGGTCGATGCGGGATCGTCCGGATCGGCCGGAAACGCCTCGAAGATATGCTGGCCGACGATTTGCTGCGCCGTGCGCCCGGTCGACTCCAGATACGCGGGATTCGCACCGATGATGATGAAATCCCGGTTGATGAGCAGGTAAGGATACGGCGAGGCCGCGAACAGTGCCGCGTAGTCAGGTTGCGTAAACATCACTTATTCTCACATATAAATTGCGAGAAAAATACGCGTTCTGTAACGGATTTTATGGGTCAACGCGTGGACAGCGTAGCCGTCCACCCCACGGTTCAGTGTGCCTTTTCCCAGTTGTCGCCGATGCCCGTTTCGGCCACCAGCGGCACCTTCAGCGTTGCCACGCCGGCCATCAGTTCGGGCAGCTTCACCCGCACCAGCTCGAGTTCAGCCTGCGGCACCTCGAGCACCAGTTCATCGTGCACCTGCATGATCATGCGCGTGCCCAGCTGTTCAGTTTCGAGCCAGCCCTGCACGGCGATCATCGCCAGCTTGATCAGGTCAGCCGCCGTGCCCTGCATCGGCGCATTGATTGCGGCCCGTTCGGCGCCGGCGCGGCGCGGGCCGTTCGGCGAATTGATCTCGGGCAGCCACAGGCGGCGGCCGAACACCGTTTCGACATAGCCGCGCGCCTTGGCCTGCAGGCGCGTCTCGTCCATATACTGCTTCACGCCCGAGAAGCGCGCGAAATAGCGTTCAATATAATTGGCCGCCGCGCTCCGTTCGATGTTCAGGTTGGCCGCCAGGCCGAAGGCGCTCATGCCGTAGATCAGGCCGAAGTTGATGACCTTGGCGTAGCGGCGCTGTTCGCTCTGCACGTCCGCTGGCGGGATGCCGAAGATCTCGGCGGCCGTCGCGCGGTGGATGTCTTCGCCATCGGCAAAGGCCTTGAGCATCGCGGCGTCGCCCGAGATATGCGCCATGATGCGCAGCTCGATCTGCGAATAGTCGGCCGAGACGATCACGCTGCCCGGCGGCGCGATAAACGCTTCGCGGATACGGCGCCCTTCAGCGTTGCGCACCGGGATATTCTGCAGGTTCGGCTCATTGGACGACAGGCGCCCCGTGATCGCCACCGCCTGCGAGTAATTGGTGTGCACGCGGCCCGTGCTGGCATTGACCATCTTCGGCAGCTTGTCGGTATAGGTCGACTTGAGCTTGGACATGCCGCGGTGCTCGAGCAGGATCTTCGGCAGCGGGTAATCCTCGGCCAGCTTTTGCAGCACTTCCTCGTCGGTCGATGCCGCACCGGTGGCGGTCTTCTTGATCACCGGCAGGCCGAGTTTGACGAAGAAGATTTCGCCGATCTGCTTCGGCGAACCCAGGTTGAACGGGCCGCCGGCCAGTTCGTACGCCTGCTGCTCGAGTTCGAGCATGCGCTTGCCCAGTTCGTTCGATTGCACGCCCAGCAGGTCGCTGTCGATCAGCACGCCGTTGCGCTCGATCTTGTGCAGCACTTCCATCGTCGGCATCTCGATGTCGCGGTAGATGTAGGTGAGGCCCTTGTCGGCTTCGACGTGCGGCAGCATCGATCCGTGCAGGCGCAGCGTGATATCGGAATCCTCGGCCGCGTACTCGGTGGCGCGGCCCAGTTCGACCTGATCGAAGCAGATCTGGTTGACGCCCTTGCCGCACACGTCGACGAACGGAATGGTCGTGTAGCCCAGGTGGCGCATGGCCATCGTGTCCATGTCGTGCGGCTTGTGCGACTCGAACACATACGACTGCAGCAGCGTGTCGTGCACGATGCCCTTCAGGGTGATGCCATGGTTGGCGAAGATGTGCATGTCGTACTTGAGGTTCTGGCCGAGCTTGGGCTTGGCCGGATTTTCCAGCCAGGCGCGCATCTTTTCCAGCACGTGTTCGCGCTCGAGCTGGTCAGGCGCGCCGGCGTAGCGGTGCGCCAGCGGGATGTAGGCGCCCTTGCCCGGTTCGACCGACAGCGAAATGCCCACCATCTGCGCCGTCATCGGATCGAGCGACGTCGTTTCGGTATCGACCGACGTGAGTGCGGCAGCATCGATCAGCGCCAGCCACGCGTCCAGCTGCGCGTCGTTCAGAATCGTCTCGTACTCGCCCTTGATGACCGGCATGCCATCGAGCGTGGCCTGCGCGCCTTCCGGCGAATTGAGCGGACCGCCGCCCGGCGCGCTGCCGGCCGCCGGGCGCACGCTGCCGTCACCGGCTTTGGCGCCACCCAGGTCGCGCAGCATCGTCTTGAAACCGTAGCGGCTGAAAAATTCGCGCAGCGCGTCGGCGTCTTCCGGTCGGCCCACCAGCGTTTCCTCGAACGACACCACGTGCTTGACCAGGTCGCAGTCGGTTTTCACGGTGATGAGTTCACGGCCTTTTGGCAGCCAGTCCAGCGCCGCGCGCAGATTTTCACCCACGGCGCCGCCGATACTGCCGGCGTTTTCCATCACGCCATCGAGCGAGCCGTGCAGCGTGAGCCACTTGACGGCTGTTTTCGGTCCGCACTTGGGCACGCCCGGTACGTTGTCGACGGTGTCGCCGACGAGCGTCAGGTAATCGATGATGCGGTTCGGTGGCACGCCGAACTTGGCCAGCACGCCGGCGTCGTCCAGGCGCTCGTTGCTCATCGTGTTGATCAGCATGACCTTGTCGTTGACGAGCTGGGCCAGATCCTTGTCGCCTGTGGAGACGACTGTCTTCATGCCGCGCGCGGTGGCCTGCACGGCCAGCGTGCCGATCACGTCGTCGGCCTCGACGCCGTCGACCATCAGGATCGGCCAGCCCATGAGCCGCACCACTTCGTGGATCGGCCCGATCTGCTTGCCCAGGTCTTCCGGCATCGACGCGCGCGTGGCCTTGTATTCGGGATACAGGTCGTCGCGGAAGGTCTTGCCCTTGGCATCGAACACGCAGGCGATGTAGGCGGCCGGGAAGTCGGCGCGCAGGCGGCGCAGCATATTGACCATGCCGTGCATGGCGCCGGTCGGGAAGCCATCCGGGCTCCTCAGGTCGGGCAATGCATGGAAGGCGCGGTAGAGATAGCTGGAACCGTCGACGAGCAGAAGGGTATTGTCCATAGGGGGCGAAAATCAGGTAAGCATGCGGCGTCGAGAGTGGCGCCAGGGTCGCTGCCATTATCGCAGAATCCGCAGGATGAGCAGCGCCCGCTCCAGCGTCTCAATTCCTCGCAGCAATCATGGGATGTGGCACACGTTTCACAGGGAGGCGATACTGTTTGCTACAATGGACTAAACGACATTAGGTGACCATCATGCTGCGCTCGACACCCCGCTTTGCCCTCCTGACGCTGTGCCTGTTCGCCCACGCGGGCCTGGCATCGGCGCAGCCGACCACACCACCGCAAACACAGACCCAGCCGGCGCCACGCGCCACGACGCCAGCCCAGCCAGCCCAGCAGCAGCGCCCAAGCGACGCGCCGCCGCAGCTCGAGCGTATCGAGCCGGGCAGCGACGTGCCGGCCACGACGATCCCGCCGCGCAAAGGCACGGTCATTACCGAGAAACGCGGCAATGATGGCAAGATCAACGAAGTCGAAGTGCAAGCCGGCCCAAGCCGCTACACCATGAAACCCAACGTTGCACCGGGAAATGCCCAACCAGGCGATATCTCGGGCAGCAGCATCCGCGCCCCACAATGGCAAGTGATGGAATTTGATTTTGGCAATCCCAAGAAGCAGAACACCGACGAGCAGCCAGCCGCCGCGGCGCCAGCCCGTGCCGGTGCAGCCGGGACGATCCCGGCCCGCGCCGACGTGCCGCCGCCACCTGCGCTCGAGCCGACCACCAAACAATGATCCCGCCTGCCGCGTTCGCGCGGCAGTTTCGCGGCCATCGTCCACTTCTCTTTCTTGCTAGCTCATGGCAGTTTTCACCGCGGTCTCGCTGGATGACCTTCACCAGTGGATCAAGCAGTTCCCCCTCGGCCAGGCCGTCGGGCTTGAAGGCATTTCCTCCGGCATCGACAACAGCAATTTCTTCCTGAATACTCAGCACGGTACGCAGTCCGGTCACTATGTGCTGACGATCTTCGAGAACCTGCGCTTCGACCAGCTCCCCTTCTACGTCAACCTGATGCGCCACCTGGCCGGGCGCGGCATCCCCGTGCCGGCGCCGGTGCCCAACAACGATGGCGAGCTGATCGTGAGCCTGCATGGAAAGCCGGCGATCATCGTCAGCCGTCTGAATGGCAGCTCGCAGCTCGCTCCCCAGCCGGTGCATTGCGCCGAAGTGGGCCGCATGCTGGCGCGGATGCATCTGGCGGCGCACGACTTTACGCTGCAGCAGCCGAACCTGCGCGGCATCGACTGGTGGACGGCGACCGCACCCGAGGTCGCGCCGCTCCTGAGCGAAGCCGAAGCCACGCTATTGCAGGACGAAGTCGCGTACCAGGCCACATTCGCCGCAAGCGCTACCTATGCCAACCTGACCCGCGGCCCGGTGCACGCCGACCTGTTTCGCAATAACGTGATGTTCGAGGGCGAGCGCCTGAGCGGCTGCTTCGACTTTTACTTTGCGGGCATCGACACCTGGCTGTACGACGTGGCCGTCACCGTCAACGACTGGTGCGTCGACCTGGCCACGGGCGAGCTGGACGAAGCACGCGTGCGCGCCCTGCTCGACGCCTACCACGCAGTGCGCCCGTTCACTGACGACGAGCGCGACGCCTGGCAACCGCTGCTGCGCGCGGGCGCACTACGCTTCTGGCTGTCACGCCTGTATGATCTGCACCTTCCCCGCGCGGCCGAGCTGTTGACGCCGCACGACCCCACCCATTTCGAACGTATTCTGCGCGAGCGCATTGCGCACCCCGCACCGGGCTTGCCCACCACTGTCATTACATGAACAAACTACCTGCATCTACCGGCTGGACCTGGCTCAAAAATGGCGCCCTGCTGTTTCGTCAACAACCGGCCGCGCTGACCACGCTGCTGTTCGCCAATATCCTGGTCAGTATCCTGATCAGCGCCGTGCCGGTGCTGGGCGCGATGGTGGCGGTGGTGCTGATTCCCTCGTTCTCGATGGCGTTCATGATGGCCTGCTCGATGATCGAAAACGGCCAGCGCGTCACGCCGGCCGTGGCGCTGACGGGTTTTCGCAACCCGGTGCTGCGCGAGCTGTGCAAGGTCGGCATCGTCTACCTGGGTGTGTCGCTGATCCTGACGCTGATCACGCGCTTTGCCGTGCAGCCGGACTTCTGGGAACAGGTGCAGGCCCAGAGCACCAGTGGCACCCCGGCCGTGCTGGCAGGCCAGGACGTGCTGGCGATGTTCCTGATTTTTGCGCTCGACGCGGTGGCGCTGATTTCGCTGTGCTTTGCCGCGCCGCTGACCTACTGGCAGAAAATGCCGCCGTTCAAGGCCGTGTTCTACAGCTTTTTTGCCGTCAAGCGCAGCGCCGGCATCTTCATCGTGATGCTGCTGGCGTGGTTCGGCATCTTCTTTACCGTGTGCATGGTGATCGCCGTGATCCTGGGCAGTAGCAGCATCGCCCGCGTGGTGATCATGTGGGTGATCTTTTTGTTCATCCTGCTGCTGCAATGCGCGCTGTATGTGGGCTATCGCGAGATCTTCGGCAAGCCACCGGCAGAGCCAGGCAACAAGGTCAGTCTCGACAAGCAGCGGTAATCGGCAACAATCAGCAACAATCAGCCAACGCTGGCGGCCGTGCCGCCAGCGTGACTACTCCCCTTAGCGGCCCACCCGATCCAGCTTCGCGATCGACAGATCCAGCACCTTCACACCCGCCGAACCAAAATTGATCTGGGCTCGCGCCGCACCGGCGCCGCCCTCGATATTGACGATCACGCCTTCGCCGAACTTGGCGTGGACGACGCTCTCGCCCACCCGCCAGCCAGTACCATTGCCCGCCTTTTGCGTGATCTGCTGCGCGATCTTGTTGTCGCTGCCGCCTTCGCGGAACTTGGCGTCGTCCCATGCCGTGGTCGACTTGCGTCCGCCAAACCAGTTGCCCTGCACGCGTGGCGAGAGCCACTTGATCGATTCATCGGGCAGTTCGTCGAAGAAGCGCGATTTCATGTTGAAGCGTGTTTGACCATGCAGCATGCGCTGCTGCGTAAAGCTCATGTACAGGCGGCGGCGCGCGCGCGTGATCGCCACGTACATCAGGCGCCGCTCTTCGTCGACACCATCGGCCTCGCGCGCACTGCTCTCGTGCGGGAACAGGCCTTCTTCGAGGCCCGTGATGAACACGGCGTCGAATTCGAGGCCTTTGGCCGAGTGCACCGTCATCAGTTGCAGCGCCTCTTGCCCGGCCTGGGCCTGGGCGTCGCCCGCTTCGAGCGACGCGTGCGACAGGAAGGCCGACAGCGGCGACATCACGGTGGGCAGCGGCGCGCCGCCATCGAGGATCTCGATGCCATCCTGATACACGACCGATTCGCCGGCCTGCGCCTGCGCCGGCGGCCCAAGGTGGGCCGGCGCCTGGGTGCCGAAGCCTTCTTCTTGCACGAACTGGGTCGCGGCGCTGACCATCTGCTCCAGGTTTTCGATGCGGTCGGCGCCTTCTTTTTCGTTGCCGTAGTGCGTCAGCAGCGTACTGCGCTCGAGCACCACGCGCACCAGTTCGGGCAGCGGCAATTGCTGGGTCTCGAAGCGCGCGCCTTCGATCAGCTTGACGAAGTTGCCCAGCACGGTGCCGGCCTTGCCCGTCATGTACGGCACTGCCGCGTACAGCGAAATGCCGTAGCTGTCGGCTGCCATCTGCAACTGCTCGATCGAGCGCGCCCCGATGCCGCGCGTGGGGAAGTTCACCACGCGCATGAAGGCCGAATCGTTGTGCGGATTGTCCATCAGCTGCAGGTAGGCGATCGCGTGCTTGACCTCGGCGCGCTGGAAGTAGCGCAGGCCGCCGTACACCGTATAGGGAATGCCGGCTGCGAACAGCGCATGCTCGATCACGCGGCTTTGCGCGTTGCTGCGGTACAGGATCGCGATCTCGTTGCGGCCCATGCCCTCGTTCATGAGGCTCTTGGATTCTTCGATGATCCACTGCGCTTCTTCCAGATCCGACGAGGCTTCATACACGCGCACCTGCTCGCCCTGACCCGCATCCGTACGCAGGTTCTTGCCCAGGCGCTTGGCGTTGTTGGCGATCAGGAAGTTGGCGCTGTCGAGGATGTGGCCATGCGAGCGGTAATTCTGCTCGAGCTTGATCAGGTTCTTGACCTGGTAGTCGCGCTCGAACGCCGACATATTGCCGACGTTGGCGCCGCGGAAGGCATAGATGCTCTGATCATCGTCGCCGACGGCAAAGATGGCGCCGCCGCCGGATTCGCCCTGCCCCGCCAGCAGCTTGAGCAGATTGTATTGGAGGTCGTTGGTATCCTGGAACTCGTCGACCAGGATGTGACGGAAGCGCATCTGGTAGTGGTGGCGCAGCGGCGTATTGCGCGACAACAGCTCATACGAGCGCAGCAGCAGTTCGGCGAAATCGACGACGCCTTCGCGCTGGCATTGCTGGTCGTACAGTTCATACAGCTCGACCATGCGGCGCTCGATCGGGTCGTAGGCCTCGACCTGCGATGCGCGCAAGCCCTGGTCTTTGGCGTTGTTGATGAAGTACATCAGCGCCTTGGCCGGGTACTTTTCATCGTCGACGTTGTGCGCCTTGAGCATGCGCTTGATCAGCGAGAGCTGGTCTTGCGAATCGAGAATCTGGAATGTCTGCGGCAGCGCGGCGTCGCGGTAGTGCGTCCGCAGCAGCCGGTTGCACAGGCCGTGGAAAGTGCCGATCCACATGCCCCGCGTGTTAATCGGCAGCATCGACGACAGGCGCGTGAGCATTTCTTTCGCGGCCTTGTTCGTGAACGTCACCGCCATGATGCCAGCGGGCGAGACCTGATTGGTCTGGATCAGCCAGGCAATGCGCGTAGTCAGAACGCGCGTCTTGCCCGAACCGGCGCCGGCCAGGATCAGGGCGCTTTGCGCCGGCAAGGTGACGGCGGCAAATTGTTCAGGATTCAGGGTGTCGAGTTTCAGCATCCGGCCATTATACCGCCGCGATATACTGTATGCCCATCCAGTTTCGTGGCGTACGTGTCACCACCGGCTGCGTCAAACGTTTTTGATCACCAGCGCCACATTCATCGCATCGTCGGCACGCACGACCACGCGCTGGCCGAAGTCGCCCGTGCGGACGGGGGCAGCCAGAACATCGGCGCCGCTCATCAGCTTTGTGCTCACAAGCAGTTTCTCGCCATCTTTGAAGCGCGTGATGATGAATTCCAGCTGCCATGGCGTGTCGCTGTGGTTGCCAGTGACCGTGACGCGTTCGGTGTTCCAGGCGCGAACCACATGCTTGCTCGACTCGCCAAACAGATCCACGCTCAGCGCCACGTCATAGCCACCGATACCCAGCATACGGGCGGGCGTGGTGCCCAGCCGCGATTGAGCCTGGGCGGCGGTGCTGGTGGTGCTGGCTGCGCCGGCAAGGATGGCGGCTGGCAGCGCCAGGCAGAGGCGGCGCTGTCTGGCAGCGGTTGACATTGACATGATGCATTCCTTATCAGGCAGAGGGCCCGCTGCAATGCTGGGATCATGCCATCGTCCCACCTTATTGCTACAACATCAATGCCGGGTGCATGAAGTTTCTTCAGCCACGATCGGGTTCGCGCTCTTGTCGTTATCTTCGGACCTTCCACCAAGGAAAACCAATTAACTTCTCGCAATTTGCAGAAAACAAGCTATTCAACCGCGCGCCGCGCCATGATTGTTTCGCTTATGTTAACACCAGCTTTGCGACAAGCTCGTGAAAATCTTAACAAGGAGAATGATCATGCTAGGACGCGTAGTGACCATGGCCGCACTGGCCGTCGGCGGTGTCATGCTGTCGAAAAAATTCAAGGGAAACAATGGCTTTGGCGCCAGCTCGGGAATCGTCGAAACCATCGAGATTAACGTGCCCGTGAGCACCGCCTATAACCAGTTCACGCAGTTCGAAGACTTTCCGCAATTCATGAAGAGCGTGAAGGAAATCCGCCAGCTCGACGATACGCACCTGCACTGGCGCGCCAACGTCGCCGGCGAAGAAAAAGAGTGGGATGCCGAGATCACCGAGCAGATTCCGGACAACCGCATCGCATGGCGCAGCGTCACCGGTGTAAAAAATGGCGGCGTCGTTACCTTCCACAAGATCTCGGACACCGTCACGCGCATCGCGCTGCAGATGGATTACGAGCCCGAAGGCGCGCTGGAAACCCTGGGCGACGCCTTGGGCGCCGTGCGCATGGAAGCGCGCGCCAACCTGGCCAACCTCAAGGAACTGCTCGAGCAGCGTGGCAGTGAAACCGGCGCCTGGCGCGGCAAGGTCGACCAGCACTGATCGGGCAGCACTGATCGGCCCGCGCTGGCACAGTCACGCCGGCTACGGCCGGCGGCTGTTGACCGGTTTGATCGACGCCGGCAGCGCCACGCGCTCGACAGGCGTCGTCTGCGCTGCAATAAACCCTTCGAGCGCCAGCGACAGATCGGCCACGATCTGCGCACCGTAAGCCGCTTCGATCAGTTTGTACTGGCGCTCAATGAGCGGCGCGATATCGTCGATCAGGCGGTCGCCCTTTGGCGCGAGGCGTACCCAGATGCGGCGCTGGTCGGCCGCCACACGCTGGCGCTCGATCAGCCCCAGCTCCTCCATCCGTGACAGCACGCCTGTCATGCTCGGGCTCAGGATCTGGCACAGTTCGCACATCTCCCGTGGCTCGAGTTGCTCGTGCTCGTCCAGCACGCGCAGGATGCGCCATTGCTGTTCGGTCACGCCGAAGTGGTTGAGGATGGGACGGAAGTGCAGCAACAACGACTCTCGCGCTTTCAGGAAAAGCTGGGGAAGATTGCGGTGGGTGATCCGGCGGGCCAAGGAATGCTCCGTTATAGGTAATTCTGTCTCTGGTTCTGCATCGACCACTGCGCAACGAGCGCCGCAGTCGTGCCTGGCTGACTAATATACTTGCCAGCCCGGTGGATTTCGCTTCACGCAGCCGATTCCATGCGAATTTTTTGTGAACAGATATTACCGCAGCCCCTCCGACGCACGAAACGGTGGTTCGATGGCCTGATGCTGTAGGGTGGGCGGCTCTGTCGCCCACGCGTTCAACCCGATCTCGCATACCACGGAGCGAGGGTGTTTGGACGCGTGGGCGGGAGACCCGCCCACCCTACTTGGCGCCATCATCAGCCTGCGGCCGGCGCCGGCCGCGCCAGGCCCTTCGCCCGCGCATCGCGGATCAACGCGCGCACCGTCTTGTCGGCGATCTTGCTTTCGCGCTCCATCTCCTTGCCCAGCATGCCCATTTGCTCGCCCAGCACATGCATCGGTTTGCCGGCCTCTTCCATCTGGCGGCCAATCGCCTCCATCGCGGCGTGTGACTTGCGTATCTGCGGCGAGTCGTAGGCCTGGCCGATCTGCCGGCCCGCAGCATTCATGCGCGCACCGGTTGCGGCCATTTCGCGGCTCAGGCGCTCGCGCTCGGCCTGGTCACGCGCGGTTTCCATCTGGCTGCTGAGGCGTTCCATGTGCTGGCTCAGCGCCTGCATGCCGCCGTCGATTTCACGCATGTCGCGCTCGCTGGGCAGGTTATTCTTGCTGACGGCAACCCGGTCCATTTCGCGTCCCAGCGCGTCCATTTTCTTGCTGTGCACATCCATCTCCTTGCTGTGCACGTCCATGCGGGCACTCAGCCGATCCAGCGGCGCCCAGGCGGTACGCACTTTGGCCATGATTGCCGCATCCTGGATCACGTAGTCGCGACCGCCTTCACGGAACCAGATGAACTCGCCGGGAATGGCGCGCTGGGCCGCTTTCACCGCCGGCCAGTCGTCGCTGCTGCCACTGATATTGAAGCTGCCTTCCTTGCCGCGCACCAGCGCGTACGGCTCGCCCTGCGTCACGCGCACCGCGCGTTTGGCCTCGTGCGCGCCAGCCTGCATGGGCACGGTCAATGCCAGCGACGCAGCGCACAGCGCCAGGCCAATGAAGGGAAGCGCCAGTCGGCGTGTGAGCGGTGCAGGATGCAGCATGATGTTCTCCTTGGGCCAGGGACAATGGCAACGGGCCGGACGCAGCCGGCGATGACATCACTCTAGCCGCCGCTCCCGCCACGAACCAGCGCGCTGCGACAGGCGGTCGAAATCGCGGCGCAGGCTGTCAATCGGGGCCCGCAACGACAACGCGGCCCGAAGGCCGCGTTAAATTCAGACACAGGGCGCAAGCCGCGAGGCCTGCATCGGTTTAATACACGACCACCGAGCGGATCGACTCGCCCGATTTCATCAGGTCGAAGCCTTCGTTGATACGGTCGAGCGGCAGGTGATGGGTGATCAGGTCGTCGATATTGATCTTGTTTTCCATGTACCAGTCGACGATCTTCGGCACGTCGGTACGACCGCGTGCGCCGCCAAAGGCCGAACCCTTCCATTCGCGGCCCGTCACCAGCTGGAACGGACGGGTCGAGATTTCCTGGCCGGCAGCAGCCACGCCGATGATGATCGACTTGCCCCAGCCCTTGTGGCAGCACTCGAGCGCCTGGCGCATCGTGTTCACGTTGCCGATGCACTCGAAGCTGTAGTCAGCGCCGCCATCGGTCAACCCGACAATGGCGTCGACCACGTTCTCGACCTGGGTCGGATTGATGAAATGGGTCATGCCGAACTTGCGCGCCATCGCTTCGCGTTCCGGGTTCAGGTCGACACCGATGATCTTGTCGGCGCCCACCATCCGGGCTGCCTGGATCACGTTCAGGCCGATGCCGCCCAGGCCGAACACGACCACATTGGCGCCCGCCTCCACCTTGGCGGTGAAGATCACGGCGCCGATGCCGGTGGTCACGCCGCAACCGATATAGCAGATCTTGTCGAATGGCGCGTCGTTGCGCACCTTCGCCAGGGCGATCTCGGGCACCACGATGTAGTTCGAGAAGGTCGACGTGCCCATATAGTGATAGATCGGCTGGCCGTCGATCGAGAAGCGCGACGTCGCATCCGGCATCAGGCCGCGGCCCTGCGTCGTGCGGATCGCCTGGCACAGGTTGGTCTTTTGCGACAGGCAGAATTTGCACTGGCGGCATTCCGGCGTGTACAGCGGAATCACGTGGTCGTCTTTACGCAGGCTGGTCACGCCCGGGCCGACATCGACCACCACGCCCGCGCCTTCATGGCCCAGGATCGACGGGAAGATGCCTTCGGGGTCGGCGCCCGACAGCGTGTAGTAGTCGGTATGGCAAATGCCGGTGGCCTTGATCTCGACCAGCACTTCACCGGCCTTCGGGCCTTCGAGTTCCACTTCTTCGATCGTCAGCGGCTGACCCGCCTTCCACGCGATTGCTGCCTTGGTTTTCATGTCGTTTTCCCGTTGCTTGAATGGACCCGCGCGCGCAGGCGCGCTGCAAAACGTCATGATAACAAGCTTGGGGCATCAAGGCCGCGCGTCCACCAGCAAGGCGGGTTGCAGCGCGCGAATGCGCAGCTCGGTAAAGTAACCGCCGGCCTCGTTATAGCGCAGGTAATAGCGGCCACACCCGGTGCAGCGCGCCACGGTACAGCGGTTGGCGGGATAAAAGCGCGGCGCGATCGGTGCGTCCGCGCTCTCGTAACGGGTGCCCGCCGGATGATATTCGGCGAAGGTCGGCTCGTCGTAAGGGTCCTCGAACAGGGCGCCGGTGTCTTCGAAACCGTCACGTTCCAGCGTCAATGGCAGCGCGGTCCAGGCTTGCAACGGTACGGCCGTGCAGCTGCATGGGGTGGTCACCCGTGAAGACGCCAGCGCCAGCTGCGTCAGTGTCGTGAAATCGATGAAATGCATGTCAATCCAGTCCTGCAAAGCGCTATTCCCAAATCACTTGACCGGACACATTACCAGACGCGGGCCGCGCCGGGGCGACCTTGCACTGCGGTGTGCATGGCGTTTACGCGCAGGATGAGATACGATCGTTCCCTGCGCCATCCGCAGGGTCACCTGGAGAACACCATGTCCGATCCTTTGCCGGTGCACGCTGCACCATGCCCGCCTGCCCTTCCCGATGCATTTCCACGCGCCTTGCGCATCGACGCCCAGGCACTCCAAGCCATGGACGTCTGGCATCCACATCCCTCTCACCTGCACTTCATCGTGGCATTGGCCGATGAGAAGCTGGCCATCCCGACACGCTTGTATTTTGACGCGTCGCTGCTCGCAGCGATTGGCGACCTCAATGCACGCCAGCGCGCCATGCTGTGGTGCCTGGGTACGCGCCACCATGACGGCCATGTACGTGAAGAATGCCTGCGCCACCTGCTGCCCCACCTGCAAGACTGGATGGTGCCATTCGTCGTGCAGTTAATCGGCGAATATGTTCACGAGATCATCAAGCTGATCGATGCGGCACTGATCACGCTCGACCCATGCATGCAGACGGCCTTTGCACGCTTCGCCAGGGACAATCCGCGCTACGTCGATACGATTGAACAGCGCACGATCAGCTACCGCCCCGCTGATTACGACAGACGGTCCGGTCGCTCGCGCGATTACCCGGGCGCGCGCGCCGTGGCGCGGCTGCGTCAGCTGGTGCTCGCGGAACGCGATGCGGCGTGAGGCCTGCATCATGCTGTACGGATAAATGCTGCGTGCGTAATCCCAAGACTGTGCCGCTACGCTATGATTTGCCTCTCAGAATGGTTTTTGTAGAAAGTAAAACGGAATGATTGTCGGCATCGACCTTGGCACCACCAACAGCCTGATCGCAGTATGGGACAACGGCGCGGCGCGCCTGATCCCGAACAGTCTCGGGCAGATGCTGACCCCTTCCTGCGTGAGTGTCGATGAAGACGGTGCGATCCTGGTTGGCCAGGCCGCGCGCGAGCGTTTGCAAACCCATCCGCAGGCAAGCGCTGCCAATTTCAAGCGGCTGATGGGCAGCGACAAGACGTTCCATCTCGGCAAGCGCGCGTTTCGTCCCGAGGAGCTCTCCGCGCTGGTATTGCGCTCGCTGAAGGAAGACGCCGAAGCCGCGCTCGGCCACCCGGTGACCGAAGCGGTGATCACGGTGCCCGCGTATTTTTCGGATGCGCAGCGCAAGGCGACCCGCACCGCCGGCGAGCTCGCGGGCCTGAAGGTCGAGCGCCTGCTCAATGAACCGACCGCCGCCGCGCTGGCCTACGGGATCCACCTGCGCGACGGCGAATCGAAATTCCTCGTGTTCGACCTGGGTGGGGGCACCTTCGACGTGTCGGTACTCGACTTGTTCGACAGCGTCATGGAAGTGCGCGCATCGGCCGGTGACAACTACCTGGGCGGCGAGGATTTCGTCACTGCGCTGGTTGAGCATTTCTTCGACGCCGCGGGCGTGCCGGCCGCGCTGCGCGCGGACGCGCATTTCATGCAGCGCCTGGCCGCACAGGCCGAACTGGCCAAGCGCACGCTGAGCGAGGCACCACGCGCCACCATCCGCGTGGCCAACGGCGACGCGCAGTACGCGCTCGAGCTGGACGAGGCAGGCCTTGAAAAGCTGTGCGCACTGCTGCTGGCACGCCTGCGCGCGCCGGTCGAACGGGCGCTGCGCGACGCGCGCCTGCCGATCGCCGAACTGGACAATATCGTGCTGGCCGGCGGCGCCACCCGCATGCCGCTGGTGCGCAAGATGGCGGCGCGCATGTTCGGCCGCTTCCCGGCCTGCGACATCGATCCCGACCAGGTGGTCGCGCTGGGCGCCGCCATCCAGGCCGGGCTCAAGATGAAGGATGCGGCGCTGGACGAAGTGGTGATGACCGACGTCGCGCCATATTCGCTTGGCGTGGCCACCACGATGCAGATCGACGCCGACCATTTTTCGCACGGCCATTTCGACCCGATCATCGAACGCAACACCGTCATCCCGGCCAGCCGCGTCAAGCGCTACTTCCCGCTGCAGGACACGCAGCGCGTCATCGAGCTGCTGGTCTACCAGGGCGAAGCGCGCATGGCGAGCGACAATATCAAGCTCGGCGCGCTGACCATTCCGCTCGCCACCGGCAACGACGGGGGTGTCGACGTGCGCTTTACCTACGACGTGAACGGCCTGCTGCAGGTCGAAGCGACGCTGGTGCACACGCGTGACGTGCACACCCTCGTCATCGAAGGCAATCCGGGCATGCTCAGCGCGCCGGAAATCGCGCAACGCTTCCAGGCGCTGTCCGAGCTCAAGATCCATCCGCGCGACCACATGGAAAACCGCACGCTGCTCGCGCGTGGCGAACGCCTGTACCAGCAACTGCGGGGCGACGAGCGCGAGCGTCTGGGCCGCGAAATCGCGCGCTTCGAGCAGGCGCTGGGCACCCAGGAACGGCGCATGATCGTGCCGGCCGTCGACGTGTTTCGCCAGGTGCTCGATTATTTCGACCACCAGAGCTTCCTGCTGCCAGAGGCATAGTCCCCGATGGCTGCCACGTTTGCATTTCTCGACGCGCTCGGGCTGGATCAGGATGCGCGCGAGCGCGACATCCGCAGCGCCTATGCCAGGCGCCTGAAGACCATCGACCAGGAACACGACGCACAAGGCTTCCAGGACCTGCGCGCGGTGTACGAAGAAGCACTGGCCTGGGCCGCGTGGAAAAAACGCGAAGCTGAAGGCCCACCGGCGGCAGCAGCGGCCATGGCGCCTCCGCCGGCTGCCGACGCTGCGCCAGAGATGCCTGCTGCGCCCGGGCCTGTCGATGCGGACGATCCACGTGCATTGGGCGAAGCCGCGTTCGGGCGGCTGGCGGCTGATCTGGAAGGATTGCTCGGGCAGCCAACGCAGAATAACCCCGATCCGTACGAGGCCCTGCTCAGGCGCAGACTGGACGACGATGACCTGATCAACATCGACGCACGGATCGTGTTCGAGGCGATCGTCGCCACCGTGCTGGCGCATGGCTGGCAACCCGGCCACGAAAACCTGTTCGAGGCGGCGCTGACGGTATTCGACTGGGACGCGGACCCGCAGCGACTGCTGGCGTTCGGCCATGCCGGCATGGTGCTCGACCGGGCGCTGGCCGAGCGCCGCGTGTTCGCCACGCAGCCACCGGCCCGGCAGGCCGCCATGCGCCGCGCCGCGCACGCGCTGCGCGACGCCGGCGCCCCCACCGAGCCGCAACTGCGCAGCCACATGCGCATCATCGAAACGATGATGGCGCGGTTCCCTTGCATGATGGGCGTCATCGTCAGCCTCGGGAACGTCGAGCAGTGGCGCGCCGCCTGGCAGGCGCGCTTCGGTGCGCAACCAGAGGCCGCGTCCGACATCGACGACGAGATTGCCGTGCCGGTGCCACCCCGATCGCTGGCTGCCTGGCTGTGGGTCATCGCGCGCAATGTGGCGCTGATCGTCGTGACAGCGCTGCTGCTGTATGCAGTGTTCAAGGCGACCGACCCCAAACCGGCGGCGTCGGATATCAGCCAGCAGGTACTGGACGCGCACGTTCCGCCACTACGCTACCAGCCGCAGCCCGGCGCAAAGCCCGGCGTACTCGATACGCGGGTGCGGGTCTTCCTGGACGCGGACAGGCGGGTCAGCCAGACACGCAATGTCTCGACCTCGGGCGAGCCGGGCTTCGACGAGGCGGTGGCCGAGGCGCTGCGCAACGCCACGCCGTTTCCGCCGGGGACACCGGCCGAGTTCGAGGCAGTCTATTCAGTCACCATCACGGCCGGGCAGGCGGCGAAAGCGAATGCGCCGCCACCGCGGCAAGCCACCGACGGAATAACCCCGGGTGCCGAACTGCTGGGCAAGCACGTTCCCCCCATCGACTACCAGCCGAGCCGCTTCACACAGCCCGGCAAACTGACGCTGCAATACCGCGTCTACCTCAACGCTGACGGCATGGTCGTGCGCGTCAAGCAGATCAAGGGATCGGGCGAGCCGCGGCTGGATCACGCGATGGAGAATGCCTTGCGTGCAGCCAAGCCGTTCCCGGCCAGCACGGCGCGCAGTTTTGACGTGGAATGGTCCACCACGGTGACGCAAACACAGCGTACCGAAGCCGATCGCGCGCAGCCGCCTCCACGCGAAGCGTAAGCAGTGGCCTGTGCCCGCGGCCAATCTGGGCTATGCTTACCGGTTCGATTGTTCAGGCAGACCGCACGATGCATATTTACTCGACGCATTCCATGGGCGTCATGACGCGCCCACTCACCACCCCGACAACTGCAGGCCGCTTCCCGGCACGAACGGAGCGCACCTGATGTTTCATCTGATGTTCAGCCTTCCCTGCCTGCTGGTCCTGGTGCGCTGGCTCTGGCCGCTGCCGTTGTCCACGAAATCCAAAGTCGCCAGTGCCGTCGTGCTGGTGCTGGTCTCGCAGTACCACCTGTGGTCGCGCCTGTCGTCGGGCAGCGTGTTCTCGCCCGAATTCCCGAAAGGGCTGGTGATCCTGTTCAACTGGGGCTTCGGCGCAATCCTGCTGCTGGCCGTGTTCCAGCTGCTGGTCGATGCCGGCGCCTTGATCGCGATGGCGATCCGGCGCCGGCGCGTGGCGATTGCGCCGCGCCTGCGCTACGGCATCGCGATTGCCGCCGCGCTGCTGGCCGCCCTGGGCGTGAACCAGGCGATCAAGTCGCCGTCGCTCGAAGACGTGCTGATCGAGGTGAAGAACCTGCCGCACGAATTTGACGGCTACCAGGTCGTGCACCTGACCGACCTGCACATCAGCCGCCTGTTCGATGCGCCGTGGACGCGCCAGGTCGTCGCCGACGCCAACGCGCTGGACGCCGACCTGATCGTCATTACCGGCGACCTCATCGACGGCAATATCGCACACCGCGAACGCGACGTGGCGCCGCTGCGCGACCTGCACGCACCCGATGGCGTCTGGGTCATTCCCGGCAACCACGAGTACTTTTTCGGCCACACGGCGTGGATGGCGTATTTTGCGGGGCTCAACATGACGCCGCTGGACAACAGCCATACCGTTCTCAAGCGCGGCGCCGGGCAGCTGGTGCTGGCTGGTGTCAACGACGTGACCGCCCCGCAGACCGGCGCCGCGCCGCCCGACGTCGATGCCGCCTTGCGCGGCGCGCCGGCCGGCGCACCGGTGATCCTGCTCGACCACCAGCCGCGCAATGCCCGCCACGCCGCCAGCCGCGGCGTCGCGCTGCAATTGTCCGGCCACACTCACGGCGGCATGATCGTCGGGCTGGACCGGGTAGTGGCGCGCGCCAACAACGGCTTCGTGTCGGGCCGTTACGAGGTCGACGGAATGACCCTGTACCTGAACAATGGCACCGCATTATGGCCGGGCTTCGCGCTGCGCCTGGGCGTGCCGTCCGAACTGACCCGGATCACATTGCGGCGCCAGACGGCGCGTTCATGATCCTGCGATGACCAGCCGCATGCGCTGCTCGACCTGATCCGACCCGGGCCGCATCGGCTCTTGCCACCCCGTGGCGACGAAGCCGGCGCGCGCATACAGGCGCACTGCCCCATCGTTGGCGCAATTGACGCCAAGCTGCATGGCAGTGGCGCCGCGCGCCCGCGCCCAGCGCACCGCTTCGGCCAGCAGGCCCGCGGCCACACCCTGCCCGCGCGCTTCGGGCGCTACCCACATCTGGAACAGGTTCACGAGGGCCGGGTCGTCCACGTCGACCTTTGCCCAGGCCAGTCCGACAGGTTGGCCAGCGACGTGGGCCACGAGTGGATGGTCGATGCCGGACGTGGCCGCACGGGTCAGGCGCGCCGCCCATTCTTCGGGCGGGCGCGTGGATTCGTCGGCCAGCGTGCTGCCGAAAGCATTGGGGGCGTCTTCCAGCGCGCGCAGACGGAGTGCGCGGTAGGCTGGCCATCCATCGGGCGTGACATTGCGAATCGTGAAAGCAGCCAGTTGGTACGCCATGCACGTGCTCCTGTTGGTGATCGGAGGACGATTCTAGCAAGCAATTCCAGCGTTGTGGCTCAATCCTGTTCCCACTCTTCCAGCTTGCGCTTGCGTGCGCGGCCGACCTCGATCCGGTTGCGGGTCGTGAAGGCGATCAGCCGCGCCACGACCACCGCCAGGTACATCAAACCGACCAGCATCTCGACACTGGCCAGCGCCCGCGCCGGTGGCGTCAGCGGAATCACGTCGCCGATGCCCGTGCTCGAGAGCAGCGCAAAGCTCAGGTAATTGAGTTCGGTCCAGGTACGCGGCGCGCCCGCATTGACGGCGGCGGCAAAGGTGCCGGGCTGGACTTCCTGCAGCAGGATGTACATGTGCGTGAAGGCCCAGGCCAGCAGCGTGAACGTGGCGCCGGCCGCAAACAGCTCGTCGGTCGTGGCCCGTTCGTCTTCCATCATGTAGGCAATCAAACTGCCGGCCGCGTAGAAGTAGAACAGCGCCTCCAGCCCCGATGACCAGGCCAGCAGGTGGTTATAGCCGAGCAGAATCTGCGCCAGCAGCAAAACGATGATCGGCACCGCCAGCGCCCAGCTCACGCGCACTTCGCCGGGCGTGCGCCGCACCATGCGGATGGCAAACGCCAGCACCACGATGCCGAAGCAGTTGAAGGCCACCTGGCCGGCCCGGGTGCCTTCGATGAACGGATAGGACAGCATGCCGAGCAGCTGCACCAGCAGCAGGATGGCGGACGGATGGCGGCGGGTGTGGATGAACAGGCGTGGAGAGATCATGGCGGCAGGACGAAGTCGTAAGTACTGCCATTGTAGGTTCAGCCGGCCGAAAACAGGCTCCCGAATGCGCGCGCGGCCGTGTGCGGGTCGGCCGCGCCGTACACGCTCGTGATCGCCGCGACCATGTCGGCGCCCCGCGCAACCAGTGGCGCGGCGTTGGCCGGCGTCATGCCGCCGATGACGACGAGGGGGAGCGTGAACTCGGCGCGGGCCTGGTCGAGCAGTATCGGCGGCGTCACGAACGTGTATTTTTTGACCGGTGATGGGTAGAAGCCGCCGAAGGCAAGATAGCTGGCGCCGGCGTTGCGCGCGGCGCGCGCCAGCGCCAGATCACCGTAGCACGAGGCACCGACGATCTTGTCCGGGCCCAGCAGCGCGCGGGCAGCGGCGATCGCCTGATCGGTATGGCCCAGGTGCACGCCATCGGCACCGATCGCCTGGCACAGGTCGAGATGGTCGTTGATGACGAGCGGGCAGCCGTGGCGGCGGCACAGCGCCAGCAGCGCCGTCGACTGCTCGAGGCGCAGCAGCGCGCTCGCGTCCTTGTGCCGGTATTGCACCAGCGCGGCGCCGGCGCTCAGTGCGGCGTCGGTGGCGGCCAGCAGCCGGTCGGTGTCGTTCCAGTTCGGTGTGACGAGATACAGGCCTTGCATGGTGGCTCCTTCAATGTGGTTGAGGCAGGCGGCGCGGGATGCGCTGGCCCGGCGCGACTGCGAACGATTGCGCCAGCGTGGCGTGCGTGTAGGCCTGGGCGCGCTCGAGGGCGACGGCCATCGAATCGCCCAGCGCCAGGCGCGCCGCCAGTGCGGCAGCCAGCGTGCAACCGCTGCCGTGGTAGGTGTCGGGCAGGCGCGGCCAGCGCCACTCGCGCAACACCTGACCATCCTGCAGCCAGCGGTTGATGACCGTGTCGCCCGGCGCATGGCCGCCCGTGACGAGCATCTGCACCGTGCCCGGCATGTCCAGCGCAGCGCGCTCTGGCAGGTTGGGGAGCACGATCGTCGCCAGCGTCAGCAAATCGGACAAGGCGGCGCTGGCGCTGCCCCGCCCCAGCGCATCGCCATGGCCGCTGGCCAGCACCGGGTCGAGCACCACCGGCAGATCCGGTTGCCGTGCGCGCAAGTCGCGGATGATGGCCGCGATTGCCGCCGCATTGGCCGCGTTGCCGGGGATGCCCAGCTTGACGGCGCGGATGTCGAAGGCCGCGACCAGCGGCGCGGCCTGGCGCGCGACCAGGCCGGCGTCGACCGGGTGCGCTTCGAACACGCGGTTGTTGTCCTGGCAGGTCAGCGCCGTGGCCACCGGCAGCGCGTGTGCGTCCTGCGCGGCAATGGCCAGGATGTCGGCCGCCAGGCCTGCGCCGCCACCGGGATCGAGCCCGGCGAAGACCAGCACGCAGGGTGTCATACGGTGACGTTGCCGGCGACGTCGCCCGTGATCTTGCCCTCGACCGGCGACGATGGCGAGGCCGCGAAACGCTTCGGCATGCGCCCCGCCAGGTACGCATCGCGCCCGGCCAGCACCGCATGCTTCATCGCGCGCGCCATGCGCACCGGGTCGCGCGCGCCGGCGATCGCGGTGTTCATCAGCACGCCGTCGCAGCCGAGTTCCATCGCGATCGCGGCATCCGACGCCGTGCCCACACCAGCATCGACCAGCACCGGCACCGTGGCCTGCTCGATGATCAGCTGCAGGTTCCACGGGTTGAGGATGCCCATCCCCGAGCCGATCAGCGACGCCAGCGGCATCACCGCCACGCAGCCGATCTCCTGCAGGATACGGGCCTGGATCGGATCGTCGCTGCAGTAGACCATCACATCGAAACCGTCGCGCACCAGTGTTTCGGCGGCCTTGAGCGTTTCGGGCATGTGCGGGAACAGCGTGGTGGCGTCGCCCAGCACTTCGAGCTTGACGAGGTTGCGCCCGCCGAGCAGCTCGCGCGCCATCTGCAGCGTGTAGACCGCATCCTTCGCATTGAAGCAGCCGGCCGTGTTGGGCAGGATCGTGAACTCCGACGGCGGCAGCACGTCGAGCAGACTGGGGGCGTTCGGGTCCTGGCCAATGTTGACGCGGCGGATCGCCACCGTGATGATCTCGGCACCGGCCGCCAGCGTGGCCTCGCGCGTTTGCGCCAGGTCGCGGTATTTGCCACTGCCCACCAGCAGGCGCGAGTGGTAGGCGCGCCCGGCGATGGTGAGTACGTCTGGCTGTGCTTCTGGTTGTACATCTGGTTGCATGCGTTGGTTCATGACATTCATCCTGTTCTCCTTTAGCCGCCACCGATGGCGCGCACGATATCGACCCGGTCCTGCGCCTGCAGGCGGCGCGTGGGCCACTGCTGGCGTGGCACCACCTCGCGGTTCACGGCCAGCGCCATCCCCTGCCCGCTCAGGTCCAGCTGCTTGAGCAGCCCGGCGAGCGTCTGGCCCGGCGGCACGCCGCACGGCGCGCCATTGACTTCGATGGACGTCATTCAGACCTCCCGGTACAGCCGGGCGCCGTCGCGCACGAACTCGATCGCTTTTTCCTGCATCCCCTGCTGCAGGGCCGTCTCGCCCTGCACGCCATTGGCAGCGGCGTAGGCGCGTACTTCCTGCGTGATCTTCATCGAGCAGAAATGCGGGCCGCACATCGAGCAGAAATGGGCCACCTTGGCCGAATCCTTGGGCAGCGTCTCGTCGTGGAATTCGCGCGCCTTGTCGGGATCGAGCCCCAGGTTGAACTGGTCGTCCCAGCGAAACTCGAAGCGTGCCTTGGACAGCGCGTTGTCGCGCAGCTGCGCGCCCGGATGCCCCTTGGCCAGGTCGGCCGCGTGGGCGGCGATTTTATAGGTGATGATGCCGTCCTTGACGTCCTGTTTGTCGGGCAGGCCCAGGTGCTCCTTGGGCGTCACGTAGCACAGCATCGCCGTGCCATACCAGCCGATCGTGGCCGCGCCGATGCCGGACGTGATGTGGTCGTAGCCGGGCGCGATATCGGTCGTGAGCGGCCCGAGCGTGTAGAACGGCGCTTCATGGCACTGCTCGAGCTGCAGGTCCATGTTTTCCTTGATCAGGTGCAGCGGCACGTGGCCAGGGCCTTCGATGATCGTCTGCACATCGTGCTTCCACGCGATCTGCGTGAGTTCGCCCAGCGTTTTCAGTTCGGCCAGCTGCGCTTCGTCATTGGCGTCGTAGATCGAGCCGGGGCGCAGGCCATCGCCCAGGCTGAACGTCACGTCGTACGCCTTCATGATGGTGCAGATGTCCTCGAAGTGGGTATACAGGAACGATTCGCGGTGGTGCGCCAGGCACCACTTGGCCATGATCGAGCCGCCGCGCGAGACGATGCCCGTCAGGCGATTGGCCGTCATCGGCACGTAGCGCAGCAGCACGCCGGCATGGATCGTGAAGTAGTCGACGCCCTGCTCGGCCTGTTCGATCAGCGTGTCGCGGAAAATCTCCCAGGTCAGGTCCTCGGCCTTGCCATTGACCTTTTCCAGCGCCTGGTAGATCGGCACCGTGCCGATCGGGACCGGGCTGTTACGGAGAATCCATTCGCGCGTTTCGTGGATGTGCTTGCCGGTGGACAGGTCCATCACCGTGTCGGCGCCCCAGCGGATCGCCCACGTCATCTTTTCGACTTCCTCGCCAATCGACGAGGTCACTGCCGAATTGCCGATATTGGCATTGACCTTGACCAGGAAATTGCGGCCGATGATCATCGGCTCGATTTCGGGGTGGTTGATATTGAGCGGGATGACGGCGCGCCCGCGCGCGACTTCGGAGCGCACGAATTCCGGCGTGATCTCGGCCGGGATGCTGGCGCCGAACGACTGCCCAGGATGCTGGCGCCCCATCAGGTCGGCGACCCGCTTGCCCATCGGGCCGGACGCATGCAGCGACGCGATGTACTCCTTGCGCTGCATGTTTTCGCGCAGCGCGATGAATTCCATTTCAGGCGTAATGATGCCCTGACGCGCGTAGTGCATCTGCGTGACGTTCGCGCCGCTCTTGGCGCGGCGCGGCGCGCGCTGCAGGTCGAAGCGCAGCGCGGTCAAGGCCGGATCGTTCAGCCGCTGCTGACCATACTGCGATGATGGCCCGGCCAGTTGCTCGGTATCGCCGCGCCCATCGATCCACGGTTGGCGCATTGGCGCCAGGCCGCTGCGGATATCGATTGCGGTGGCGGGTTCGGTGTATGGCCCCGACGTGTCGTAGACGAACAGCGGCGGATTGGGTTCGCCGCCAAAGCTGTCGGACGTGGCCGACTGGCTGATCGCGCGCATCGGCACGCGGATATCGGGCCGGCTGCCTTCGATGTAGACCTTGCGGGAGTTTGGTAGCGATGCGATAGCTGCCTGGTCCACCGTGGCGGTGGCGGCGTCGAACAATTGCGAAGACTTCGGAGGTGCGTTCATGTGGCTCCCTTGCGTGCATGAGAGCCAGCAAAGGAGTTACCGGGTGCGGCAAGGTCGAGCGCAAGACTGCGCACGGCCGCACGAATCGGCTGCTTCCCTTCGCTGGCATTATCCAGATCAGGTTCGGAGGGTATTTCTCACCCACGCATCGTTGTAAAAGCAACGACGCGCAGGACCCCTAGCGTTTGCTGCCAGTGATGGCAGCGGGTGGATTATAGCCGAACAAATATTGAATGGGCATCATGGTTACAACATCGGCGGCTCGGCCGGCAACGGCAGCACATGCAAGGCGCCGTCGATGAAACGCACTTCGACGAACGGCGTCTGCGCCGGCTCGACCGCACGGCGCACCGTCGGCCCGCCCTGCACGGCCACCTCGAGCTGCACGCTGGGCCTGTCGACCGCCACATCGAACGAATCCGCACGCGAAATCGTCAGGTCGGTACTCACGTTCGGCCGGTCATAGACCTGCTTGCCGTCGACCCGCACGCTGACCGTATTGTCTTGAAAGCCCTCGCCCAACCTCACGCGTAACGTCATCGCTTGCCTCGCCTTTCCATTGACTGCAACAGGTTTGCCGGACAAGCCGCATACAGAGCAGGCTTGTCCGGAACAGAGTAACGCCAGCACGGCCAGCCCAAGTGTCCGGCGTATCCCCCGCGCTCCAGCATGGGTCATGCCTTACGGTGCGGCCGCGCCCCCGGCCCGGTCGCGCCGGTCGCCGCAGGACCGCCCTGAACGGTGGCCAGCAAAGTAAGCAACTCGCCCTGGGACACCGGATCGAGTACCTTGGCCTGGGCGACGCTCGAGAGCAATGCGGCGCTCTCGTCGAGACGCGCTGCGCGCACGAACAGCGGCTTGCCCTCGCCCGCGTTCACTGTCTTGAACGCGCGGGCGGCATTGACGCCCTTGACCATGCGCACATAGGCGGCCATCGGATGCGCGCCGAAGCGGTCGAGGACCTCGTCAAAGGCAGCGTTACCCGAGCGCAGCGTGGTGTTGTCCGACCCCTGCAGATACAACAGCGCGCCCTGGTCTTCGCCCATGAACAGGTCGGCCAGCACATTGTCGTCAGTACTGACCGGATAGCGCACGTGCACCGTCAGGATATCGGACAGCACTTGCGATCCGTCGAGCGCCGCATACGCGGCCCGCACCCGGTACTGGCCCGGCTGGCCAAAATAGAAGCCATCCTTGCCATAGCCGATATAGGCGCTGTCCTGGACCGGGTTGTCCACCCCGAGCATCGTCTGGCGTTCGCCCACCAGGTGGTCGATCATCGGCTCGTAGCCGCAGAGCCGGCCGCCAGGTTGTTCGATCATGATCTTCACCAGCCCATAGTTCGGATGCAGCCAGGTATGGGCGCGGCGCCCGCGCGTGTCAGTGGCGCGTAGCTTGAGCCCAAGCACCACCGGCTCGCCAAGCGCGAAGCTGCGCTGGTGGGTCGATATATCGAGCACCAGGCCGGATTCGTCCGAGATCGGATCGGCCATCACGTCGCGGCCAAGCGAGGCGCCACTCGTGAAGCTGTTGCCGCCCATGATGACGTCGTTGCGGAAACCGTGGCGCAGGTGGATCAGCTCTTCGTCGTCGAAGCGGAAGTCGAAGCTGCTCCAGAAGCCGGGCGCGTTGCCATTCGGGTAGTACCACGGGTAGTTCATCCACGACAGCGCTTCGGGACGGTTCGGCTTGGGTGGATTGGCATACGATTTCTGCCACGAGTGCATCAGGTTGAAGCAATGCCCCAGTTCGTGCACGTAGGTGTAGAGCTGCAGCCGGTGTTGCTCGGCCGTGGCACCGCCGATTCCGGCATGAAACACGGCGCAGCCCTGGCGCTGCTTGCCCTGCTGGTCGAACATGATGCCGTACAGGCCCGTGCCCAGGTCATGCTGCTGCGCCACCAGCTGCCATACGCACCACTGCTGCAGGTCGCCCCACAGGGAAAAATGCTGCTGCATCGACGCGTGCAGCTCGGCATTGCTCCAGGTGGCATTGGCCCCGGCCGCGCCGACATCGATGACATTGTTGCCGGCGGTGGGCACCATGCCGATGCCCGCTTCGCCAAAGGCGCTGACCACGTTGACCGTGCGGGCGCTGCCGCCCGAAGGCAGCGCGCCCGTGTTGTAACTCGTAAAGGGCGTCGTCGTCACGTCGGACACGCTGTCGGTTTCGATGCGCACCGTGCGGAAATGCAGTGACGAGAATGAGCAATGGTAGGAAGCGCCCGGCGTATTGTTAACCGTGAAGAACTGCAGCGTGGCCGCGGCCTGTGACTGGAAGATGTTGACGCGCGGGATCGTCACCTGGATTACCGGCGCCCCGGCCGCGAACGTGAAGCGGCCCATACCCTTGACGATGATGCGGGTGGTCGACACCGTGACGGTCGGGCTGTCGACCACGAACGAGCCGAAGTACGATTTGGTCTTGCCGCTGGTCTGGTAAAAGTCGCCGCTGACCCGGCGCATCGGCCGGTTGCGGTCGACGTCGACCCGCAGGTCGAGCTGGAAGCTGCCCAGCGAGCTGGCGTAGCAACCGCTGACCGCCTTCTTGATGGCCGGTATGGACGGGATGGGGAGCGAAGGGATCGGCAAGGGAACCTGCGGGGCAGGCGTAATGACCGGCCCCGCAGCAAGCCCGGGCCCGGCGCCGGTGGGCCCTGTGTCGTACGGCTCGGGAATCCCCAGGTCGCCGTTGGACAGCCCGGATACTTCTTCATAGGTCATTACGCCTGTGTCGCCGATCGCGTCCTCGTTCGCATTGTCGATCCCGGTTGGGTCGAGTTGTGACATGGTGTTCTCCTCATGGTCAAAAAGCCCTCGTTCGACCAGTGGAGTAGGGGTGATGGTTCGTCGGGGCTGCAGATATTCAGAGGAATCACGGGCGCATCTGGAGGTAGATCAAGGAGCTTGGGCAAACAAAGAAGGATTCAAACGAGCTGGACAACGGCTGGCAATTCAGCGAAGCTGCCAGGATAGGCTGGCGCTGGAAGGTGACCTATAATGGTTTCTTTCGCAAAATTCACACACGACCACATCATGGAATTAGCCAAGTCTTTCGAGCCAGCCGATATTGAACAGTTCTGGCGCGCCGAGTGGGAACAGCGCGGCTACTTTGCCGCGACCATGGACGAGGGCAAGCCCTCCTTCAGCACCCAGCTGCCGCCGCCGAACGTCACCGGCACCCTGCACATGGGCCACGCGTTCAACCAGACGATCATGGATGGCCTGACGCGCTACTACCGCATGCGCGGCTACAACACCGCATGGGTCCCGGGCACCGACCACGCCGGCATCGCCACCCAGATCGTCGTCGAGCGCCAGCTGGATGCGCAAAAGATTTCGCGCCATGACCTGGGCCGCGACGCATTCCTCGAAAAAGTCTGGGAGTGGAAGGAAAAATCGGGCAGCACCATCACCGGCCAGATGCGCCGCCTGGGCACGTCGCCCGACTGGCAGCGCGAATACTTCACGATGGACGAGCCACGCTCGAAATCGGTCGTTGAAGTCTTCGTGCGCCTGTACGAGCAGGGCCTGATCTACCGCGGCAAGCGCCTGGTGAACTGGGACCCGGTGCTGGGCACGGCCGTGTCCGACCTCGAAGTCGACTCGCAGGAAGAAGACGGCTTCATGTGGTACATCCAGTACCCGCTCACCGACGGCAGCGGCCACCTGACGGTTGCCACCACGCGCCCTGAAACGATGCTGGGCGACGTCGCTGTCGCGGTCGATCCGACCGATGAGCGCTACCTGCATTTGCACGGCAAGACACTCACGCTGCCATTGACCGGTCGCGAAATCCCGATCATCGCCGACAGCTACGTCGATAAAGAATTCGGCACCGGCTGCGTCAAGATCACGCCGGCCCACGACTTCAACGATTACGCGGTTGGCCAGCGCGCCGGCCTCGCGCCGATCAGCATCTTCACGCTCGACGCCAAGATCAACGAAAACGGCCCTGCCCAGTACCAGGGGCTGGACCGCTTCGCTGCGCGCAAGCAGATCGTCGCCGACCTCGAAGCACTGGGCCTGATGGAACAGATCAAGCCGCACAAGCTGATGGTCCCGCGGGGCGACCGCACCAACGTCGTGATCGAGCCGATGCTCACCGACCAGTGGTTCGTCGCGATGACCAAGCCGGCGCCGGAAGGCACGTTCAACCCGGGCAAGTCGATCACCGACGTGGCGCTCGAAAAAGTCGCCAGCGGCGAGATCAAGTTTGTGCCAGAAAACTGGAGCACGACCTATAACCAGTGGCTGGGCAATATCCAGGACTGGTGCATCTCGCGCCAGCTGTGGTGGGGCCACCGCATCCCGGCCTGGTTCGCCGAAGACGGCCAGATCGTCGTCGCGCGCGATGAGGCCGAAGCGCAGGCCAAGGCCGCAGCCGCCGGCATCACGGGCGCCCTGCGCCGCGACGACGACGTGCTCGACACGTGGTTCTCGTCGGCGCTGGTGCCCTTCTCGACCATGGGCTGGCCCGAAGAAACGCCCGATATGAAACTGTTCCTGCCGTCGTCGGTGCTGGTCACGGGCTTCGACATCATCTTCTTCTGGGTGGCGCGCATGGTCATGATGACCGCGCACTTTACCGGCAAGGTGCCGTTCGAAACCGTCTACGTGCACGGCCTGGTGCGCGACTCGCAGGGCCAGAAGATGTCGAAGTCGAAGGGCAACACGCTCGACCCGATCGACCTGATCGACGGCATCGACGTCGAGACGCTGGTGGCCAAGCGCACCACGGGCCTGATGGACCCGCGCGCCGCCGAGAAAATCGGCAAGGCCACGCGCCGCGAATTCCCTGAGGGGATCCCGGCGTTCGGCACCGACGCCGTGCGCTTCACGATGGCCAGCTACGCGTCGCTGGGCCGCAACATCAACTTCGACCTGGGCCGCGCCGAAGGCTACCGCAACTTCTGCAACAAGCTGTGGAACGCAACCCGCTTCGTGATGATGAACACCGAAGGCAAGGATTGCGGTGCCCCATTGCCTGAAGATTTATCTCAGGCCGATCGCTGGATCATCTCGCTGATGAACCGCGTCGAGCAGGATGTCGCCAAGGGCTTTGCCGACTACCGCTTCGACAATATCGCCAACAGCATCTACAAGTTCGTCTGGGACGAGTACTGCGACTGGTACCTTGAAGTCTCGAAGGTCCAGGTCCAGCAGGGCACCGAAGCGCAGCAACGCGCGACGCGCCACACGCTGCTGCGCGTGCTGGAAGTGATCCTGCGCCTGGCGCATCCGATCATCCCGTTCGTGACCGAAGCACTGTGGCAGAGCATCGCCCCACTGGCTGGCAAGACCGGGCCGACGATCATGCTGCAACCGTATCCGCAAGCCGATGCGACGCAGATCGACGAAGGCGCCGAAGCCTGGATGGAGCAGTTGAAAGCGCTGGTCGACGCCACCCGCAACCTGCGCGGCGAGATGTCGCTGGCGCCGTCGCTGCGCGTGCCGCTGATCGTCGAACCGTCGAGCGACGCCGGGCGCGCTGACATGGCGGTATTCGGGCCGTACATCCAGCTGCTGGGCAAACTGGCCGAAGTGCAGATCGTCGATGCGCTGCCGGAATCGCCAGCGGCCGTGTCGATCGTCGGCACCACCAAGCTGATGCTCAAGGTCGAGATCGACGTCGCCGCCGAACGCGAACGCCTGTCGAAAGAGATCGCGCGCGTGGCCGGTGAAATCGCCAGGGCCAACGGCAAGCTGTCGAACGAGAGCTTCGTCGCCCGTGCCCCGGCCGCTGTCGTAGCGCAGGAGCAGGAACGCGTGGCGAACTTCTCGGCCACGCTCAGCAAGATGCAGGAGCAGCTCGAAAAGCTGGCAGCGGCATAAGCAGCCATCCCCCAAAGAAAACGCGGCCTCGGCCGCGTTTTTTGTTTCTGCTCTGCTTACTTTAATCCATAAAATCAGCACAGCCGGGGTCAGGTCTGACATTCGGACACGACCTCAGCCCTAACTACTTGCGATGGCTTCTTGCCCGGCATTAGCATGGCCCGGTGTAAGCTGGTTCCGACTACCCAATTGTCGAGTTCGTGTCCGAATGTCAGACCTGACCCTGGCTTTTAGTCGCGTGTCCGAATGTCAGACCTGACCCTGGCTTTTAGTCGTGGACCGCAACGCCGGTCAATGCGGGCAGGGCGACCGTGCGTGGCATCGAATTAGAAGGCAAGGCCACGATCGACCGGCTGGCGGCACGAGCCGGCGCATCGACGTCGGCGGCAACTATACCCATACAAGCCCCGTCGTACAGCGCAGCAGCGCATGGATCGTCGATGCAGACAGCATGAAACGCCAGCTTGACCTTTACGCACTGTGGAAGCGTGATGCAAGATCGCGCCTGCGGCTGTCGGTCTCGGACCTGCTGCAGCAAGACGTTCGCGAACGGCGCACGTTCGAAGGCAACGCGCCGTTGCTGCGCGTAACGACATATCGGGTGCGCGCAACCTGGCGCCTGGTATGGGAGCACTCCCTGTAGACAATGGCAGCAATCACCCTGGAAAGCACCGCATGACGACTTCCCTTCCCCACTGGCACGCCGCGCGGCGCAACGTCGGCATCGATTGCCTGCGTGGCCTGGCGATCCTGCTCGTGATCGTGCACCATCTGGCCTTGCCGTTTCGCCTGCCGCTGGGGCCGAGTCTTCTTGGCCAGTGGCTGCCCAAGCGACTGATCGACGCCATCAGCTTCAACGGCTACGAAGCAGTCTTCATCTTCTTCACGTTGTCGGGCTTTCTGATCACGCTGCGTATCATCGAACGCGATGGCGGCATTGGGCAGGTCGACCTGCGCCGCTTCTACCGCGCCCGCGCGCGGCGCATCCTGCCCCTGCTCGGCCTGGCCCTGACGCTGCTCTCGCTGCTGGCCGTGTGCCAGGTGCCGGGATTCATGCCAGAGACCGACCGCCACTCGCTGGCCGGCTTGCTCGGTTCGGCGCTGACGTTCACGTTTAACTGGTACGAAGGGCGCACTGGCTGGGCGCCGGCGGGCTGGGATGTCCTGTGGTCGCTGTCGATCGAAGAAGTGTTCTACGTGGGCTTTCCGCTGCTGTGCCTGTCGCTGCCGCGCCGTGTCCTGATCGGCATGCTGGTCGTGCTGGCGCTGGGACTGCAACCGCTGCGCTCGCTGGTGCCGATGAGCGATGAGGTCTGGTGGGAAAAAGCATACCTGCCCGGGATGGCGGCGCTGGCCTGGGGCGTGCTCGCTGCACTGCTGGCGCGCCGGTGGCAGCCAGGCAAGCGAGGGGCCCGCATCATGGGTCTGGCTGGTGCGTTGTGCCTCGTGCTGGCATTGGGCTGGTCGGACGTGGTCTACCGTCATCTGTTCAAGTCGAACCTATATGTGATTTGCGTCGGCGCCTGCCTGCTGCTGCTGGCCTTTCACGCGCAGCCACCTGCGCCGCGCCGTGGTCTGGGATGGCTGGCGCGCATGGGAAGCCTCAGTTATGAGCTGTACCTGTTCCACATGTTCATCGTGCTTGCCACCGCGGGCCTGTACCGCGCGCTGATGGGCAATGTGCAAACCTGGACCTTCGTCGTCTACGTGCCGGTGCTGCTGTGCTGTTACGCGCTGGCGCGCCTGCTCGAACACGGCGCCGTGCATCTGGGTTTGCAGCGCAGACCATCCGTGGGCCAGGCGCCCGTCAAAGGCGTGTGATGCGACGACGAACCCGTTGGCTGTCGATCCTGCCCGCGATGGTGGCGGGCTATCTGCTCCTTGTCGTCATCTGGGCCTGGGCCACCTTTGACACTGTCACTGCGCACATGCCTGCAATCGCTGACGCGCCCCTGTCCGCGCGGCAGACGCAGATCCTGCTGCGCGTCGAAGATCCTGCCTTCTTCGTACACCACGGTGTGAGCCTGACCAGCGGCCAGGGCTTTGCGACGATCTCGGGCGCGGTCGCGCGCGACCTCTACCTGGAAGGTGCGGACCTGGGCGGGGCTGGCGGCGCGTTGCAGGCGCTGTACCGCAGCGTCTTCGCATGCTGCAAACGGATCGATCTGGGCCGTGATGCGATGGCCGTGGTGCTCGATGCCAGGCTGTCCAAGGCGCGACAACTGGCGCTGTACACCACCCATGTCTATTTGGGAACGCACAACGGCAGGCAGATCATGGGCTTGTCAGCGGCGTCCCGGAATTATCTCGGCAAGTCGCTGGAACAGACCAGCGAAGAAGAATTCATTGGCCTGGTTGCCATGATCAAGGCACCCAACGCGTACCATCCTGTCAGGCAGCCCGCAGCGTATGCGACGCGCGTGGCACGGGTGCGTGCGCTGGTGCAGGGCACCTGCAAAGCGCAAAGCTGGTTCGATACAACACTGGCGCACTGCGGCGCGTGATCACTTGAGGCCATGCCACCAGCGCCCGCCGGCATGCGGCTGCGTCAAGCTCAGTGCTTCGCCCATCTCCGGCGTGGTCAGCTTGATGCCCCGATCATCGGCCAGCGTCTCGATCCGGTCGAGCGGCTCCTGCCAGCTGTGCAGCGCCAGGTCGAACGTCCCGTTATGCATCGGCAGCAGCCAGGCTGCGTTCAGGTCGACAAACGCCTGCAGCGTTTCTTCCGGATGCATGTGGATGTCCGGCCAGAGCTTGTCGTAGGCGCCGGTTTCGATCAGCGCCATGTCGAATGGTCCGTACCTGGCGCCGATCTCCTTGAAGCCCTTGAAATAACCAGTGTCGCCGCTGAAGAACAGGCGCAGGTCATCGTGCCGGATCACCCATGATGCCCACAGCGTCGAGTTGCCGTCGTGTGGCCCGCGCCCCGAGAAGTGCTGGGCTGGCGTCGCCACGAAGTGTACGCCGTCGATCTCGGCGTCCTGCCACCAGTCGAACTGGCGCACTTTGGCGCGGTCGATGCCCCAGTCGACCAGCCGGTCGCCCACGCCCAAAGGCGTGAGAAACACCGACGTCTTTGCCGCCAGCGCCATGATCGCCGCGTAGTCGAGGTGATCGTAATGGTCGTGCGACAGGATGATCGCCTTGATGGGCGGCAGTTCGTCGATCGAGATCGGCGGCGCATGAAAGCGCGCCGGGCCGAACCACTGCACGGGCGATGCACGCTGCGAGAACACGGGGTCGGTCAGGTAGAACTCACCGGCGAGCTTGATCAGCATCGTCGAGTGGCCGAGGCGGTACAGCGTGTTGTCGGGCGCGGCCAGCAGTGCCGCCCGGGTCAGCGGCTGCACCGGCACTGCCTGCTGCGGCGTGGTCCCGGCCCGCTTGTCGAACAGGAAAGCCCACCAGAGCTTGGCAATGCCGCCGGCGCCCAGCTTGTGCATGGCGACCGGATTGCGGTATTTGCCGTCGTGGTATTGCGGCGAGGTTGGCGCGGTCGTCGTTGCCGAGACAGGGGTACAGATTGCCATGGTAGCGAGAGCTCCCGTAACGAAGATGCCGACAAGCAGGCGCATGAACGCGTCGATTCGATAAAAGTGCACTACGGCCGATCCGGACTTTCCGATGCTGGGGCGGACGGCACACGCTCCAGCGAGCGTCCCGGCCTGGATGGCCGGGACGCCGCGCGTCTCTATTTGATCGCCGCCGCGTCACGCGCACTATCGCCTTGCAGCTTGAGCGCAGCAGCACGCCCCTCCCAGTAATGCGCATTCTTGATCCCGAGCGCGACCGGGTCGAACTCGGGTTCCTTGCCGGCTTTCTTTTGCGCCTCGTAGTCACGCAGGCACTTGAAGGCGTCCTTGCGCAGCAAGAAGATCGCGACGATGTTCAGCCACGCCATCAGGCCGACGCCGATGTCGCCCAGGCCCCAGGCCACGTCGGCGGTCTTGACCGCGCCGTAGATCGTGGCCGAAATGATGCACAGCTTGAGGACCACGCCCAGCCACGGATGACGGTTATGGCGGTCCATGTAAGCGATATTGGTCTCGGCGATGTAGTAGTAGGCCACGATGGTCGTGAACGCAAAGAACAGCAGCGCGATCGCGACGAACAGTGCGCCAAAGCCCGGCAGCACGTTTTCGAGCGCCGTCTGCACATAGCCCGGACCCGACGCCACGCCCTGCACGCCGATGAAGCGCGCCGTGCCGTCGGTATTCTCGACGTTGTATTGACCCGTCACCAGGAGCATGAAGGCAGTGGCCGAGCACACGAACAGCGTGTCGATGTACACCGAGAAGCCCTGCACCAGACCCTGCTTGGCCGGGTGGCTCACTTCGGCTGCCGACGATGCATGCGGGCCGGTGCCCTGCCCGGCTTCGTTCGAATAGATACCGCGCTTGACGCCCCACTGGATGGCCATGCCGAGCATGGCGCCAAAGCCCGCATCCAGGCCGAAGGCCGAGCTGACGATCAGGCGCAGCACGCCGGGCAGGGCTTCAATGTTCATCGCTACCACCGCCACGGCCACGAGGATGTAGGCGGCCGCCATGAACGGCACCACGATCTCGGCAAAATGGGCGATGCGCTTGACACCGCCGAAGATGATCGCGGCCAGCACCACGGCCACGCCGATGCCGGTGTAGAGCGGATCGATGCCGGCGGCGGTCTTGAGACCTTCGGCGATCGAATTGGCCTGCACGCCCGGCAGCAGCAGGCCCGTGGCGAACAGCGTGGCGATAGAGAAGGTCCAGGCATAGCGCTTCATGCCCAGGCCTTTTTCGATATAGAAGGCCGGGCCGCCGCGATACTGGTTGCCGATCTGCTCCTTGTAGAGCTGGCCCAGCGTCGACTCGACGAAGGCCGAACTGGCGCCCAGGAAGGCCACGGCCCACATCCAGAACACGGCGCCGGGGCCGCCGAACGTGATGGCGGTCGCCACGCCGGCGATATTGCCGGTGCCGACCCGGCCCGCCAGCGTCATGGCCAGCGCCTGGAACGACGACACGCCCTGCTCCGAGCTTTTCCCTTCACGCATCAGGCGCAGCATCTCGCGCACGTGACGGATTTGCAGGAAACGGCCGCGGATCGAGAAGTACAGACCGGCCCCGAGGCACAGGGCGATCATGATGGGGCTCCAGATGACACCGTTGACGGCGTTGACCAGGTCGAGCATGGTGGTGGGACTCCTGCGTTGAAGGGTTCAGGAAGGCAGGCATTTCGCCGCCATGAAGTCGCACAAGTTACATGATTCCGTAAGGAATTAACATCATTTTTTCCGCACTGTGGTGCCATCAGCCGGGCTGACTCAGAATGAGCAGGAAATGGGCGCTGCTGGTGCAGGCATGCCCGGCCGGTGCACCAATTGCTGGCGATCTAAAGCGTGGTGGACATGATACGATCCCACCATGGACCGACGAAGCGATTACAAGACCGCCCTCCTCATCGACGCCGTGCTGCACGACGTGTCGATCGAGGCCCGCCCAGCGGCGCGCGAACTGGCCACGCTGGGCGTGCCGCTCGAAGTGAGCCTGCGCGTGCTGACACGGCCGAGCGGCGCCACCAGGTCACACCCGAAGACGTGCGCAACGCGCCATAGCCCCTGCTGCGCGATTGGAAGACATCCTCGGGCATTGACCTGTCACACGGGCGAAGCGGTAGGCTACACTGGCGCCGTACCTACAACAACACTGGAGACACCACCATGCGCCACCTGATCCAAGCAAGCCTGATCGCCGCCACCATGCTCGCCCTGCCCGCCGCCGCGTGGGCACAGGCCACCTCGCCTGTCGGCACCTGGAAGACCATCGATGACAAGACCGGCAAGCCAAAGGCGCTGGTGCGGATCACCGAAGAAGGCGGCGTCCTGACCGGCAAGATCGAAAAACTGTACCGCGCGCCATCCGAAGAGCAGAACCCGCTCTGCGGGAAATGCAGCGACGCGCGCAAGGACCAGCCGATCATCGGCATGACCATCCTGTCGGGCCTGAAGAAAGACGGCGGCGACTACACCGGTGGCGAAATCCTCGACCCGGCCGCCGGCAAGACCTACAAGAGCAAGGCCACGCTGGCCGACAACGGCAACAAGCTCGAAGTGCGCGGCTACATTGGCGCGCCGATGTTCGGGCGTACCCAGACCTGGCAGCGCGAGCAGTAATCATTACCACGGCCCGGCGACGGGCCGTTTTCATTATTCATGACCCTGAACCTCGCCTACCTCTATCTCGGATTTGCCATCGTTGCAGAAGTGATCGGCACCACGGCCCTCAAAGCTTCCGACAGCTTTACCCGTCCCCTGCCCAGCCTGATCACGGTCGGCTGCTACGCCCTGTCGTTCTACCTGCTCACCTTCAGCCTGCGCGTGCTGCCAACCGGCATCGCCTACGCAATCTGGTCGGGCGTGGGCATCGTGCTCATTTCAATCGTCAGCTGGCTATATTTCAAGCAAACCCTGGATCTGGCGGCCATCGCCGGCCTGGCCCTGATCATCGCCGGCGTGCTGGTCATTAACCTGTTTTCAAAAAGCGTCGGGCACTGACCATGTCAACCGCGCCGTGCTCCCGGACGTTACACCCGGCCCCATCCCGATCATTCGCACCATGACACCCACCCCGATCACGCGTACCGCACGCCCCGTCTTTCGCGGGCGCGAAATGCGCGTGCTGCGGCTCCTGAGCATGGCGGCCGGCGTGTTCGCCATCCTGCTGCCGGCTGCGCTTCTGGCCTCGACAGCGCATGGCATCCCGGACTGGCTCGAACCCTACATCGTGCTGGTGGGTGTGGCACTGGGCTCGGGCGGGTTTTTCCTGGTAGCGATGGCGGGGCAGCGCATGGGGCGCGACGCCATGCTGCGCTCGTTCGCGGCGCTGCTGCTGATGGTGCCATTTGGCGCCAGCGGCATTGTCATCTGGCACGGCAGCAATATGCTGATGGTCTATTTATGCACGTTCTTCCTGATCCACACGGTCGTGCTCTATTGCAGTTTCATCTATCCGCTGATGCACGTGCCGCAGCCACCAGCGCCGCCCCGGCGCGGCGGTAAAACACCTGCCTGGAACCAGCTGAGCCGGCCCCGCGGCAACGCCGACGACTACAACCAGCCGGCATCGCGCGCCAACCGGTAGGCTTCGACGCGGTTGCCGGCCCCCAGCTTGCTGATCGCCTCGGACAGGTAGTTGCGCACAGTGCCTTCCGACAGATGCACCTGGCGCGCGATCTCGCTGCTGCTGCGCCCTTCCCCTGCCAGCCGCAACACCTGCCGCTCGCGCTCGGTCAGCGGATCGCTGCCGCTGTTCCAGCTCTCCAATGCCAGTTCGGGCGCGATTGCGCGGCCACCGCCATGCACGACGCGGATTGCCGCGGCCAGCGCATCGACCGGCGCGTCTTTCAGCAGATAGCCGCGCACGCCCGCTTCCATCGCGCGGCGCAGGTAGCCGCTGCGCGCAAACGTGGTCACGACCACGACGCGACAGGCCAGCTTGCGCTGAACCAGGCCCTGCGCCAGTTCGAGGCCCGTCATGTGCGGCATCTCGATATCGGTCAGCACGATGTCCGGCACCAGGCGCTCGCACAGCGCCAGCGCCGCGCGTCCGTCCGCGGCGCCACCCACGACGTCGAAATCCCGTTCGAGCCGCAGCAGCGCGCTGAGCGCGCCCAGCACCAGCGTCTGGTCTTCGGCGATCAGGATACGGATCATGCCGATGCTCCCGACGGCACGTGCAGTTCGAGCGCCAGGCCGGCGCCGGCCCGCAGCGACAAGCGCCCGCCCAGCGCCGCCACCCGTTCGCGCATGCCGGCCAGGCCATTCCCCTGCTGCAGGGTATCCGTGCTGCGCAGCTTGCCGTCGTCGAGCACGCGCAGCACGGCGTGCGTCTGCCCATCCTGCTGCTCTTGCACCAGGCTCAGCGTGCAGCGCGACGCGCCTGCATGGCGCACGATATTCGTCACGGCTTCGCGCACGGCCAGCGCCACCACGTGTTCGGCCGCCGGCGCCAGGTCCATGCGCTCGATGCGCTCGTCGAGGATCACATCGGCCGCCAGCAGGCTGGCGCGCGCACTGGCCAGCGCCTGCACCAGGCCACTGTGGCGAAACCCCGTCACGGCGGCGCGCACCTCGGCCAGCGCACCACGCGCATTGGTTTCGATGTCGGCGATTTCGCGCTCGCAGGCAGCCAGGTCGCGCCGCGCCAGCTTGCGCGCCAGTTCGGCCTTGAGCGCAATCATCGACAGCGAGTGACCCAGCAGGTCGTGCAGGTCGCGCGAGATGCGTTCGCGCTCGGCGATGCGCGCCATGTGCTCGACTTCTTCCTGCTTGCGCATCAGGAGCGTGCGCGACGCGCGCAGCCGGGCATCCATGATGCACGACAGGCCGACCGGGATGCCGGCCATCAGGATCGGCAGCAGGAACACCATCCGCATCTGCGGGAGCAGCAAGGCAACGAACGCGCCGCCGGCGATCACGGCCAGCATCGCGCCCACGGCGCGGCCCGTACCGTGAATGCGCGCGCACATGGCGCAGGCGAAGATGAAGAAGCAGGCGGCGCCCGGATTCCACGGCGCCCAGGCTGCGCCGATCAGGCAGGTGGCTGCCACGCAGGCGCCGACGCGCCAGCCGCGCGGCCAGAAGCTGGCGCAGTACAGCGGCACGAACAGGATGATGGTCAGCGCCAGCAGCACCGCCTCGGCCACGCCGGGCGCCATATAATAAAACTTCCAGAACAGGTAGCCCAGCGACAGCAGCCACATGTATTGCAATGCGCCGTAATCGGCCGGCATCCACGGCCGCGCCAGCACCTGCCTGAAGGTCGTTGTCATCGTGACTCCGTGATCGTTATTGCGCCAGCAGGCGCACGTCGGCGAGTTCGAAGCGGTACTCGCCCGGCTGTGGCCCGGCACTGAATGCTAGCATGGCAACCGCCGCCGGATCGATGCCGGCAAAGGCCGACAGCGGGACGCTGATGTCTTCCCATTCCCGGCCGGCGACGAATGGCACGCTGCTCGGCCGGTTATTGGCCGCGCCCATGATCATCACCTGGTAGGTTTTGCCGTCACCGCGCACCTTGAAGCGCAAGACCCGGGCCGCGCTCAGGTCGGCCGGCTGCATCGGCTGCGCGCCGGGCATGAAGGCGACGCTCGACCACGCATACGGCAGGCCGGGGGCGACGCTGGCCTGCACCGCCAGCGGGATTTGCCCGTCGGGCAGCGCTGGCAGCACGTCGAGCTTGACGGTCGACTTGCCGCCGGCGAACTGGTCGGTCGATGGCATCCAGCCGCTGCCGAACGGGCTGGCAAGTTTCGCCGCGCTGAACTGGCTGATGCGCCCATCGGCCGGCAAGTCCTGGCGCGTCGATCCGCCGCGCTCTTGCGCGACCCGTTCACGCCTGGCATCGCGCAGGGCATTCGCGCTTTGCCCGTCTTTCCACACCTCGACGATGCGGCGCGTGGCCGTGATGTCGCGTGTCGGGTCGCCCTCGACCAGCAGCAGGTCAGCCTTGCAGCCTGTGGCGATACAGCCGCGCCGGCCCAGCCGGAAGGCGGCGGCTGGTGCGCTGGTGGCGGCGGCCAGGGCGGCGGTCGGACTCAAACCGGCCTCCACCAGCGCAGCCAGTTCGCGGTGCATGCTGATGCCGTACAGCGTGCCGGCATTGCCGGCATCGGTGCCGGCCAGGATTGGCACGCCTGCCCTGGCCAATGCGACCGTGACCGCCTTCGGCATGGCCAGCAATTGGGGCCGCGCCTGCTGGCCGTAGCGCGCCTTGAGGGTCGTCGCGCCCTCGCGTTCGACCAGCGCCGCCAGATCCGCATCGCCCAGCAAGTCGTCGCCGCGCACGCCGGCCATGCTTTCCATGACGGTAAAGGTCGGGATCACGAAGGCGTTCTTGCGTTTGGCCAGCCTGGTCAGGCTGTCGACTGCCGTTGGATCGGGCGTGGCGCCCAGGAACAGATGGACCAGCGCGTCGGCGCCGGCTGCGAGCGCGGCGCGGGCGTCAGATTCGGTGCTGACGTGAACGACGGCCAGCTTGCCGCGCTGGTGCGCCGCCTCGATCAGCGCGGTGGCCGTCGCGATGTCGAGCGACTGCATCGCGCCGGCGCCATGGCCGCCTGCTTCGAGCACGATCTTGATGAAGTCGGAGCCTTCGGCGATGCGGGCGTCGACAAAGGCCTGCGCCTCGCCCGGGCTGCTCAGGGTCGGGATCGGCACGCCGAACTGGGTGCCGTGACCGCCCGGCGCGGTGGCCAGGGTGCCAGCCGAGAACAGGTCGGCCTGCCCCGCATGCCTGCCTGCGGCCATGCTGCGTTTGGCGTCCTGCATGACCGGTACGGCGGTGAACATGTCGATCTGGGTCGTCACGCCAAACAGCACCGGCAGGTCGAATTGCCTGAACGCGTGGGTGTGGGCGTCGATCAGGCCCGGCAGCAGCGTGCGTCCGGCCCCCTTGACGATGCGCGCCCCTGCCGGGGCCGGCCCGCGAAAATCCGCATCGACAATGCGCGCATCCTCGAACAGCACCGAGCGCCGTTCGTGCACGGCCTTGCCGTCGAAGACGCGCACGTCCTGGACCAGGGTGGCAGCGCCCAGCGCCAGGCAGGAGAGGGACAGACCGGCAGCGGCAAGTGCCGCTTTTGCGACGATGGTGGACATGGTTTCCTCACGGGTTGGTGTGAAACCAGTATGGCGATCGGGCTGGCATGCCGACAGGCGCACTTGCCATCACTATCGGATGACAACTGTCATATGTGACCACGTCCGCGCTACATCTGAACGACACATTCACGGCAAAACAAGGACAAATCTGTCGTGTGCCAAAGACAGTAATTAAGACCGCAATATTGCCTGTGTGCTATCTTTGTCACACTGCCGTGCTGGCTGAATAATGCAATCGATCTCGTATGAGCCAGAACAACGTCCCTGTCAACTTTGCCGCGCGAAAAATCGCCATGACGATCCTGCGGCTGCTGTGCTTTGCCGCCGGCATGCTGGTACTCGTCGCGCCGGCGATCGTGCTGCCGGCCGGCGCCATGCCGCCGCACGCGGGCAAGGCGGCGGCAACGCTGGCCTGCCTCGTGCTCGGCGCGGGCGCCTTCTTCGTTACCGGAATGGCCGGGCATCTGCTGCGCCGCTCTGGCCTGCTGCGCGCACTGGCTGGGCTGCTGCTGGCGGTGCCGCTTGCGTTCTGCGCCGCGTTGTTGTGGCGCGGCGCCGCGCCTGCCTTCATGTGGACCGCCGGCGTGCTGCTTGGCTTCACGCTGACGCTGTACCTGACGTTCGTCTATCCGGTGCTGCGCGCGCAGACGCAGGCCTGGCTGCGCTGGCGCGCTGAGCGCCAGCTGGCGTCGCTGCCCTGAACGTGGTGCGGCCAAGTCGCCGCTACGCCATTGCACGGCAAATCTGCTGCTATACTTCGCAAAAACCCACTGGTGATTTCCTTGCGTCGGATTCTTCACATCCTCTTGCTGCTGTGCCTGCCCATGCATGGCTTTGCCATGCAGGGCAGCATGCCGTCGGTCGCCAGTCCAGCATCGCTGGTGCATGAAGTCGAACATGATCAGGGTATTTCTCACCACCACCACGTCGACGACGGAACCATCCATTACGACGATTCCGACGCGTCGCGCGATTACGCGCAAGAACATGCGTCATCTCTCCAACCGGCAGGCCTCGGCCTGCCACTGCTGCCTGTCCCACCCGAGCAACTGGTCTCGAAGCTCGTGTCCCACGTGATCCAGCCCATGCCGGAGCCGTTCCTCGACGGCCCCTCAAAACCGCCTTCCCCCGCCCCCGGCCAAGCTGCCGGGGGGCCGCTGCACGCATGATCGCAAGATAACGGCGCGACGCCTGTCGCGCCGGTGTGCTCGCCCCCGGTGATCGTCAATATCACCCGATGGAGAACACATGCGCATTATTCGCGTGTCGCTTTACCTTGCCGGTGCCGGCCTCGCGCTTCAATGCGTGGCAGGGGCAGCGCCGGCAATGCCACCAGCGAAGCCGATTCCGGTCGGCACCACACTACAACAAGCCGTCGACAGCGCCTGGCGCCGCGCACCCATTGCGCGGACACTGGAAGCGCGTCAGGACGAAGCCGCCGCGGCCCGCGGCCTGGCCGGGTCGTGCCTGGCCGTCAATCCGACCCTCGGACTGTCGCGGCGCAATGACACCGGTGCGTCCGGACGCGATCAACGCGAATCCGACCTGTCGGTGTCGACCTCGATCTGGCTGCCGCACCAGAAGCAGGCGCGTGAAACGCTCGCCGAACGCAGCACCGAAGAAATCGCCGCCCAACTGAGCGCCACGCGCCTCGAGATTGCCGGTCTGGTGCGCAGTCGCCTGTGGGAAGCGGCCGCCGCCAGGGTCATGCTCGATGAACGGGAAGGCCATGTGCAGCATCTGGAGCAACTGGCCGAAGAAGTGCAACGGCGCGTGAAGGCGGGCGACCTTGCCCGCAGCGACGCTCTGCTGGCAGAGCAGGAAGTGCTCGCCGCCAGGGTGCAGGTCCTGCATGCGCGTACAGCCGCCGCCGACGCACTGGCACGGTATCGGGTCCTGACCGGCCTGACCGAACTGCCCGCGCTTGAACCGGAGCCGCTGCACGACACCGATGCGCCTGCCAACCCGAGGCTCCAGGCTGCGCAGGCGTCCGAGGGGCGTGCGCGGGCGTCGCTGCGCCTGGCCGAGGCGAGCCGCGCGGCGCCGCCGACGGTGGCCCTGTCAATGCGGCGCGAAGATGAACGCACTCTGCGCGAACCCGCGCGCAGCATCGGCATCGCGCTACAGATCCCGCTCGGCAGCGCAGGACGCAATCGCAGCATCGAAGCGCAGGCCAGCACGGTCATCGCGACAGCGGCCGCCGAAGCGGCGCAGGTGCACGCCAGCGCCGCCGCAGACGTCGAGGTCGCGCGGGAGCGCCTGGCGAACACCCGCCTTGCCCTTGCCACCGCCAACGCACGCGCGGCCGCGCTGCATGAACACACGGCGCTGTTTGCCAAGGCGTTCCAGCATGGCGAACGTGGCCTTGCAGAACTGCTGCGCTCGCATGCCCTGACACACGAGGCTGACGTCGCCGTGGCGCAGCAACGCGTTGCACTCGGCCTGGCGCATGCCTCCCTTAATCAAGCTTTGGGAATCCTTCCATGAAACACCTGTATCTGCTGCTGATCGCCATGCTGATCACGTCGCCCGCCTGTGCCAGCCCTGGGGCCCACGGCCCCAATGGCGAGCACCTGGACGGCCAGGCAACGGCCACCGGTGCCATCGTCTCCGTGCCGCGCATCGACACCTTCACCGAATCGTTCGAGCTGCTCGGTCACCTGTCCGGTGGCGAGCTGTCGATCATGATCGATCGCTACGAGACCAACGAGCCGGTCCTGAACGGCGCGCTCGAGGTCCAGTACAAGCAACTGAAGGCAAAGGCAACGTTCCATGCCGACCAGGGCGACTACGCGGTCGATGATCCGGCGTTCCTGGCCGCGATGTCGACACCGGGCGCGCACCCGCTGCTGTTTACCTTGCTCGCCGGCGAAGAAAGCGACTTGCTGGAAGGCGTGCTGACGGTGCCCGAGCCTGCCGATGCGCACGACCACGAACATGGCGCTGGCCGCCACTGGTGGCTGCTAGCTGCTGCCACCCTGGCGCTGGTTGCCGTGGCCGCCGTATTCCTGGCGCGCCGCCGCCAACGCAAGGGAGCCTGACATGACGATTTCACACCGTATTCTCGTCGGTATCATCGCCGCCGCGTGGGCAACGTCCCTGCTCGCCTCGCCCGGTGCACATGGTCCGAACGGCGAGCATCTCGACGGCGGGGCAAGCCAGTCTGCCGGTGGACTGGCGCGCCTGCCGGATGGCAGCGTCAACGTGCCGAAGCCGGCGCAGCGCCGCATGGGCGTGCGCACGCTGATGGTCAAGGAAGGCGAGTTCGCCCGCAGCGTGACGCTCAACGGGCGCGTTGCCATCGATCCGAACGCCGGCGGCCGCGTGCAAGCCCCGTTTGCCGGTCAGATTGCGCCTGGACCGCAGGGCTTGCCGGTCGCCGGCCAGCGTGTCGTCAAGGGCCAGCTGCTGGCGCGGATTGCCCCTGTGGGCGCCGCCATCGAGCGTGGCAACCAGGCGGCGCAACTGGCCGCGCTGCGTGCCAGCCGCACCGTACTGGAAAAACGGGTGCAGCGCCTGGCATTGCTGGAAGGCGTGGTGCCGGCCAAGGACATCGAAGCCGCCCGCGCCGAATTGCAGGGCACCATCGGCCAAGAGCGCGCCGTCGCCAACTCGATCAGCGGCACGCAAGCAATCGTTGCGCCGGCCAGCGGCGTCATCGCCAGTGCTACGGTGCTGACCGGCCAGATTGTCGAGTCGCGCGACATCCTGTTCGAAATCGTCGATCCGCAACGCATGGTGATCGAGGCATTGACGACCGACCCATCGATCGCGCGCAAGATCCGCGGCGCGGCGCTGGTCGACGCCCCGGATGCCGAACTGACGCTGCTCGGGGGTTCACTGAGCCTGCGCGACGGCGCCGTGCCGATCAGTTTCCGGGCACGCGGCGCCGCGCTCGGCCTGGCGGTGGGGCAGCCGGTGACGGTCCTGGCCAGACTCGACACGACGATCAAGGGCATTGCCTTGCCGGCGGCCGCCCTGGCGCGCAATCCGGCCAATGAAACGGTGGTCTGGATCAAGTCCGGCGCCCAGCGCTTCATTGCACTGCCGGTCGAGACCACGATGCTCGATGCACGCACCGTCATCGTGACGAAAGGGCTCAGTCCCGACAACAGGGTGGTGATCATCGGGACTTCCCTGATCAACCAGATCAGGTGACCGGCGATGTTCAATGCCATTGTCCGTTTCAGCCTGCATAACCGCCTGTTTGTCCTTGCGGGGGCCCTCCTGTTGATGATCTACGGCGCCGTGACTGCAACGCGCACCCCGGTCGATGTCTTCCCCGACCTGAACAAGCCGTTGGTCACCGTCTTGAGCGAAGCCGGCGGCATGGCGCCCGAAGAAGTCGAGCAGCTCGTGTCGTTCCCGATCGAGACGGCGCTCAACGGGATGCCTGGCGTCACGCGCGTGCGCTCGGTGTCGGGCGTCGGCCTGTCGATCGTGTATGCCGAGTTCGACTGGGGTACCGATGTGTATCGCAACCGGCAACTCGTGTCCGAGCGCATCACGCTCGTCAAGGAGCAGCTGCCGGGTGCGATCTCGCCCGTGATGGGGCCGGTATCCTCGATCATGGGCGAAATCATGCTGATTGCGCTGCCGATCGATACCGCCAAAACCGATCCGATGAAGGCGCGCGAGTACGCCGATTTCGTCCTGCGCCCTCGCCTCTTGTCGATCCCGGGCGTGTCGCAGGTGATTCCGATCGGCGGCGACGTGCGCCAGTTGCGCGTGGAACCCGACACGGCGCGCATGGCGCAATTCGGTGTCTCGCTGGCGCAGGTCACTGACGCATTGCGCGGGTTTGCCGCCAACACCAGCGGCGGCTTCGTCGACCTGAACAATCGCGAATACCTGATCCGCAACCTGGGCCGCACCAACCGCCTGGACGACCTGCAAGGCCTTGCTGTCGCGTACCGCAATGGCGCGCCCGTCCTGCTCGAACAGGTCGCCAACGTGCGCTATGCGGCAGCCTTCAAGCGCGGTGACGCGGGCCTGAACGGCAAGCCGGCCGTGATCGTGAGCATCCAGAAGCAGCCTGCGGGCGACACGGTCAAGCTGACGCAGGCCATCGAGACGGCGCTGGCCGAGCTCAGGCAGGGACTGCCGGCCGGCATCGCGCCGCCCGTCGTCCTGTTCAGGCAAGCCAATTTCATCGAGGCGTCCATTGGCAATGTCGTCGAGGCGCTGCGCGACGGGGCGATCCTGGTCGCCATCGTGCTGTTCGCTTTTCTGCTCAGTGTGCGCACCACGGTCATTTCGCTGGTCGCCATCCCGCTGTCGCTGGCCGTCACGGCGCTGGCGTTTCACCTGCTGGGCCAGTCCATCAATGTGATGACGCTGGGCGGGCTGGCGATTGCCATCGGCGAACTGGTCGACGATGCGGTGGTCGACGTGGACAACATCGTGCGCAGGCTGAAGCAGCGCAGCGGGTCGGGCCAGTCGGTGCTGGACGTGATCTGGCACGCTTCGGTCGAAGTGCGCTCGGGCATCGTCTACGCCACCGTCATCGTCGTGCTGGTGTTCGTGCCGCTGTTCGCGCTGCCCGGCATCGAAGGCCGCCTGTTCGCCCCCCTGGGCATCGCCTACATCACGTCGATCCTGGCATCGATGCTGGTGTCGATGACCGTCACGCCGGCCCTCGCGTATTACCTGCTGCCGCGCATGAAGCGCCTGCATCGTGGCGACAGCCCGGTCGTGTGGCGCATGAAGCAGTGGGATACCGCCGCACTGAACTGGTCGCTGCCCCGTACCCGCATGCTGCTGTCGGTGGCGCTCGTCGCCGTGGTTGCGGCGGCGGCCTCGGTACCGTTCTTCCCGCGCGCGTTCCTGCCAGCCTTTAACGAAGGCTCGCTGGTCATGGGGATGACCTTCACGCCGGGGACTTCGCTGGCCGAAGCCAACCGCATGGGCGCGCTGGCCGAGACCCTGATCGCGCAGGTACCGGAGGTGACCCGGGTCGGGCGCCGCACCGGGCGCGCTGAACTGGACGAGCATGCAGAAGGCGTGCACTCGTCCGAGATCGATGTCGACCTCAAGCTGTCCGGACGCAGCCGCGAAGACATCATGGCCAGCATCCGCAACCAGCTCGCCGTGATCCCCGCCTCGGTGGCGATCGGCCAGCCGATTTCGCACCGGCTCGATCATCTGCTTTCTGGCGTGCGCGCGCAGGTGGCGCTGAAGATCTACGGCGACGACATCGACACGCTCCGGGGCCTGGCGGAAACCCTGCGCACGCGCCTTGCGAGCGTGCCGGGACTGGTCGACCTGTCGGTGGAGCGGCAGGTCCTGATCCCGCAGATCAAGGTGCGGATCGACTACCGCAAGGCCGCCCAGTACGGACTGGCGGCGGGCGACGTGCTGCAGGCCTTGCAGGCGCTGGCCGAAGGCACGCGCGTGACCCAGGTCATCGATGGCCCCCGCCGCTTCGATCTGGTCGTGCGCCTGTCGGACGCCGACCGCACACCCCAGGATCTGGCGCGGATCATGCTGACAGCGCCGGCAGGCCGGATTCCGCTGTCCGCGGTGGCCACCGTCGAGGAAAGCGACGGGCCGAACCAGATCGGGCGCGAGAACGGCCGGCGCCGCATCGTCGTCTACGCCAATACCGACGGCGCCGATATGGCGCGGGTGATCGGCGACGTGCGCCAGGCAGTGGCCGCCAGCGCGCTCCCGGGCGGCTATTTCATCAGCGTCGAAGGGCAGTTCCAGGCGCAGGAACAGGCGCAGCAGCTGATCGTCGGCCTGTCGCTGGCGTCGCTGGTGCTGATCTTCCTGGTGCTGTATTCACGCTACCGCTCGACCACGCTGGCCCTCGTTATCATGGGCAACATCCCGTTCGCACTGGTGGGCAGCGTCATCGCCATGTGGATCGCGGGGGTTGCGCTGTCGGTGGCGTCGATGGTCGGCTTCATTACCCTGGCCGGGATCGCGACCCGCAACGGCATCCTCAAGGTCAGCCATTATGTCAATCTGTGCAAGTTCGAGGGTGAGCAGTTTGGCTGGCCGATGATCGTGCGCGGCTCGATCGAGCGCCTCACGCCCGTGCTGATGACGGCACTGGTCGCGGCCTTCGCGCTGACGCCACTGCTGCTGGCGGCCGATGCGCCGGGCAAGGAAATCCTGCATCCGGTTGCCGTCGTCATCTTTGGCGGATTGATCAGTTCCACGCTGCTCGATTCGCTGCTGACACCGCTCATCTTCTGGAAGGTCGGCCGGCGACCGCTGGAGCGGTTGCTGGCCGACGAGCGTGGCGACGTGATGTGAGTTACAAGGGCCATATGGCGGCGCCCATCCCGAGCCGCCTTCGTTTTCTGGAGCAAACAATGAAAAAGATCTTCGCAGTAGCGGCCCTCGCGGCCAGTGTCATCCTGTCGGGTAACGTCCACGCGCACGGCGCGAAAGCAAAACATGGCGGCATCGTGCAGAGTGCGGGCGACCTGTCGTTCGAGCTGGTGGCCAGCAATGGCGCCGCAACCATCCACGTCGACGACCATGGCAAGGACAAGCAGACCGCCGGCGCGACCGGCACGTTGACCGTCCTGAAAGGAACGGAAAAGACCGAACTGCCGCTCGTGGCCGGCGGCAGCAATACGCTGGTGGTCAAGGGTGACCCGAAGCTTGCTGCCGGCAGCAAGACCGTCGCGGCGATCACGTTCGCCGACAAGAAGACGGTCAGCGTTCGGTTCTCGGTCAAGTAGGGTCTTGCCGGGCAGGCTCAGTAGCGCTGCAACGCCGGTGCTACGGGCGACACGTCGCCCCGCCCCACCAGCCGCGCCACCGCGCGGATCAGCAGATGCGGCTGCAACGGTTTGATCACATACGCCTGATACCCGGCCTGCAAGGCGCGCTGCTGGTCCAGTGGCCGCGCAAACGCGGACATCGCCACGGCCGGCAGCATGTATTCATCGAGCCGCATGTCATTGCGCACCGTACGGATCAGGTCGTAGCCATTGAGGTTGGGCATGCTGATATCGCTGACCAGCACCTGCGGGCGCACAGCGCTTAATTGCGCGAGCGCTGCCACGACCGAATTCACGGTGACGACAGCGGCGCCCCGCTCTTCCAGCACGCGCCGGCTCAGCTCCAGGATGTCTTCGTTGTCATCGACCAGCAGCACGCTCACGCCGTGCAGGTCGATCAACATCAGCTGGTCGGCTTCCGCATTTGCTTTTGCTTCAGCAACCATGCCGGCAGCGTCGTCGCCTGCCGCATCGAAAACGCGCAGCGGCAGCATTACCGTGAAGGTCGCGCCCTGGCCGACGCCCGCGCTGTCGCCGCTGACCGTGCCGCCGTGCAGCTCGGTCAACTGCTTGACGATCGACAGGCCGATCCCCAGCCCGCCATGCACGCGCGCCGCCTTGCTGTTTTCCTGGCTGAAGCGCGTAAACAGCTGTGGCAGGAATGACGCATCGATGCCCTCGCCGTTGTCGTGCACCGTCACCGCGACCTGCGCGTCGGCGCGGCGCTGGGCAGTCAGGGTGATCGCGCCGCCGCCAGGGGTGAACTTGAGCGCGTTGCCCAGTAAATTGGCGAAGATCTGCTGCAGGCGGACCGGGTCGCCATCGAGCTCCAGCGGCGCGCCGTCATGGGTGTCGATCCGGATCTCGACGCCCTTCTCGATGGCGAGCGGACGCAGGAATTCGGCGGCCGAATCGAGCAGCGCGCTCAGGTCGACCCGCTGCAGATCCAGAATCAGCTTGCCGGTCACGATGCGGTTCATGTCCAGCAGATCGTTGATCAGCTTGGCCTGCAGGCTGGCATTGCGGGCGATGGCGTCGACACCCCGCTTGACGGTGGCAGGGTTGTTCTGCGCGCGTTGCAGCACGCCGGCCCAGCCGACGATCACGGCCAGCGGCGTGCGCAGTTCATGGCTGAGCGTGGCGAGAAATTCGTCCTTCAGCACCGCCACCCGTTCGCTTTCCAGGCGCGCCGTGCGTTCGGCCTCGAACAGGTACTGGCGCTGGTTATCCATCAGGTGGCGTTCGGCCATGACTTCGCGCGCGATCTTGCGCCGTTCGATCGCGTTTTCAACGGCCCAGGTCAGGCTTTCGCGGCCCAGCCAGGCCTTGCCCACGAAATCCTGGGCGCCGTGGCGCAGCGACGCGCGGCTCTCTGTCCCGGCCACGCCGGTGAGGATCACGACGGGCAGGTGCGGAATCCTGTCGGCGTCGCACGGCAGGCGCGCCAGCACGTCGAGCGCGTCGCCGTCGGGCAAAAAGAAGTCGAGAATCATGCAATCGAATGGCGCCGAACTCGCGCACAGATGCATCGCTTCGTTCGCCGACGTCGCTTCGACGAACTGGTAGCGGCGATCATGCCCGCCCAGCAGCGCCGCCTTTGCCTCGGCGCGGTCCAGCGCATTGTCATCGACCAGCAGGATGCGCCAGGGACGATCGGTATCACAGGTCACGGGCATAAGGGTTTTCCAGTCGATGATGTGTCCGCGCCCGGCAGCACGACGTGCGTCAGCCAGTAGCGAAAGATGCTCTCGAGGTTGGCCAGGCCGTCCTCGAAGTTCACCAGTTTGACGTGATAGGCGTTGCCGCCGGCCGCATAGAACGCGTCCCGGTCGCGCGGGTTGATGCTGGCTGTCAGCACGATGACGGGCAGCGTGCGGCGTTGCGGATGCCGGCGTACTTCTTCGAGCAGCGTCAGGCCGTCTTCACCCGGCAGATTGCAGTCCAGAAGCATGAAGGCATAGTCCACGCCAGGCACGGCGAACAGCAGGCGCCTGGCGGCGTCGGCATCGACGGCATGCACCAGCAGGTTGCCGATGCCGGCCCGCCGCGCGGCAATCGAGACGGTGTCAAAATCGTCGTCGCTGTCATCGACGACCAGAATGGGCGGCAAGTCACTCCGCACCAGGGGCGTCATGCGCTTGACTGTTTCATGCCGGCGCCGACCAGCGTGAAGTAAAACGTGGTGCCAACGCCCACTTCGGACGTGAACCAGCTGTGGCCATTGTGCTGCTCGACGAGCTTCTTGACGATCGCCAGGCCGGCGCCACTGCCGCCCCCGTAGGCGTCGCGCGTGTGCAGGCGCTTGAACATCATGAAGACACGCTCGCTGTGCTTGGTATCGATGCCGATGCCGTTGTCGCGCACGTAGAACGTGGAGACGGTGTCAGCGCCATCGACCGGATCGAGATAGCCGATCTCGATTTGGCGCAGCGGCTTGTCGTTGTACTTGGCGGCGTTGGAGATCAGGTTGGCGAACACTTCGCGCACGCGGATACGGTCGCACGAGATCGTCGGCAGCGGCCTTGGAATCTGTACGTCGATGTCGCGCCCCAGCAGACTCGCGCCGAGCATGTCGGTCGCCTCGGCCACCACGTCGCCCAGCGCGATCGGCTGGCGCTCGAGCGAGAGTCGGCCAACGCGCGAAAAGTGCAGCAGCGCGTCGAGCAGGCTGTCCATGCGCACCGTGAGGCGCAGCATGGCGTCGATGCGTTCGCGGCCCTGCGCGTCGAGCGGGCGGCCCGCCTTCGTTTCTTCGAGCAGGAAGTGGGCGTACTTGTGAATGCCGCGCAGCGGTTCTTTCAGGTCGTGGCCGGCGACATAGGCAAAGGCGTCGAGTTCGTCGTTGCTGCGCACCAGATCCGTGTTCAGCGCCGCCAGCTGTTCGGCACGCGCGACGACGACATCGAGCATCAACAGGCGCAAATTCTTGGCCGCCTCGATCTCGACCGGTTTCCATGGCTCGGCGCGGCCCCGCACTTCTTCCTGCCACACGGCGAAGCTCTGACGCGGCGTCAGGCGCGCGCCGTGCTCCCCTGTCGCCTTGCCGGCTTCGTAAGGATTGCCGCCCCAGCGATAAGTCTGCAGCTGCTCGGGGCGGAACCAGATGACCCAGTCGCCCTGGCTGCGCTGCGATATGGGGAATGCCAGCAGACCACTGCAGCAACCGAGCGCGTCGCCGCCATCAGGATAAGCGCGGCCCAGATCGTCCAGCGCAATGACCGTGCCGCCATCGGCCAGGCGCGCGCTGTGCAGCGTCAGCCAGGCCGCCAGCGCCGTGAGCTGCTGCGCATCTGGCGTGGCGCCGGCCATGCTCCACTGGCCATTCTCCGACACCGCCACGCCGCCCGCGTCGATGCCGTCGAGCAGCGAGGGCGTGCCATCGGTCAGCGCCGCGTAGTTGCCGTCGGCGAGCGCCTGGCCCAGCACCGCATGGTGCGCCGCCTCGAGCTTGAGCCGGTACTCCAGATGTTCCCGGCCTTCGGCCGAGGCGATTTCAAGAGAGGTGACCTGGCCGAGAAATTCGGCGGCCGCGCGCAGGGTATAGGGCAGCGCAATCGGCGCGTAATGGTGGCAGGCGATCAGGCCCCACAGCCTGCCGTCGCGCAGGATCGGCATCGTCAGCGTGGCCGCCACGCCCATATTGCGCAGGTAATCGGTGTACATGACGGACGCGCCGCGCAGTGCGCAATAGGTCATGTCCAGCGGCCGCCCCGTCACGGGGTTCAGCAGCGGCGCGATCTCCATCAGCGCGCCGTCCACGTCCGGCAAGGGCCGCACGCCGATGCGCTTGAAGATGGCGCGCGCCGGCACCGGAATATCGCTGGCCGGATAACGCAATCCCAGCCACGAATTGAGGTCGCTGCGGTGCGCATCGGCGATCACTTCGCCCGTCTCGTCGCGGTGGAAGCGGTAGATCATCACGCGGTCCAGACCCGTCGTGCGCCGCACTTCATGGGCGGCGATATCGCAAAAGGCGCTCAGGCTGCTGGCCGACTTCAGGCGCACCAGCGTCGTTTTCACCATCGAGTAATAGTCGCTGTCGGTCACGACCGTGTCGCCGGGGCGGCTGGCCGGCTCGATCTCGACGATCAAGACACCGTCGGCCTGGTGGACCGAAAAGTCCATCGCGATGTCGCGGCAAGGGGCATGGGGCAGCGGCGCCGTGAGCACGTACAGCGCATTGCGCTCCAGGACTTCGGTGCGCATCGCATGCACGATGCGCTGCGCCGCATCCGGGCCGACGACGGCGGCCAGTGCCTGGTCCAGCACCTGGTTCAGGGCCAGGCCGGTACGCTGCGGCCAGTTTTCACTGGCCTGGCGCACGATCAGGTCGTCAAGACTGAGCGCCAGCAGCAAGCCATGCGCCTGGATGCAGCCCGGGGTCTGTACCGGTTCATCGTCGCAGTTGGACAGGGAGACGCCGTGGCGCTTGATACTGTAGGGGAACGGCAGGGTGCTGCGACTCATTGAGTGACTCTTTATCGCATGGCCGTTTGCTAGACGAAGGGGCGAAGAGTAGCACTTACATGAGAACAGGGTAAATATTCGTTGTGTGCGCCTGGAAACCGATGGTTTTCGGCCAACACAAGTCAGGCGCTACGCTTCATTTCGCCAGCACGTAAAACCCATAGCCGAGGACACCGATGATGGCGTAGATCCCGATATAACCCGACCACATCATGAAGCGCCCCTCCCAGCTGCCTTCCCTGGCGAGTCTGGCGTAATAGCCCCAGGCATTGCCGGGTTCATAGTCTTTGTTCTTGCGGTGCTTGTAGTCGATGATTTGATTTGGGACACCGAAGACGAGCAGGAAGACGCCCGCAATGACCTTCAAGACGCTGATGTCGTCCATGGCTGTTCAGCGTGGCGACTTCGCGCCGGAGCGTTCCATCAAGCGGCTAGATGGCGCCAGCGCCAGCACGAGCAACCAGCCCGCGAATGCAAACCCGCGATGCAACACGAAGAAGCACAAGGCGTACATGATCCATTGGGCCAGGCCGCTGGGTGGCACGCCAAGCCCGGCTCTGTGAGCCAGAAAACCCGTCGACAACACGGCCAGTGCGCTCACCAGCGCGGCAAACCACCATGTGTGTTCGAGTCTGGATGTCATTGCGGGATCGCCGTCAGTTTGCAAGACACGCAGTATATGGCACTGCACGTGCTGCAAAAGGCGCACAAAGTCACTGGGGGCTGTGCTGCCGATCTTCAAGCCGGCGGCAGACTGTCCCACAGGTCGCCCGTCGGGCTGATGCGCGGCGCCGTCACGCCAAAGTGCTGGTATGCCAGCGGCGTGGCGATGCGTCCGCGCGGGGTGCGCTGCAGATAGCCCTGCTGGATCAGGAACGGTTCGAGCACGTCTTCGATCGTGTCGGCCGCTTCGCCGATGGCGGCTGCCAGGTTGCCGATGCCGACCGGACCGCCGGCAAACTTGAACAGCACCGCTTCGAGCAGCTTACGGTCCATCACGTCGAAGCCCACGCTGTCGACGTCGAGCATCTTGAGGGCGCGGTCGGCGATGTCACGCGTGATCTCGCCCGTGCCTTTCACCTGCGCGAAGTCGCGCACGCGGCGCAGCAGGCGATTGGCGATCCGCGGCGTGCCGCGGGCGCGCTTGGCCACTTCGCGCGCGCCGTCTTCGTCGATCGGCGCCACCAGCAGCGCGGCGCTGCGCAGCACGATCTTGGTCAGTTCGGGGACGTTGTAGAACTCCAGGCGCGCCACGATGCCGAAACGGTCGCGCAGCGGATTGGTCAGCATGCCGGCGCGCGTGGTCGCGCCCACCAGCGTGAACGGCTGTAGGTCGAGCTTGACGGAACGCGCGGCCGGGCCTTCGCCGATCATGATGTCGATCTGGTAGTCCTCGAGCGCCGGGTACAGGATCTCTTCAACCACCGGCGACAGGCGGTGGATCTCGTCGATGAACAGCACGTCGTTCGGCTCGAGGTTCGTCAAGAGGGCGGCCAGGTCGCCCGGGCGCTCGAGCACGGGGCCCGAGGTCTGGCGCAGGTTCACGCCCATCTCGCGCGCGATGATGTGCGCGAGCGTCGTCTTGCCCAGGCCCGGTGGGCCGAACAGCAGCGTGTGGTCGAGCGCTTCGCGCCGGTTGCGCGCGGCCGTGATGAAAATCTCGAGCTGGTCGCGGATTTTCTCCTGGCCGACATATTCGTCGAGCTGCTTGGGCCGCAGCGCGCGCTCGATCGCCTCTTCGTTGGGCGAGGCCGGTGCGGCGTCGATCACGCGCTGTTCGGTAAAGTTGTCGGTCTGGATACTCATTGCTTACATCCGGTCAGGCTTTGGAGAGCGCCTTGAGCGCAAATTTGATGCCATCCGAGACGCTGGCGCCGGCTGGCATGTTCTTGATCGCGAGCAGCGCTTCCTTGTCGGAATAGCCCAGCGCGGCGAGCGCGTTGAGCACGTCAGTCTGCGTGTCGTCGCGCGGCACGCCGGCCACCATGCCGATATCGGCGCCGAGTTTGCCTTTCAGTTCCAGCAGCAGTCGCTCGGCGGTCTTCTTGCCGATGCCGGGCACCTTCACCAGGCGGCCCGTCTCTTGCAGCGTGACGGCCTGCGACAGCTCGGCCACGGTCATGCCCGACAGAATCGACAGCGCCATGCGCGCGCCCACGCCCGTGATCTTGATCAGTTGCCGGAACAGCGCGCGTTCGGCGGCGCTGCCAAAGCCGAACAGCAGGTGCGCATCTTCGCGCACGGTCAGGTGCGTAAACAGGACGACTTTTTCGCCCGTGTGCGGCAGGTTGTAGAACGTGCTCATCGGCACATCGACTTCATAGCCGACGCCATTGCAATCCACCAGCACGTGCGGCGGCGCTTTTTCGAGCAGGGTTCCGGAGAGACGACCGATCATCGAATGAATTCCTTGTTATGAGACGAGACGGCTGTTTTTCATGCGCAGCCCGATCATGTCGGGCGCAATCGCGCCCAAGAGGGCCAGCGTGTCGATCGTGTGGGCATGGCAGATGGCCACGCCAAGCGCATCGGCGGCGTCGCTGCCCGGCAGACCTGGCAACTTGAGCAGCCGCGCAACCATGTCCTGCACCTGCGGCTTGGCCGCGCGGCCGGTGCCCACCACCGCCTGCTTGACCTGCACCGCCGTGTATTCGGCCACATCGAGATCGGCGCCCACGAGCGCCGTGATGGCCGCGCCGCGCGCCTGGCCCAGCAGCAGGGTCGATTGCGGATTGACGTTGACGAACACTTTTTCGATGGCGGAACAGGCCGGCTGGTAGGTCGCGATGATCTCGCTGACGCCGTGCAGGATGACTTTCAGGCGTGGCGGCAAGGCGCCTTCCAGCCCGGTCTTGATGGTGCCCGAAGCGATGTAGCGCAGCTTCGTGCCGTGTTTTTCAATGACGCCAAACCCCGTCGTGCGCAGGCCCGGGTCGATGCCGAGAATAATCATGCTGGAATGTTACCCCGGCTGGGGGTGTTCGTGGGAAAAATACTGTGCAAAAACACAGGGATCGGCGTCTGAATAGCCTGTATGCGGATCATACGCCGATTGAACGCGTGGACGGCGTAGCCGTCCACCCTACGATGATGCGTCCGGATTGTTGCAATCAATGACGGAAGTGACGCGTGCCCGTGTACAGCATGACGACACCGCGCTCGTCGGCGGCATCGATGACTTCCTGGTCGCGCATCGATCCACCCGGGTGGATCACGCAGGTCGCGCCGGCATCGACGACGACGTCCAGGCCGTCACGGAACGGGAAGAATGCATCCGACGCCACGGCCGAGCCGCTCAAGCTCAGGCCGGCGTTCTGCGCCTTGATCGAGGCGATGCGCGCCGAGTCGATGCGGCTCATCTGGCCGGCACCGACGCCCAGCGTCATGCCGTTACCGCAGAACACGATCGCGTTCGACTTGACGAACTTGGCCACGCGCCACGCGAACATCAGGTCTTGCAGCTGCTGCGGCGATGGCTGCAGCTTGGAGACAACGCGCAGGTCTTCCATGCCGACGTTCTTCGCGTCCGGCGACTGCACCAGCAGGCCGCCGCCGACGCGCTTGACGTCGTAGGCATTCTGGCCGGCACCCAGGGCGATTTCCAGCAGACGCACATTTTGCTTGGCCGCCATGATCTGGCGCGCTTCGGCGGTGAAGCTCGGCGCGATCAGCACCTCGACAAACAGCTTGGCCAGCGCTTCGGCCGCCTTGCCATCGACTTCGACGTTGAAGGCGATGATGCCGCCGAAGGCCGAGGTCGGATCGGTCTGCAGCGCGCGCGAATACGCGTCCAGTGCATCGACGCCAATTGCCACGCCGCACGGATTGGCGTGCTTGACGATCACGCAACCGGCCGCCTGCCCCAGGCCGCCGAGCGACTTGACGCATTCCCAGGCTGCGTCGGCATCGGCGATATTGTTGTACGACAACTCTTTACCCTGCAGCTGGCGGTAGTTGGCCAGTGCGCCGTCGATCGTGACGAGGTCGCGGTAAAAGGCGGCGCCCTGGTGCGGGTTTTCGCCGTAGCGCATTTCCTGGACTTTCTCGAAGCCCATGTTCAGCGTGGCCGGGAAGTTCGAGCGGGTCGCGTGTGCGCGGTCTTCGCCCAGGCTGGTCAGGTAATTGGTGATCGCGCCATCGTACTGGGCGGTGTGTGCGAACACTTTCTTGGCCAGGCGGAACTTGGTCTCGTAGCTGACCGGACCGGCGTCGCCGCCCGAGCCCTTCATTTCAGCCAGCACGACGCCGTAGTCGGCCGGATCGACGACCACGACCACGTCGCGGTGGTTCTTGGCGGCCGAGCGCAGCATGGTCGGGCCACCGATGTCGATGTTCTCGATCGCATCTTCCAGCGAGCATTGCTCTTTGGCGACGGTTTGCTGGAACGGGTACAGATTGACCACGACCATGTCGATCTGCGGAATATTGTGCTCTTCCAGTTTCGCGATGTGCTCGGGGAAATCGCGACGGGCCAGGATGCCGCCGTGCACTTTCGGGTGCAGCGTCTTGACGCGGCCATCGAGCATTTCCGGGAAACCGGTGTAATCGGCCACTTCCGTGACTGGCACGCCATTTTCTTGCAGCAGCTTGGCGGTGCCGCCAGTGGACAGGATGTTCACGCCCAGCTGGTTCAGCGCGCGCGCGAAATCGAGCACGCCGGTCTTGTCGGATACGGAAATGAGAGCTTGTTTGATCATGGTGAGGCCTATGGTTGAGAATTCCTGGCGCCGGACGTGGAGACCGTTGGGTCTCCGGGGCCGCGCAGGAAGCGCAGCCAACCGGCAACGCTTAGAGCAGCCCGTGCTCTTGCAGTTTCTTGCGCAATGTATTGCGATTGATGCCCAGCATCTGCGCGGCATGCGACTGGTTGCCGTCGGCACGCGACATGACCACTTCGAGGACGGGCTTTTCGACGGTCAACACCATCATGTCGTAGATGTTGGTCGGTTTTTGCTCGCCGAGATCGTTGAAATAGTCTTCAAGACTCTTCTGGACGACTTCCTGGATACTTTCTTTGCTCATGTCTTTGCTGCTTCATCCTGGTTGTGTGATTGCTGCCCAGCTTGTTGCACTGGCTTGCTGCATCTGCGGGCAGCGCGTCCCCAATTGTTCTTCTTGTCGCTTGTTGTGCTGGTCTTCTATGCCGCGATCGCGTCTACGGCGGGAAGCGCGGGGCGGTATTGTAACCGCTCGCCATGGCGGTGCTGGGATTTCAGGAAGTCATCCATCGCCGCAAGTTGCTCGGCGGTCGATTCCAGCAGATTCATGCGCTGACGGAATTCCTCGCCATCCGGCAGATCCTGGACATACCAGCCGATGTGCTTGCGCGCGGTCCGCACGCCGATGAACTCGCCATAAAAAGCATAGTGCGCCGGCAAGTGCTCGTGCATCAGTTCGCGCACTTCTTCGACCAGCGGCGCCGGCATGTGTTCGCCCGTGCGCAGGTAATGATCAATTTCACGGCAGATCCATGGCCGGCCCTGGGCCGCCCGGCCGATCATGACGGCGTCCGCCCCCGTGTAGTCGAGCACGAACTTCGCCTTCTCGGGCGTGGTGATGTCGCCATTGGCCACCACCGGGATGCCGACCGACGCCTTCACGGCGCGGATGGTGTCGTACTCGGCGTCGCCCTTGTAGCCGTCGGCGCGCGTGCGGCCGTGCAGGGTCAGCATCTGGATGCCGGCCTGCTCGGCCAGGCGCGCGATGCGCAGCGCGTTCTTGTTTTGGCGATCCCAGCCGGTACGGAACTTCAGCGTGACCGGCACGTCGACGGCCTCGACCACCGCGTGCAGGATGCGCTCGACCAGGTCTTCGTGCTGCAACAGGGCCGACCCGCACCAGCTGTTGCACACTTTCTTGACCGGGCAACCCATATTGATATCGATGATCTGCGCGCCACGCTCGACGTTGAACTTCGCACAATCGGCGAGGTCTTTTGGATCGGCACCGGCGATCTGCACCGCCTTGGGCTCCATCTCGCCCGCGTGGTCGATCCGGCGCGACGTCTTTTCGCTGGCCCACAGGCGCGGATTGGACGCAGCCATCTCGGACACCGCATAGCCCGCGCCGAGCTGCTTGCACAGTTGCCGGAACGGGCGGTCCGTCACACCAGCCATCGGCGCGACAAAGACGTTATTACGCAGGAGATAAGGACCTATTTGCACAGCTGGCAGACTCAAAAGTGACACGGGAACCTGCTATTTTACCTCAAGCGCTGCTCAATTTATCAGCACAATTTTTCAAATTGTTGTGTGTGCGATATTGGCAAGGCCAGGAAACGGGGGATGAGAGCCACCACGTAGGGTGGACGGCTTCGCCGTCCACGCGGCGATCGCTACCGGTGCCGGTCACGCGCAGGGCGATCTGGCAGGCGACCAATGGTGCCGGTTTCGTGCGGGGCAGTCCGGCAGCCAACCATCACCGCGTGGAAGGCGGAGCCTTCCACCCTACGGCAACTCGTCGAGGGCGGGTTGCCGCAGATGCTCGACTTCGCCCCAGCTCGTCAAATGCAGCTTGCCCTGCTCAAGCACGAAGCGGTTGATGCTGGCGTTGTGCACCTTGAAGTCGCGCGGGGTGTCCAGCGACAGGCCCAGTGCGGCGCGGTAGGCGCACTCGAGCACGCCGCCGTGGGCCACCAGCGCCAGCGTCTGACCCAGATGGCGGGCGGCGTGGGCCGTGATCGCCGTCATGACGCGGTCAAAAAAGGCGCGGAACGATTCACCCTGGTTTTTGCCCGGTGGGAGCGTTGCATCGACATTACGCGCTTGCCAGGCGGCAAAGTCCGCCGGATAGCGGGCCGCGATCTCACTATAGAGCAAGCCTTCGAAGCCGCCGTAGCAGCGCTCGCGCAATTGGGGATCGACCTGCACAGCCGTTGTTGCGCCGCGCGCGCGCAGGATCGCCTCGGCCGTTTGGCGGGCACGGCCCAGGTCGCTGGACAGCACGTGGTCGATGGCTTCACCGGCCAGTGCCGCGCCAAGCAGCGCCGCCTGGCGCTCGCCTTCGGCATTGAGCGGGATATCAAGATGGCCCTGCAGCCGGCGTTCGGCATTCCAGGCGGTCTCGCCGTGGCGGATGAGCAGGATCGTGGTCGCGCCCCGGGGCGCTGTGGTCATGGTCATGAGGTTCTGGTGCCCGAACCTCGGGGCAATCGGATGGAAGCGCTATTTTGGCAGATCGGCGACGGCGTGGGGATTGAGCGCATAGGTGCCGAAGATGCACGCCTCGTCGAGGATGTGGCCATGGATCGCCATGCGGACCTGGGGCCCCGTAAAGCGGCCCGTGAGCGGCAGGCGTGGCATATCGAGTGCATACAGGGTAAAAACATAGTGGTGCACGCGCTCGTCGTTCCAGGGCGGGCACGGGCCGTCATAGCCATAGAACTCGCCCGCCATGCCGGGCGCGCCGGCAAACCAGTCGGTATAGTCATTGAGGCCATGGCGCAATTGGTGCTCGGTGCCGTTCTTGATGGTGAATGGCACCAGCGGCCCCGGTTTGCCGTGCGGCGTGACGCGATTGGAGAACCTGCCCTCGGCCAGCGCCGTGAGGCACACGGGGATATCGGCCAGCGTCCAGTGGAAAAAATCGATGCGCGGCGCCGTCAGCGGCACCGTGCAGCCGTCGATATTGACGCGGCGGCCATCGCGCGGGACGTCGGGATCGTGGCAGACCAGCACCAGCGATTCGGTGCCGTTCGGTACGTCGGCCCAGGCGATATGCGGGTTGCGGTTGCTCGACAGTCTGACGTGGGTGGCAGCGTCGCGCACGGCGAACGCGCAGGCGGCGGGCATGGCGGCCCCGTTGGTAAACGAATTGCTCCAGATTCGCATGGTTCCTCCCGGCTACTGGGTTTGACCCTGGCAGCCAGGCGGGGTTTCAGCGCGTTGCTACGACCGGATCAACGCGCAGCCAGAATGTCACCGGCCCGTCGTTGATGAGCGACACCTTCATGTCGGCGCCGAACACGCCGGTTTCCACCTGGGCGTGGCGCGTGCGCGCCTGGCGCACGGCGTAATCGAACAGGCGCCGGCCGTCTTCCGGTGCTGCCGCTGGCGTGAACGATGGCCGCGTGCCCGATTTGGTGTCGGCCGCGAGCGTAAATTGCGGCACCAGGAGCAGGCCGCCATTCACGTCAGCCAGACTACGGTTCATCTTGCCCGCCTCGTCCGAAAAGACGCGGTAACCGAGCATTTTGGTCAGCAACAGGTCAGCTTCGCGCTCGGTGTCGCCCTTTTCGGCGCACAGTAAAACCAAGAGGCCGGGACCGATGGCGCCGACGGTCGCACCGTCGACGCGCACTGCCGCTTCGCTCACGCGTTGCAGCAGGCCGATCATGCCAGCGTCACGCGCGCGAACTTGCGCTTGCCCACTTGCACGACGAGCGTGCCGGCAGCCACCTGCAACCCTTTATCGGCGACGACGGCGCCGTCGATGCGCACGCCGCCCTGGTCGACCATGCGCATGGCTTCGGACGTCGATGCGCACAGGCCAGATTGCTTGAGCAATTGCGCCACGCCCATCGGGGCGCCCGACAGCGCCACTTCCGGCACGTCGTCAGGAATGCCACCCTTGGAACGGTTGACGAAGTCGGCCAGCGCATCGTCGGCCGCCTGGGCCGAGTGGAAGCGCGTCACGATTTCCTTGCCCAGCGCCACCTTGGCGTCGCGCGGGTTGGCGCCGCCGTCGATCGTCGCCTTCAATTGCGCAATGTCGTCCAGCGAGCGGAACGACAGCAAATTGAAGTACTTCCACATCATGTCGTCCGAAATGCTCATCAGCTTGCCGAACATGGTGTTCGGTGCTTCGGTGATGCCGATGTAGTTGTTTTTCGACTTGGACATCTTCTCGACGCCATCCAGGCCTTCGAGCAGCGGCATGGTCAGGATGCACTGCGGCTCCTGGCCGTAGTCCTTCTGCAGTTCGCGGCCAACCAGCAAGTTGAATTTCTGGTCCGTTCCACCCAGCTCAAGGTCGGACTTCAATGCGACCGAATCGTAGCCCTGCATCAGCGGATACAGGAACTCATGCACGGCGATCGGTGTCCCACTCTTGTAACGCTTGGTGAAATCGTCGCGTTCCATCATGCGCGCCACGGTATAGCGCGAGGCCAGCTGAATCATACCGCGCGCGCCGAGCGGGTCGCACCACTCCGAGTTGTAGCGCATCTCGGTGCGGCCGGCGTCCAGCACCAGCGATGCCTGACGGAAGTACGTCATCGCGTTTTCTTCGACCTGCTCGCGCGTCAGCGGCGGCCGGGTGGCGTTGCGCCCCGACGGGTCGCCAATCATCGATGTGAAGTCACCGATTAAAAAGATCACCTGGTGACCCAGATCTTGTAATTGACGCAACTTGTTCAGCACCACAGTGTGACCCAGATGCAGGTCTGGCGCCGTCGGGTCCAGACCCAGTTTGATGCGCAGCGGGGTGCCGGTTTGCTCCGACCGCGCCAGTTTTTGCGCAAAATCGGCCTCGACCAGCAACTCGTCGACACCTCTTTTTGCGATGGCGAGGGACTCGAGAACGCGGTCAGTCAGAGGAAGGCGCACAGGCGCATTTACCATGGAATTGCCGCCAGGAACTGCTGTTGAGGTCATAAATTCGTGTAGGAAATTGGCTAAAACGGTTGTAGGACCACATCTTTTGGTATAATTCACGATCCTGTTTTCGTTTCCCAAAGAAAACTTTGTTAAACGTCATGAACATGGCCCTTGAAAGTTCAGCCGCAAATTTTAACTGATTGCATGAACCCTATACAGAAAATTACCCGTCAGACACTGCTGCAGCTGGTGCCGAAGACCCGCAAAGCCCGCGTATTGAGCGCCGGCGCCGTCTTCCTCAGTATGTGCGCCTTTGGCGCAGTAGGTGTCGCCCCGATCGCAAGCGATCCTTCCGACCTGCCCGTGACCTCGGTCGCGACGAACCTGGAATTGCCAAATCTGGCAGCCCAGATCGCCGCACTGCAGCAAGACGAGCAGCAATTCATCCACGAAGAACGCATCCGCCGCGGCGATTCGCTCGGCTCGCTCTTCACCCGCCTTGGCATCGAAGATGCACAGGCACAGAAATTCGTTCGTTCCGACAAGCTGGCACGTCGCCTGCTGTCGCTTCAGACCGGCAAGCGTATCCAGGCCGAGACCGATGAAAACGGCCTGCTGCTGTCGATGCGCGCCACCGTCATCGATGGCAAGAACGGCAACGCACGCACGATCAGCGTCGAGCGCAAGGGCGAATCCTTCGTCGCCCTCGAAGCGCCGGCCAAGCTCGAGCGTCGCGTCGAAATGCGCTCGCGCGACATCGCGTCGTCGCTGTATGCAGCCACCGACTCCAACGTCGATGGCGGCAGCCTGCCCGACTCGATCGTCGGCCAGATCATCGAGATGTTCTCGACCGATATCGACTTCCGCACCGACGTCAAGCGCGGCGACCGCTTCAATGTGGTCTACGAGACCTTCTGGCTCGACGGCGAACAGGTCAAGACCGGCCGCATCCTGGCTGGCGAGTTCGTCAATCGCGGCGTGGCGTATCAGTCCGTCTGGTACGAAGACCCGATCACCAAACAGGGCGGTTACTACACCCTGGACGGCAAGGCACTCAAGAAAGCCTTCCTGAAGTCGCCACTCGAGTACTCGCGCATTTCGTCGGGCTTCTCGATGCGCGTGCACCCGCTGTCGGGCAAATGGAAAGCGCACAAGGGCGTCGATTACGCAGCATCGACCGGCACCCCGATCCGCGCCGTGGCGGATGCCACCGTCGACTTCGCCGGCAACGGCAATGGCTACGGCAATATGGTCGTGCTCAAGCACTGGTCGGCGTACAGCACCGCCTACGCGCACATGAGCCGCATCGCGCCAGGTCTGCGCAAGGGCGCCAAGATCAGCCAGGGCCAGGTCATCGGCTACGTCGGCTCGACCGGCTGGTCGACCGGCGCGCACCTGCACTACGAATTCCGTGTGGCAGGCGTGGCCAAGGATCCAAACCAGTACAAGTCGCTGGCACAGCAACCGCTGAGCCAGGCTGAACTGGGTCGTTTCCGCATGGCTGCAGCCGAGATGAATCACCGCTTCTCGCTGCTGGGTCCAAGCGGTTCGGCCATGGCCGCCCGCTAAGACAGCTTCACCCCTGTCACGACGCCCTCCGCTGCATTTCGATGCCGGAGGGCGTTTTGCTTTGTGGCTTCTGTCGATCACTTGCGCGATGGATCCTCAGTCAACTATCGGTCTAGCGATTACTTGTGCGATGGATCCTCAGTCAACTATCACCGCGTGGACGGCGTAGCCGTCCACCCTACGTATATGACAAATAATCTGTTCATTGGCCTGATGTCTGGCACCAGCCTCGACGGCGTCGATGGCGTGCTGGCCGACTTTTCGCAAGGCGCGATCCGCACGGTTGCAGCCGCTTTCACGCCCTTCCCTGCCGACCTCCGAACTGAACTGATGGCGCTGCAGGCGGCCAGCCACAACGAACTCGAGCGCGAGGCGCTGGCCGCCAATGCGCTGGCGCTGGCCTATGCCGACTGTGTGCGTGCGCTGTTGCCGTCCAGCCCCGGCAAGGTCGCTGCCGTGGCCGTGCATGGCCAGACGATCCGTCATCGCCCCGAGCTGGGCTTTACGCGCCAGACCAACAATCCGGCGCTGCTGGCCGAACTCACCGGCCTGGACGTGATCGCCGACTTTCGCAGCCGCGACGTCGCTGCCGGCGGCCAGGGTGCGCCGCTGGTGCCGGCCTTTCACGCGGCCGCATTTGGTGCGCCGGGCACGGCGCGCGTCGTCGTGAATATCGGTGGCATCGGCAATATCAGCGTGCTGCATGGCGATGGCCGCGTGACGGGCTTCGATACGGGTCCCGGCAATGTATTGATGGATCTGTGGATTGCGCGTCACCAGGGCCGCGCCTATGACGAGGACGGCGCCTGGGCTGCCAGCGGGATCGTGCACCCGCCATTGCTGGTAGCGTTGCTCGATGAGCCGTACTTCGCGCTGCCGGCGCCCAAGAGCACGGGGCGCGACCTGTTCCATGCGGACTGGCTCGATGCCAGGCTGGCCACTTTCAAGGATGTCGCCCCAGCCGACGTCCAGGCCACGCTGACGCGCCTGACGGCTGTGACGATCGCACGCGCCATCGTTGATGAAGGCATCGCCCCGGACGCTGTGTACGTGTGCGGTGGCGGCGCCTATAACGGCGCGCTGCTGCGTGGCATCAGCGCCGAGCTCGATGGCGTGACGGTGGCGTCAACGGCCCAACTGGGCGTTGCCCCGAACCGGGTTGAAGCGTTGGCGTTCGCCTGGCTGGGTTGGCGCTTCACGCAGCGTGAGCCGGGGAATCTGCCGGCGGTTACGGGCGCACGCGGCCTGCGCGTTCTGGGCGCGCTGTACCCGACATGAACGCAAAAAGGCCCGCTCGAAACGGGCCTTAATGTGAAAAGACCCGCATCGAGCGGGCCTTTTTGATGCACCGGCCATTGCCGGGCAGCGCTGCGCTGCTTACGCCGAGAACGACGAACCGCAACCGCAGGTCGAGGTGGCATTCGGATTCTTGATCACGAACTGCGCGCCTTCAAGGTCATCCTTGTAATCGATCTCGGCGCCGACCAGATACTGGTAGCTCATCGAGTCGATCAACAGCTGGACACCTGCTTTTTCCATCGTCGTATCATCGTCGTTGATGATCTCGTCGAAGGTGAAGCCATACTGGAAGCCCGAGCAGCCGCCGCCCTGCACGAAAACGCGCAGCTTGAGGTCGGGGTTGCCTTCTTCTTCGATCAGCTGGGCCACTTTCTGTGCCGCGCTGTCGGTGAAGTTGATTGGTACGGGAATCGTGTCGAAATCTACTACTTCGGCGACTGCGGTCATGGAATGCTCCTGGATAATCAAACTCCGCCCATTATAGACGGTTGGGGGAACTCATGCTGCCGACCCTCAGGGAAAGTCGGCCAGATGAGACACCAGTTGTCACTCAGACAGGGTACCGTCCCTTGATGATAGCAAGAGGACATGATCCTTCTGCAAGCGCTGGTGCAGTAGCCTCGAATATGCGGCCAAGTGGCCGCAATTCAAGTCCGACAGGCACCAGCGCCGCCTGTTACGGCAACAGCGCGATCTGCTTCAGCCCGGTCGCTTCATCCAGCCCGAACATCAGGTTCATGCACTGCACGGCCTGGCCCGATGCGCCCTTGACCAGATTGTCCTGCACCACCAGGATCACGACCGTGTCGCCGCCATCCGGGCGATGCAGCGCCAGGCGCAGCACGTTCGAGCCACGGGTCGAGCGCGTCTCAGGGTGCGAGCCGAACGGCATCACGTCGACGAACTCGCTGTCCTTGTAGGCATCTTCGAACAGCGCCTGCAGCGCGGCGTCGTCGATCTCTTTCGTCAGGCGCGCATACAGCGTCGCGTGCATGCCGCGGATCATCGGCACCAGGTGCGGCGTGAAGATCAGGCCGACCTTCTGATCGGTGAAGCGCGCCAGCTGGGCCGTCGTTTCCGGCGTGTGGCGGTGACCGCTCACACCATAGGCCTTGAAGTTGTCGCTCGACTCGGAGAACAGCGTGGCAATCTCGGCCTTGCGACCGGCGCCCGACACGCCCGACTTGCAGTCGGCGATCAGGTTGCCCGCGTCGATGATGCCGGCCTTGAGCAGCGGGTAGTAACCAAGCTGCATCGTGGTCGGGTAGCAGCCCGGATTGGCGATCAGGCGCGCGCCCTTGATCGCGTCGCGGTTCAGCTCCGCCAGGCCGTACACGGCTTCTTCGAGCAGCTCGGGCGCCGTGTGGTCGATCTTGTACCATTTTTCGAACGTGGCCTGATCCTTCAGGCGGAAGTCGGCCGCCAGGTCGATCACTTTCACGCCCGCTGCCAGCAGCTCGGGCGCCTGCGCCATCGCCACGCCGTGCGGGGTGGCGAAGAACACGACGTCGCAGCTTTTCAGGTCGGCTTTATCGGGGCTGGAAAACGCCAGGTCGACGCGGCCGCGGAGCGACGGGAACATGTCGGCCACCGGCAGGCCGTCTTCCTTGCGCGACGTAATTGCCGTCAGTTGCACATCCGGATGCACGGCCAACAGCCGCAGCAATTCCACGCCCGTGTATCCGGTGCCGCCAACGATGCCAACTTTGATCATGTTCTGTTCCTCGAGAATGGTAGAAAGGCCCTGCTTTCAGGACGAAGGGTGCATTTTAACAGCCTGGGAAATGCGGGGCGTACCGGTCTGTAAAGCAAAAAAGCCGCCCAACCTTGCGGTGGACGGCTTTTTCGGCACAGCGCCCGAAGGCGCAGGCAACAGCGAATTAACGCTTCGAGAATTGCTTTGCGCGACGTGCTTTGCGCAGACCAACTTTTTTACGCTCGACTTCACGCGCATCGCGGGTGACGAAGCCAGCACGGGCCAGATCTGGCTTCAGTGCTGCGTCGTAGTCGATCAGAGCGCGGGTGATGCCGTGACGGACGGCGCCAGCCTGGCCCGACTCGCCGCCGCCGTGCACGTTGACCTTGATGTCAAAACGCTCGACGTTGCCGGTCAGTTCCAGCGGCTGGCGAATGACCATCAGGCCGGTTTCGCGCGAGAAGTATTCCGAAGCAGGCTTGCCGTTCACGATGATCAGGCCGGTGCCAGTTTTGATGAACACGCGAGCGACTGCACTCTTGCGACGGCCGGTGCCGTAGTTGTAGTTACCGATCATGTCAGTTCCTTAGAGGGTCAGTGCTTGTGGTTGCTGAGCAGCGTGTGGGTGCGAACCTTCCGCGTACACTTTCAGCTTCTTGATCATTGCGTAGCCGAGTGGGCCTTTAGGCAGCATGCCCTTGACCGCTTTCTCGAGTGCGCGACCTGGGAAACGCTGTTGCATTTTCAGGAAGTTCGTTTCGTAGATACCGCCCGGGTAGCCCGAGTGACGGTAGTACGTTTTTTCGGTGGCCTTGGTACCGGTCACACGCAGTTTGCCTGCATTGATCACAACGATGAAGTCACCGGTGTCGACGTGCGGGGTGAATTCCGGCTTGTGCTTGCCGCGCAGTCGGAGTGCCACTTCGCTGGCAACACGTCCGAGGACCAGGTCCGTCGCGTCAATGACAAACCAGTCGCGCTGGACTTCATGGCCCTTAGCGGAAAAAGTTTTCATGTTTATTCCAAAATAAAAAATTGCTCAAATGGTGGTTCCGCCCTGTACTTCAGCGGACTCGGCCTTGTTATCTTTTCCTGAGCAAACGGAAAGCCGACGATCATAACCTGCACCGGCATTGCCGTCAATCGCCATCTGGTGATTTCAGGGACCATTGCGGCCACAGTCCTGACCCGGTCCGCATGCCTTGATGCATAGTTGAAACAATCGGTTGACCATAGAAACAGCGCGAACTTATCATCGTTGCAACCTGAGGAGATGTCGTGACGATATTCAAGATTTTGCCCGCCCTGCTGGCGCTGCCGCTGCTGCTCGCTGCCGGTAGCGCCAGCGCCGCCGCACCGGCCATGACGGACCGCAGCTGCCACCTGCCCGGCGTGGTCGAGGCGCTGCGCTGCGTGAGCGTGACCGTGCCGCTCGACCATGCGAAGCCGGAGGGCCCGACGCTGGCGCTGCACGTGACCGTGGCGCCGGCCTTCCGCCAGGGCAGCCGCACCGATCCGCTGTTCGTGCTGGCCGGCGGTCCGGGCCAGGCGGGCAGCGATGTGCTGGTGCTGCTCAAGGCCGCGTTCGACCGCGTGCGCGCCACGCGCGACATCGTCTTCATCGACCAGCGCGGCACCGGCCGCTCGGGCAAGCTCGGCTGCGCCAGCAAGCCCGAACACGAAACCATGGGCGACGCCGAGCTGATGGCCGAACTGCGCGCCTGCATCGCGGCCAACACGTCACCGCTGAGCGCCTACACGACGCTGGCCGCGGCGCGCGACCTCGAACGCGTGCGCCTTGCGCTGGGCTACGGCCAGGTCAATCTGTGGGGCGGCTCGTACGGCACGCGCCTGGCGCAAACCTATGCCCGCGCCTATCCGTCCAGCGTGCGCGCGCTCGTGCTCGACGGCGTGGCCGCGCCCGACCAGGTGATCCCGGCCGGCGGCCGCGACTCGCAGACCGCGCTCGACGGCGTGTTTGCCGCCTGCGCCAAAGACGCCGCCTGCCACAAGGCGTACCCGAACCTGCGCGCCGAATTCGATGGCCTGGTCACCCGGCTCGAAGCGGGCGACCTGCGCCTGTCGCTGCCCAATCCGCGTACAGCCGAGCAGACCAGTTTCACGATGTCGTCCGACCGCTTCCTGGGCACAGTACACAACATCCTGTATGCGCCGGCCGATGCGCGGCGCCTGCCGTTCTTGATCCATAACGCGAGCCAAGGGCGCTGGCAGCCGTTCATCGCGCGCCAGAACCTGGCCGGTGACTTCGGCAACGACGCCAGCATGTCGATGCTGCTGCACTTCGCGGTGGTGTGCGCCGAAGACGTGCCCCGTTTCACGCCCGAGTTGATGAAAGCTGACGCCGCCGTGCTGGCACGGCCGCTGGCCGAGATGATGCCAAAGCTCTGCAGGGACGACATCAAGGTGCCGGTCGTGCCGTATGCGGAACCGACCCGGATCGACGCGCCGGCCCTGCTGCTCTCGGGCGCGCTCGATCCGGTCACGCCGCCGCACCGCGCCGCGAGCGCCGCCCGGTCGATGGCGCACGCCCAGCAGATCGTGGTGGCCAATGCCGGCCACGGCGTCTCGCAACTGGGCTGCGCACCGCGCCTGCTGCGCACTTTTCTCGACCATCCGCAGGCCAGGCTCGACGCGGCCTGCATGACCGAGATCCCGGCGCCCACCTTCCAGCTCGGCAGCGCCGGGCCGCAACCATAAGATTCGGACACGCCATGATCGAAGTTCACGATGTACGCAAGGCCTTTGGCGCCGTCCAGGCGCTGGGCGGCGTTTCCTTCACCGCGCGCGATGGTCAGATCACCGCGCTGCTCGGTCCCAACGGCGCCGGCAAGACCACCCTGCTGCGCACGCTCGTCGGCCTGCTCAAACGCGACCACGGCAGCATCCTGATCGGCAGCGTCGACCCCGAACAGGACCCGATGGCGGTGCGCCGCAATATCGGCTTTCTCACCGACCAGTTCGGGCTGTACGAGCGCCTGACCACCCGCGAATACCTGCATTATTTCGGCGAACTCAATGACATGCAGGCCCCTGCGCTGCGCACGCGCATTGGCGAAGTGGCCGATCTGCTGGGCATGGAAGACATCCTGGATCGCCGGGCCAAGGGCTTCTCGCAGGGCCAGCGCATCAAGGTCGCGCTGGCGCGCACGCTGCTGCACCGCCCGCGCCATCTGCTGCTCGATGAACCGAGCCGCGGCCTGGACGTGATGAGCACGCGCGCGCTGCGCACGGCGCTGAACGCGCTGCGCGAGGACGGCTGCTGCGTGATCATGGCCACCCACGTGATGCAGGAAGTGACGCACCTGTGCGACGACGTCATCGTCATCGCCAAGGGCCATACCGTGGCCCAGGGCTCGCCCGACGAATTGTGCCGGCGCACCGGCATCACCAACCTGGAAGACGCCTTCGTCAGCCTGGTCGGCACCGAAGAAGGTATCGCATGAAGTCCAAGATCCGGATCGTGTTTTTGAAAGAGCTGCGCGAGATGCTGCGCGAGCGCCGCACGCTGGCGTTCCTGCTGGCCGCCTCGCTGATGTACCCGGCCATCATCGGCCTGCTGCTGAACCAGATGATCGAGCGGAACACGCGCACCGAGCGTGAAGGCATCGAGATGGTCGTCATCGGCGGCGCCAAAGCGCCGACCCTGATGGCCCAGCTGCGCGAGCGCAGCGTGACCGTCACCGAGGCCGCGCCGATGAACGAGGACGCCATTGGCGAGCTGCTGCGCGCCAAAAAGACCGTCGCCGTGCTGCGCGTGACGGACGACTACGTCGCCAACTACCAGGCGATGCGCCCGGCGCGCCTGGAGCTGTGGTTCGATTCGTCCACCGAGAGCGGCCAGCAGCGGCGCGACGTCGAAGACATCCTGCAGGCCTACAGCAGCAATATCGCCAGCGCGCGCCTGCTCGCGCACGGCGTCTCGCCCGCCACCCTCTCGCCCATCGAACTGCAGCGCCATGACACGGGCACCAACGCCTCGCGCTCGGCGATGGTCATCGGCGGCATCATCGGCATCCTGTTTTTGCCGGCATTTTTCCTGAACCTGTCGGCGGCCGTCGACAGCACGGCGGGCGAACGCGAACGGCGCTCGCTCGAAGTGCTGATGGCGCAGCCGGCCCGCAGCTGGGAACTGGTGGTGGGCAAATGGCTGGCCGCGAGCGTGCCGTCGCTGCTGGGCGTGACGCTGATCCTGTGCGTCGCGCACGCGATCCTGCGCTGGTTGCCACTCGAAGAAATCGGCATGTCGTGGAACCTGGGCTGGGGTGAGCTGATGCTCGTGTGCCTGGTTACGGTGCCGCTGTCGCTGCTCTCGAGCGCCCTGTACATCGGCCTGGCAATGAACGCCAAGACCTTCAAGGAAGCCCAGACCACGGTCAGCTTCGTGACCATCCTGCCCGTGATTCCGGGTTTCGTGGTCTCGTTCATGGAACTCAAGACGGCGACCTGGATGTACCTGGTGCCGATGCTGTCGAACCAGACGCTGGTCAAGGAACTCGCCAAGACGGGCGACATCGGCCCGCTGCCCTTCGTGCTGACCTTCCTGTGCGCGCTGATTCCGGCGCTGCTGGTGGTGGCGTTTGCAAGCTGGCGCATGAAGAGCGAGAAATACGTGCTGGGTGTGTAATCCCGCCGTACAATCGAAGCCCCTTTTCAAGAACACAGCACAGCGGAGCAGAACATGGATGTAAAAGTCAGCTGGAACGGCCCGTCGGGCATGAGCTTCCGGGCCCAGACGGGCAGTGGCCACATGGTGGCGATGGATGGCGCGCCGGAAGGCGGCGGCCACAATCTGGCGCCGCGCCCGATGGAGATGGTATTGATCGGCACCGGCGGCTGCGCCGCGTATGACGTGGTGCTGATCCTCAAGCGCGGCCGCGAAGACGTGCGCGGATGCGACGTGACGCTGCAGGCCGAGCGTGCCGAGGTGGATCCGAAGGTCTTCACCAAGATCAACTTCCACTTCGTGGTCACGGGCCGCAACCTGAAACCGGCGGCGGTCGAACGCGCGGTGCAGCTATCGCATGACAAGTACTGCTCGGCGTCGGCCATGCTGGCCAGGACCGCCGAGATCACGCACTCGATCGAGATCGTCGAAGGTTAAATCAGGGCCTCAGATGCGGTAGGCGGCGGTGGTCATGACCTTGGCCATCGCCCGCATCGCCATCTTGACCGGCATCGGCAACGGGGCTGCGCCCATCGCCTGGGCTGCGTCGGCGTGCGCGATTTCATCGATGCGCATCTGGTCGACGATCGCGCGCGATTTGGCGTCCTGCTGCGGCAGCAGTTCGAGGTGGCTGTTCAGGTGCGCCTCGACCTGGCGTTCGGTCTCCACCACAAAGCCCAGGCTGACCGGATCGCCGATCCGGGCCGCCACGGCGCCCATCACATAGGCGCCGGCATACCACAGGGGATTCAGGACGCTCGGTTGCGAACCCAGTTCATCCAGGCGCTGCGCGCACCAGGCCAGGTGGTCTTCTTCTTCCTGGCCGGCTTCTTCGAACTGCGCGCGCAGTTGCGGCGTGTGGGCGAAACTGGCCTGCGCATCGTACAGGGCCTGGGCGCACACTTCGCCGACATGGTTCACGCGCATCAGGCCCGCGCTGTGACGGCGGTCGGTATCGGACAGCTCGCTGTCCATGGCGTGCGTGGCCGGGTTCGGGCGCGACATGGCGGTCACGCCGCCGACGACGCGCAGGGCCTTGTCGACGCCGACGATCAGGTGGTCCAGGGGGCTGATGAAACGATTCGCGGTCATGGCTGGCTCGGTAATCTAGTCGCTGAGGCCTTCATTATAAGCTTTAGTTCTCGCGATCCACTCGACCAGCGGCCCTTCGGGCTCGATGCCCGAGATGTTCTTGGCCACGCCCAGGTTCAGTTCGAGCAGGTATGGCACCGACACGATCGGCACGCCGGGACAGTGGCGGGAAAACGCATCCAGAAAACGGCTTGATTCCACGGTGGGCATGACCTTCTCGCCGCTCATGAACTGCAGCACGCTGGTGATCGTGTGGCCCTTGCCCAGCGTGTGATAGATGAAGCGGTTGAATTCGCGGTCGACCGCCTTGAAGTCGATTTCTTCCTTCGTCATCAGGCCGGCCAGATACACCAGGCCCAGGCCGACACGGAACCAGTCGGTCGATTCGGCCCGGCTGCGCCCTTCGCGCATCAGGACCAGCAGTTTGTCTTGGGTGGCGGCATCCATGTTGCCATTATCCATAATTTGGGCTGGCGCGGGCCGCGCACCTGTTGCGCGGTACAACAAATTTATAGAAAGAAACCCGGCATGCACCCTGTCACCGGATAATGCAGTCTGGGGCCACCTTTCGCCCGTGCATCGCACCGTGCCTGTCCTGGCCGTGACGATTGAATACAATGCCAATGTGAAAAAAGAGTAGCTGCGATGTAAATACATCACTGCAGCCAGGAGTTGTCATGCAATTGAAGATCCGCAATTTGTCCAAGACCTACGCCAATGGCGTGGTCGCGCTCGACCGTGTCACGCTGAATATCCCGGCCGGGATGTTCGGGCTGCTCGGGCCGAACGGCGCGGGCAAATCGACACTGATGCGGATTCTCGCCACGCTGCAGGAATGTGACGCCGGCTCGGTGTTCCTCGACGATATCGACGTGCTGGACGAAAAAGACGCCGTGCGCCGCATGCTCGGCTACCTGCCGCAGGATTTCGGCGTCTACCCGAAGGTCACGGCCTACGACCTGCTCGACCATTTCGCGCAGCTCAAGGGACTGTCGCACCGGACGCGCCGGCGCGAAGTCGTCGACGGCCTGCTGCAGCAGACCAATCTGTGGGACGTACGCGCGCAGCGCCTGGGCACCTTTTCGGGCGGCATGCGCCAGCGCTTCGGCATCGCCCAGGCCCTGCTGGGCGACCCGCGCCTGATCATCGTCGACGAACCCACGGCCGGCCTGGATCCGCAGGAGCGCGTGCGCTTTCACAACCTGCTGTCGGACATCGGCGAAGAGCGCACCGTACTGCTCTCGACCCACATCGTGTCCGACGTGGCCGACCTGTGCGCGAATATGGCGATCATCAACAAGGGCCAGGTGCTGCTGTGCGGGGAGCCGCAAGAACTCATCTACGGCATCGAAGACTTCATCTGGGCGCGCTTCGTCACCAAGGCCGAACTGCCGGCATTCCAGGCGCGCCACAGCGTGATCTCGAGCCGCCTGCTCAGTGGCCGCACGCTGATCCACGTGTATGCCGAGGACGATCCGGGCGACGGCTTCGAGCCGGCCCGCGCGAGCCTGGACGACGTGTACTTCGCCACCATCGCCGGCCGCCATAATCCCGCCGCCGGGGATTGCTGACCGTGCGCGCACTGCTCGTCATTGCCCGTTTCGAGGCCAGGCAGCGCCTGCGGCTGCTGTCGACCTGGGTGTATTTTGGCGGCTTCCTGGCGCTCGGGATGCTGTGGATGGTGGCGTCGGGCGGCGCGTTTCGCGAGCTGTCGATCACGTTCGGCACCCGCATCGCGATTGATGGGCCACGCCAGATCGCGCTGGCCACCGCCATGCTCGGCAGCCTCGGGGTCATTGTTGCCGCAGCCGTCATGGGCCGCGCGGTGCAGCAGGATTTCGAGCACGAGATGCACCACTTCTTTTTCAGCGCGCCGCTGCGCAAGGCCGACTACGTGTTCGGCCGCTTCCTGGGCGCGTATGCCACGCTGGCCGTGATCTTCGCCGGCATCGTGCTGGGCCTGTGGTTCGGCACCATGCTGCCCGGGATCGCGCCCGATCGCCTCGGCGGCGCCCCGCTGGCCGCCTGGCTCACGCCGTATCTGTTCACGCTCCTGCCCAACCTGTTCATTTTTGGCGCGATCTTCTTCGTGCTGGCCGCCCTCACCCGGCGCATGCTGCCGGTGTACGTGGCCAGCGTGATCATGACGCTCGGGTACACCATCGCCCCGTCGCTGGCGCGCGACCTCGATTTCAAGACGCTGGCCGCGCTGATCGACCCGTTCGGCACCACGGCCCTGATCCGCCTGACCGAATACTGGCCGCTGGCCGAGCGCAACGCGCGCCTGATCGCATTGACCGACGTGTACCTGGTCAACCGCGTGATCTGGGCCGGCTTCTCGCTGCTGGTGCTGCTGCTTGGCTACTGGCGCTTCCAGGCCGTCGGCGAGACCGAAGGCCAGACGCGCGCGCGCCGCAAGCTGGCGCCCGAACTGCCGTCCGGACTGCCCTCCGGGTTCACCCCGCCATTATCGCGCGCGGCACTCGACACCAGCACGCCCCCGGATTTCGCGGCCCGCAGCCTGGCCGTGCTGCTCGTCAAATCGGGCTGGGGCGAGCTGCGCGAATCGATCCGCAACGCGTACTTCGTGGCGCTGGCCACGGCCGGCGTGCTGGCACTGATCGCCAGCGCGCTCGACCTGGGCGCGGTGTATGGCACGCCGACCTATCCCGTCACCTACATGATGCTGGAACTGATCCGCGATGTGACCGGCCTGTTCGTGATCATCACGACCATCTTCTATGCCGGTGAACTGGTCTGGCGCGAGCGCGAGATGCGTACCAGCCAGATCCTCGATGCGCTGCCGGTACCCAGCTGGCTGCCGCTGGCCAGCAAGACGCTGGCGCTGGTCGGGCTGCAAGCCTGCCTGCTGCTTGTTGCCATGGTCACGGCCATGCTGATCCAGCTGTTCAAGGGGTACTTCCAGCTCGAACCGGGCCTGTACCTGCAGGCGCTGTTCTCGATCATGCTGCCCCACTTCGCGCTGCTCGCGGTGCTGGCGATCGCCGTGCAAGTCATCGTCAACCACAAATACCTGGCCAACTTCGTCATGATCGGCTGGGTGCTGGCGGCGCTCGCCTTCAATGGCGCGGGCCTGGATCATCCGCTGGTGCTGTACGCGGTCTGGCCCGACCTGACGTATTCGGCGATGAACGGCTTTGGCCACTACCTGCTGCGCGAGCGCTTCTACCTGCTGTACTGGGGCGGCGCGGCGCTGATGCTGCTGGGCGCGGCGCGCGCGCTGTGGCCGCGCGGCGTCGACAGCGGCTGGCGCGAGCGCCTGCATCTGGCGCGCCGCAGCTTGACCCTCCCGGTGCTGGCCACGATCGGCGCCGGCGCCGTCGTGTTTGCGGGCAGCGGCGTCTTCATCGCGTGGGAAATGGCGCAGGGCGGCTACCTGAGCGCGCGCCAGTCCGAACAGCTGCGCGCCGACTACGAACAACGCTACCACCGCACCGCCTTCCTGCCGCAGCCGCGCATCACGGCCGTCAGGCTCGACACGGCCATCCATCCGGCCGCGCGCGCGCTGCAGGTGAAGGGCCGTTATCAGCTTGAAAACCGCAGTGGCAAGCCGGTGTCGGACGTGGTCCTGTACCAGCAGCGCGGCGCGCGCCTGAACGTGACCTTTACGCAGCCGGCAACACTGGCAGCCAGTGATCCCGAGCGCGGTTTCTATCGCTACCGCCTGGCCGCGCCGATGGCGCCGGGCGCGCGCATGGCGCTGGACTTTACCGTCGACTACGCGCCGCGCGGCCTGCTGGGCCTGGGCAGCGAAACGCCTGTGGTGGACAACGGCACATTCTTCACGGATGACGTCATGCCGCGCATCGGCTACCAGCCGGCGGTGGAACTGCGCGACGAGCGCGATCGCCGCCGCTATGGCCTGGCCCCGCGCGCGCGCATGGCCGCGCGCGACGACCCGGCGGCGCGCGCCAACCACCTGCTGGGCGTGGACGCCGACTGGATCGACTTCGAGACCACCGTCAGCACCAATGCCGACCAGATCGCGGTGGCGCCGGGCACGCTGGTGCGCGAATGGAGCCAGGACGGGCGGCGCTACTTCCGCTACAAGATGGACCGCCCGATGCTGAACCACTACGCCTTCCAGTCGGCGCGCTACGAAGTGCGCCACGAACGCTGGCAGGACGTGACGATCGACGTGTATTACCACCAGGGCCACGAAGCGAACGTGGAGCGCATGGTGCGCGGCGCCCAGGCGGGCCTCGACTACGGCGCGCGCAACTTCGGGCGCTATCCGCTGCGCGAATTGCGCATCGTCGAGTTCCCCCGCTACAGCAGAATGGCCGTTGCCTACCCGGGCGTGATCCCGTTCCCGGAAAGCGCAGGCTTCATTGCGCGCATCGATCCCGGCTCGCCGAAAGACCTCGACTACCCGTTCTACATCAGCGCGCACGAGACGGCGCACCAGTGGTGGGGGCACCAGCTCATCGGCGCCAACACACGGGGCAGTACGGTGCTGAGCGAAGGAGTGTCCGAGTACATGGCGCTGATGGTCATGCAACGCGCCTACGGCGCGGGCAAGATGCGGCGCTTCCTGCGCTATGACCTCGACGGCTACCTGAGGGGCCGCGCAAACGAGCAGCGCAAGGAAGCGCCGCTGGCGCTCAACGAGCAGCAGCCGTACATCCAGTACCAGAAAGGCGCGCTCGCGCTGTACCTGATGCAGGACATGCTGGGCGAGGACGTCGTCAACGGCGTCTTGCGCGGGCTGTTGGCGCAGCACGGCTACCAGGGCCCGCCCTACCCGACCGCGTCAAGCCTGATCGACGGCCTGCGCGCCGTCACGCCGCCCGCGAAGGCCTATCTGATCGACGACCTGTTCGAATCGATCGTGCTGTACGAGAACCGGGCCGACAGCGCCACGGCGCGCCGGCGCGCCGATGGCAGGTACGAGGTGACGATCCGCGCCAGCGCCGGCAAGATGCGCGCCACCGACCAGGGTGAAGAGCAGCCGATGCCGCTACACGACTTCATCGAATTCGGCGTGGACGACAGCGACGGCAATCCCTTGGTACGCGAACGGCGCCTCGTCAGCAAGGATGAACAGCAGATTACGCTGGTGGTCGATGGCATCCCGGCGCGCGCCGGCATCGATCCCGATAACAAGCTGATCGATCGAAAACCGCGTGACAATATGCGTGCAGTCGACAAGCCGTAGTTCTCGCGCTATGATCAAATCAAAATATGGGGGAGGAAGCGTCATGTCAAACCTGGTCACGGAGATTACCGAAAAAATCCAGATGCTGAACGCAACAGAAAAACAGCAACTGCTACACATGCTGCTGCAGGACATCGACGGGCCCGATCAGGACGCCGATGAAGCGTGGCGCAACGAAGTCGTGCGGCGCGTGCAAGCCATTCACAACGGCGAAGCAGCCATTCGCGCATTGAAGGAATGGCAGGACTGACAGCGTTCAGTCCGTCTCACAAAGAAAAAACCGCGGCATGCCGCGGTTTTTTTACGCCGGTGGGCGCTGGTTTATTTCGCCGCCACCTTCCTGGCAGGCGCTTTCTTGGCTGCAGGCTTTTTGGCCACTGCCTTCTTGGCAGCAGGTGCTTTCTTTGCCGCTGGCTTGGCGGCCGCCTTGCGCGCGGCCTTCACCGGTGCTGCTGCGCCATCGACCGTTGCCTCGGCATCTGCGGCGCCATCGGCAGCGCCCGCCTTGACCTTGGCGCCCGGCTTGGCCTTGCGCTCTTCGAACTCGAAGCTGATCTTGTTGTCCTTGCCACGCACCAGGAACGCCTTGAACGCGCGACGTGTGCGCTGCGAGACAAAGCCCGGCAGCAGATCGGTCTTGCCTTCATTGAGCAGCTTGCTCATCTGTTCAGGCAGGATTTCTTGTTGCAGGATGATGCGGCCGCTGCGGAAGTCGCACGTCTTTGGCTTGGCCACGCTGTGTTCGCACACATAGGCCAATGGCATTTCAAACACGCCGCCGGTGCACTTCGGGCACGGGCCCACTGGCGTCTGGCCAGTAAAGTCCACGCCTTCGCCGTCGGCGCCTTCATCGTCCTGGCCAAAGTCGAACTCGAGCTTGAAGTTCTTGATCTCTTCGTCGCGCACGATGCGCAGGATGGCGGCAAACGGGCGGCCCATTTTCGAGCGGAAACCTTGCAGCGGGCCGATCGTGCGTTTTTCAAGCAGCTCTTCGACTTCGCTGATCTCGAACTGGCGGCTGCCCGGCGTCTTGCTCATCGAGAAATCGCATTTGGTGCAGGCGAAGCGGCGGTAGTTTTCCTTGACCACGCTCGCGCAATTCGGGCACGGGGTGGTCAGCGTCGCATAGTCGCCCGGGATCGTGTCGTTGCTGTATTCCTTGGCGCGCTTGACGATGATCTGGGTCATCTGGGCGATTTCGCGCATGAATTCTTCACGCGAGATCTTGCCCTTTTCCATTTGCGACAGCTTGAATTCCCATTCGCCGGTCAGCTCGGGTGCTGTCAGTTCATTCACACCCAGGCCGCGCAGCAAGGTCATCAGCTGCGAAGCTTTTGCGGTCGGCATCAGCTCGCGGCCTTCGCGCAGCAGGTATTTCTCGGTCAGCAAGCCCTCGATGATGGCAGCGCGCGTTGCCGGCGTGCCCAGGCCCTTGCCGGCCATCGCGTCGCGCAGCTCGTCCGAGTCGATCAGCTTGCCGGCGCCTTCCATGGCCGACAGCAGCGTCGCTTCGTTGTAGCGCGCCGGCGGTTTGGTGACCAGGCCGTTGGCCGTAATTTTCTCGGTCAGGACTTTCTCGCCCTTGGCCACCGGCACCAGGTTGGCGCCATCCTTGTCGTCGCCCAAGTCCTTGCCGTAGACGGCCAGCCAGCCGGGATTGGTCATGACCTTGCCTTCGGTCTTGAACTGGTGACCGGAGACTTCGGTAAAGCGCGTCGTGACCAAAAATTCAGCGGCCGGGAAGAACACCGCCAGGAAGCGGCGCGTGACCAGGTCGTACAGCTTCTGTTCCGGCTCGGACAGGTTCTTCGGCACGATGCCGGTCGGAATGATCGCGAAGTGATCCGAAATCTTGGTGTTGTCGAAAATGCGCTTGTTCGGCTTGACCCAGCCGCCCTTGGTCACTTGCTTGGCGAACTGATTGTAGTTATTGGTTTCGGCCAGCGCGACGAGCGTTTCCTTGACCGTGGCGATGTAGTCTTCAGGCAAGTGACGCGAATCGGTACGCGGGTAGGTCAGCACCTTGTGCTTTTCATACAGCGCCTGGGCCAGGCCCAGCGTGTTCTTGGCCGAGAAACCAAAGCGGCCGTTGGCTTCGCGCTGCAGGCTGGTCAGATCGAACAGCGCTGGCGCCATCGACGTGGTCGGCTTGGATTCTTCGGTAACGGCGCCCTGCTTGCCGCGGCAGGCGGCGGCGATCGAGTCGGCCGCGGTCTTGCTCCACAGGCGCTCGGCGCGTTTTTCAGGGTCGTTCTCGTCCTTCTTGAACTTCTGGTCGAGCCAGCGGCCTTCGTAGATACCGGCGGCGCACACGAACTCGGCGCGCACTTCCCAGTAGTCGCGCGGGACGAATTTCTTGATCTTTTCTTCACGCTCGACGACGATCGACAGCGTCGGCGTCTGCACGCGGCCGACGGTGGTCAGGTAGAAGCCACCCTCTTTCGAGTTGAACGCTGTCATGGCGCGCGTGCCATTGATACCGATCAACCAATCGGCTTCGGAGCGGCAACGAGCGGCATCGGCCAGCGGCAGCATTTCTTCATCGCTGCGCAGATTGGCGAAGCCGTCGCGGATGGCGCCGGCCGTCATCGACTGCAGCCACAGGCGTTTGACCGGTTGCTTGGCCTTTGCGTTCTGCGCGATCAGGCGGAAGATCAGTTCACCCTCACGCCCGGCATCGCATGCGTTGATCAGTGTCGTCACATCCTTGCGCTTGATCAAACGATTCAACACCTTCAGGCGCGATTCGGTCTTGGCGATCGGATTGAGCGCGAAGTACGGCGGGATCATCGGCAGGTGCGTGAAGCTCCACTTGCCGCGCTTGACGTCGTGCTCTTCTGGCACGGCGATTTCGAGCAGGTGGCCAACAGCCGACGAGAGCACGAATTCGTCCGATTCGAAGTACTCATCGTGCTTGGTGAAGCCGCCCAGCGTCTTGGCGATGTCGTTCGCGACCGACGGCTTCTCGGCGATGATGAGGGATTTGGTCATAGTGTTTCTCGTCGTACTGTCTATATAGTGTGGGGCTTGCGCATCATACATGCTCGGGCCAGCACCGGTGAAATTCTGGCCATCATGCCAGTTTGGTAACGTCCTGAAGGAAGCGGCCAATGATAAGCGGGTTCCCGCGCTTCCGGCAAGGGGCCGCCCCACGCTGGTGCATTCAGACAGACAGGCCGGAAATACAAAACGGGGCGCGCAGCCCCGTTCGTGTATTACCATTATTGCACCGAATTTAGTGCAATAAACGCGGCTCCTGCTCGTCGTCGTCGCTGAACAGATCGTCGAACATCAGCGCATCGGGTTCCTTGCCCTGACTCCACAGCACCATCAACACGATGATCTTGAGTTTGCTCAATGCAATGGGCGATTCGTCGCAGGCCAGCGCACGCTCGATGACGATTTCGCGCTGGATCGGGCCCAGGACCTTGGCGCTTTCGAGAAAGGCAATGAAGCCGATCGCTGCGCTGCCCAGCTCGATATATTCTTCGTCGACGTAGTAACGGGTGCCCGTGGAAGCATCGATGGTTTCGGGCAGCGGCGCGTCGGTCAACCCGCCCAGCCAGTCGAGCGCCTCCGTGATTTCGATGTCATCGAAACCAACGGCGGAGAGCTTGCGCGCCAGGGCTGCCGGCTCGGGGCAGGCGTCGGGACGGTAGTACGTCTCGTAGAGATAGACCAGGATGTCGAACATAGTGACGCTACTGTAGCAGCTAAACTTCGTGAGGCACAAGTGGAGCACGCCAGCCGCGCCGCACCACGGAAAAACCGTTGTATCCAAGCCTTGTTCAATAAACCAGCTTATTAATAATGATTAAAAACAAGCACATACCATTCGCATAATACGGACCGGGAAGCATCACCCTGCTGTCATTGTCGGTCATAAATACGCCCTGCCAGGGCACTGTCAGCGCCAGATGCGCTGCACGCGGCCGCCCGGCAACTGTGTCACGAGGCCGGCCAGTTCCAGCGCGAGCAGGCGCGCGCCAAGCATCCCCGGATCGAGCGCCAGGCGGGCCAGCAGCGCGTCGAGCGCGACCGGTTCGTGGCCCAGAGCGTCAAGCAGGATGGCATCGTCCTCCGGCGCAGGCGCGGTGGCATCGACCTGCGGCAGCCCTGCCAGCGGCGACATCCGCATTGCCGTCAACACATCGTCGACCGTCTCGACCAGTTGCGCGCCTTCGCGGATCAGGCGATGGCAGCCCTTGGTCAGCGCCGAATGGATGGAACCGGGCAGCGCGAACACCTCGCGGCCCTGCTCGGCCGCCAGTTGCGCCGTGATCAGCGAGCCGGACTGCGCTGCCGCCTCGATCACCAGCACGCCGGCTCCCAGGCCGCTGATGATGCGGTTGCGGCGCGGGAAGTTGGCGGCCAGCGGTGGCATGCCCAGCGGATATTCGCTGACGATGCAGCCTTGCGCGGCGATCCGGTGCGCCAGCGCGCGGTTGCGCGCCGGATAGACGCGGTCCAGGCCCGTGCCGACGACGGCGATCGTCGAGCCGGCGCCGCGCAGCGCGCCTTCGTGCGCCGCCGTGTCGATCCCCAGCGCCAGCCCTGACACCACGCACAGTCCGGCGCTGGACAACGCGGCGGCGAACGATTCGGCATCTACCCTGCCCTGCACGCTAGCATTGCGGCTGCCCACGACCGCGACCAGCGGCTGCGCCAGCAATTCCACGCGGCCACTGACATATAACAGCAGCGGTGGATCGGGAATCTCGGCCAGCGCCGGCGGATAGCGCGGATCGTGGCACGTGACGAAATGGTGATCAGGCGCGGCCAGCCAGGCCAGCGTGGCGTCGATGAGGGCCGCCAGCGCGGGCGTGACGGGGGCGCAGATGGCGCGCGCCTGGGCCGGGGTGACATAGGCGCTCAGCGCTTGCGGGCCGGCGCGCAGGATGGCGCCGGGGGCGCCGAACACGGCCAGCAGCGCGTACACACTGCGGCGCCCTACCCCATCGGCCTGTTCCAGGCGCAGCCAGTCGGCGATCGGGGTAGCGTGCTGGTCCGGCGTTGGGCGGGGGTCCGTGGCCTGCACGGCGGGGTTACTCCGGTGATTTGACCACGTCGCCGACTTGCACGGGCGCTGTCACCGTCATGATCAAGCCGTACGAGACGTTCTTGAACACGCGGAAGATGAACAGGCTGCCGTTTTGCTCGTCAGGCATTTTCAACTGGGCACGCCCCATGCCGAGAAAACCCCGGCTCGCCGGGTCGGCCACAGTCTTCCCGACATGATAGAGCTGCAGCACGGCGCCGACATCGAGTCCGTCAACCGCGCCCCGGTTGACAGTCACGACCTGGCTCTGGCCGGCGTAGGTCACGCCGGCGTAAATCGACATCACGCGCGCATCGACCGGTTGCAGCGGCGCATGCGGTACGTAATTGCGCACCGGCGTAGGGGGTTGCGGCACCAGCAGGTCGCCCACGCCCATCTCGCGCACGGTGTCGACGACCTGGAAGGTGTGCGCATCGACGCCCGGGCCGGCCGGGGTGACGAGCTTGACGCTGCCCAGGAAGGCCGCTTCGTGCGCCATCACCTTGCCGGTCTGCGGATCGCGCAGCACGGTGCCTGGCCGGAACACCTGGTATACGGTGTCGCTCGTGAGCGCGCCATGCACGTACACGCGGTCGCCCATGCCGAGATAGAAGCGGCCTTCCTGCGAAGCGACGATGCGCGGTGCGCCGGCCAGCTCGTCGGCCTCGACCACCAGCGGCTGGGTCAGGTACGGTTCGATGGCACCGGCGGGAATCGACGGCACCGCGCCCTGGCCCGTGCCTTCGCTGCGCACCTGCGGCGACAGGCGCGTCAGCGGCGGCTGGCCACGGCCATCGCCGTCCTCGCCGGGCCGGTTGAACGACAGGCGGCCGCGCGCGCGGTCGAACCAGATCACCTGGCCGGGATAAATCCAGTGCGGGTTGCGAATTTCATCACGGTTCATGCCCCAGACCTGCGGCCAGCACCATGGGTTGCGCAGGAACTTGCCGGAAATGTCCCAGAGGGTGTCGCGCTTGACGACGACGTGCTTGTCGGGGGCGTCGGGGCGGAACGCGCAGGCCGCCGACGGGGCGGCAGCATTCGTCTGGGCCACGGCGGGGCCGCTCGCGGCGCAGGCCAGCAAGGCCACCGCTGCAGCATGGGCCATGACTGTGCTAAAATTTTTCATTGAAGACGTCCGTTAAGTCCGGCGTTAAGACAGCGTAAATCCGAATACGATTGCAGGCCGCGCGTCTATCGCGCCCGGCCGCGGCGCCAGAAGCATCACGACGTACCGCTCCCCGCCCACGGAAGGGTTGCTGTATAGAATCAAATTCTGCACACAATTGCCTGAACTAGCAAGACAAACCGGCGTTTGTCCTGCGGGGCGTGTGGCGCATTTGCTGTCTGAAATTGCCTGCGCTCCAGCACCCCGTCAACCGCACCCACCTCTCGAAATCCGAACTGATCATGGCCCTACTCGACATCCTTCGCTATCCCGACCCACGCCTGCACAAGATTGCCACGCCCGTGACCGAATTCGGCACCGAGCGCCTGCGCACGCTGGTTGCCGACATGGCCGACACCATGTATGACGCGCCAGGCGTTGGCCTGGCCGCGAGCCAGGTGGACGTGCACGAGCAGGTCGTCACGATCGACGTGACCGAAGCGCAGGACGACCTGATGGTGTTCATCAATCCCGAAATCACCTGGTCGAGCGACGAGCGTGCGGTGTACGACGAAGGCTGCCTGTCGGTGCCGGGCGTGTACGACGGCGTCGAGCGGCCGTCGCGCGTCAAGGTGCGCGCCTTCGATCTCGAGGGCAAGGAGTTCACGGTCGATGCCGACGGCCTGCTGGCCGTGTGCATCCAGCACGAGATGGATCACCTCAAGGGCAAGGTGTTTGTCGAATACCTGTCGCCTTTGAAACGCAACCGCATCAAGGCCAAGCTGCAGAAAGAAGAGCGCGGCCTGGCGCGCGAAGCGGCCCAGCGCGGCGCGCGTCGTTGATGAAGGTCGTCTTTGCCGGCACGCCGGAGTTTGCCGCCGTCGCCCTGCGTGCGATCCACGAAGCCGGCTTCACCGTGCCCCTGGTGCTGACCCAGCCCGACCGCCCGGCCGGGCGCGGGATGCAGCTGCAGGCTTCCAGCGTCAAGCAATACGCGCTGGCGCATGGCATGCCGGTGGCGCAGCCGCTGTCGCTGCGCACCGACAGCAAGGATCCCGAGCGCGCCGAACAGGCACGCGCGGCCCATGCGCAGCTGCTGGCGCTGGACTACGACGTGATGGTGGTGGCGGCCTACGGCCTGATCCTGCCGCGCAGCACGCTCGACATCCGTCCCTGCATCAATATTCACGGCTCGCTGCTGCCGCGCTGGCGGGGCGCCGCGCCGATCCACCGCGCGATCGAGGCGGGTGACCCTGACGCCGGCGTGACCATCATGGAAATGGAAGAAGGCCTCGATACCGGCCCAATGCTGCTGATGGAAGGCTTGCCGATCGAGCCCACCGACACCACCGGCACGCTGCACGACAAGGTGGCGGCGCTGGGCGCACGCATGATCGTCGAGGCGCTGCACAAGATGGCCGCCGGCCAGCTGGTGGCCACGCCACAGCCAGAGACCGGCGTGACCTACGCAGCCAAGATCACGAAAGAAGAAGCCAAGCTCGATTTCACGCTGCCGGCGGACGTCCTGGCGCGCAAGATCCGTGCGTTCAATCCGTTCCCCGGTGCGAACGGCGTGGTCGATGGCGTGGCGGTCAAGATCTGGCATGCCGACGCCGTTGATGGCAGCGGCGTGCCTGGCCAGGTGCTGCAGGCAGATGCGGGTGGGATCGTGGTGGCGTGCGGCTCGGGCGCACTGCGTCTGACCGAGCTGCAGAAACCGGGCGGCAAGCGCCTGGCGGCGGCGGAGTTCCTGAAAGGGTTTGCGCTGGCGGGCTTGACGTTCAGCTGAGCCGCCTCGGGCTCCGGATACGACAAGGCAGCCCGCGGGCTGCCGTTTTTGTCTTCAGGCCATGAAAAAGGCGCCTCGCCGGCGCCTTGCAACTGCTTACTCTGCCTGCGAATTACGCTGGGCATCCATGTGTTCACGCAGAACCTGGTTGATGCGGGTCTGATAGCCAGGACCTGCGGTCTTGAACCATTCGAGCATATCCACATCCAGGCGGATCGTGACGATCTGTTTCACGCCATTGCTGGCAACTTGCGGCTTCGACGACACTGCTGAGTCCGGGTTGCTGTCCATTGGCTGATCCCAATCCGGTCGGTATTCTTTGTTCATGCGTAATCCCATCTATTCACGCCACTCGCGGTGGCTTGACTTCATTGTCGTCTCAACATGTAACGTAAAGATTGCTGCTAAGTCGCGAATTGTAACGCCATGTAACACATGCCATGTTACATACAAAAGGATACATACATGGGTCCGACTTTCAGCGATATCAACGGCTTGACGTATAATCGTAGACCGCCCAACAGGCTCCATCTGCCAAGCCGCCCTCCTCGAAAGACCTCACCATGAACGCCCGCTCCAACACCATCTCGCCGATCGAAACCCAGCTGCGTGACATCCTCGCGCGCCGTATCATGATCCTGGATGGCGCGATGGGCACGATCATCCAGCAGTACAAGCTCGATGAAGCGGCGTACCGGGGCGAGCGGTTTGCGACCTTTGCCGCGCCCGAAGGCAGCGGCGCGCGCGAATTGTTCGTCAAGGGCAATAACGAGCTGCTGACGCTGACGCAGCCGCAGATCATCCAGGAAATCCACGAGCGCTACCTGGCCGCCGGCGCCGACCTGCTCGAGACAAACACGTTCGGGGCCACCGGCGTGGCGCAGGACGACTATCACATGGCCCACCTGGCCTACGAGATGAACGTGCAGGCCGCCAAACTGGCGCGCGCTGCCTGCGACAAGTACTCGACACCGGACAAGCCGCGCTTTGTCGCCGGCGCGCTCGGCCCGACGCCCAAGACCGCCTCGATTTCGCCCGATGTGAACGATCCGGCAGCGCGCAACGTGACGTTCGACCAGCTGGTCGCGTCCTACCATGAGCAGGTGCGCGGCCTGGTGGATGGCGGCGCTGACGTGCTGCTGGTCGAGACGATCTTCGACACGCTCAATTGCAAGGCGGCGCTGTTTGCCATCGACCTGTACTTCGACGAACACCCGGATGTGCCGCGCCTGCCCCTGATGATCTCGGGCACCGTGACCGATGCCTCGGGCCGCATCCTGTCGGGCCAGACCGTGCCGGCCTTCTGGAATTCGGTGCGCCACGCAAAACCGCTGACGATTGGCCTCAATTGCGCGCTGGGCGCCGCCCTGATGCGCCCGTACGCGCAAGAATTGTCGAACATCGCCGACACCTTCGTCTGCATCTACCCGAACGCCGGCCTGCCCAATCCGATGAGCGACACGGGCTTTGACGAACTGCCCGCAGACACGTCCGCGCTGCTGCGCGAATTCGCCGACGCGGGCTTCATCAATATCGCCGGCGGCTGCTGCGGCACGACGCCGGAGCACATCAACGCGATCGCGACCATCCTCGAACAGCACGCGCCGCGTAAGATCCCCGAGATCCCGGTCGCGATGCGCTTGTCGGGCCTCGAGCCGTTCACGATCGACGAGTCGTCGCTGTTCGTCAACGTCGGCGAGCGCACCAACGTGACGGGTTCGAAAGCGTTCGCGCGCATGATCCTCAACGAGCAGTTCGACGAGGCGCTGTCGGTCGCGCGCCAGCAGGTCGAGAACGGCGCGCAGGTCATCGACATCAATATGGACGAAGCGATGCTCGACTCGCAGGCGGCCATGACGCGCTTTTTGAACCTGATCGCGTCGGAACCCGATATCTCGCGCGTGCCGGTGATGATCGACTCGTCGAAGTGGTCGGTGATCGAGGCGGGCCTGAAGTGCGTGCAGGGCAAGGCGATCGTCAACTCGATCTCGATGAAGGAAGGCGAAGAAGAATTCATTCGCCAGGCAGTCCTGTGCCGCCGCTACGGCGCGGCCGTGATCGTGATGGCATTCGATGAGCAGGGCCAGGCTGACACGTTCGCGCGCAAGACCGAGATCTGCGCGCGTGCCTACAAGGTGCTGACCGAGCAGGTGGGCTTCCCGCCCGAAGACATCATCTTCGACCCGAACATTTTCGCGATCGCGACCGGCATCGAAGAACACGACAACTACGCCAACGACTTCATTCAGGCGTGCCAGTGGATCCGCGACAACCTGCCGTACGCGAAGATCTCGGGCGGCGTGTCGAACGTGTCATTCAGCTTCCGCGGCAACGATCCGGCGCGTGAAGCGATCCACACCGTGTTCCTGTACCACGCGATCAAGGCGGGGCTGACGATGGGCATCGTCAACGCCGGCATGGTCGGCGTCTACGACAACCTGGCGCCCGAACTGCGCGAGCGCGTCGAGGACGTCGTGCTCAATCGCCGCAAGGACGCCACTGAACGCATGATCGAGATCGCCGGCACGCTCAAAGCCGGCGGCAACAAGCAGGAACAGAACCTCGAGTGGCGTGAAGCGACGGTCGAGAAGCGCCTGGCGCACGCGCTGGTGCACGGCATCACGCAGTGGATCGTCGAGGACACCGAAGAAATGCGCCAGCAGGTGCTGGCGGCGAACGGCCGCCCGATCCACGTGATCGAAGGCCCGCTGATGGATGGCATGAACATCGTCGGCGACCTGTTCGGTCAGGGCAAGATGTTCCTGCCGCAGGTGGTGAAATCGGCGCGCGTGATGAAGCAGGCCGTGGCCCACCTGGTGCCGTTCATCGAAGAAGAAAAGGCGCTCGAAGAAGCGCGCACCGGCATCGTCTCCAAGCCGAAGGGCAAGATGGTGATCGCCACCGTCAAGGGCGACGTGCACGACATCGGCAAGAACATCGTCTCGGTCGTCATGCAGTGCAATAACTTCGAGATCGTCAATATGGGCGTGATGGTGCCGTGCGCCGACATCCTCGCGCGTGCCAAGGAAGAAAACGCCGACATGGTGGGCCTGTCGGGCCTGATCACGCCATCGTTAGAGGAAATGGCGCACGTGGCGCGCGAGATGCAGCGCGATCCGTACTTCCGCGACCGCAAGATGCCGCTCCTGATCGGCGGCGCAACCACTAGCCGCGCGCACACGGCCGTGAAGATCGCGCCGTTCTACGACGGCCCGGTGGTGTACGTGCCGGATGCATCGCGTTCGGTGTCGGTCGGCCAGTCGCTGGTCACGGATGACACGCGCGACGCCTACATCATCGAACTGGCACAGGACTACGAACGCATCCGCATCCAGCACGCCAGCAAGAAGGCGCTGCCGATGCTCATGCTCGAGCAGGCCCGCGCCAACAAGGCGCGCCTTGACTTCGCGCCGGTGAAGCCGAAGTTCATTGGCCGCCGCATCTTCAAGAACGTCGACCTGGGCATGATCGCGCGCTACATCGACTGGGGTCCGTTCTTCCAGACTTGGGACCTGGCCGGCCCGTTCCCCGGCATCCTCACCGATGCGGTGGTGGGCGACGCTGCGAGCAAGGTGTTTGCCGAAGGCCAGGCGATGCTCAAGCGGATCATCGAAGGCCGCTGGCTGTCGGCCAACGGCGTCATCGCGCTGCTGCCGGCGAACACGGTGCATGACGACGACATCGAAATCTACACCGACGAATCGCGCTCGCAAGTGGCGCTGACCTGGTACGGCCTGCGCCAGCAGGGCGTGAAACCCATGGTGAACGGCGAACAGCGCCCGAACCAGTGCATCGCCGACTTCATCGCGCCGAAAGACAGCGGCATTGCCGACTACATCGGCATGTTCGCCGTGACGGCCGGCCTGGGCATCGAAAAGCACGAGCAGCGTTTCGAAGCGGCGCACGACGACTACTCGTCGATCATGCTCAAGTCGCTGGCCGACCGCCTGGCCGAGGCGTTCGCCGAATACCTGCACGAACGCGTGCGCACCGACCTGTGGGGTTACGCCACCGGCGAAGACCTGAGCAACGAAGCGCTGATCGCCGAAAAATACCTGGGCATCCGCCCCGCCCCCGGCTACCCGGCCTGCCCCGAGCACACAGTCAAAGCCGACATGTTCGCCACGCTGCAAGCCGAAGAAATCGGCATGCAACTGACCGAGTCCTACGCCATGTACCCCGGCGCCGCCGTCTCCGGCTTTTACCTGGCCCACCCCGACTCAAAATACTTCGTCGTGGGCAAGATTGGCAACGACCAGGTCGACGACATGGCCACCCGCCGCCACATGGACAAACAAGAAGTCGAACGCCACCTGGCCCCCAACCTCTCCTGAACCCCAATGAGGGTCAGAGTAGAATTAATAAGTAATTTTTCCTGAGATCACTAATTTTAATTAGGGTCAGAGTCGAATTATTGAGCAATTGCTCTCATTGACAACGGGCTCGGCCATTCGAGGCCATGCGGATTGGAAAAGTTGTCAAACAATTCGACTCTGACCCTCATTGTTGGGTAATTGTTTTTTCGCTGGGAATGCAAACGGGCCGGCAGTTTCCTGGCGGCCCGGTCGGGGTGATGCTGCTGGTGGCGTCAGATCGCGTAGCGTACGACCTTGTCGCTCCATTCGAATGCGGCTACTTCGAGCTCGGCCAGGTCGTCGCCGTCGAAGGCCAGGGACTTGAGGCCGGCGAGCATATCGTCCTGCTCATCGTCCATGCGCTCGATCGATTCGGCCAGCTTGAGCAGCTCGCCGAAGAAGCCTGTGCGATTCAGGAGCGCGGTGCGCACTTCGTCGATCACGGGGATCTGTTCGACAATGTCGCGCATCGGAATGCAGAACAGCGTGTCCATCAGCGACATCATGCCAACCGTGAACGCGATGTCGGCGACGTTGCGCTGCGCCGGGCGCATGCGCTGGGCCAGCAGCTCCATCAGGCGCGCGCGGGTCGTGGCCAGCATCAGGAGCGGGCTCTGGCTGTGGCCGCGCACGTCGGGTTCGGCAAACAACAGGATCTGCAGCCAGCGCTGCAACTGGCGCCGGCCCAGCAGGGTCAGGGCCTGGCTGATCGATTCGATGCGCCGCCCTGCCCCCACTGCCGGTGTGTTCACCAGACGCAGCAGGTTCAGGCCAATCGTCACTTCGCGTTTGACCACCTGCTCGATCTCGGCATTGTCGGCATCCGACGTGATCAGGTTCATCAGGTCGAGCACCGTTGTCTGCGACGGCGACAACTTGCGGCCCGCAATCACCGATGGCTTGGCAAAGTAATAGCCCTGGAAATAGTCGAAGCCGACGTCCAGGCAGGTCCGGTATTCAGTGAGGTTCTCGACCTTCGCTGCCACCAGCCGCTTGCCGGTATTGCGCAGGCGCGGTGCGAGCGACAGCATCGTCACGAGCGGCAGCGCGCGCAGGTCCATCTTGACGAAATCAATCACCTGCAAGAAACGCGACAGCGCCGGACCGTGCGCCGAAGCTTCGGCAGCAAAGCGAAAGCCGTGCGACGCCAGATGCGTCATACGCTCGATGACGTCGACATCGGGCTCGACCGAGCTAACGATGTCCAGCACCGTGCGCTCGCGCGGCATGAACGCGAACATGTCGCTCATCAATGCGTCCTTGTCGACATTGATGAACGCCGTCGCATCGCCAATCGCGCGTGGCAGGCCGAGCTGGGACGCATGGTGGATGACGCTGGCGCTGGCCGACAGACCGGACTCGAACTCCGCCGGTCCCTGGGCACTGCCGCGGAACAGCAATTCGTAGCCATACAATGCCTGGTTACGGTCCAGCACCGGCTGGCGCGCCAGGAAAAAATTGCGCATGCGCAGTGGCTGGGATGCCTCGTCGAGGCGGGCTGTATCGGTCATATCATTCTCAATATCGCGGCAACCGATCTACTTTACCGCATCCCAATGACAGTTGGGTTTCCTAGCATAAATTTTTTGTGAGAATGTTGGGGAACGATCAACCCATTGACAAGGTCGCCACATCCTGCGGCAAGCCATCGACAAACACCTTCAGTTCACCCGGCGCGAAATGGGTCCACGCCTCGTTCGTCGTCAGCGGTTCAGTCACGATGATCGCGACCCGGTCGTCAGGTGTCGTCACCTGCGAAAAGTCGACTGACAGGTCTTCGTCCGACAGACAGGCCGTCACGAACGGGTGCTTGCGCACGACGTAGCACAGCTTGGTCGAGCAATGCGTGTACAGCGCCGTGCCATCCGACAGCATCATGTTGAAGGTGCCATGGGCGGCAATGCCGGGAATGATGCGTTCGAGCGCCCCGGCCAGCGCCGCGCGCGTGGGCGCCGTATCGCCGAACTCGCGGCGCAGGCTTTGCAGCAGGAAGCAGAAGGCCAGCTCGCTGTCGGTCGTGCCGACTGGCCGGAACGCGCCATCGAGCACGGGCGCGAATGCCTTGAGGTCGCCATTGTGGGCGAACACCCAATAGCGGCCCCACAATTCCCGCACGAACGGATGACAGTTTTCCAGCGCTACCTGGCCGACGGTGGCCTTGCGGATATGGGCAATGACGTTGGTGGACTTGATCGGATAACGCTTGATCAGCTCGGCGATCGGCGAGGCAATCGCTGCCTGGTGATCGACGAAGTGGCGTACGCCGGTACCTTCGAAGAACGCGATGCCCCAGCCATCATGGTGGGTATCGGTGCGGCCGCCGCGATGGGCGAAGCCGGTAAAAGAGAAGACAATGTCAGTAGGGACATTGCAGTTCATTCCGAGTAACTGGCACATGGGCGCAGTCTACCATCTTACAGAAACGACAGCGTGCTACAGAAACGGGAGCGCCATCACCTTGACTGGCGATGGCGCGGCAGGTACTTCACCAGCGGCTTAATGCAGCACCACCGGTTGGCTCATCAGGGTGTCGTACTCGCCCAGGAACTCGTCGATTTCTTCCATCGTCGGTTCGCTGGCGATCAGGTTGTTGACATCGCGCCGGAACGATTGCGCGAGTCGGCCGCCGATGAACGCTTCGCGCCGGCCGGCCTTGTCGACGATCTCGAAGCCACCAAAGCGCAGTGCTTCGAGTTCACGGTCGACGCCGAATTCGACGACGCTGTACTGTTCACTGTTATAGATCATGTTCATGTTGACTCCTTCGATCAGAAAGTTGGTGCCAACCTGCCGGATGGCGGCGAATGGCAGGCTGTTCACTTCGATAAAGAGGTGGGGCTGGCCAGCTGGATTTCAAGTGAACGCACCCGTAAAACTCAGGCGTGCACGGTCGGTTCCAGGGCCAACAGCTGATCGTATGGCGGTGCTGCAAGCCACGATCGCAACTGATCAAGGTGTTCGCTGCTCGCCAGACCGATGAACAGGCGCCGAGGGCGTTGGCGCAGCAGACGATTCAATGTTACACGCAAAACCAGATTGCCGTCGCAGCACAGGCAGCCCGGGGCAATGCGCATGACCTGCAGGCCGGGACCGGTTTCGAGCGGTGTGGCCGCCACGCCCAGGCCTTCGAGGATGACAGCGTCGAACGGGATGGCGGGCGCCGGCAGGCGGCTTGCGGGAGAGGCCGCTCCGTCAGCAGCGAGGCTGCTGACGGACGCAGAAGATGCAGACGCTGCATCGAATGGCGTGGCAACCAGCGCCGCAATGGCCGCTTCGCGCGCCGCCGCCGTCGAACCGGTAACGAGACTGGTGGCCGCGCGGGCCATCAGCCCCCTTTCTTGGCCAGCTTGCCCGGCTCGACGCCCAGCTGCTTGAGCTTGCGGTACAAGTGGGTGCGCTCCAGGCCCGTCTTTTCGGCCACGCGCGTCATGCTGCCGCCTTCGCGGCCCAGGTGGTGCTCGAAGTACATGCGCTCGAATGCGTCGCGTGCCTCGCGCAGCGGCAGGTCGAACGACAGCGTGTAACCGGTGCCCTCGCCCTGCGACATCGCATGCACCATGCGCGCGCCATTGCCAAGAGCCGCGCCGGCGCCCGGCTGCGTATTGGCCGATGCGAACATCGGCGCCGATGGCGATGCCGATGCGGATGCCGCGCCGCCGCCGTCGAGCGCCATGCTTGGCACGCTCGGTGCAATCGGGCGCGGTGGCGCCATCGGCGCACGCGCGACTTCCTGCGCGCGGCTCAGTCCTTGCTGCACGGCCTTGAGCAGCTTTTGCAGTGCGATCGGTTTCTCGAGAAAGTTCAGCGCACCGATGCGCGTCGCTTCGACTGCGGTGTCGATGGTCGCGTGACCGGACATCATGATGACCGGCATGGTCAACAGGCCGTCGCGCTGCCATTCCTTGAGCAGCGTGACGCCATCGGTGTCAGGCATCCAGATATCGAGCAGCACGAGATCCGGGGCGCCGGCCGCGCGCGCCTCACGCGCTTGCTGCGCGTTCTCGGCCAGGGTGATGGCATGACCTTCGTCACCGAGGATCTCGGACAGCAGCTCCCGGATCCCCATTTCATCGTCAACTACCAGTATGTTCGCCATCTCTTCTACCTTCCTGATCTTCTACCCGACGTGTGTGCAATTTTATAAGTTTTTTGCACTGAAGGGGAGTTCGAAAAACCATTACGAGCGGAGCCACGATCGGCCGGAAAAACGCACTGTACTGACCAACACGGCGCAGTGTACTGCCGCGCGGTGCGATTGGCAGGGCAACACGCAGCCGCTTGTTCAGTTGTCCTTAAGCCAAGCTTGCTTCGGGAGCTAACTTTAACAGCAAAATCGACACTGCTGCGCCAGTTCCATCGCTGCGGTTTCCGACATCGATCCGGCCACCGTGTTCATCGATGATTTTCTTGACCATCGGAAGGCCAAGGCCCGTGCCGCGCGCCTTGGTCGTCACGTACGGCTCGAACGCGCGCGCCAGGATGCGGGGCGCGAAACCGGGCCCATTGTCCACGATCGCCAGCCGCACCGCAGTACCGGCCAGGCCGCCGGCGCCCGTGTACTGGATGGCCTCGGTCGTGATGTCCACGCGCGGCGCCGGTGCGTCCGGCCCGCGCTCGACCAGCGCATCCTGCGCGTTCTGGACCAGGTTGTGAATCACCTGGCGCAGCTGGGTCGCGTCGCCCATCACGCGCGGCAGGTCCGGCGCGAGGTTCGCATGAATGATGTCGCTGCTGTCGTCGGCCAGGTACAGGCTGAGGATCTCGGCGATCAGGCCATTCAGGTCGAGCTGGTCGAGCATCGCCGGCGGCGTGCGCGCATAGTCGCGGAAGTCGTCGACCATGCGCTTCATCGCATCGACCTGGTTGACGATCGTGGTCGTGCCGCGCTGGAGCAGGTCGGCCTGCGCTTGCGGCAGGTGCTCGGCCAGCTTCATCTGCATCCGCTCGGCCGCCAGCTGGATCGGGGTGAGCGGGTTCTTGATTTCGTGCGCCAGGCGGCGCGCCACCTCGCCCCAGGCCACCGAGCGCTGGGCCGTGATCACGTCCGAGATATCGTCGAACACGACGATGAAGCCGCTGTCGGCGCCCACCGGCAGGCGCGAGCCGCGCGCCAGCAGCACGATGTCGTGCTCCTGTTCGTCGGCCGCGCCGGTCTTGCGCTGGGCGTCGCGCGGGATCTCGATCTGCTGCTGCCAGTGCGCGCGCTTGCGGCGCTCGGCCGCCACGTGCGCGCTTTGCGCCGAGAACGAGCGCGTGACCGTGTTCGAAAAATGTTCAAGGCCGGCGATGCGGTTCAGCGGTCCGGCCATCGCGCCCGGCTCCACCTGCAGGATGCGGTACGCTGCGTCGTTCGAGTTGACCACCACCCCTTCGGCATCGAGCACGATCACGCCGGCCGACATATTGGCCAGCACCGATTCCAGGTGGGCCTTGGCGCTTTGCAGCGCGGCGCGGTTGCGCTCCACGGCGCTCCTGGCTTCGAACAGCTGGCCCGTCATCGCATTGAACGATCGGGTCAAGGTGCCCAGTTCATCGTTGGTCTCGACGATCGGGCGCGGCGACAGGTCGCCCTCGGCCACTGCCTGCGTGCCTTCGGCCAGCACCAGCAGCGGCTGTGCGAGGTTGCCGGCGATGAGGAAGGCGCTGCCGATCGCCCCGAAGATCGCCAGCAGCAGCGTCAGGGTCAAGGTCACGATGTACATCTTGCGCAGGCCCGTGCGCGCTTCGAGGCGCAGCCGGTATTCGGTGGAGGCCGAGCGCAGGACCTCGGCGTTCGACGCCAGGCCGACCGGAACTGCCTGCAGCAATTGCAGGTAGCGCTGCTGCACGCCAGGCGGTTCGGGCACGGCCATCACGACGCGCAGGCGCAGGCCGGTCACGGCATCGAGCGCATTCGATGCCCCGTCTGCGGCCTCGTCGCCCGCATCGGCAGGACCAACACCGCCCTCGGCCTGGGCATACCCGCCCGGCATCCCGGCGCTGCGCAGCATGCGTTCATTGGGTGCGTCGGCCGCCAGGTTGGCGCCGCGGTCTTCGGTGGCGGCTGACAGCACGGCGCCGTTGGCGTCGACCAGCATCACGCTTTGCAGGCCACTGGTATCAGCCAGCAGGCGCGCGAGTACCGGTTGCGCAGTCATGTCGCTCTGCCCTGCCAGCGTGGCAGCGGCAGTCTGCGCGGTGGCACCCAGTTCGGACAGCGATTCGTCGAGCGCGGCGCGGCCCAGATTCAGGCCCGATTCGATCGCCGATTCGATCTTGACGTCGAACCACGAGTCAATCGAGTGCGACACGAACTGCACCGACACGATGAAGATGACGAGGCCAGGGAGGATGCCGATACCGGCAAACAGCAGCACCAGCCGCGCCATGAGCCGGGAGCCGAACTTGCCGGCCTTGTAGCGGGAATACAGGCGCCCCAGCGCCACGACCACGACGATCAGGAGCAGGAACGCCATCGCGGCAGTCAGGCCCAGGAGCCAGCTGTAGTAACGGCCGAAGAAGCCCGAGTTGTCGGATGCGCCGGCCAGCAGGAACAGCAGGATCGAGACGATGGCGCCGCCAACGATCAGCGCGTAGCGCACCCCACCGCTGATCACTTCACTCCGCACGGTAGGTGAACGTCTTGCGGCTGGAGGTCAGGCGCCAGTCCGAGTCGTTGAAGGCATTGACCTGCAACGGCTTTTGCAGGTACTCGCGGTCCATGAACATACGCAGCGAGACTTCATAGACTTCGCCGGCCTTGAGCGCGCCCTTGGGCGCGATCAGCCAGCGCGTCGGGCGCCGGATCATGAACATCGCGTCCTCGAAGGTCTGGAAGCGCTCCTGGAACGAGCCCACCACGACCACGTAATACTGGCGCGTGAGCACGTCGTATGAAATGCGGATGGTGCGTTTCAGCGAGACGGCCTTTTCGTCGCGCCAGTACCAGCGCGGACGCGTGAGTTCGATCTCGGTGGTGAAGTGCAGCTGGACCCCGTGCTGGATCGCGTCCTTCAGGCCGTGGTTCAGCTCGAAGTTGTAGGCCGTGTTCAGGCGGTAGCCATCGTCGCTCGCTTCGATGGTTGCGCGGGTGATTTCGATGTCGTCGGCCGCCTGCGCCGGCGTGCCCATGGCAACGCACGCGATCGCCAGCAGCAACTGACAGGCGAGAAGGCGGAAAAATCGTAACGTCACGGGGGAGCCGGGGCCTTAAATAATGCGCGTAGTGAAAAGAACTTCACGCCGCTTTCTTCTGGAACAGGGCGTAGAACAAACCGTCATGATCCTGTCCGGCGCCACCGACGGGCAGCAGTTGGCCCGGCGCATCGAGGCGGACCGCGTCGTGGCGGGCCGCGAAGGCAGCCGCTTGCGCCTCCGATTCCTGGGGCCAGAGCGAACATGTCACGAATAGCAATTTACCATTCGGCAGCAGCATCTGCCAAAGGTTGTCGAGTATTTTGGCTGAAAGTGTTGCAAGTTGGGATGTATCCGACTTGCGACGCAACCAGCGGATATCCGGGTGACGGCGCACGATGCCCGACGCCGTGCACGGCACGTCGGCCAGGATGCGGTCGTATTGACGGCCATCCCACCAGTCGGTCGCGCCGGCATCGGCCGTGACGAGCTGCGCGGCCAGGCCCAGGCGGCCCAGATTGTCGCCCACCCGGCCGAGGCGCAGCGCATCGGTGTCGACGGCCGTGAGTTCGACGTTCGCCGTCTCGAGGATATGGCCACTCTTGCCGCCAGGGGCTGCGCACGCGTCGAGCACGCGCATGCCGTCCTGCAGGTCGAGCAGCGGCGCGGCCAGCTGGGCGCCGGCATCCTGCACCGACACCACGCCCTCGGCAAAGCCGGGAATCTGGCTCACATTGATGGCCTGCGCCAGGCGCACCGCGTGCGGCCCTACCTGCTCGGCGTCCAGGCCGGCATCCTGCAGCGACTGCAGATACGCGGCGACATCCTGCCGGCGGCGGTTCACGCGCAGTGTCAGTGGCGGATGCGCGTTGCCCGCGGCAAGCACGGCTTCCCAGTCGCGCGGGTAGGCGGCGCGCGCCGTGTCGATCCACCACTGCGGATAATTCCAGCGCGCCAGCGGCGTGCGCAACGCTTCTTCGACGAGCGACTCGCGCTCGCGCAGGAAGCGCCGCAGCACTGCATTGACCATCGCCTTGGCATGCGCAAAATCGGGATGCGCCGCCGCGCCGGTGACGGCCTGGTCGACCACGGTGAACGCTTCGTACGGCGCCGGCGTGCCCTCGGGCGGGTCGAGCAGTGACAGCGCCGCGCACAGCAGCGCGCCCAGCATCGGCGGCTCGGGCGCCTTGCTCGTCATCAGGCCCAGCAGCGTTTCGCTGCGGCCCAGCTGGCGCATGGTGCGGTAGGCGATATCCTGGATCGCGCCGCGCGTCTGCGGCGTGACGTCATAGGCGCCGAACACGATCGACAGCGCCTGCGGCAGCGCCATGCCGCCCTGCACGCGGGCGACAGCGCTGGCCGCGCCCAGCAGCGCCAGCGCCAGCGAGTCGGATTTGAGGTCGGGCTTGTAGTCGCGCTGCGGCGCGACCTTGACTTCATGACTGGCGCGCAGGCGCGGCTCTTCGCGCGGCGGGCGCGCAACGTGGTGCTTCAACTGATAGCCGGACGCCGATGCTGGCTGGGCCGGTGCGCGTTCGCCCTGCGCCTGACTGCCCTGCCCTTGTCCCTGTGCGCGTGGTTGCCCGCGCTCGGCGGCCTGGGCCGGCTTGCGGCCCGCTGCGCCAGCGCCGCGCCGGTCGGACGCCGGCTTGGCCTTGGGTTTCAGGGAGAGCGTTGGACGCTTGTCAGTCATGGCGAATAAAATGTTGCGAAAATGGGCTCCCATTGTAACGGTTATGCCTTTGACGACGCTTAATATAGTGGCCGCTGTGGTTATCCTGATGGCGGGTGCTACGCTGGCCGCTGGCGCCGCAGCCCGCCAAAGCGGCCCATCAAGCTAGTATAATGTGCACTGTTTGCCTGACCTCCAGGCGCCGCCTCATTACATTTTCGACCATTCCCATGCTCGCCCAACAAAAACAACAAATCGTTACCCTGTTCCAGGCCGCCCTCGCGCCGATCGTTGCCGGTACCGATCTCACCCCGAACGTGGTGCTCGAACGGCCGCGCGATCCGTCGCACGGCGACATCGCCTGCAATATCGCGATGCAGCTGGCCAAGCCACTCAAGACCAACCCGCGCGAACTGGCCACGCGCCTGGTCGCCGCACTGCTGGCTGAACCTGGCGCAGAAGGCCTGATCGACGCAGCCGACATCGCCGGCCCCGGTTTCATCAACCTGCGCGTGGCGGCCAGCGCCAAGCAATCGGTCGCGCGCAGCGTGCTCGAACAGGGCGCGGCATTCGGTAGCAGCACCAGCGGCGCCGGCCACCATGTGATCATCGAATTCGTCTCGGCCAACCCGACCGGCCCGCTGCACGTCGGTCACGGCCGCCAGGCCGCGCTGGGCGATGCGATGGCGTCGCTGTTCCTGTCGCAGGGCCATGACGTCACGCGCGAGTTCTATTACAACGACGCGGGCGTGCAGATTGCCACGCTGGCGAACTCGGTGCAGGCGCGCGCGCGCGGCTTCAAGCCCGGCGACGCCGAGTGGCCCGAATCCGCCTACAACGGCGACTACATCGCCGACATCGCCGCCGACTTCCTGGCCAAAAAAACCGTCTCCGCCAGCGATGGCGAGCCGGCCACCGCCAGCGGCGACGTCGACGATATCGAATCGATCCGCCGCTTCGCCGTGACCTACCTGCGCAACGAGCAGGACCAGGATCTGCAGGCCTTCGGCGTCAAGTTCGACAACTACTACCTCGAGTCGTCGCTGTACGCCGACGGCAAGGTCGACACCGCCGTCAAGACGCTGGTCGACTCGGGCAAGACCTATGAAGACGGCGGCGCGCTGTGGCTCAAGACCACCGACTACGGCGACGACAAGGACCGCGTGATGCGCAAGTCTGACGGCACCTATACGTACTTCGTGCCAGACGTGGCGTACCACATCCAGAAATTCCGCCGCGGCTTCGACCAGGCGATCAACATCCAGGGCAGTGACCACCACGGCACGATCGCGCGCGTGCGCGCCGGCCTGCAGGCCGTGGACATCGGCATCCCGCAAGGCTATCCCGACTACGTGCTGCACAAGATGGTCACCGTGATGAAGGACGGCGAAGAGGTCAAGATTTCCAAGCGCGCCGGCTCGTACGTCACCGTGCGCGACCTGATCGACTGGTCGGGCGCGGGCGACGTCACGCGTGGCCGCGACGCGGTGCGCTTCTTCCTCATCTCGCGCAAGGCCGACACCGAGTTCGTGTTCGACGTGAACGTCGCGCTCGAAACGAGCGACGAGAACCCGGTGTACTACGTCCAGTACGCCCACGCGCGCATCTGCTCGGCGCTGGCCAACTGGGGCGGCGATGTCGCTTCGCTCGCAGGCGTCGACCTGTCGCCGCTCACCTCGCCGAAGGAATTCGAACTGCTGGCCAAGCTGGCGTCGTACCCTGAAGTGCTCGAGCGCGCCTTGGGCGAACTGGGCCCGCACCAGGTGGCGTTCTACCTGCGCGAACTGGCCGGCGACCTGCACAGCTACTACTTCGCGCACAAGTGGCTGCTGGACGACGACGAGCCGCTCAAGCTGGCCCGCCTCGCGCTGGCCGCAGCCACGCGCCAGGTGCTGCGCAACGGCCTCGCGCTGATCGGCGTGTCGGCGCCGGACAAAATGTAATCACTGCATCCCACTGCCCAACCAGAAAGCGTCATGACCGCCATTCGATCCTTCTCGCCCCTCCGCCAGCGCGGCAGCACCCTGACGGGCATCATCATCGGCCTGATCATCGGGTTGGGCATCGCAGTGGCGGTCGCCCTCGTGATCACCAAAGGCGCCTCGCCCTTCACCGATCGCTCCAACAAGATGGGGCGCCCGGCCGACCTCGAGCCGAGCCAGGCCAACGATCCGAACAAGCCGCTGTACGGCAGCCGCACACCGGTGCGCGAGACGCCCAAGCCGGCGCCAAGTGCACCACCAGCAGCGCCGGCCGCCCCGGCTGCAGCGCCCGCAGACGCCGATCCACTGGGCGCCGCGATCGCCGGCATGCAGGCGCCGCGCCGCGCCCCGGCCACGGCCCCATCGCCGGCGCCCGTCAACACGGTCGCTGCGGCGCCGGCGGCTGCCGCCGTCACCGACGGCTACATCTATTACCTCCAAGCGGGCGCGTTCCGCGAAATGTCGGACGCCGAAAACACCCGCGCCAAGCTGGCCCTGCTGGGCTTCGAGGCCGCCATCACCGACCGCACGACCGACAGCGGCGTGCTGCACCGCGTGCGCGTCGGCCCGTTCACGCAGGTCGAAGGCGTCAACCGCGCACGCGCCAAGCTGCTCGACAGCGGCATCGACGTCGCCATCGTGCGCAACCAGCGCTGATCCGGCATGTCACTGCCGGCGAAGCGCGTCTTCATCACCGGCGCCTCGAGCGGCATCGGCGCCGCGCTGGCGCGCGAATATGCCGCGCGCGGCGCGACGCTGGGCCTCCTGGGCCGGCGGCGCGACGCGCTCGACCAACTTCGTCAATCGCTCCCCCATTCCTCGCGCCACCAGGTGTATGCCGTCGATGTCCTCGATCGCGCGGCCCTCGCCGCCGCCGCGCAGGATTTCATTGCCGTGAACGGCGGCGCCGATATCGTCATCGCCTGTGCCGGCATTTCGCAGGGCACGCTGACCGAGCAGGTCGATGACCTGGCGGTGTTCGACGCCGTCTTCGCCACCAATGTGAATGCCACGGTGGCGACGTTCGCACCGTTCATCGCTCCCATGAAAACCCAGTCGACGCCGTGCCGCCTGGTCGGCATCGGGAGCGTGGCCGGCATTCGCGGCATGCGCGGGGCCGGCGCCTACTGCGCCAGCAAGGCCGCGCTGCACAGCTATTGCGAGGCGCTGCGCGTGGAACTGCGGCCGTCGAACATTCGCGTGGTAACCATCGCGCCCGGCTACATCGATACCCCCATGACCCGTGCCAACCGCTTTCCCATGCCCTTTTTGATGCCCCCCGAACGCTTTGCCACGCGGGCTGTTGCTGCGATCGCGCGCGGCGATAGTTACCGCGTGCTGCCGTGGCAGATGGGCGTTGTCGCCAAGCTGCTACGGCTGATGCCCAATGCCCTGTTCGACCGACTCTTTGCACGCGCACCGACCAAGCCGCGCCGGGAGCAGCCATGAACGCCGCCGCCATCGCCGCCCTGTCGCGCGCAGGCGTCGCCGTTGAAGTCGTCGCGCAGACCGGGTCGACCAACGCCGACCTGCTCGCGCGCGCTGGCACACTTGCCGCCCCGCTGCTGCTGGTGGCCGAACACCAAAGCGCCGGCCGCGGGCGCGCCGGGCGCAGCTGGCTGTCGTCGCCCGAAGGCTCGCTAACGTTTTCGCTCGCCTGGCGCTTCGACGGCGGGCCACAGGCGCTGCTTGGCCTGCCGCTGGCGGTGGGCGTGGCGCTGGCCGACACGCTTGGCACGCTGGGCCAGCAGGTACAGCTGAAGTGGCCGAACGATGTCCTCAAGGATGGCGACAAACTGGCCGGCATCCTGATCGAAACCCAGTCCGCCCCTGGCGGCGGCACCTGGACCGTGATCGGGATCGGCCTGAACCTGTTGATGCCGGACGAGATGGAAGCGCAGCTGGGCCGCAGCGCGGCCAGCATGCCATGGCTGGCGCGCATGGACCGCGACGCGTTGATGGCGGCGCTCCTCGACGGCCTGGCCGACTGCCTGCGCGAATTTGCGATGCGCGGGTTTGCCGCCTTCAGCGCGCGCTGGAACCTGCGCCATGCGTGGCAGGGCGAGACCGTCGTCCTGCTCGACGGGGGCGTCGTGCGGCACGAAGGCCGCGCCGCCGGTGTCGACGATAGCGGGCGCTTGCTGCTCGATACAGATGAAGGCCGTATCACCGTGATGGCCGGCGACGTCTCGCTGCGGGTAAAAGCATGATGCTGCTGATCGATGCCGGCAATACCCGCGTGAAGTGGGCGCTGGCAAACGACGGCGCGGCGCCTGGCGCCTGGTTGGGCACTGGTGCAGTAGCGCATGCCGGGCTGGATGCATTGGCGTCCGACTGGGCCGGCGCCACGCGTGTGCTGGTCTCGAATGTGGCGGGGCCCGCGCTGGCCGAACGCATCGCGGCCCTGCTGCCGGCGCATGCGCAGGTCGAGTGGTTCGCGTCCGCGCCGCAGCGCGCAGGCGTCACCAATGGCTACCGCGAGCCGGCGCGGCTCGGGTGCGACCGCTTTGCCGCGGCCATTGGCGCGCGCGCGCTGGTGCCCGGCCAGGACCTGATCGTGGCCACCTGCGGCACCGCGACCACGGTCGACGCGGTACGCGCCGACGGCCACTTCATCGGCGGCATGATCCTGCCCGGCCTGGCCCTGATGGCCGCAAGCCTGGCGCGCAATACGGCGCAACTGCCGCAGGTCGACGCCGGCGCGCTGCCGCCGCTGTTTGGCGACAACACGCATGATGCGATCCTGTCCGGCCTGCTCTCGGCGCAGGCGGGCGCGATCGAGCGTGCGGTGGCTGGCCTGGGCGGCGCCTTCTGCATCGTCTCGGGCGGCGCCGCGCCCCATATCGCGCCGGCCCTCAAGGTTGGGTACCAGGTGGTCGATAACATCGTACTGGTCGGCCTGCATGCAGCAGCCGCCGGCTCGACGGGAGATATGCAGTGCTGAAATTCGTGTTCTGGGCGCTGCTGGGCGCCAATGGGGTGTTGCTGGCGTATGGCCAGGGCCTGCTCGGCCAGTCACCAGATGCGGCGCGCGAGCCCGCGCGCCTGAAGAATCAGCTCGCGCCCGAACGCATGCAGCAGCTCACGCCAACGCAGGCCAGGCAGGCGGCGACGGCGAGCGTTGCACCAGCGCCGCAAGCCGAGGTGGCTGCGCCACTGCCCGAGCCTGCGCCAGCGCCGGTTGCCCGGGATCTGGTCGCCTGCGTCCAGGCGGGCCCGTTCAGTACGGCCGATGCCCGCCGCTTCGAGTCCCGTGTCGCACGGCTTGGCCTGGCGCCGCGCCAGTCGCGCATCGAGATCCCGTACCAGGAAGTGACGAGCCGCCTCGTCTACCTGCCGCCGAACGGTGGCCGCGAAGGCGCCCAGCGCCGCGTCGCCGAGCTGAAGGAACGCGGTGTGACCAACTTCTTCATCATGCAAAACGACACGTCGCCATTGCGGTATGCGATTTCGCTGGGCGTGTTCAAGTCGGACGGCGCGGCGCAAAAGCTCGTGGCCGACCTGCAGCGCCAGGGCGTGCGCGGCGTGCGCATCCTGCCACGCGGACCGCAAGTGACGCGCGCCGGCTACCAGTATCGCCAGATCGATGCTGCCGAGCGCGACCGCTTGACTGGCATTGCCGACAACTACAGTGGCGTCGCCCTTACTCGCTGCAGCTGAACCACCTAGCAGTCCATCGATAGCGCACCTGCGGGTGCGCTTTTTTTCGTCCATGCGTATTGCGCAGGCGCGAAAAAGTGTCGAATTTCTTTACACTAAATTTTTTTAAGAAAATAAGATTGTTTATAATCAATGAGTTGCTCAGTTGGCATAACAATTGCTATATACAAATAATTGTTTCTTAAATTAAACCTTAACCTTGCCATGAAAAAACTGATCACCACTGCTTTGCTGACCACCCTGTGCACCATCTCCGCTGCAGCACTGGCCACCCCCATCGCCATGACCGGCGCGTTCGCGTCGAGCGACCTGGCCAATAACAACTACAGCGCCGTGTTCAGTGGCAAGTCGTTCCTGCCGGCCGACTACACGGTCAACAGCCTGACGTATTCGTTCTCGTTCCGTGACGATGGAACGGATACGTATACGACGTCGGCACCGGTCTCCACCGGCAGCAACATGACGGGCTGGCGTCCCCACACCTCGATCAGCTACGCACGGTACCTGACCAATTACGCAACGGTAGAGCGCACGCGCCAGCAGGAAAGCGCCGCGCTGTCGATCGGCGGCGTCGTTCTCGGGACGGGCAGCACGTCATTGCTTGAGTCGAGCACGACCGCATCGAGCCCGCTTCAGGTCAAATACGAAGGCAGAGGCTGCAACTTCTACGCTTGCTATGATCTGTACACGAAGAGCTGGACCGATACGACGACCATTACCCGCGACTACACCGGCGCCTTCACGATCAGCGGTATCATCTCGAACGGTTCGATCATCGACGAACTGCTGCGCAGCGACCAGCTGACGCTGAATCTGAAAATCGCGGGCGACCTGATTCTGACCAATTCACAGCTGCTGCTGGATTACACGGAAGTCGAGGCGTCCGCCGAAGTGCCGGAGCCATCGAGCATCCTGCTGGCGCTCGCCGGTCTGGCCGGTCTGGGCGCCGTGCGTCGCCGCCGCAAGCGCGCAGCCGTATAAAACGGTTCGGAACGATCCGGCGAGGCGTCAGCGCCGCACGACAATCGGCTTCAATCCCAATGAAGCCGGCAGCGCGTCCATCGCCTCGACCGCCTCGGCGCGGGTCGGATACGGCCCGCCGTACAGCCGATTGAATGCCCCCACCTTCACCACCTCGAGCGTGCCCACGTCCACGCCGGCGCGCGCGATCTGGTCGCTGATCGCTTCGGCGGTGCCGGTGCGGCCATAGGCGCCAAGCTGGATGTAATAGTCGCCCGTCGTGGCGCGCGCGGCCGATGCCGCTTGTGCCGCAGGTGTTGCCGGCTCCACCAGGCGCACGACGGCGCCGCTGTCGGACTGCACCCGGTCTTCGAGCATCAGCGCGGCGATCTCGGGCGGCGCCGATTGCGCCTGCGATGTCGCTTCACGCCGCGCGGCGGCAATCTGCGCCGGATTGACGATCGGATCGCCCGGGAACAGGCGCTCGATCTCGACCTCGTGGCTACCGTTACCGAGCAGGCCCAGTTTCAGCGCGGCCGTGTACGACACGTCGATGATGCGCGTGGAATGGAACGGGCCGCGATCGTTGATGCGCACGACCACCGACTGCCCGCTTTCCAGGCTGGTCACGCGCACGTACGACGGAATCGGCAATGTCGGGTGTGCGCCCGTCATCTTGTACATGTCGTAGAGCTCACCGGAGGCCGTGCGCTGGCCATGGAATTTCTTGCCATACCAGGTGCTGATGCCGCGCTGGGTCAACCGTTCATCGTTGCCCAGCGGCGTGTAGGTCTTGCCCAGCACCGTGTAGGGACGGCTGGTGAACTTGTTGAACGGTTCGGCCACGACGACCGCGTCGGGCGTCTCGAGCAGGCCGTCGGGCGGATTCTCGCCCGGGCCGTCGTCCTTGTAGTAGCCGCCCCGCCCTGAATTGGCGGGCGGCAGCTTGGGCGCGGGGCCATGCTTGGCGGTGGGCTTGTGCGGCCACGGGAATGGCGACAAGCGCTTGTGTTCACCGGTACTGCTGCACGCCGTGACAAGAAAGGCAACCACTACGACCGCCGGGATGTTTTTGCGAACGCCCATTGGCAGTCCTCCTGCTAGTTAAGTCTTCACCAGTTTACGGTGTCTTTGAATACTCATCAATATGCCGGCGCCAAGGCCGAGTGTGATAAAGGCAGTGCCACCATAGCTCATGAAGGGCAGCGGCACCCCGACCACGGGCAGGATGCCCGCCACCATGCCCATGTTGACGAAGGCATAGGTAAAGAAAATCATCGAGATCGACCCGGCCAGCAGGCGCCCGAAAGTATTGGCTGCATTGGCCGCGATCATCAGGCCGCGCCCGATCAGGAGCAGGTACACGAACAGCAGGAACAGGTTGCCGATCAGGCCGAATTCTTCCGAATACACCGAGAACACGAAGTCGGTGGTCCTTTCGGGCACGAATTCCAGGTAACCCTGCGTGCCCTTCATATAGCCCTTGCCGCTCACGCCACCGGAGCCGATCGCAATGATCGACTGGATGATGTGAAAGCCCTTGCCCAGCGGGTCCGAGGTAGGATCGATCAGCGTCAGCACCCGCTCGCGCTGGTAATCGTGCATCATCGACCAGCCCACCGGCAGGCTGGCCAGCCCCAGTACCGACACGGCGGCGATGGCCTTCCACGACAGGCCGGCCAGGAAGATCACGTACAGCCCCGACGATGCCACCAGCAGCGACGTGCCCAGGTCGGGCTGCTTCATGATGAACGCCACCGGGATCATCAGGAGCGCCCCGGCGGCCAGGTAATTCTTCCAGCCCGCGACCTGGGCCCGGGTCTGGAAATACCAGGCCAGCATCAGGGGCACGCCGATCTTCATGATCTCGGACGGCTGGATGTCGATCACGCCGATGTGCAGCCAGCGCCGCGCGCCCTTCTTGATCAGGCCAAACATGGCCACTGCGACCAGCAGCGCCACGCCGATGGTATAGATCGGTACCGCCAGGCGCATCAGCGTTTGCGGCGCGATGTTCGCGGCGATCCACATCACGGCAAACGACAGCAGGAAGTTACGGATCTGGTGCTCAACGCGGTCCGGGAAGTCGGCGCCGGCCGACGACATGGTGACCATGCTGATCGTGACCAGGACCGCCAGGATCAGCGTGAGCGGCAGGTCGAACACCGTGAAATAGGGGCGCAGGCGCCGCCGCAGCGAACGCCGTTCTGGGATATGGGCCATGGTTTACTCGGTTCGGGTGACGGCGGGTGCGCTGGCCGTCTGGAGCGGTGCGGTCACGGGCGCTGGCGCTGGTGCTGGTGCTGGCGCGGTCTTCTTGACGGTGACGGGGCGCTCGGCCTTTTTTGGTTCGGCCGGCGGCGCCGGGCGCTTGCCCAGGATGGCGTAATCGAGCACCTTGCGCGCGATCGGCGCGGCCACGGCCCCGCCAAAGCCGGCGTTTTCAACGACCATCGCCAGCGCGATACGCGGCTGCTCGGCCGGCGCAAACACGGTAAACAGTGCATTGTCGCGATGGCGTTCATCGATCGCGTTGGCATTGTATTTCTTGCCGCGCAGGCCAATCACCTGGGCGGTGCCGGTCTTGCCGCCGGCGGTGTACAGGGCGCCGGCAAAGGCTTTCTGGCCGGTGCCTTCGCGGATCACGCCCGCCATCGCATCCTTGATGAAGGCGATGTGCTCGGGCTTCATGGCCAGGCGCCGGGTTTCCTTCGGCACGGTCAGTGTGCGCTCGCGGGTGGCGCCGTCCTCGATCATCTTGACCAGGTGCGGCTTCATCACCACGCCGTTGTTGGCCAGGATCGCGGTCGCATGCGCCAGTTGCAGCATGGTGTAGTTGTTGAAGCCCTGGCCAATCGACACCGAGATGGTATCGCCGCCGACCCACTTCTGGGCCGCAGGATTGCGCTTGAAGCGCTCGGCCTTCCACTCCTTCGAGGGCAGCACGCCGGTCTTTTCGTAATCGAGGTCGATCCCGGTCGGCTGGCCAAAGCCGAATTCGCGCATGAACTTCGAGATGTTATCGATCCCCATCTCGTTGGACAGCTGATAGTAATAGGTGTCGCATGAGTGGGCGATCGAATGGTACATATTGACGATGCCGTGGCCGCCCGGCTTGTCGTCGTTGAAGCGGTGCCCGCCCAGCATGAAGAAACCGGGATCGCGGATCGCATCCTGCGGCCGGCGGAACCCCAGCTCGAGCGCCGCCAGCGACATGAACGGCTTGAAGGTCGAGCCAGGCGGATAGGTGCCCGACAGCGGCCGGTTCATCAGCGGCTTGTCGAGCGAGGTATTGAGTTCGTTCCAGCTCTGGGTATCGATGCCGTCGACGAACAGGTTCGGATCGAAGCCGGGACGCGACACGTACGCGAGCACGTCACCGGTGGCCGGCTCGATCGCCACCAGCGCGCCGCGCTGGTCGCCGAACGCTTCTTCGGCGATCTTTTGCAGTTCGATGTCGATCGACAGGATCAGGTTACTGCCCGGCGTGGGCGCCGTGCGGCGCAGCGTGCGGATGGCGCGCCCGCCAGCGGAGCGCTCGACCTGCTCATAGCCGGTCTGGCCGTGCAGCTGGCGCTCGTAGCGCTTCTCGACGCCTTCCTTGCCCATGTGGTCGGTGCCGTTGTAATTGGCCGCGTCGTCGCTCTCTTCGAGCGCGTCCGATTCCTTCTGGTTGATGCGGCCGATATAGCCGATCACGTGCGAGGCCACCTCGCCCATTGGATACTGGCGAAACAGGCGCGCCTGCACTTCGACACCAGGAAAGCGAAAGCGCTGCGCGGTGAAGCGCGCCACTTCGTCATCGGTCAGGCGCGTGCGCAGCGGAACGCTGGCAAAGCTGCGCGACTCTTCCAGCAAGCGCTTGAAGCGGCGCCGGTCGCGCGGCTCGATCTGCACCAGCTTGGCCAGTTCGTCGATCACCGATTCCATGTTCGCCTGCAGCTTCGATGGTGTCAGTTCGAGCGTGTAGGCCGAATAATTACGCGCCAGGACCACGCCATTGCGGTCGACGATCAGGCCGCGGTTGGGCACGATCGGCACCAGCGCGATGCGGTTGTCCTCGGCCTGGGCCGCGTACTGGTCGTGGTGCAGCACCTGCAGCCACACGACGCGCGCGACCAAGAGGCCAAAGCAAATGAAGACCAGGGCGATCAGCACCGTCAGGCGCATCCGGAACTGGTGGATCTCGCGATCGCTGTCTTTGAATTCGGTCATGCGCGTATGGGTCGATTCAGGTCGATTCGGATCGTCAGATCGGACGGGTGTGGTCGCGGTCGACCGCGCGGCGCTGGGGCGCCAGCAGCAGCCAGGTGATCACGGGCCACAGGATCACCGCCACCACGCTTTCGATGAATTGCAACAGGCCCGGGAAGCGGCCGGAGACGATGAAATGCACGATCAGCTGGATCGCCTGCGCCATCAGGAGCAGCGGGAACACGTGCATGGCCTGGGTAAGCGTCGGGAACCACAGCACCCGGCGGTGGATCATGATGGCAAAGTACGACAGCAGCGTATAGGCCAGCGCGTTCTCGCCCAGGAGGCTCGCATCGTGCACGTCCATCAGGAGGCCCATGCAGAAGGCGACACCGATGCCGACCTTGCGCGGCTGGTGGATGCCCCAGAAGACCAGCACCAGTGCGACGAAGTCGGGCGCGCCGAGCCAGCGGCCCCACGGCATCAGGTTGAGCATGAAGGCGCACACCAGGCTGAACGTGATGAACAGCGGGCTGACGGGCAGCAGGATGTAATGCGGGCGGTTACCTGGCATGGTCGCTTATCGGGTTGGTGACGGTGCTGCCGGCGCAGGTGCGACTGGCGTCGGTGCAGGTTGCGCCCGGACCGCCGGTGCAGTGGCGGCGCGTGTCGTTGCAGCCGGCACAGGTGTGGTCAGCGTCGTCGTTGGCGCGGCGCCCGGGGTGACCGGCGTCGCCGGCGCAACCGGCGACTGCACGGCCGCTGGTGCGCCAGCGGCCGGCAATGGCGAGGCGGGCAACGGCGGCGTCGGCACCGGCGCCATTGCCGGCAGCTTGCGGCGGTTGCCGGTTGGCGGCGTTTCCTGCGGCGGGCGCGCCGGCAAGGCGTGGTTCGACATGATCACGAGCACCTGGCGGTTGCGGTCGATGCCGGCCAGCGGCAGGCCGACGACGCGGCCGAACGAGCCGGTCGCTTTTTCGACCTGCGTCACGCGCGCCACGGCCAGGCCGGCCGGGTACATGCCGTCCAGGCCCGACGTGACCAGCACGTCACCGACCTGGATGTCGGCATCCTGGGCCACGAAGCGCAGATCGAGCTGGCCGGAGTGACCGCGACCGTAGACGATGCTGCGCAAACCGCTGCGCAGCACCTGGACGGGAATGGCCTGGTCCTTGTCGGTCAGGAGCGTGACTTCGGACGTGAACGGAAACACACGCGTGACCTGCCCCACCACGCCAGCATGGTCGATCACCGGCAGGCCAGGCGTGACATCGTCGCGCGAGCCGCGGTTGATGACGATGCGGCGCGTCGACGGATCGCGCGCGTCGTACAGGATTTCAGCCATCTGCGATTGCACGGGCAGTTGCTGCTTGGCGTCCATCAGGCGCCGCAGGTGGATGTTCTCGGCCATCTGGAACTGCGCCTGCTGCAGCAGGCGGGCCTGGGCCAGCTCCTGGTTCTTCAGCGCCTGGACCTGCTTTTGCAGCGTGGAGACGGACGAGAAATAGACGCCCATATTGCCCACCGCATCGCGCGGCAGCATGGCGGCCATCTGCATCGGGTACAGCACGGTCGCAGCGACCGTACGCACACCGGCAAGAAGCCCCATGCGGGCATCGACCACCAGCAGAACGATCGCGATCAGCGCGAACACCGTCACCTTGACACGCGCGGGCGCGCCTTGTTTGAACAGCGGCGGAGGACTATATTCCATGAGCTCTGGTGGTGGTAACGCGGGAGTTCATATCAAGACGGGCAGATGCGCGCAGCTTGTGACCGCACGCCCTGCCCGTCCTGGAAGACCACGTGCGGCTTATTCGTACGAGAAGATGGAACCGAGTTTGTCCATCCGTTCCAGCGCCATGCCCGAGCCGCGCACCACGCAGGTCAGCGGGTCTTCGGCCACCAGCACCGGCAGGCCGGTTTCTTCCATCAGCAGGCGATCCAGGTCGCGCAGCAGTGCGCCGCCGCCGGTGAGCATCATGCCCTTTTCGGCGATGTCGGCGCCCAGTTCGGGCGGAGCCTGTTCCAGCGCGTTCTTCACGGCCGAGACGATCTGGTTCAGCGGGTCGGTCAGCGCTTCGAGGATCTCGTTGCTCGAGATCGTAAATGAGCGCGGGATGCCTTCGGACAGGTTGCGGCCCTTGACTTCCATCTCCTTGACTTCCGAACCCGGGAACGCCGAGCCGATCGCCTTCTTGATTGCTTCGGCGGTCTGTTCGCCGATCAGCATGCCGTAGTTACGGCGGATGTAGTTGACGATGGCTTCGTCGAACTTGTCGCCGCCCACGCGCACCGATCCCTTGTAGACCATGCCGCCCAACGAGATGATGCCCACTTCGGTGGTGCCGCCGCCGATGTCGACGACCATCGAGCCGGTTGCTTCCGAGACTGGCAGGCCGGCGCCGATGGCCGCGGCCATTGGCTCTTCGATCAGGTACACCTGCGAGGCGCCGGCGCCAAGGGCCGATTCACGGATGGCGCGGCGCTCAACCTGGGTCGAACCGCATGGCACGCAGATGATGATGCGTGGCGACGGGCGGAAGAATTTGGACTCGTGCACCATGCGGATGAACTGCTTGAGCATCTGTTCGGTGACGGTGAAGTCGGCGATCACGCCATCCTTCATCGGGCGGATCGCCTCGATATTGCCCGGCACCTTGCCCAGCATCTGCTTGGCTTCCTTGCCGACCGCCTGGATCGTCTTCTTGCCATTTGGCCCGCCCTGCTGGCGGATCGCGACGACCGACGGCTCGTCCAGGACGATACCCAGGCCGCGCACATAAATCAGCGTGTTGGCGGTACCGAGGTCAATGGCGAGGTCGTTCGAGAAATAGCTGCGTAAAAAACCAAACATGGGTGTCCTGATGCGCATCAATGTGCGCCTAAACATTGATCGGGGATTCTGTGCCGCACCTGCCAACCGAGGGCACCGCGGACTTTCATTGCGCGGGAGCCATAGCTTTCGGCACGACAACGCATTAGCCCGCCATTCTACCTTATAATTTGTCGTTTACATGCCCAATACAGGTGGATTTCCCCACCGAATTGCAAGCGGTTTGCGCGATATTTGAAGGGTTTTATCAACTTTAAAATGCTGTTCGCTGACAACTTGCTAACATTCTTTATTCGCCTAATCACATTCTGCGCAGCCTTGGGCCGCGCCACCTTGCCATGTCCCTGACCCTATCTGACGTAAAACGCATTGCCAACCTGGCCCAGCTCGAAATGAATGAGGCCGATGCCGAGATCGCGCTGACCGAGCTGAACGGCATTTTCGCGCTGGCCGAGCAGATGCAGGCGGTCGACACCACCGGCGTGGCGCCATTGGCGCAGCCGCTGTCGGCGATCCTCGCCTTGCCGCTGCGCCTGCGCGACGACGTGGTGACCGAACAGAACCACCGCGACGATTACCAGGCACCGGCCCCGAAAGCCCAGGACGGCCTGTATCTGGTGCCGAAGGTCATCGAGTAATCCCGGCTTTTGAATCGCTCACGAATCCGCTTTTAGAATCGACACGCACATGCATAACAAGACCCTCAAGGAGCTGTCCGCGCTCCTGCACTCGAAGCAGATCTCGAGCACCGAACTGACGCGCCACTACCTCGGCCGCATCGACGCCAGCGAGCATAACGCCTTCCTGCACGTGGACCACGCGCGCTCGCTGGCCCAGGCCGCCGAGGCCGACGTGCGCTTCGCCGCCGGCACGGCCGGCCCGCTGACCGGCGTGCCGATCGCGCACAAGGATATTTTCGTCACGCGCGACTGGCGCACGACGGCCGGCTCGAAGATGCTCGAGGGCTACGTCAGCCCGTTCGATGCCACCGTGGTCGAGCGCTTCCGCAATGCCGGCATGGTCACGCTGGGCAAGGTCAACCTCGACGAATTCGCGATGGGCTCGGCCAATGAAAACTCGGCCTACGGCGCAGTGAAGAATCCATGGGACACGACGGCAGTGCCAGGCGGCTCGTCGGGCGGCTCGGCGGCAGCGATCGCTGCGCGCCTGGCGCCGGCGGCCACCGCCACCGATACTGGCGGCTCGATCCGCCAGCCGGCCGCGTTCTGCGGCGTCACCGGCATCAAGCCAACGTACGGGCGCGTATCGCGCTTCGGCATGATCGCGTTTGCCTCGTCGCTCGACCAGGGCGGCCCGATCGCCCAGAGCGCCGAGGATTGCGCGCTGCTGCTGAATGAAATGATCGGCTTCGACGAGCGCGATTCGACCAGCCTGACGGTCGACCAGGGCAACGTCGCGGAAGACTACACGCGCGCGCTGGATCACCCGCTGACCGGGCTGCGCATCGGCGTGCCAGCCGAGTATTTCGGCGAAGGCCTGGCGAGCGACGTCGAAGCCGCCGTGCGCGCGGCGCTCGAACAGTTCGTGAAACTGGGCGCGACGCTGGTGGACATCTCGCTGCCGAAGACCGCGCTGTCGATCCCGACCTATTACATCATCGCGCCGGCGGAAGCCTCGTCGAACCTGTCGCGTTTTGACGGTGTGCGCTACGGCCACCGCGCCAGCGAGTACAAGGATTTGCAGGACATGTACCGCAAAACCCGCGCCGAAGGTTTCGGCACGGAGGTCAAGCGCCGCATCCTGGTGGGCACCTATGTGCTGTGCCACGGCTACTACGATGCGTATTACGTGCAGGCGCAGAAGATCCGGCGCCTGATCGCCGACGACTTCCAGGCTGCGTTTGCCGACAAGTGCGACGTGATCATGGGCCCGGTCGCACCGACCGTGGCGTGGGACCTGGGCGCGAAGTCGAACGATCCGGTGGCGAACTACCTGGCCGACATCTACACGCTCTCGACCAGCCTGGCGGGCCTGCCCGGCATGTCGATCCCATGCGGCTTCGGCGCCGGCGAGAAGAATGGCAAGCGGCCGGTCGGCCTGCAAATCATCGGCAACTACTTCGCCGAAGCCAGGCTGCTCAACATCGCGCACCAGTACCAGCTCGCGACCGATTGGCATACGCGCACGCCGGACGGCGTTTGATTCGCGCCGACACAGAACAAAGAGAGAACACTATGCAATGGGAAGTCGTCATCGGTCTTGAGAACCACGTGCAGCTCACGACCCAATCGAAAATCTTCAGCGGCAGCGCGATCCGTTTCGGCGCCGAGCCAAACACGCAAGCCAGCCCGGTCGACCTGGCGCTGCCAGGCGTGCTGCCGGTGCTGAACCGCGGCGCGGTCGAACGCGCGATCCGTTTCGGCCTGGCGGTCGGCGGCACCATCGCGCCGGAGTCGGTCTTCGCGCGCAAGAACTACTTTTATCCCGACCTGCCGAAGGGTTACCAGATCAGCCAGTTCGCCGATCCGGTGGTCCAGGGCGGCACGCTGTCCTTCGCCTACGAAAAAGACGGCAAGCTCGAGATGAAGACGGTCAACCTGACCCGCGCCCACCTCGAGGAAGACGCGGGCAAGTCGCTGCATGAAGACTATGCGGGCATGAGCGGGATCGACCTGAATCGCGCCGGTACGCCGCTGCTCGAGATCGTGTCCGAACCTGAAATGCGCAGCGCCGCCGAAGCGGTGGCGTACGCCAAGGCGATGCACTCGCTGGTGATGTGGCTGGGTGTTTGCGACGGCAATATGCAAGAGGGTTCGTTCCGCTGCGACGTCAACGTCTCGGTGCGTCCGGTCGGCCAGCAGGAATTCGGCACGCGCTGCGAAATCAAGAACCTGAACTCGTTCCGCTTCATGGAAGAAGCGATCCATTACGAAGTGCGGCGCCAGATCGAGCTGATCGAAGACGGCGGCAAGGTCATCCAGGCCACGCGCCTGTGGGACCCGGACCGCAAAGAAACGCGCTCGATGCGCACGAAAGAAGACGCGCAGGATTACCGCTACTTTCCCGACCCTGACCTGCCGCCGCTGGCGATCGGCCAGGACTGGATCGAGCGCGTGAAAGCGGAAATGCCGGAACTGCCAGGCGCCATGCGCGCACGCTTCACGGGCGAATACGGCCTGCCGGAATACGACAGCCTGGTCCTGACCTCGTCGCAGACGATGGCGACGTACTACGAAGCAGTGGTGGCGAAAGCCGGCAAGGAAAACGCGAAGTCGGCCGCCAACTGGATGATGGGCGACGTGTCGTCGACACTGAATCGCGAAGGCGTCGAGCTGCAAGCTTCGCCCGTAAGCGCCGCGCAACTGGCGCTGCTGCTCAAGCGCATCGCCGACGGCACGATCTCGAACAAGGCCGCAAAGGAAGTCTTCGCTGCAATGTGGGACGCCAAATCGGACGACGAAGCGCTGGCCGACACCGTCATCGACCAGAAAGGCCTGAAACAGATCTCGGACACGGGCGCACTGGAAGCCATCGTCGACGAAGTCCTGGCCGCCAACGCCAAATCCGTCGAACAATACCGCGCCGGCAAAGAAGCAGCGATCAACGCACTGATCGGCCAGGCCATGAAAGCCTCCAAAGGCAAAGCCAACCCAGCGCAAGTGACCGAACTGCTGAAGAAAAAGCTGACCAGCTAACCCTTTCTCCTCAATTAGGGTCAGAGTCGAATTATTGAGCAATTGCCCACAATTGCCAGCAATCCGACGCTGACCCTGATTCATTTTTACCCGCACTAATTGCCCAGCCTTGCCACTATGTCCCCACTTATCGGGCGAGCGCGAGCAATTGCCCGACAATTCGACTCTGACCCTATTTGTCTGGATGGCCCAAACTGTCCGCAAAGTAGGAAAGCTGGTCCGATTCCTGGTCAATTCATCAAACTGGCAAGCGATATTCCAAGCGGAAAATAAATCGATTCCTGCAAGCACATAAACAATGAGGGTCAGAGTCGAATTGTTTGACAACATTCGGTAATTGCCCAATAAGTCGACTCTGACCCTCATTAATTTGCAAGAGTTTCCGCCAATCAAAATTAGGGTCAGAGTCGAATTGTTTGGCAACTTTGGGTAATTGCCCAACAATTCTACTCTGAGGTATCCCGGGTTTCGTGGACATCCGTAATAGGAGACAATAGTCACCATGGATAAAACGACAAAACCCTCGCCCAAGCGGACTATTCACACCAGCGAATTCAAGAGCAAT
>NZ_JCASIK010000004.1:0-592952 GCF_059685835.1 Telluria sp. RB2R28 | reverse complement strand
GCGCCTCCACCAAACCCTCGGCTATCGAACCCCCGACCAGGTGGAAAAAATTCTCAGGTGTACCTGATTCAATCTGTCCACCATCCCGGTGCATCTCACTCTGACCCTAATTAATTTTGGCTGTTTTTTCGACTAAATCGAGTCATCCTGGAAATTGAGTTCCGGCCGGAATCAGATTTAGCATTTGGCGGTTGAAAACCCTCCAAAACAATTAGGGTCGGAGTCGAATTGTTTGACAACATTGGGTAATTGCCCATTAATTCTACTCTGACCCTGATTGTTTTTGTGACCTGGGGGAAATTGTAGGGGTGCTGTTAGTCTTCGCGTTCCAGGCCGTCAGAGCCCAGGAGTAATTGGGCGGCTTCGCTTGGGAGGGCTTCGACGGATTTGAGCTTGCGCGCCATCTGGCGGCTGCGCACTTCTGCGTTTTCGATGTTTTTGGCAGCCCGCTCCAGCGTCGTCTTGGTGGCGGCCAGCACGTCGCCGAACTTGGTGAACTCGGTTTTGACTGCGCCCAGCACCTGCCACACTTCGGATGAGCGCTTTTCCAGCGCCAGCGTGCGGAAACCCATTTGCAGGCTGTTGAGCAAGGCGCTCAGTGTCGACGGGCCGGCGATCGTCACGCGCAGCGTGCGCTGCAGGTCGTCGGCCAGGCCAGGGCGCCGCATCACTTCGGCGTACAGGCCCTCGGTCGGCAGGAACAGGATCGCAAAGTCCGTCGTCTGTGGCGGCGAGACGTATTTGTCGCAGATGGTTTGGGCCTCACGCCGCACGGCCCGTTCCAGCTCGGCGCCGGCGCGGATGACGCCTTCGGCGTCCGCAATGTCGGCTGCAGCCTGCAGGCGCTCGTACTGCTCCTTCGGGAACTTGGCGTCGATCGGCAGCCACAGTGGCGCGCCGCCGTCGACGGTGCCCGGCAGCTTGATCGCGAACTCCACCCGCGCGTTCGAGCCTGCCACCGTCTCGACGTTCTTCGCATACTGCTCGACCGTCAGCACCTGCTCGAGCAGCATCTCCAGCTGCACCTCGCCCCACGTGCCGCGCGTCTTCACGTTCGTGAGCACGCGCTTGAGGTCACCCACGCCGATCGCCAGCTGCTGCATCTCGCCCAGGCCCTGGTGGACTTTTTCCAGCCGCTCGGACACCTGGCGGAACGATTCCGTCAGCCGCGTTTCCAGCGTCGCGTGGAGCTTTTCGTCGACCGTCTGGCGCATCTCTTCCAGGCGCTTGCCGTTGTCCGCCTGCAGGTCGCGAATTTTTGATTCGAGCGTGTTGCGCACTTCGAGCATGCGCTGGGCGTTCGATTCGGTCAGGTTGCCCAGCGTTTGCTGCAGCGTGTCGGCAAAGCGCTTCAGCGCGCGCGCCTGCTCTTCGCGCCCGCTGCTCGACTGCAGCTGCATCTGCTGACGCATGCTGTCAAATTGCTGGACCGAGGCATTGTGATATTGGGCCAGGTGGCCGGCGGTCTCCTGGCGCGTTGATTGCGCGCTGGCCTGCAGTTCCTGGCGCAGCTCGCGCTCGAGCCGTTCGATGTGCAGGCCATCACCGCTGCCGCGCAGACGCAGCAAAACCAGCACCAGCAACGCGATGATGAGCGCGAGGCCCACCAGGATCAAAATCTCTGCTGTCGTCATCGTGTCAATCGGCCTTGTTGCGCATCCAGTCGGCGGTCTCGAAGAACGACGTCAGCAGGCGCACCCGCAGCGCCTCGTCATAGCCCAGATCTTCCATCGCCCACGCCATCGCGCGCAGCCAGGCGTCGCGCTCCTTGGTACCGATCGCATACGGCAGGTGGCGCGCGCGCAGGCGCGGATGGCCGTAGCGTTCTATATACAGGTCCGGGCCGCCCATCCACCCGGACAAAAACATGAACAGCTTGTCGCGCGAGCTGTCGTTCGGCACCGGGTGCATCACGTGGATATTGGCGAACTCCGGCTCGAGCTGCATCAGGTCATAGAAGCGGTCCACCAGCGCGCGCAGGCGCTCGGCGCCGCCCATGATCTCGTACAGCGTTGGCGTGTCGGCTTGCATATCTTGCATGCTCACGCCTCCCGCAACGTCTGCAGCGGCGGCTGGCGCAGTACGCCGCGCAAGCCGAACCAGCCGCCGACGATCGCGCACAGGATGCCCACCACCAGGCCAGCCAGCCACACGCCCGGCGCGAACGTCCACGGGAACTTGAACTGGTACGTCGCCAGCGCCCAGCCCAGCGCCGCGGCGCCCGTTGCGGCGAGAAGACCCGACAGGCCGCCCACCAGCACGAACTCGATCCGCTGCGCCCGCGCGAGTTGCTGGCGCGTTGCGCCCAGCGCCCGCAGCAGGCCGCCTTCACGCGTGCGCTCGGACGTCGATCCCATCAACGCCGCATACAGCACCAGCACGCCCGAGGCCAGCGTGAACAGGAACAGGAACTCGACCGCGACCACCACCTGATCCAGCACGTCCTGCAGCTGGCGGATGATGCCCGAGACGTCGACCACGGTCAGGTTCGGGTACGCGCGCGTGAGTGCGTTGCCCAGGTTCGCGCCTTCGGCCGGCACGTGGAACGCCGTCATGTAGGTGGTCGGCGCATTGGCCATCGCGGCCGGATTGATGATGACGAAGAAGTTGGCGCGCATCGAGCCCCATTCGAGCTTGCGCACGCTGGTGATCTTCGCGTCCACCATCAGGCCCGCCATATCGAAGCGCAGGCTGTCGCCCAGCTTCAGGCCAAGGCGGTCCATGATGCTTTTCTCGACCGACGCTTCGGCCAGGCCGGGTGCATCCCTGAACCACGCGCCTTCGACGACCTCGTTCCCCTCCGGCAGCGCATTCGTCGTCGACAGGTTGAATTCGCGGTTGGCCAGGCGGCGCGCCTCGCCATCGGCGAAGGTGTCGCTCTTGATGGCGGCGCCGTTGATCGCCGTGAGGCGCCCGCGGATCATCGGGAACAGCACCGGTTCCTTCACGTTGGCTGCCTGCAGCTGGTCTTCGACGCCCTTGGTCTGCTCGGGCAGGATGTTGATCACGAAGCGGTTCGGCGCGTCGGCCGGCGTGGCCGACTGCCAGGCCGCCATCAGGTCGCCCCGCACGACGGTCAGGAGCAGCAGTGCCATCAGGCCGAGCGACAGCGACACCACCTGCACGACCGTGGCGCCGGGCCGGCGTTGCAGCGACGTGACGGCAAAGCGCCAGGCCTGCTGCGGGAACAGGTTGCGCATGCGGCGCAGCAGCTTGAGGCCCAGCCAGGCCACGAGCGCGAACACCGCAAAGCCGCCGAGGAAACCGCCGGCCGTGATCAGCGCCAGCGTCAGGTCGCCCGCCTGCCAGTAGAGCAGCAGGACGAACGCGCCCACGCCCAGGCCATAGGTCGCCAAAGCGGCCGGTTGCGGCGCGCCGGCTTCGCGCCGGATCACGCGGTTGTGCGGCACATTGCGCAATTGCAGAATCGGCGGCAGCGCAAAGCCCACCAGCAGCAGCATGCCGGTGGCCACGCCCTGCAGCGCGGGCAGGATCGACACCGGTGGCAGCTCGGTGCGGATCAGCGATGCAATTAGTTCGAGCAGCACGAAGTGCGCGCCAAAACCCACCAGCACGCCAATCACGCTGCCCAGCAAGCCGATGAGGGCAAATTCGGTCACGTACATGACGGTGACCTGGTTCTGGGTCAGGCCCAGGCAGCGCAGCATGGCGCAGGCATCCAGGTGGCGGCTCATGAAGCGCCGCGCCGCCATCGCCACGGCCACCGCTGCCAGCATCGCCGACAGCAGGCCCACCAGCGACAGGAACAAACCTGCCCGATCGAGCGTCGCGCGCATTTCCGGGCGCCCGTTTTCTAACGTCTCGATGCGCACGCCCTTGAGGTTACCGTCCCTGATCTGCGCACGCAGCCAGGTTTCATAAGCCTTGATGGCAGTCAGGTCGTTGCGGTTGGTCGACGCAATCTGCAGCCGGAAGTCCACGCGGGCGAAATCGTCCACCAGGCCCGTGGCTTTCAGGTCGGCCATCGACAACATCACGCGCGGCGCGAAGTTCGCGAACGACGCGCCTTTATCGGGCTCGGTCGCGATCAGCTGGGTGATGCGCAACTGGCTGTTGCCCAGCGTGAGCATGCCGCCCACCTGCGTCGACAGCTGCGCGAGCAAGCCAGGGTCGACCCACACGGTGCCGGGCGCCGGCACGGCGCGTGTCGGTTCGCCGCGCGCGCCACTGGCCGCGACCGGATCGGTCGTGATCTTCATCTGGCCGCGCAGGGGATAGCCTGTCGACACCGCCTTGATCGACGAGAGCTGCGCCAGCGAATCATCGCCCTCGCCGGCCTGCGCCATGCTCGGGAAGGTCACCGTGTCGGCCAGCAGCAGGCCGCGCCGCGCCGCTTCGTCGCGCCAGGCTTGGGGCACCGGGTCATCGGTCTTGACCAGCAGGTCGGCGCCCAGCAACTGGTGCGCGTCGCGGTCCATGCCGGCGCGCATGCGGTCAGTGAAAAAGCCGACCGAGGTGAGCGCCGCCACGGCGACGATGAGCGCCACCAGCAGGAAGCGCAGTTCACCGGCGCGCCAGTCGCGCGCCGTCATGCGAAGTGCCTGGACGAACATGGCGTCGCTCCGTGGTTAAGGTCAGGCGTTGGCGAAGAAGTCGTCGACTTCGGCCAGGAAGGCGCGCTTGCGCTCCGGATCGATGAAGGCGGCCTGGAAGCTGTTGCGCGCCAGTTGGCGCGCGTGCGTCGCATCCAGCGGCAAGGCGTCGAAGGCAGCGAAGTAGTTCTCGTTGACGTAGCCGCCGAAGTAGGCCGGATCGTCCGAATTGACCGTGACGGCCAGGCCGGCATCGAGCAAGGTGCGCAGATTGTGCGAACCCATGACGTCGAACACGCGCAGCTTGATGTTCGACAGCGGGCACACGGTCAGCGCCATCTGCTCGCGCACCAGGCGCTCGACCAGCGCCGGGCTTTCCAGGCAGCGCACGCCGTGGTCGATGCGCTCGACCTTGAGCACGTCGAGCGCGCTTTCGATATAAGCCGGCGGGCCTTCTTCGCCCGCATGCGCAACCAGGCGCAGGCCCAGGTTGCGGGCGCGCTTGAATACGCGCGCAAACTTCTCGGGTGGATGGCCGACTTCGGACGAATCCAGGCCCACGCCGATGAACTTGTCGCGGTACGGCAGAGACTCGTCCAGCGTGGCGATCGCGTCGTCTTCCGACAGGTGGCGCAGGAAGCACATGATCAGTTCGGCGCTCAGCGGCGCATCCTGGCAGGCGCGCCAGATGCCGTTGATGACGGTCTCGAACGGCACGCCGCGCGCGGTGTGTGTTTGCGGGTCGAAGAAGATTTCGGTGTGGCGGACATTGTCGGCATGGGCGCGCGCCAGGTAGGCGGCGGTCATGTCATAAAAGTCCTGCTCGGTCAGCAACACGCTGGCACCCGCATAATAAATGTCGAGGAACGATTGCAGGTCGCTGAAAGCGTAGGCATCGCGCAACGCTTCGACCGAGGCATAGGCCAGCTGGACGTTATTTCTTTGTGCCAGAGCAAAAATCAGTTCTGGTTCGAGCGAGCCCTCGATATGGATGTGCAGTTCAGCCTTGGGCATGTTCTGCAGCAGGGTGCGCAAGCGGTCGTCTAGCATGGTGTTCTCCAACAGGTGTTCAGTGAATAAGGTCGCGCGTTAAGGCGACCGGCAAGTGTAACGCATGCGTGCAATCGGCTCATGCCGTGGCGAAAAAGCGAGGATTCATCAACGGCTCGCGCACGATGCGCGTGCACCGCTTGTTGTACCGTTGACGAAAATTCGCTACGCTTTGCAGCACGGCCCAAATGCACGCACGGCGCAGGCAAAAATCGGTCTTTTTATTGTTAAATCAAGCACTTGTTACCACTTCATCATGTCGTGCAACACGACTTTGACTTCGGAAACTATTAGGCACATAATAAATTTCAGTAACGCAAAAGGACGCTCTCCATACTGCGGTTAGTTCGATATTTCCGGATCGACAACAAGCAATCGCACGCGCACCATCCACGACGCCGACCACACTGGCGCCGCACGTGACGACCGAACAAGGAGTACGCCAAAAATAACCGGGCCCCCGGGCAGCGCCATGCGCTGCTGTGACAGTGATTCGTTGTTGGCACATTAAAGGAAATTCAATGAGCATCTTTGAAAATTACACGGCCCGCTATGAGCGTACTCGCGAAGAGGAATACTCGATGTCCGAGTTCCTGCAGATGTGCAAGCGTGACCCGCTGACCTATGCCAGCGCACCCGAACGCATGCTTGCCGCGATTGGCGAACCCACGCTGGTCGATACCCGTCTCGATTCGCGCATGTCGCGCATCTTCGCCAACAAGGTCATCAAGATCTATCCGGCGTTCCGCGAGTTTTATGGCATGGAAGAAGTGATCGAACAGGTCGTTTCGTATTTCCGCCACGCGGCGCAGGGCCTGGAAGAACGCAAGCAGATCCTGTACTTGCTGGGTCCGGTGGGTGGCGGCAAATCGTCGATTGCCGAAAAACTCAAGAGCCTGATGGAGCTGGTGCCCTTTTATGCGATCAAGGGTTCGCCCGTCAACGAGTCGCCCCTGGGCTTGTTCAGCGAAGACGAAGACGGCAAGATCCTCGAAGAGGATTACGGTATACCCCGCCGCTATCTGCGCGCGGTGCCGAGTCCCTGGGCCGTCAAGCGATTGCATGAATTCGGCGGCGACATCAACAAGTTCCGCGTCGTGCGCCGCTATCCGTCGATCCTCAAGCAGGTCGCCATTTCCAAGACCGAACCGGGCGACGAAAACAACCAGGATATCTCGTCCCTCGTCGGCAAGGTCGACATCCGCAAGCTCGAGGATTTCTCGCAGGACGATCCGGACGCCTACAGCTATTCGGGCGGCCTGTGCCTGGCCAATCAGGGCCTGATGGAATTCGTCGAGATGTTCAAGGCGCCGATCAAGGTGCTGCACCCGCTGCTTACGGCCACGCAGGAAGGCAATTACAAGGGCACCGAAGGCTTTGGCGCGATCCCGTTCGACGGCATCGTGCTGGCCCACTCGAACGAATCCGAGTGGAAGACCTTCCGCAACAACCGCAATAACGAGGCGTTCCTCGACCGCATCTACATCGTCAAGGTGCCGTATTGCCTGCGCGTGTCGGACGAAGTCAAAATCTACGACAAGCTGCTGCGCAATTCGTCGCTCGACAAGGCGCCCTGCGCGCCGGGCACGCTGCGCATGATGTCGCAGTTTGCCGTGCTCTCGCGCCTGAAGGATCCCGACAACTCCAGCATCTATTCCAAGATGCTTGTGTATGACGGCGACAACCTGAAAGACACCGACCCCAAAGCGAAGTCGCTGCACGAATACGTCGATTACGCGGGCGTGGACGAAGGCATGAACGGCTTGTCGACCCGGTTTGCTTTCAAGATTCTGTCGAAGGTGTTCAATTTCGACAATACCGAAGTGGCGGCCAATCCGGTGCACCTGCTGTACGTGCTTGAGCAGCAGATCGAGCGCGAGCAATTCCCGCCCGAGACCGAGCAGCGCTACCTGTCGTATATCAAGGAACACCTGGCGCAGCGCTATGTCGATTTCATCGGCAAGGAAATTCAAACGGCCTACCTGGAAAGCTATTCCGAGTACGGGCAGAACATCTTCGACCGCTACGTCACGTTTGCCGACTTCTGGATCCAGGACCAGGAATTTCGCGATCCCGATACCGGCGAGAGTTTCGACCGCGAGTCGCTCAACGCCGAACTGGAGAAAATCGAAAAGCCGGCCGGGATTTCGAATCCGAAAGATTTCCGCAACGAGATCGTCAACTTCAGCCTGCGGGCGCGCGCCACCAATGCCGGCAAAAATCCCGCCTGGACCAGTTATGAAAAGTTCCGCAGCGTGATCGAGAAAAAAATGTTCTCGAATACTGAGGAACTCCTGCCGGTGATTTCATTCAATGCAAAGGCGAATACCGAGGATGCGAACAAGCACGCAGATTTCGTGGCGCGCATGGTCGAGAAAGGCTATACGCCGAAGCAGGTGCGGTTGCTGTGCGAATGGTATCTGCGCGTGCGCAAATCATCGTAAGCAACAGCGCATGAGCAATAGTGCATGAGTAGCAGCGTTGCCGGCTGGCCGCAGGCCGCCGGCTGGCAACGTCCCGCGCTGTGCGTGCGTCGCACGTCCGTTCGCGTAGCGTATTAAGATAAGGGCGCTGCTGTTTAAAAGGCAGCGCCACAGCGCCAACGGCGTGTCCAAAACGCCAGATCCGCGCTTACATTGAGCAGGAGGCCTGTTTTGACTTACCTCATCGACCGTCGCTTGCAGGGCAAGAACAAGTCTGCGGTCAACCGCGAACGCTTTCTGCGCCGCTACAAGGCGCAGATCAAGGATGCCGTCGGCCGCGCCATCAAGGGCCGCTCGATCACCGACATCGAAAATGGCGAAAAGGTCACCATTCCCGTCAAGGACGTCAACGAGCCCCACTTCGGCCACGCCCATGGCGGCGTCTGGGAAACCGTCAACCCCGGCAATACCGAATATCAAAAAGGCGACCAGTTCAGCCGCCCGCGCGGCGGTGGTGCGGGCGCCGGCCGCGGCCGCCCCGGCAACAGCGACCAGACCGTCGAAGATGATTTCATCTTTGAATTGTCGCGCGAAGAATTCATGAATTATTTCTTCGAAGATCTCGAGTTGCCGAATATGGTCAAGACGCAGCTGACCCAGACCATTGAATACAAGAATCAGCGCGCCGGCTACAACGTTTCGGGCACGCCCTCGAATATCCACGTGCTGCGCTCGCTGCGCGGCGCCTTGGGCCGGCGTATTGCCGTGGGCGGGCCCACGCGGCGCCAGTTGGCCGAGGCCCAGGAGCAATTGCAGGCGTTGTTTGACGAAGGCGCACCGGCCGACGACCAGGGCGTCATCGAACTGCGGGATCGCATTCATCACCTGCGGATCCGGCTCAATGCGATTCCGTTCATCGACCCGTTCGACCTGCGCTACGCCAACCGGATCAAGGTTCCCAAGCCAAGTACCCAGGCAGTGATGTTCTGCATCATGGACGTGTCAGGCTCGATGGACGAAACCCGCAAGGACACGGCCAAGCGCTTCTTCATCCTGCTGTACCTGTTCCTGAAACGTGTGTACGAGAAAATCGATGTGGTCTTCATTCGCCACCACACGGCGGCGGCCGAGGTCGACGAGAACGAATTCTTCCATTCGCGTGAGTCGGGCGGCACCGTCGTATCGTCGGCCCTGCACCTGCTGCAAAAAGTCATCAACGAACGCTACGGCAGCGCCGACTGGAATGCCTACGTGGCGCAAGCCTCCGACGGCGACAACTGGGACAACGATTCGGTGCTGTGCAAGCAGATCCTGTCCAATGCGATCATGCCGCGCGTTCAGTACTACACCTATGTCGAAATCACGGACGGCCCGCCACAGAACCTGTGGGAACAATACTGCGACGTCGCCAGCCAGCACCGCAACTTCGCGATGCAAAAGATCGTGACCCCGGCCGATATCTACCCGGTGTTCCGGGAACTGTTTAAGAAGCAGGCCAAGTAGCCGCGCGAACAGCCGAACCAGCCAACAGCAGCGAGGTACCTCATGCCAAGAGATCCGGACAACCCGCGCGCCCTGCCCGAACAGTCGGAATGGACTTTCGACCTGATCGAGCAGGCCCACGAAGAAATCAGGCGCGTGGCCCAACGCTATGGCCTCGACACCTACCCGAACCAGCTCGAGATCATCACCGCCGAGCAAATGATGGATGCCTACACCTCGGTCGGGATGCCGGTGTCATACAACCACTGGTCATTCGGCAAACATTTCCTGAGCACCGAGAAAAGCTACCGCCGTGGGCAGATGGGGCTGGCGTACGAAATCGTCATCAATTCCAATCCCTGCATCGCCTACCTGATGGAAGAGAACAGCCTGACGATGCAGGCGCTGGTGATCGCCCACGCGGCGTATGGCCACAACTCCTTCTTCAAGGGCAATTACCTGTTCCGAAGCTGGACCGATGCCGACGCCATCGTCGACTATATGGTGTTCGCCAAGAACTACATCGCCGAATGCGAGCAGCGGCATGGCATCGATGCGGTGGAAGAATTGCTCGATTCGTGCCACGCGCTGCAGAACCATGGCGTCGACCGCTACAAGCGACCGGCCAAGCTGTCGGTGGCGCAAGAGGCGGCGCGCACCAAGGAGCGCGAAGAATACGCGCAGTCGCAGGTCAACGCCATCTGGCGCACGCTGCCGCTGCGCGAAGAGCAGGTGCACAGCGCCACGCCCGTGCGCTTTCCGCCCGAGCCCGAAGAAAACCTGCTGTACTTCATTGAAAAATATGCGCCGCTGCTGGAACCATGGCAGCGCGAACTGGTGCGCATCACGCGCAAGATCTCGCAATACTTTTATCCGCAGCGCCAGACCCAGGTCATGAACGAAGGCTGGGCCACATTCTGGCACTACACGATTTTGCAGGACCTGTATCAGGAAGGCATCGTCGGCGACGGCTTCATGCTCGAATTCCTGCAAAGCCACACCAATGTCGTCTACCAGCCGCCGGCCAACAGCCCGTATTACAGCGGGATCAACCCGTATGCGCTTGGTTTTGCGATGATGAGCGACATCCGCCGTATCTGCGAACATCCGACCGATGAAGACCGCACCTGGTTTCCTGACATTGCCGGCAGCGACTGGCGCAAGACGCTGGACTTTGCGATGCGCAATTTCAAGGACGAGAGTTTCATTGCGCAGTACCTGTCGCCAAAGCTGATCCGCGAATTTCACTTCTTTGCCGTACTGGACGACGACCGCAGCGACAAACTCTCGATTTCGGCCATCCACGACGACGCCGGCTACCGTTATGTACGCCACAAGCTGGCCGAACAATACAATCTGGGCAGCCGCGAGCCGAACATCCAGGTCTGGCAAGTCAATACACGCGACGACCGCGCGCTGACGCTGCGCCATACGCAGTACAACCGGCGCCCGCTCAACCAGCAAGCGCAAGAAGTCCTCAAGCACGTGGCCCGCCTGTGGGGCTTCGACGTGCGCCTCGAAACGGCCGATCCCGACGGCCACGTCGTCAGCTTTATCGATTGCCGGCGCGAAAAACGCACGCGCTGACAGTCTGTTGTGGCTGGACGTAGGGTGGACGGCTTGCCGTCCACCCTACGTAGTGCGCTTGACTCATGAACGCGTGGTTGACAAACCACCCACCATTCCTGGCGCATGTCGGCGCGTGGAACCCGTCCACGCAGCAGGCGTTGACGGTCATTTCTACATCGGATTGACCCGCGCGCCGCGACCGCCAACGCCTTTTTCCAACGTCTTTACCTGCAAATACCAAGCATGCGTAGGAACACGTACGTACTTGTGTTCGCTTGGTATCGCCAATATCGGAATTTCATGGTATGTTGCCGTCATCACATGTTGGCGCTGTCACATCTACGTCATGGCAATATGGTGGTGAAGTACCTAGCAAAACTAAGTAATATAGTTTGGCGAAGCAGGTGTAGAGCCTCGTAGCTTTTATTCCTGCCAAGTTGAACCCCTGTTAGGCGCACGGTTGAGTTATCTCAATGGTGAGAAGTCGTATAACTTTTATCTATAGCTTGTGAAGGAAGGTACCTGTTCCAGGTGATTCGTTCTCCGATGCAAGACCCGGCGAACAGCGATAGTTTGTACAAAAGCCGTCGCTCACTCATAGGAAATTTGCCAAACTGCACAATTAACGACAATAATTTGGCTAAACCAGCCTGAGCATTGATCTTCCACGCAATGAGGAGAATCCATAGATAAAACGACACATTTTCCGGACCTCCAAACCCCGCCGTGCAGCCCATCCGTTCTTGTATAGATGAGCTGGTTTGCCAGCATTTACAAGCAGTTAGCGGTCCTTTCGCTGCTGTAAAAATGTATGTGCAAAAAAGAATTCGTAGGTATAATTCCTCGAATGTCCCGGATGCGGCTCTAGGTTTCCGTCGTATTTAGTGGGTTTGGTAGCAACAAAAAAGAGTTGGCATTGGAGAAATATGGCATGAATTTTTCGAACGAAAAGCAACCCGGGAAAAATTTCACAGGATTCATCGTTGTGCTCATCTTCCACATCCTTGTGGGTTGGGCACTCGTTGCTGGCCTGGGGACCCGGATCGTCAGCACGGTGACCGAAGCTGTGGAGACCAAGCTGATTGAAGAAGTGGCTCCGCCGCCACCACCGGAAACCCCGCCACCGCCGCCACCGCCGGAAATGAAGGCTCCACCGCCTCCATTCATCCCGCCGGTCGAAGTGCAGGTGCAGCAGCCGCCACCGCCGCAGAACGTGATCGCCGCTGCGACGCAGACCCCGCCACCGACCACGTCGCTGGCACCGCCTGCACCACCGGCTCCATCGGCGCCGCCAGCACCACCGGCACCGCGTGCAGTCAGCCGCAGCGAAGCAGTAGCAGACTTTAATACTTGCGCACGTCCGGAATATCCGCGTTCGTCGCAACGCAATGAAGAAACGGGTACCACGACCCTGCAATTCCTGATTGGTGTCGATGGTCGCGTGTTGGAAGCCAAGCTGGCGAAGTCAAGTGGCTTCCGAGACTTGGACCGGGCCGCGCAATCGGCTCTGAGCAAATGCCGATTCAAGCCAGCCATGATCGATGGCAAGCCGGAACAGGCGTGGACAGCGGTGCAGTACGTCTGGACGCTGGAATAAAACCGGGACAAAACACCGTCTCAAACTTTGATTGTCGTTGTCGTAAGTTCAGCGAACTGTCTATTTAAATATTTTGGAGGAAGCATGTTTAAGAATACCCGTTTGTCCGCTTTCCTGGCGGCTGTCCTGTTGTCGGTAACCGCAGCATCGGCGCTGGTGTCGGCACCAGCCTTCGCTCAAACCCCGGCAACCGACGCAGCTGCTCCAGCGGCGACCGACGCAGCTGCACCAGCCGTTGATCCGGCTGCTGCGCCTGCTACTGATGCTGCTGCTACCGCTGCTCCGGCCGATGCCGGCGCGCCAGCTGCTGCGCCAGGTACCGAAAAAACCGAAGAAGTCTACAACCCGTACGGCCTGCAGGCCATGTGGGAACACGGCGACTTCGTCAACAAGGGCACCCTGATCATCCTGTCGCTGATGTCGATCGGTTCGTGGTACATCATCATCACCAAGCTGATCGATCAGCAAAAAGTGATGAACCAGGCTAAAGACATGAAAGCCAAGTTCTGGAAAGCACCGTCGATCGTCGCTGGTTCGGCTACGCTGAAAGAAGGTTCGCCATTCCGCTTCATCGCTGAAACCGGCACCAAGGCTACCCAGCACCACGATGGCGCCCTGCTCGAGCAGATCGACCTGTCGACCTGGGTTACCATGCAGATCCAGCGCGCTGTTGACCGTGTTCAGTCGCGTCTGCAAGATGGCCTGTCGTTCCTGGCAACCGTTGGTTCGACCTCGCCGTTCATCGGTCTGTTCGGTACCGTCTGGGGTATTTACAACGCACTGACCGCCATCGGCATGTCGGGTAACGCATCGATCGACAAGGTTGCAGGTCCAGTCGGTGAAGCACTGATCATGACCGCCTTCGGTCTGTTCGTTGCAGTTCCTGCCGTCCTGGGTTACAACTGGCTGGTTCGTCGTAACAAGACCGCGCTGGAAGACATTCGCTCGTTCTCGGCTGACGTGCACTCGGTACTGATCTCGGGCGCAATGTCGACCTCGAACGCAGCAATCAGCGCCAAGAAGATTGGATAAATTATGTCGATGAGTGTCGGATCCGATAACGGAGAAGATGAGCTGAATTCAGAGATCAACACGACGCCACTCGTTGACATCATGTTGGTTCTGCTGATCATTTTCCTGATCACGAGTCCGGTGGTTCTGAAACTGCAACAAGTTGCACTGCCTGCAGAAGAGAACCAGGTCACCCTGACCAAACCGGAAGACGTTAACATCACCGTCAATAAAGACGGCGAAATGTACTATAACCAGCTGCACCTTGCGAATACGGACGAGCTGTTCAAGTTCCTCGCGGAGCAGTCGGTGAAAGTGCCGCAACCGGCAGTGAAAGTTCGTGGTGACCAGGAAGCCCGCTACGAAGCGATCGGTCGGGTCATTTACACGGCACAACGTGCTGGGGTGCAGAAGGTTGGTTTCGTGATCGAACCACCGGGCTGATAGCCCTGCACGCGGCGTCAGGCTCATCGAGCCGGGCGCCGCGCCCTTCTCCCAACATTTGAAAAGGAAACACCATGAGTATGAGCGTAGGTTCGAGCTCCGCTAAGGATGCTGATCCGGAACCGATGATGGAAATGAACATGACGCCGTTGATCGACGTCCTGCTCGTTCTGATCATTATGCTGATCATCACGATTCCGAAGCAGAACCACTCGGTCAATCTGAACATGCCGACGGGTACCCCGCCACCGCTGACGGATGTCAAGCCGGTCGTGGTCACCATCGACGTGGACTTTGACGGCACCATCCTCTGGGATGGCGAAGTGATTCCGGATCGTGCAGCCCTCGAAGCAAAGATGAATGCAGTCGCAGCGATGGCTGACCAGCCTGAAGTGCACCTGCGTCCAAATAAGCTGGTAGAGTATAAAGTTGTAGCCGGCGTGATGGCATCTGCCCAGCGCATCGGCGTCACCAAAATCGGCATGGTCGGTAACGAGCAATTCCAGTAATCGTTCCATGTTTTGACCAACACGGCAGGGCTACCCCCTGCCGTGTCCATTTTGAAATAAGGATTTTTCAGATGATCAAGTTCCGTCTCGCTCACCTCAGTATCGCGATGGCCGCACTCGGCTTCGTTGCCGCCACTCCGGTGATCGGCCTGTCCTCCGCTGTCGCTGCAGAAGCATTGCGTGCGGAGATCGGCAAACCACTGCAGCAAGCCCAGGCACAAATGAAACAGGGCAAGCACAAGGAAGCACTGGCGACCCTGCGTGGACTGGACAAAGTAAGCAACAAAACCGCCAACGAGAGCTACACGATCGAGCGCGTCCGCGCTGCGGCAGCATCGTCGGCCGGTGACTTTGATACCGCCGCCAAATCGTTTGAAGCACTGCTCGATTCGGGCAAGCTGAGCGCCACCGAGCGTTCGCAATTTTCGGAAGGCCTGGTCGGCATCTATATGCGCGCCGGCGATCTGAACAAAGCCAACAGCACGATCCAGTCCCTGCTCAAGCAGAAGGATGATCCGAAGCTGCGCGCTTACCTGCTGCAGAACTACTACAAGCAAGGCAACACCGCTGCGCTCGAGCAAGAACTGCGCACCATCGAAAAAAGCGGCCGCCTGAGCGAAGATCAACTCGGCATGCTGGCCAATATCCAGCTCAAGAAAAACGATACGGCCGGCTATGTCCGCACCATCGAGAAGCTGGCAGCAAGCTATCCGAAAGCCCAGTACTGGACCGACCTGCTGAACCGCGTGCAGCGTCAGCCAGGCTACTCGCAGCGCCTGAACATCGACGTCTACCGCTTGAAGCTGGCCAATAACCTGCTCAAGAAGCCAAGCGAGTTCATGGAAATGGCCCAGCTGGTGCTGCAGGCGAAAGCCCCGGCCGAAGCACTCAAGATCATCGACCGCGGCTACAAGGCCGGCGCACTGGGCACCGGCACCGACGCTGCGCGCCACCAGCGCCTGAAGGAACTGGCCGAGAAAAACCTGGCCGAGCAAAACAAGAACTTTGCTGCGCTCGAAGCCGAGTACACCGCCGCCAAGGACGCAGACCAGATGGTTGGCCTGGGTTACGCGATGGTGCAGGCTGGCCAGGCCGACAAGGGCCTGAAGATGATGGAAGCAGCGATCAAGGCCGGCGGCCTGCGCAATGCCGAAGAAGCCAAGCTGCGCATGGGTGAAGCCTACGCCGTCGCTGGCAAGAAACAGCAAGCCATCGCTGCGTTCAAGACCGTTGGCGGCAAGGACGGCACTGCCGAACTGGCCCGCTACTGGATCCTGGCAGTCAACCACCCACTGTCGTAACTGGTTAGAAAGCGGTAGGGTGGACGGGTTTCCCGTCCACGCGTTCAACGTAACGTCGCATACCATGAGCGAGGTTGGTTTGAACGCGTGGACGGCATAGCCGTCCACGCTACGTTGCAATTCACCAGAACGCAGCCCGCGGGCAGCGTTTTGATCGGCCAGAACGCCGCCCTCGGGCGGCGTTTTTGTTCGGTCCGCATCCTCATGCCGCGCCCTGCAAGATCGATGGCCATCCATTCCTTCTATGCAACGTCGGTTTGCCGCGCAGTTCCCGTATAATCAGGCTTTTGGCGCCGCATACCGACAGCATGGCGCGCAACCGGAACCAGACTTGATGAAGGTATTTCGCGGACTTCCCAACGACAGGGCGCGCGCACCCTGCGCACTCACGATCGGCAATTTTGACGGCGTCCATCGCGGCCATCAGGCCCTGCTCGCGCAAGTGCGCAGCGCAGCCGACCGGCTCGGCCTGGACGCGGCCGTGATGACGTTCGAGCCCCATCCCCGCGAATACTTTGCCCACAAGCTGGGCGACCCGTCCAAAGCCCCGGCGCGCGTGGCCAATCTGCGCGACAAGCTCGAAGACCTCGACCAGGCCGGCATCGACCGCGTCATCGTCGAACATTTCAACGAACAGTTTGCCGCCATGTCGCCGCAGGATTTCGTCCAGCGCGTACTGGTCGACGGTCTGCACGTCAAATGGCTGATGGTCGGCGACGACTTCTGCTTCGGCGCGCGCCGCGCCGGCAACATTGCCATGTTGACCGAGGCCGGCCGCAAACACGGGTTCGAGGTCCACACGCTCGGCACTGTGATGCATGGCGACGAACGCATCTCATCGTCGGCCGTGCGCGCGGCGCTGGCCGCGGGCGACTTTTGCGCCACCAGCCGGCTGCTCGGTCATCCTTATGCGATGTCGGGCCACGTGATCCACGGCGCCAAGCTTGGCCGCACGCTGGGCTTTCCCACACTGAATTTGCGCGTCACGCACCGCCCTGCCCTATCCGGCATCTTTGTCGTGCAAGTGCATGGCCTGGCCGAGCACCCGCTGCCGGCCGTGGCCAGCCTGGGCGTGCGCCCCACCGTCGAAGACGCCGGCCGCACCTTGCTTGAAGTGCATGTGTTCGACTATGCCGGCCAGTGTTACGGCAAGCTCGTGCGCGTGGAGTTTCTCGCAAAGCTCCGCGACGAAGAAAAATACGCCGACCTGGCCCTGCTCACGGCCGCGATCGACAACGACGCGCTGCAGGCACGCGCGTTCTTCGACCGGCGTAACGGCGCGCTGAACGCGACCGACCGAATTTGAGTGCGCTTCCCGGCCAGTCGACGATTGGCAGGAAGCGCCTCTCCCCTGTTTGCCAGACCCCATTCGACGCGGCGCACGGCGCCGTGCACACGAACACCCAACAAAAGAACCTTATGTCCGATACCAAACAGCACAACCCTGCCAAGGGCGGCAAAAAGCCCGAGAGTAAATACCCGGTCAATATGACCGATACCCCGTTCCCGATGCGCGGCGACCTCGCCAAGCGCGAACCGGGCTGGGTCAAGCAATGGCAGGACAAGAAAATCTACGAGCGCGTGCGCAAGGCAGCCAAGGGCCGTCCGACCTTCATCCTGCATGACGGGCCGCCGTATGCGAATGGCGACATCCACCTGGGCCACGCCGTCAACAAGATCCTGAAAGACATGGTGCTGAAGTCGCGCACCATCGCCGGCTTCGACGCACCGTATGTGCCGGGCTGGGATTGTCACGGCATGCCGATCGAGATCCAGATCGAAAAACTGTACGGCAAGAACCTGCCAACGGCCGAGGTGCTGCAAAAGGCCCGCGCCTACGCGCTCGAACAGATCGACCGCCAGCGCGCCGGCTTCATCCGCCTGGGCGTACTAGGCGAATGGGACAACCCGTACATGACCATGGCCTACAGCAATGAGGCCGATGAGCTGCGCGCGCTCGGCACGCTGCTCGAAAAAGGGTATGTCTACCGCGGCCTGAAGCCCGTGAACTGGTGCTTCGATTGCGGTTCGGCCCTGGCCGAAGCCGAAGTCGAATACCAGGACAAGCGCGACCCGGCGATCGACGTCGGTTTCCCGTTTGCCGAACCCGAAAAAATCGCTGCTGCTTTCGGCCTGGACAAACTGCCCGCAGGCGACGGTTTTATCGTCATCTGGACCACGACCCCATGGACCATCCCGTCGAACCAGGCGCTCAACGCCGGTCCGGAAGTCCAGTATTCGCTGGTGCAGACCGAACGTGATGGCAAGCCGCTGCTCCTGATCCTCGGTTCCGAGCTGGTCGAATCGTGCCTGGCGCGCTACAAGCTCGAAGGCACGGTCGTCGCCACCACCGTCGGCGAGAAGCTGGCCGGCATCCAATTCAAGCACCCGCTGCATGCGCAGGACGCGTTCTACGACCGCTTGTCGCCCTTGTACCTGGCCGACTACGTGACGGTCGACAGCGGTACGGGCGTCGTGCACTCCGCGCCTGCCTACGGCCTGGAAGACTTCGTGTCGTGCAAGGCGCACGGCATGCAGGACGACGACATCCTCAAGCCGGTCATGGGCGACGGCCGCTTCGTCTCGACGCTGCCACTGTTCGGTGGCCTGACGATCTGGGAAGCGAGCAAACCAATCTGCGCGGCGCTGACCGAAGCGGGCGCGCTGTTCGAACTCAAGATGTTCGATCACAGCTACATGCACTGCTGGCGCCACAAGACGCCGATCATCTACCGCGCCACCAGCCAGTGGTTCGCCGGCATGGACCTCACGCCAAAGGATGGCGGCCCGACCCTGCGCCAGACGGCGCTGGCCGGCATCGCCAAGACCCAGTTCTTCCCGGACTGGGGTCAGGCGCGCCTGCACGGCATGATCGAGAACCGCCCGGACTGGACCCTGTCGCGTCAGCGCCAGTGGGGCGTGCCGATGGCCTTCTTCATCCACAAAGAGACCGGCACGCTGCACCCGCGCACGCCGGAACTGCTGGAACAAGTGGCCAAGCTGTTCGAAACGGGCGGCATCGACGCCTGGCACACGCTCGACCCGGTCACGCTGCTGGGCGACGACGCCGCGATCTACGAAAAGAACCGAGACACGCTGGACGTCTGGTTCGATTCGGGCGCGACCCACCAGACCGTGCTGCGCGGCTCGCACAAGGAGCAGCTGGGCTTCCCGGCCGACCTGTACCTGGAAGGCTCCGACCAGCACCGCGGCTGGTTCCACTCGTCGCTGCTGACATCGTCGATGCTCAATGGCGAGCCGCCGTACAAGGCGCTGCTCACGCACGGCTTCACGGTCGACGAGCATGGCAAGAAGATGTCGAAGTCGCTCGGTAACACGATGGCGCCGCAGAAAATCTCCGACACGCTCGGCGCCGACATCCTGCGCCTGTGGGTCGCCTCGACCGATTACACGGGCGAGCTGTCGATCGGCGAGGAGATCCTCAAGCGCGTGACCGAATCGTACCGCCGCATCCGCAACACGCTGCGCTTCCTGCTGGCCAATACGTCGGACTTCAACCCGGCCCAGCATGCGGTGCCGATGGGCGAACTGCTCGAAATCGACCGCTACGCGATCGCTTCGATGGCCCAGTTGCAGAAGGACGTGGCGGCGCACTTCGAGCGCTACGAATTCCACCCGGTCGTCTCGCGCCTGCAGAACTACTGCTCGGAAGACCTGGGCGGCTTCTACCTGGATATCCTGAAGGACCGCCTGTACACGACCGGCATCGATTCGCCAGCACGCCGCTCGGCCCAGACCGCGCTGTGGCACATCGCGCATGCGCTGCTGCGCGTGATGTCGCCGGTGCTGTCGTTTACGGCCGAAGAAGCGTGGGCCGTGTTTGCGGACCAGGAAACGTTCAACGCCAGCGATGAAACCATCTTCACGCAGACGCTGTGGACCTTCCCTGAGCTGCCGGATGGCGACGCACTGCTGGCCAAGTACGCCTTGCTGCGCCAGGTGCGCCTGGACGTGACGAAGCAACTGGAAGAAGTGCGCACCTCGGGCGCGATCGGTTCGTCGCTGCAGGCCGAACTGGCAATCAAGGCCTCGGGCGAGAAGTTCCGCGCACTGGCCAGCCTGGATGACGACCTGAAGTTCGTCTTCATCACGTCGCAGGCGAGCGTCACGGAAGTGGCAAGCGAGGCTGAGGAAGCCGTGGCGGTCGTGCCGTCCGACGCCGAGAAGTGCGAGCGCTGCTGGCACTATCGCCGCGACGTCGGCCACGACCCTGCGCATCCAACGCTGTGCGGCCGCTGCACGAGCAACCTGTTCGGCGCCGGCGAAGCGCGCCGCTTCGCCTAAGTACCGGGTCCAGACACCATGGCAACCAAAAAGAAACCAGCGCCGTCCGGCGCCACCCTGATCAAGCGCAGCACGAACAAGAGCGTCGGCGCCAGCATGTTCCCCTGGATCGGACTGTCCCTGATCATCGTCCTGCTCGACCAGGTGACCAAGCTCACCGTCGAACGCACCTTCGCGTACGCCGAGACGGTGCCGATCACGGGCTTTTTCAACCTGATCAAGGTGTACAACCCGGGTGCGGCGTTCAGCTTCCTGGGTGACGCGAGCGGCTGGCAGCGCTGGCTGTTCCTGGGTATCGCCATTGGCGCCGTGGTGTTCTGCCTGGTCATGATGAGCAAGAACGCGACGCAGCGCCTGTTCTGCTTCGCGCTCGCGCTGATCATGGCCGGCGCGGTCGGTAACGGCATCGACCGTGTCGTGCACGGCCACGTGATCGACTTCCTCGATTTCTACTGGACCGGCATTGGCCACTTCCCGGCCTTTAATATCGCCGACATCGGCATCTCGGTCGGCGCCGTGCTGTTCGTGCTGGATGAATTCCGGCGCGTGAGCAAGTCGTGACCGGGACGAAACCATGAGCATGGACCTGAAAGGCAAGCGCATCGTCCTGGGCCTGACTGGTGGTGTCGCCTGCTACAAGGCGGCCGAGCTGTGTCGCGCGCTGGTCAAGCACGGCGCCAGCGTGCAGGTGGTGATGACCGAGGCGGCGACGCATTTCATCGGTGCGGTCACCATGCAGGCCGTGTCGGGCAACCCGGTCTACCTGGACCAGTGGGATGCGCGCATGGCCAACAACATGGCCCACATCGACCTGACCCGCAATGCCGATGCGATCCTGATCGCGCCCTGCTCGGCCGACTTCATCCGCAAGCTGGTGCACGGCGCGGCCGACGACCTGCTGTCGCTGCTGTGCGTGGCGCGGCCCCGTCACGTGCCGCTGCACGTGGCGCCGGCGATGAACGTCGAGATGTGGGACAACCCGGCCACGCAGCGCAATGTGGCGCAACTGCGCGCTGACGGCATTTGCCTGTTCGGCCCGGGACGCGGCGCGCAAGCGTGTGGCGAGACGGGCATGGGGCGCATGCTCGAAGCGGATGAACTGGTCGACGAGCTGATTGCCTCGTTCCAGCACAAGGTGCTGGCGGGCCGGCGCGTGATGATCACGGCCGGGCCGACGTTCGAACCGATCGATCCCGTACGCGGCATCACCAATCTGTCGTCCGGCAAGATGGGCTACGCCATCGCGCGCGCCGCGCGGGAAGCCGGCGCCGACGTCACGCTGGTCTCCGGGCCGGTGTCGCTGCCCACGCCGCATGGCGTGCGCCGCATCGACGTGCTCACTGCGCAGCAGATGCACGACGCCGTGATGGCCGGCGTCACAGGCCAGCACGTGTTCATCGGCGTGGCTGCGGTGGCCGACTGGCGTGTGGTGAATGCCAGCGACCAGAAACTCAAGAAGACGCCTGATGGCGCCCCGCCGGCGCTGGAGTTCGCACAGAACGCGGACATCCTGGCCTCGGTCGCGGCAACCGTGTCGCTGTCGGGCTGGCCGTATTGCGTGGGCTTTGCCGCCGAATCCGAGCACCTTGAAGTCTATGGTGCAGCCAAGCGCGAAAAGAAGGGCATTCCGCTCCTGGTCGGCAATATCGGGCCGCAGACCTTTGGGCAGGACGACAACACGATCATCCTGTTCGATGAACACGGCCACGTGCTGCTCGAGCGCGCCGACAAGCTCACGCTGGCGCGCCAACTGGTGTCCGAGATCGGCAAGCGCCTCGAACAACGCTCCCTGCTCACCTGATTACCCAAGAATTTGCAATGAAACATATCGACCTCAAAATCCTCGACCCGCGCATGCAGGACCTGCTGCCGGCCTACGGCACGCCGGGCAGCGCAGGCCTGGACCTGCGCGCCTGCCTCGATGCGCCATTGACCATCGCGCCGGGAGAAACCGTGCTGGTGCCGACGGGTCTCGCGGTCCATATCGGCGATCCGGGTTACGCCGCGATGATCCTGCCGCGCAGTGGCCTTGGCCACAAGAGCGGCATCGTCCTGGGCAATCTGGTAGGCTTGATCGACTCGGATTACCAGGGCCAGCTGATGGTCTCTACCTGGAATCGCAGCAGCACCGCCTTCGTGCTGCAGCCAATGGATCGGCTCGCGCAGCTGATCATCGTGCCGGTACTGCAAGTGGCTTTCAACGTGGTGACGGACTTCGCGTCGAGCGACCGTGGCGTCGGTGGCTTCGGCAGCACCGGCAAACAATAACAAACCATGAGGAGCACTCCGATGCGCATCCAGCGCCTGCACCGATTCACTTCCCCGGCATTGATCGTCGCCACGGCAGCGCTGCTCGCTGCCTGCAGCACGCCGGGACCAATGCAATCGTCGACCGAACCGGGCGCCGTGCCGGTCGAACAGGCGTCGGGCAAGCCTGAGGTCACGCCGCAGATGGCCGCTGCCGCCGAGGTGCTCCAGCGCATGGCAACGCAACATGACCGCCTGTACCGCGTCGCCGCCCCCCTCCTGATCGACAACGCCGCGCTGTGCACCAAGCACGCGCGCAACCTGCTGGGGTTCACCGCGAAGAACCGCTACACATATCCGGGCCAGTACAACGAGGCAGCGTGGGTGGTACTGGGCATGGACGAGCACCTGCAGGTCACGAATGTATTGAACGGCAGCGGCGCCGCCAAGGCTGGCCTGCGCCAGGGCGACCGCCTGCTGGCCGCCGCCGGCACGCCGCTTCCGGTAGGGCCAAATGCCCTGAGCAAGGCCGGCGCCGTGTTCGGCCCGATCATGGCCAAGCAGGCCAGCCTGCCACTGTCGATCGAGCGCAGTGGCAAGCCGCGCGACCTGACCATTCCTGTCACGCGCGCCTGCGCCTTTGCCATTGAACTGGGCAACGCCGACAACATCAACGCGTACGCCGACGGCAGCCGCGTGATGGTCACGCGCGGCATGCTGGGTTTTGCGCAGAACGACGACGAACTGGCCTACGTGGTGGCGCGCACGATGGCGCACAATATGCTGGGCCACGCGGCCACGCAGCGCAATGCGGCCACCATCGGCAGCATCATCGACAACCTCACCGCCATCACGCCGGATACCTCGATGCTGATCGGCAGCGGTGGCATCAGGGCGATGCCGGCGGCCGACGACGTGGCGGCCGATCGTCTCGCGGTCTACCTGCTGGCGCGCGCCGGCTACCGCTACGAGGGTGCATCCGCATTCTGGAAGCGCCTGGCGGCGACCTACCCGGCCAAGGTCCTGAATGGCTACACGGCCAACCACCCGGCCACGCCGATGCGCATGGCGGCGATCGACAAGGCCGTGGCGGAAGTCAAGGCCAAGCAAAGCGCAAAGAAACCGCTGGTGCCTTGACGTCTGGCCTGCGCGCCGACACGTGCGGCGCTTTTTTTGTATGATTGTCCATCTTATTCACCCGCCCCGGCGACACGAACACCATGGACAGCATCGACCTCGACGTACTGAAAACCTGCGCCGCCTGGCTTGACGGCGGCCAGCGCTGCCAGCTGGTCACGGTCATCAAGACCTGGGGTTCCAGCCCACGCCCGGTGGGCGCCACGCTGGCCATCTGTGCAGACGGCCAGGTGGTCGGCTCGGTCTCCGGCGGCTGCATCGAGGACGACCTGATCGCCCGCGTGCGCGACAACGGCATCGAAATCACCCTCCCCGAAATCATCAGCTACGGCATCAGCGCCGACGAAGCGCACCGCTTCGGCCTGCCCTGCGGCGGCACCATCGAGCTGGCCATCGAACCACTGTCGGTCGACAGCGGCATCAAGGAGCTGCTCGCGCGTCTCGGCGAGGGTGAACTGGTCGAGCGCAGCGTGCAGCTGTCTACCGGCGCCGTCACGCTCGCCACGGCGCAGGCCACGGCCATCCAGCGCGTCGAGGATGGCGTGCTGCACACGCTGCACGGCCCGCGCTGGCGCCTGTACATCATCGGCGCCGGCCCGCTGTCGCGCTTCCTGGCGCAGATCGCCGCCGGCATGGATTACCGCGTCACCGTGTGCGACCCGCGCGAGGAATACCGCAGCGGCTTTCACATTCCTGGCGTGACGCTGGTGCATGCGATGCCCGACGATCTGGTGATCGACGCCAGGCTCGATGCACGCAGCGCCGTCGTGGCGCTCACGCACGACCCGAAGCTGGACGATCTGGCGCTGATGGAGGCGCTCAAGTCCGAGGCCTTCTACGTCGGCGCGATCGGCTCGCGCGCCAACAACGCCAAGCGGCGCGAGCGCCTCAAGCTGTTCGACCTGACGGACGTTGAACTGGCACGCCTGCATGGGCCGATCGGCCTGTACATCGGCAGCAAGACCCCGGCCGAAATCGCGGTGTCGATCATGGCCGAAATGACGGCCGTGAAGAACGCGGTGCCGCAAACGTTACTCATGCCGCATGCGGCCGCGCTGACGCTCGCCAGCGCCGCCTGATATCGATGGCAAGAAGCGGTTGGCACATTGCTGCCGGCCCTGCCACAATGGTCAGCTTAACAACTGGCCATTTTTTTCGACCTCATGAACACCGCGAACATGCTGCGCCTCGTTGCGCTGGCCGCCATCTGGGGCGGCTCCTTCCTCTTCATGCGCATCGCCGCGCCCGTGCTCGGTCCGGCCGTGCTGATCGAATACCGGCTCGCGCTGGCAGCCGTGTTTCTTGCGCTGGTGAGCTGGGTGCTGCATCTGCGCGGTCGCGGCGCGCCGCTGAACGTGCGGCGCCACTGGCAGCATTACCTGATTCTCGGCCTGTTCAACTCTGCCCTGCCTTTCCTGCTGTTCGCGTTTGCGGCGCGCACGCTGTCGGCGTCGGTGCTGGCGGTGCTCAACGCCACCGCGCCGATGTGGGGCGCGCTCGTCGGCGCCGTGTGGGCGCGCCAGCACGTCACGCGCCGCAGCGCTCTCGGCCTGCTGCTGGGCACCGCCGGCGTCGCGCTGCTGGTCGGCTTTGATCATGTGGCCGAACGGCCCGGCGCGGGCCTGGCCGTGGCCGCGGCGCTGATCGCCGCCTTCAGCTACAGCGTCGCCAGCCAGTACACGAAGTCGGCCGCCGCCAGCAAAGGCGGCGTGGCGCCGTTCGCCAATGCGCACGGCTCGATGTGGGCCTCGGCCCTGCTGGTGCTGCCGCTCGTCGCGTTCTTCCCGGCGCCGGGCGAGCCGACCGCTGGCATCATGGCCGCGGTGGTGACGCTGGGCGTGGTCTGCAGCGGCATCGCCTACATCGTCTATTTCAAGCTGATCGAAGACGTGGGCGCCACGTCGGCGCTGACGGTCACGTTCCTCAGCCCCGTGTTCGGCATCCTGTGGGGCGCGCTGTTCCTGCATGAGGTGATCGGCTGGCACACGATCGCCGGTTCGGCGATCGTCCTGCTCGGCACGGCGCTGGTGACCGGGTTCAAGCCGGCCTGGCGGCGCGTGCCAGCGCCAACGGGGCTGCGATGACCGCATCCCATGCGATTGCCCTGCCGCCCGGCTACCGCGTCGCCGACGTGCTGGCGTTCCATGGCCGCGATCCCGAGCGCGTGGCCGAGCAGGTCGACGCCGATGGCTTGCGCAAGGGCGTGCTGCTCGGTGGCGTGCCGACGCTGCTCGACATCCGGTTCGGGGACGGCGCAGCGCACTGCCGCGTGACGTTTGACGGGCCAGTCACGCCGGATGTCCAAGCACGGACGCACGAGGCGCTGCTGAACGTGCTGGGCTTACGGATCGACCCGGCTGCATTGGGCGCGGCCGTGCGGAATGACCCGTGGCTGGGGCCTGTCGTGGCGCGCCAGCCGGGGCTGCGCATCGTGCAGTCGGCCACAATCTTCGAGGCGCTGACCTGGGCCATCATCGGCCAGCAAATCAACCTGACATTTGCCATCGCACTGCGCCGCACGCTGACCCAACTGGCGGGCCGCGCGCATTCGTCAGGCTTGTGGTGCTATCCGGAGGCGCTAGATGTGGCCCGGCTCGACATCGGTGAACTCACGGGCCGCAAATTCTCGAACGCCAAGGCCGAGACGATCCTGCGCGTGGCGCGCATGGTGGTCGATGGCAGCCTGGTGCTCGAGCGACATGCTGGCGTGGAGGATATTTCCGGCTCGGCAAGCACCGATGTCAGCGAAAAACTGCTGGCGATCAAGGGCATCGGCCCCTGGACCGTCAATTACGTGCTGCTGCGCGGCTATGGCTATCCCGATTGCTCGCTGGAAGGCGACGTCGCGGTGCGCGCCGCGCTGCACAAGCTCTCGGGCAGCGCAGCCCGGCCAACGGTAGCGGAAGCCGAGCGCATGCTGGCACGCTACGCACCCCATCGCACGATGGCAGCGGCCTACCTGTGGGCGAGCCTGGCCGACACGCCAGCGGCAGACGAGCAGGCTTAGTTCCAGCGCGGCAAACCATCGAACTGCTGCGCCCCCTCGCCCGAAAACCGGATCAAGGCCGCCAGCGGCGCGATGGCCAGGTTATCGCACCCATACTTTCCGCCCAGCGCACTGGGAATTTTAAGGCAGTAGGTGCGCCCGTCGGTGAGCGGCCCCAGTGCGGCTTCGGCAAGGCATACGGCCTCGGGCATGTACCAGTCGTTGAGAAAATCCTGGTTGTACGACAGCGCATCGAGCGCAGCGCGATTGCTGGCGAGCGGCTCGCAACAGAGTTCGTGCGGGCGAAGGCACCAGAACCGGTCGTCCTCGTCGCGGATGATGAGATTGCCGAAGGCATTGGCACCGAGCACTTCCACCGCGCTCATGCCGACCCAGCCCCAGGATTGGTTGATGTCGTCTACATCGATCATGACTTGCCCCTGACTTGTCGTCCGTTGGAAGTTGGACCGGGCAAGCTGCCGTGCATTGCAGCAGAGGCGCATGACGTTGCGTTGGATCGAGGCCGTTACAGCCAAGCAAGAACCTCAATGACGAGACCAGAAAAACGAAAAGCCGCTGATTCTTTCGAATCAACGGCCTCTAATCTTGGTTGCGGGGACAGGATTTGAACCTGTGACCTTCGGGTTATGAGCCCGACGAGCTGCCAGACTGCTCCACCCCGCGTCTGTGAAATGAATTATACGCCCCCGTGCGTCATTTAGCAAATCCGATCCTCAATGCATGGCTTATTGAAGAAACTTATATCTCGGCCGAGCGCGGGAGCGCCCGCTGCGAACGCGCCCCCTGCCCCTACCGACGCCGCATTCGGTGTACAGTATTGCCACGACCAACCTGCCCTATTCACCATGAAATTCTGCTCCGAGTGCGCCCACCCTGTCGTGCTGGCCATTCCCGAAGGCGACAACCGGCCGCGCTACGTGTGCACGCACTGCAACACGATCCATTACCAGAACCCGAAGCTGGTCGTGGGTTCGATTCCCGTATGGGAACGCGATGGCGAACTCCAGATCCTGCTGTGCAAGCGCGCGATCGAGCCACGCTACGGGTACTGGACGCTGCCGGCCGGGTTCATGGAAAACGAAGAGACCACCGAACAGGCGGCGCAGCGCGAAACCGAAGAAGAAGCCGGTGCCAATGTCGAGCTTGGCCCGCTGTTTTCGCTGCTCAACGTCGCCCATGTGCATCAGGTCCACCTGTTCTACCTGGCACGCCTGCGCGACCTCGACTATGCAGCAGGCATTGAAAGCCTCGACGTCCAACTGTTTACCGAAGCTACTATCCCCTGGGATGACCTGGCTTTTCCCACGATCCGCACGACGCTGGAACTGTTCTTTGCCGACCGGATCAAAGTGCGCGAGGGTGGCGACTTCGGCTTTCACAGCGTGGCCGTGAACCGCCCCATGATGGCCCCACGCGAACCGGACTGACATGATTCCCTGGCTCGAGATCGACACGCCGTTCCCCGACGTCTCGAAGGCATTGACGGTTGAAGCGCCGGGCCTGCTTGCCGCCGGCGCCGACCTGTCGCCGGCGCGCCTGCTGCAGGCTTACCGCAACGGCATTTTCCCGTGGTTCTCCGAAGGCCAGCCGATCCTGTGGTGGAGCACCGATCCGCGCATGGTGCTCTATACCGACCAGTTCAAGGTCAGTAACAGCCTGGCGAAAACGCTGCGCAAGATCGAGCGCAGCCGTCTCGATGGCGGGCGCTGGGACGTGCGCTTCGACAGCGCGTTCGACGCCGTGATGCGTGCCTGCGCGGCGCCGCGGCGCGACGGGCCCGGCACCTGGATTTCGGATGAGATCATCGCCGGCTACACGGGGCTGCACGCGCTGGGTTACGCGCACTCGGCCGAAGTCTGGCTCAATGGCGAACTGGTGGGCGGCGCGTATGGCGTGTGCATCGGCCGCATGTTCTATGGCGAGTCGATGTTTGCGCGCGTGTCCGATGCATCCAAGGTCGCGCTGGCCTACCTGGTGGCGTTTCTGCAGCGCCATGGCGTCGAGATGGTCGATTGCCAGCAGGAAACCGGTCACCTGGCGTCGCTCGGCGCGGCGCCGATCCCGCGCAGCCGCTTTCTCGAGCACGTCCACCGCGCGACCGCCAGGCCGGGCATCGGGTCATGGAGAGTAGCGTCACCGTTGCCTGGCTAACGGAATCGCGGCGCGGTTTTCGCTAGAATAGGCGGCAACCCCACGTCGTCCCGAGAGCTCCTTGCATGACGCACCTACACGACCTGCCCTTTGCCACGCTGCAGTTCTACACCACGGCGCCCTACCCGTGCAGCTATCTCGACGCACGCCAGGCGCGCTCGCAGGTCGCGACGCCCTCGCACCTGATCAATGCCGATGTGTATTCCGAGCTGGTCAAGAATGGCTTCCGGCGCAGCGGCATCTTCACCTACCGCCCGTATTGCGACGGTTGCCAGGCCTGCATTCCGGTCCGCGTCCGGTGCGCCGATTTCACGCCCAACCGCACCCAGCGCCGCGCCTGGAAGCGCCATGGCAACCTGGTGGCGATGGTCGCCAACCTGGCGTTCTCGGACGAGCACTACGCACTCTACCTGCGCTACCAGACCACGCGCCATGTGGGCGGCGGGATGGACCAGGACAGCCGCGACCAGTATGCGCAGTTCCTGCTGCAAAGCCGCGTCAACACGCGCCTGGTTGAATTTCGCGAGCCCGATGGGACCTTGCGCATGGTGTCGATCATCGACGTGCTGTCCGACGGCCTGTCGTCGGTCTACACCTTCTTTGACCCGGATGTCGAGAACGCGTCGTATGGCACCTACAACATCCTGTGGCAGGTGAACCAGGCGCACGAGCTCGGGCTGTCGCACGTGTACCTGGGCTACTGGATCGCGCAAAGCCCCAAGATGGCCTACAAGATCAACTTCAGGCCGCTCGAAGCGCGCGTCGACGGGCAATGGGGCGTTCTGGACGCCTGAACCTGTTGCGTGCCGGGTCCCCGGACACAACCGCTAACAATTGCCTTGATACTTCGTTACGTATGTCCCCTCGCCGCACGTTAGAATGACGGGGATACGTCAACCGAGTACCCCATGCCAGACAAAATCCTGTATACCCTCGTTCGTCCCGCATTGTTCTCGCTCGATCCCGAAGCGGCGCACAACCTGACCTTGCCCATGCTGCGTCGCGCAGCAGCGCTTGGCCTGACAGGCGCGTTCCGGAAGCCACGGCCCGATCCGCGCACCGTCATGGGTATCACGTTTCCCAATCCTGTCGGCCTGGCCGCCGGGCTGGACAAGGATGGCGCGTATATCGATGGCCTGGCGGCGCTGGGCTTCGGGTCCATTGAAATCGGCACCGTCACGCCGCGTGGCCAGGCCGGCAACCCGAAACCGCGCATGTTCCGGCTGCCGCGCGCGCGCGGCATCATCAATCGCATGGGGTTCAACAATGGCGGCGTCGACGCGTTCGTGGCCAATGTGCAGGCGTCGCGCTTTTTCCAGGAAAAACAGGGCGTGCTGGGGCTGAACATCGGCAAGAACGCCGATACGCCGATCGAGCGCGCCGCCGACGACTATCTCGAGTGCCTGCGCAAGGTCTACCCATACGCCAGCTACGTGACGGTCAATATCTCGTCGCCGAACACGCAGAACCTGCGCCAGTTGCAGGGCGCGTCCGAACTCGACAGCCTGCTCTCGCAGCTCAAGCAGGAGCAGATGCGCCTGGCCGACCAGCACGGCCACTACGTGCCGCTCACGCTCAAGATCGCACCGGATGTCGACGGCGACCAGATCCGCGATATCGCCAGCGCCCTGCTGCGCCACAAGATCGACGGCGTGATTGCCACCAACACGACGCTCAACCGGCGCGATGTCGAGGGCATGAAGCATGCGCAGCAAGCGGGCGGCCTGTCGGGTGCGCCCGTGTTCGAGCAGTCCAACATCGTGATTCGGGCGCTCAAGACCGAGCTGCGCGATGACATCCCGATCATCGGCGTGGGCGGCATCATGCGCGGCGCCGATGCGCGCGCAAAGATCGCGGCCGGCGCCAAGCTGGTGCAGTTGTACAGCGGCTTGATCTACGCCGGGCCGGGCCTGGTGCGCGATTGCGCGGACGCGCTGCGCGAACAAAAGAAAAAGTAAGCAGCAAAGACTGCCGGCGCCTCAACCCGGGGTGCCGGCCGCGCCACCCTATTCTGCGGTCGCAATCGCCTTTTCGATATCGGCCCGCGTGTAGCCTTGCGCAAAGCGCTCGATGAAGTGAAACGCGTACGAGCGCAGGTACGACCCGCGCCGCACCGCCAGGCGCGTCACGTTCTGCGCGAACAGGTGCGATGCCTCGATCGCGCGCAGTCCCTTGTCGCGGCCCTGGTCGAACGCCATCGACGCCACGATTCCCACACCCATCCCCAGCGACACGTACTGCTTGATCACGTCCGAGTCCATCGCCGTGAGCACGATGTCCGGTGCCAGCCCGGCTTCGAGGAAGGCCGCATCGATATGGCTGCGGCCAGTAAAGCCCTGGTCATACGTGATGAGCGGATGCTCGGCCAGGTCTTCCAGGCGCAGCGGCGAGCTGCTCGCGAAGATCGGATGGCCTTCCGGCGCCACGATCAGGTGGCTCCAGCGGTAGCACGGGAACGACACCAGGTCGGGAAACGCCGACAGGCCTTCGGTCGCGATGCCGATATCGGCCTTGCCCGAGGCGACCCACTGTGCGATGTGTTCCGGCGCGCTTTGCTGCAAGGCGATGCGCACATTGGGGAAAGCGGCGCGAAACGATTGCACGACCTGCGGCAGCGCGTAACGGGCCTGCGTGTGGGTCACGGCCACCGTCAGCGTGCCGCTGTCCTGGCCGGCGAATTCGCGGCTGGCCTGCTGCAGGTTCTCGGCTTCGACCAGCAGCTTTTCGACGATGCGCAGGATGCCCTTGCCGGGTGGCGTGAGACCCGTCAGGCGCTTGCCATTGCGCTCGAAAATCACCACGCCAAGTTCATCTTCGAGTTCGCGGATCTGGCGCGATACGCCCGGCTGCGACGTGAACAGCGCGTTGGCCACGTCGGTCAGGTTGAAGTCGCGCCGGGCCGCTTCGCGCACCGAGCGCAGCTGCTGGAAGTTCATGCGGCGCTGCCCTGGTCGACAAACACTTCAATGCGGCGCGGGCGTACCACCAGCGTGTCACCCTCTTTCAGGCCCAGGCTGGCAAAACGTTCGTTCGGCAGCACTGCTTCGATCATCTGGCCATTGTCGGCGCGCTCCAGGTCGAGCTGGGCCAGCGGTCCGATCGCATGGGCGCGGCGCAGCTTGGCCACGACGCCCGCAGCGCCCGGGGTGTAGCGCTCGACATCGAGGTCGTGCGGGCGCACGTAGCCGATGCCGGCGCCATCGCGCACATCGATGTGCTGCGGCGCCTGGAAGTTGACGTCGCCGCTGGCCAGCACACCTTCGTGGATGCGGCCGTGGAACAGGTTGACGTTGCCCAAAAAGCCGTAGACGAACGGCGACGCCGGATGGTTGTAGACCTGGTCGGGGCTGCCCAGCTGCTCGACGCGGCCCTTGTTCATCAGGACCACCTGGTCGGCCACTTCGAGCGCTTCTTCCTGGTCGTGCGTGACGAAGATCGACGTCACGTGCAGGTCATCGTGCAGGCGGCGCAGCCAGCGCCGCAGTTCCTTGCGCACCTTGGCGTCGAGCGCGCCGAACGGCTCGTCGAGCAGCAGCACGCGCGGCTCCACGGCCAGTGCGCGCGCCAGGGCGATGCGCTGACGCTGGCCGCCCGACAGCTGCGGCGGGTAGCGGTCGGCGATCCAGTCGAGCTGCACCAGCTCGAGCAGCTTTTTCACCTTGTCGCGGATCTGGTCTTCGCTCGGGCGCTCGCTGCGCGGCTTCACGCGCAGGCCGAACGCGACGTTCTCGAACACGGTCATGTGCTTGAACAGCGCGTAGTGCTGGAACACGAAACCGACCTGGCGCTCGCGCACGTGGCGGTGCGACGAATCCTGGCCGTCGAGCAGCACGGTGCCCGAGTCCGGGTATTCGAGGCCCGCGATGATGCGCAGCAGCGTGGTCTTGCCGCAGCCCGACGGGCCGAGCAAGGCGGTCAGTTCACCGTCCGGGAACTGCAGCGACACGTCGTCGAGCGCCTTGAACTGGCCGAAATTTTTACGGATGTGTTGGACTTCAATCGTCATGCGTGGCTCCGGCGGAAATTCAGTGAGGGGCGTCCAGCGAGGCCGACTTGGCCTGGTGCAGACGCCATTCGATAAAGGACTTGATGGCCAGCGTCACCAGCGCGAGCAGCGCCAGCAGCGACGCCACAGCAAAGGCGGCCGTGAAGTTGTATTCGTTGTAGAGGATCTCGACGTGCAGCGGCATCGTGTTGGTCTCGCCGCGGATATGGCCCGAAACCACCGAGACGGCGCCGAACTCGCCCATCGCACGGGCGTTACACAGGATCACGCCATACAGCAGGCCCCATTTGATGTTTGGCATCGTTACGCGCCAGAAGGTCGACCAGCCCGATGCGCCCAGCACCAGCGCTGCTTCTTCTTCTTCGGTGCCCTGCTGCTGCATCAGCGGAATCAGCTCGCGCGCCACGAATGGGAACGTGATGAACACAGTGGCCAGCACGATGCCCGGCACGGCAAACAGGATCTTGATGTCGTGCTCGGCCAGCCAAGGACCGAACCAGCCCGAGGCGCCAAACAGCAGCACGTACATCAGGCCTGCGATCACGGGCGAGATCGAGAACGGCAGATCGATCAGCGTGAGCAGGATGCTCTTGCCGCGGAATTCGAACTTGGTGATGGCCCAGGCGGCGGCCACGCCGAACACGAGGTTCAGTGGCACCGAGATCACGGCGGCGATCAGCGTGAGCTTGATGGCCGAGATCGCATCCGGGTCGATGACCGACTCGACATACACTTCCCAGCCCTTCTTGAGCGCTTCGGTAAACACCGCCGCGAGCGGGATGAACAGAAACAGCGTGAGGAAGACCAGGGCAACGGCGATGAGCACGTAGCTGACCCAGCGCGGCTCGAGCACGCTCGTGTCGAGGCGCTTGCCGCGGGCCGCCGGTGGGCGCGGCGGCGTGACTTTATCCAGAACAGCGCTCATGATTTACCTGCCCGTTTGCGTGTCCAGGCCTGCAGCAGATTGATCGTCAGCAGCAGGATGAACGAGAACACCAGCATCACGACGGCAATCGCGGTGGCGCCGGCGTAATCGTACTGTTCGAGTTTGGAGATGATGAGCAGCGGCGTGATCTCGGACACCATCGGCAGGTTGCCAGCGATAAAGATAACGGAACCGTATTCACCGGTGGCGCGCGCAAAGGCCAGCGCAAAACCGGTCAGCAGCGCCGGCACGATCGTCGGCAGCACCACGCGGGTAAACGTCTGCAGCGGCGGCGCGCCCAGGCTGGCGGCTGCTTCTTCGAGTTCGCGTTCGGCTTCTTCGAGCACCGGCTGCACCGTGCGCACTACGAATGGCAGGCCGATGAAGGTCAGCGCCACCACGACGCCCAGCGGCGTGAAGGCCACCTTGATGCCCCACGTGGCCAGGTATTGGCCGATCCAGCCATTTTGCGCGTACAGGGCGGTCAGCGTGATGCCGGCCACGGCGGTAGGCAGCGCGAACGGCAAATCGACCAGCGCATCGATGAAGCGCTTGCCGGGAAATTTATAACGTACCAGGACCCAGGCGACGATACCGCCGAAGACGACGTTCAGGGCGGCTGCGATCAGCGACGCGCCAAAGCTGAGACGATACGACGCCATGACGCGCTCGGACGTGACAGTGGCCCAGAACTCGGCCCAGGTCATGCTGAAGGTATTGAGGAACACCGCCGACAGCGGGATGAGAACGATCAGCGCCAGGTAAAACAGCGTGAAGCCGAGCGAAATGCCAAAGCCGGGAATGACCCGGCCCGGTGCTTTCGACGACTTCGACGCTGCCGTGCTGCCTGGCATAGCAAGCGATGTCATGCGAGTCCTTATTACAAATTCTTCTATCGGACGCTAATATTCTCACGTGATCTTTATAACGCAAACGAAGCAATCCTTATTTGTATAGACACGAAACGCTATGTAGACATGCGGCGCTTGCATGGTGATATGCGGAAATCTTCGATAGCTGGACAAAAAAAATGGCGCAGTCAACGTTAAATAGAGACTCGCTTTGAACTGATGAGCAGTCCAGTGGTCCAACCCCTGTCCACAGCGTCAGGAGTCGATCATGAAAGCGCCACGTTTCAAGGGCTGGTTTGCAAAACTGCCTTCGCTGAACCAACCCCAGCGCCGGCAAGTGCTCGATGCCCTGCATCCTGCAGCCGGACTCGATCAGGTGGTCGCGCTCATCAGTGAGGTCAGAGCACCAGGCCGCTGTTGTCCCAGATGCAGCAACACACGCTGCTACCGGCACGGGTTTGCCAACGATTTGCAGCGCTACCGCTGCTGTGCCTGCGGCCGCACCTTCAACGACCTCACGGGCACGCCGCTGGCACGGCTCAGGCTCAAGGCCAAATGGCTCGCCTATTCGCATGTGCTGCTCGATTCACTGCCCGTGCGCAAGGCGGCAGACCGGGTCGGCGTACACCGCAACACGGCCTTTCGCTGGCGCCACCGCTTCCTGCACTGGGTCAAGCTCGACCGGCCCGCAGTCCTTAACGGCATCGTCGAGGCTGACGAAACATTCCTGCTCGAATCACAAAAAGGTTCGCGCACGCTCGATCGGCCACCGCGCCGCCGTGGCGGCCATGCGGTCAAACGGGGCATTTCTAGCGAACTCGACTGCATCCTGGTCGCGCGCGACCGCGAGGGACGCACGGTCGATGCCGTCACTGGCCGCGGGGCCCTCACGGCTGCGCAACTCGCCAGTGACTTGCTACCCAGGCTGGATCGGCAGGCGTTGCTGGTCAGTGACAGCCATCCCGCCTACCGCGCCTTTGCACGCAAGCACAGGATCGCGCATGAAACGGTCAATCTGCGCGCAGGTGTACGTGCGAGGCGTCTGGGCAGCCTTGCCATCCATGTGCAAAACGTGAACGCTTACCACTACCGCTTCAAGGCCTGGTTACAGGGCTTTCATGGCGTGGCGTCGCGCTACCTGCCCAATTACCTGGGTTGGCGCTGGGCGCTGGATGGCCAGCGGATCATTTCGCCAGAACAATTCCTCCGCATTGCTATCAGCGTCATCAACAGATAATGCTGACTGCGCCAAAAAAAATGGCCCAGGCATGTGCCTGGGCCATTTTTCTGGGCCGTACAACCTGAATTACTTGTTCGGTTGCGGCGTCATGCGCAAATACGGACGCGGCGCTTCGAAGCCCTTTGGATACTTTTGCTTGATCACGTCAGGATCGGTGACGGTCAGCGGAATGATGACGTCGTCGCCATCTTTCCAGTTGCCCGGCGTGGCGACCGTGTAGCCGTCGGTCAGCTGCAGGGCGTCGATTACGCGCAGCACTTCGTCGAAATTGCGGCCGGTGCTCATCGGGTAGGTGATGGTCAGGCGCACTTTCTTGTTCGGATCGATGATGAACAGCGAACGCACGGTGGCGGTGGCCGACTGTTCCGGGTGAATCATGTCGTACAGCGTCGAGACCGAGCGGTCGGCATCGGCGATGATCGGGAAGCCTACGACGGTTTGCTGGGTTTCTTCGATGTCGCGGATCCAGTCGCGGTGCTGTTCGGCCGCGTCGACCGACAGCGCGATCGCCTTCACATTGCGCTTGTCGAATTCAGGCTTGAGCTTGGCGGTAAGGCCGAGTTCGGTGGTGCAGACCGGCGTGAAGTCGGCCGGGTGCGAAAACAGCACGACCCACGAGTCGCCTGCCCATTCGTGGAAACGGATAGGGCCAACGCTGGATGCTTGCTCGAAGTCGGGGGCGGTATCGCCGAGGCGTAAGGTCATGGTCATCTCCTGTGATTGATCAAACTTGTTCGGGGCGCCATCCGGTACGAATGGCGCGTTGGTCTACATGAAGCGATTGTAGAGGACGACAGCCCAAGTCGCGAACGCCAGCAGCAGCGTCAGTGCGACGGCGGCGCTGCCGATGTCCTTGGCTGCTTTCGACAATGGATGGCGCTCGAGCGAAATACGGTCGACGACCGCCTCGATCGCCGAATTGATCAGCTCGACGACCAGCACCACGATCAGCACGCCGATCATGGCCAGGCGCTGGAAGCCGGAGACCGGCAACAGCAGTGCGATCACGCTGGCCACGACGATCAGCACCACTTCTTGCCGGAACGCCGCTTCACTGCGCCAGGCCCAGCGCAGGCCGTCCCAGGTGTTGCGGCACGCTGCGCCTACGCGCTCGAGGCCGCGCAAGGTCTTGAATTCGCTGATCGGGTTGTCCATCATTGTCCAGTGAGGATGCAGGAACATCATTATGCAGCCTCCCGATCAGCATGTGGCATGCAGGCCCACAATGCAAGGGTGGGTTTGCGCGAGCGTTTCACATCATGGTATAAAGAATGGGCCTACTGCACCGCACAACCATCATATGAAAATGGAAACGCCCCAACCTGCCAAGACCTCGATCCAGGTGATCGAACGCATGACCTCCCTTCTGGACGCCCTGGCCACCTATTCCGACCCGGTCAGCCTCAAGGAGCTGGCGCGCGTGTCGGGTCTGCACCCGTCCACGGCGCACCGGATCCTCAACGATATGGTGGTCACGCGCTTCGTCGACCGTGTCGAGCCGGGCACGTACCGGCTGGGCATGCGCCTGCTAGAACTGGGCAATGTGGTCAAGAGCCGGCTGTCGGTGCGCGAAGCGGCGCTCGACGCCATGCGCGCCCTGCACCGCAAGACGCAGCAGACGGTCAACCTGTCAGTGCGCCAGGGCGATGAGATCGTGTACATCGACCGGGCCTTCTCGGAGCGTTCCGGCATGCAGGTCGTGCGCGCCATCGGCGGACGCGGTCCGCTGCACCTGACCTCCACCGGCAAGCTGTTTCTGTCCGTGGACGACGTGAAAGCCACGCGCGCCTACGCGACCCGCACGGGCCTCTCCGGCCACACGCGCAATTCGATCACCGAGCTGGCGCGGCTGGAGCGCGAGCTGAGCCTGGTGCGCTCGCGCGGCTATGCGCGCGACAACGAAGAGCTGGAGCTGGGTGTGCGCTGCATGGCGGCAGGCATTCACGATGACAGTGGCAAACTGGTGGCGGGCTTGTCGATTTCGGCACCAGCCGACCGTTTGCAGGAAGACTGGCTCGATGACCTAGTGCAGACGGCGGCGCGCATTTCGGCGACGCTCGGGTATCGGCCGATGCCGACAGTATGAATAACAAGGGCAGGCACAAGGCCTGCCCCGTTTCTTAGCGCGCCAGACCTGGCGCGCTGGCAGTGATGGTCGATGGCCGGATCGCATCGACATCCATCCGGTCGGGCAGCGACTCGATCAGGCGGCGAATCCGGCCCGCATCGGCCGTGCGCGACATCTTGCCCTTCGAGTCCAGGAACACCATCACCACATTGCGGCCATGAATCATGGCCTGCATCACCAGGCAGCGCCCTGCTTCGTTGATGAAGCCGGTCTTTTGCAGGCCGATATTCCAGTCAGGCAGCGACACCAGGTAGTTGGTATTGCGATAGTGCATCGTGCGGCCGCTGGCCTGCACGGTGGAGTTGGGCGTGGTCGAGAATTCGCGCAGCACCGGGTCGCCATGCGCCGCCATGACAAGCTTGGCCAGGTCACGCCCGCTCGAGACGTTGCGGCTCGACAGGCCGCTGGAGTCGACGTAATGCGTGTCGCGCATGCCCAGTTGGCGCGCCTTGGCGTTCATCGCGGCGACGAAGGCGCTGATGCCGCCCGGATAGTTGCGGCCCAGCGCCGACGCGGCGCGGTTCTCGGAACTCATCAGGGCAATATGGAGCAATTCGCGGCGCGTCATGCTGGCGCCGACCGGCAGGCGTGAGCTGCTGAACTTGTGGCGGTCGACGTCGTCGTCGGTCACGCGCAACACCTCATCAAGGTCTTGCTTGGCGTCCATCACGACCATGCCTGTCATCAGCTTGGTCAGCGACGCAATCGGCAGTGCGACATTGGCGTTTTTCTCGAACAGCACTTCGGCGCTGTTCTGATCGACCACGTAAGCCACATTCGAGCGCAGCGCCAGCGGATCGACGGTGTTGTCGAGGCCAGCCATGTCGCCGACAGTCTTGGCAGCAACGCCGACCGCAACAGCAGCGGCAGCAGTGCGCACCGGCTGGTACGTGACAACGCGCTTGCCGCGCACTGTCTTGACACGGCGGATCATGCGCGGACGGTCGCCTGCGGCGGCGAGTTCCTGGCGTTTGGCTTTTTTGGTGCGTGTGGCCGCGGTTTTGCGCACGACCTTGCGTTTGACTTTTTTCTTGGCGGCAGACGATTTCTTCGCCTGCTCGGTGGCGCCCGCACCCGCGCCTGCGCCGGCACCGGCGGCCTGGACTGGGGAAAAGGCAAATAAAGCGGCAACCACGGCAGCCACAGCAAGTTTGAACATGATGAAGCCCCTGACCCGAACAGATGAGATACGTAGTGAAGTGTAGCGGAACGACGTCCGATCGCAAGCAAAATTCACATTCCGTGCGGCAATAAGCGACTTAATACAACAAGAAGCGCCCAACCATTTTCCTTTTGATATCAACAGGATATTGACGGTATTTACGTTACTCCATGAAGCGGGCGAAGCCATGGCTGGGTTCACGCTCGGTCACCAGCGTGTTCTCGACGCGCTCCGGGTCGGCCCAGCCCAGCGCCATGCCGCAGACCACCATCTCGCTGGCCGGAAGATCAAGTTCGGCACTGATGATCCGATGATACTGCGTGAACGCCGCCTGCGGGCAGGTGTCGAGGCCCCGTGCGCGCGCCGCCACCATGATGTTCTGTAAAAACATGCCATAGTCGAGCCACGAACCCTGCGCCATGATGCGGTCGATCGTGAAGATCAATCCCACCGGCGCGTCGAAGAACGCGTAGTTGCGGGCGTGCTGGGCCGCCATGCCGGTCTTGTTGTCGCGGCCCAGGCCCAGCAGGCTGTAGAGATCCCAGCCGACCTTGCGCCGGCGGTCGATATACGGCGACGTCCATTCGCGCGGGTAGTAAGCGTATTCCTCGGTATGCCCGCGCGCTTGTTCGGGATCGGCATTGACCGCCAGGATCGCATTCGACAGCCGCGCACGCGCGGCGCCAGTGAGCACATACACCTTCCACGGCTGCGTGTTGGTGCCGGACGGCGCTCGCGCGGCAACGTCGAGGATGCGCGCGATCTCGTCGCGTTCGACTGGCTTGTCGAGAAACGCGCGGACCGAGCGGCGCGACGTGATGGCGGCATCGACCGCTTCCTGGCTGGGACTGCTGATCATGGGGATTTTCCTGGTTTCTTGACGACGAAGGCGACGCCGGTCACGGCGACGAGCATCCCGACCAGGCCAAGCAGGCTGAACGATTCACCGAACAGCAGCCAGGCCATGATGGCGGTGGTGGGCGGCGTGAGGTACATCAGGCTCGTCACTTCCGTGGCCTGGCTGCGCCGGATCAGGGTAAACAACAGGAAGATGGCGCCGATCGACAGCGCCAGCACCGACCACACCAGCGCCAGGATGAAGTCGGCGCTCCAGGTGATGCGGCTGAACGCCGGATCAAGGTGTTCCAGCCAGATGGCCAGTGGAATCAGCGCCAGCACCGTGGCGCTGAACTGGATGACGGTGCCGGTACGCAGATCGAACTGGGGACAAAAACGGCGCTGGTACAGCGTGCCGGCCGTGATGCACAGCAGCGCGAACAGGCACAGGGCCAGCGCGACCGGCGACATGCCGGCAACGCCCAGCTTGGCATACACGACGAGGGCCACACCGGACAGGCCCAACAGCAAGCCAAGCCACTGCAGGCGCCGCACGCGTTCGCCGATCAGCGGCGCGGCCGCAGCGGTCAGGATGGGCTGCATGCCGACGATCAGCGCCGTCAGGCCGGCCGGCATGCCCAGGTTGATGGCAGCCCAGACGCCGCCCAGATACCCTGCCTGCAACAGCAAGCCAGCCAGTGCGACGTGCAGGATCTGCCCGCGCGGCCAGGGTGCACGCCAGATCAGCACGATCGGCAACAGCACGGCCAGTACGCCCAGGCAACGCACGATCAGGAAGGTCAGCGGCGGCGCGTAGGGCAGGCCAAATTTGGCGACGATGAAACCAGTGCTCCACAACAGGACAAAAAACAGTGGTACCGGTGACAGCCACGGGGCAGTCGGGACGGGAGCGGTAACCGGCGGCAAAATGGCAGGCTGTGACATGAACGCAGCAATTTCCCGAAAGAAATGACAGGATTAAGATAACGACAAGAGCCGAGTCTAGCACACCGTTTTGGCGCGATTAAACAGCGAAAAAGAATGTTCGTTTGCGGTAAATCAATTGAGCTTTCTCACAGCAAATGCATTCTTGTCACTTCCGTACCACGGATTGTGCATCGCATCAAAATCGCTTGACGCCTCAAACGAAGTGGCACAAAATCTGCCCTGTTGCGGTGCACAAAAGAAGAGTTTCATCGCGTTGCCGAAGAACCTGCCCCATCCCGAGCAATAGTCCATTCACGAAACGTAACATTTTGGAGAGACACATGTTTGCAATCCCTGAGCAGTTTTCGACCGCCACCAAGACCAGCCTGGAGTCGCAGTTCGCCCTGTTTTCGTCGCTGACGTCGAAGACGTTCGAGAGCATGGAAAAACTGGTCGCCCTGAACATCAGCACCGCACGCGCCAGCCTCGAAGAATCGTCGACGCTCACCAGCAAGCTGCTGAGCGCCAAGGATCCGCAAGAATTCTTCTCGCTGGCCGCCACCCAGGCACAGCCAAACGCTGAAAAAGCCATGGCATACAGCCGTCAGCTGGCGTCGATCGCCAGCGGCACCGGTGCTGAATTCTCGAAAGCAGCTGAAAGCCAGATCGTCGAAGCCAACCGCAAGGTGATTTCGCTGGTCGACGAAGTGAGCAAGAATGCACCGGCCGGTTCGGAGAACTTTGTCGCCGCCGTCAAGACCGCCATCAGCAACGCCAATGCCGGTTACGAGCAGTTCAGCAAGACCTCGAAGCAGGCTGTCGAAGCCATCGAAACCAATGTCAACGCTGCCGTGTCGCAATTCTCGGCCAATGCAGCCAAGGCCACCAACGCCGCAACAGCTGCTGCTGCGTAATACTGCAGCATCACCGATCGGTAAAAAAATGGCCGGGACGCGCAAGCGTCCCGGCCATTTTTAGGTGTAAATGGGTTATTCGCCCAGATACGCTGCCTGCACGCGCGGATCGGTCAACATGTCGCGCGCATTGCCGGTCATGGTGACCTCACCTGACTCCATCACATAGCCGCGGTGCGCAGCCTGCAACGCCAGCTTGGCGTTCTGCTCCACCAGCAAGATCGTGATGCCCTGCTGCGATACATCGCGGATCACCTCGAAGATCTTTTCGACCATGATCGGTGACAGGCCCATCGACGGCTCGTCGAGCAACAGCAACGTCGGATGGCACATCAGCGCGCGCGCCATTGCCAGCATCTGCTGCTCGCCGCCCGAGAGCGTCCCGGCCAGCTGGGCCGCGCGTTCCTTCAGGCGCGGGAACACGCTGTACCATTTCTCGATATCGGCGTTGATCCCGGCCTTGTCATTGCGCGTGTAGGCGCCCATCAACAGGTTTTCGTGAATCGACATGCGGGTGAACACGCCCCGCCCTTCCGGCACCATGGCCAGCTTTTGCTGGACCATGCGGAACGACTGCGTACCGCGCAGCGGTTGGCCGAGATAGCTGATGTCGCCTTCAACCTTGCATGGCGGCAGCGTGCCGGTGATGGCTTTGAGCGTCGTCGTCTTGCCGGCGCCATTCGCACCGATCAGCGTGACCAGTTCGCCCCGCGCCACCTGCAGGTCGATCCCCTTGAGCGCCTTGATGCCGCCGTACGCCACCTTCAGACCCGTAATCTGCAGGATCGTTTCGCTCTTCGTTACGTCCATCATTGCGTCCATCAGTGCGCACCTCCCAGATAGGCGTCGATCACGGCCTGGTTCTTCTGGATCTCGGCCGGCACACCTTCGGCGATCTGCTTGCCGTATTCGAGCACCGTGATGCGGTCGCACAAGCCCATCATCAGTTTGACGTCGTGCTCGATCAACAGCACGGTCTTGCCCTGCGCCTTGATCTTGACGAGCAGTTCGCGCAAGCCCAGTTTTTCGGTGGCGTTCATGCCGGCCGCCGGTTCATCGAGCGCCAGCAATTGCGGATCGGTCGCCAGCGCGCGCGCAATTTCCAGGCGGCGCTGGTCGCCGTACGACAAAAACTTTGCCGTGCGGTTGGCGAACTGGCCGATACCGACGAAATCGAGCAGTTCCTGGGCGCGCACACGGATCGCCCGTTCTTCTTCACGCGCCGCCTTGTGACGCAGGATCGCGCCAAGCACGCCCTGTCTGGTGCGCACGTGGCGTCCCACCATGACGTTTTCCAGCGCGCTCATCTCGCCGAACAGGCGGATGTTCTGGAACGTGCGCGCGATGCCGGCCCTGGCCACGTCGTGCGGGGCCGACGGCGAGTACGCCTTGCCGGCCAGCTCGAATGTGCCGCTATCCGGCTGATACAACCCCGTGATCACATTGAAGAACGTGGTCTTGCCGGCGCCGTTGGGGCCGATCAGGCCGTAGATCTGGCCCTGCATGATCCGGATACCGACATCGGTCAGCGCCTGCAGGCCGCCGAAGCGCTTGTTGACGCCAGCAATGTTCAGAATGACTTGTTCGCTCATGTGGTACTCGCTTCTTCGTCGTCACGCGCCAGCGCGGCGTTCGGCCGCTCTTCCTTGTTGGGCGATGGCCACAGGCCGGCCGGGCGCACCAGCATGATCAACACCAGCGCCAGGCCGTACAGCAACTGGCGCAGCACTTCGGCTTCGATGATCACCTTGCCGAACAACGCCTGCTGGGCCGGGTCGACCACGTGGCGCAACACTTCCGGCAGGGCCGCGAGCAGCACGCCGCCCAGCACCACGCCCGGGATGTGGCCAATACCGCCGAGCACGACCATGGCCAGCACGGCAATCGACTCGGTCAGCGAGAACGATTCCGGCGAAACAAAGCCTTGGAAGGCGCCAAACATTGCACCGGCCACGCCGCCGAACGAGGCGCCCATGGCAAAGGCGAGCAGCTTGACGTTGCGGGTATTGATGCCCATCGCCTTGGCCGCGATTTCGTCTTCGCGGATCGCCACCCAGGCGCGGCCCAGGCGCGAGTGCTGCAGGCGGCCCGTGATGAAGATCGACGCGATCACCAGCGCCAGGAACAGGAAGTAATAGGCGTTCACGGACGGCATCGCGTAGCTGCCGATGTGCACGGTGGCGTTGGACCCCGCCTCGCCCGCCAGCGACACCCCGAAGATGCGGATCGGGTCGATCATGTTGATCCCCTGCGGTCCGTTGGTGAAGTTGATCGGGTCATTCAGGTTGTTCATGAAGATGCGGATGATCTCGCCAAAGCCCAGCGTGACGATGGCGAGGTAGTCGCCGCGCAGTTTCAGGGTCGGGGCGCCCAGCAGCGCGCCGCACAGCGCGGCGGACAAGGCTGCCAGTGGCACGATCGCCCACAGCGACAGATGGATGCCGTTTTGCTGGATCTCTGGGCCGAAGAACGCAACGAGCGCTTCGCCGATGGCGGGCGAATAATAGATCACCGATTCCAGCAGCGCGGCGAACTGCGGCGACGAGAACAGGCCGACCAGGTAGGCGCCGACGGCAAAGAACGCGATATAACCCAGGTCGAGCAGGCCGGCAAAGCCCACCACGATGTTCAGGCCAAGCGCGAGCATGATGTACAGCAGCGCGATGTCGATGATGCGCACCCATGAGTTGCCAAATTGCGCGGCAAAGAACGGGAAGATCAAGAGCAGCACGAGCACGATCGCCATGCTGGTGTAGGCCTGGCGCGGCTTGTGCTGGGTGTCGAACGTCAGGAGTGCCATGGTGTGCTCCGGTTAAGCGCGGTCGGCCACGCGTTCGCCCATGATGCCGGACGGGCGCAGGGTCAACACGAGGATCAGCACCACGAAGGCGAAGATGTCCTGGTAGTGGCTGCCGAGGAAGCCACCGGTCAGGTCGCCGATATAGCCGGCGCCCAGCGCTTCGATGATGCCCAGTACGAGGCCACCGATCATGGCGCCATAGATATTGCCGATCCCACCCAGCACCGCGGCGCAGAATGCCTTCAGGCCCGGCAGCACGCCCATCGTGAACGTGATCGAGGCATAGTTGGCGCCCCACATTACGCCAGCGACGGCGGCGAGCGCGGCGCCGATGGCGAAGGTGGCGACGATCACGCGGTTCGTGTCGATGCCCATCAAACCCGCCACGCGCGGGTTTTCGGCGACGGCGCGCATCGCGCGGCCCATCCGCGTGCGCTCGACCAGCAGCACGAGGCTGCCCATCGCCAGCGCGGCCAGCACCAGCAGCAAGACCTGGGTCTGAGAAATCATGGCGCCGCCAATCATGATCGGTTCGGACGACAGCAGCTGCGGGAACGGCAACGGGCTGCGGCCCCAGATCATCATCGCGAAGGTTTGCAGCAGGATCGAGATGCCGATGGCCGTGATCAACGGCGCCAGGCGCGGCGCATTGCGCAGGCGCCGGTAGGCAATGCGTTCGATCAGAATATTGACCAGCATGGTGACGGGAATGGCGCCAAGGATCGCCAGCGCCAGCTGTACATAGCCAGGCAGGCCAGGCACATAAGCTTCAAGCAATTGCAGGATGGTCAGGCCGATCATTGCGCCGATCATCAACACGTCGCCGTGGGCGAAGTTGATCAGGTTAAGGACGCCGTACACCATCGTGTAGCCGAGCGCGACCAGCGCATACATACTGCCGAGCACGAGCCCGTTCAGTAGTTGTTGGATAAAGGTTTCCATCGTTCCGCCTGTTGTGCAATAACAAAAAACGGCACGCCGGGGTATCCCGACGTGCCGCTCAAGGTCTGAAGCTGCTGCTTTACCGTTGTCCGCGGTCCAACGACGCGCTGGTTAGCACATCGCTATGACAAATCCGAGCGCCGCCATCATAGCTTGGCTGCCGGAAAACTAACAACGGTAAATGGCGGCAGTAGCTAATTTTTGTTTTCTGCCAGAACGAAAAATAATGTTCAGCCTTCGGGGTTGAAGGCCACCTGCCGAACGCCATCCAGGCCTTTCGGCAGCGGGAAAGTGACATTCTCTTCCACGCCTTCGAGGGCGCGCACACTGGCCGCGCCCAGTTGCTTGAGGCGATCGATGACGGCTTGCACCAGCACCTCGGGCGCCGACGCGCCGGCGGTGACGCCAATGCGTTTCTTGCCGGCGATCCAGGTCGGATCGATGGCGGCGGCGTTGTCGACCATATACGCAGGCGTACCCATCTTGTCGGCCACTTCGCGCAGGCGGTTCGAATTCGAGCTGTTGGGGCTACCGACGACGATCACCACTTCGACCTGGGGCGCGAGGAACTTGACGGCTTCCTGGCGGTTGGTGGTGGCGTAGCAGATATCGCCCTTCTTCGGCTCGATGATGTTCGGGAAGCGCACCTTGAGCGCCTCGATGATGTCAGCCGTGTCGTCGACCGACAACGTGGTTTGCGACACATAGGCCAGCAGATCTGGATTGCGCACCTGCAGGTTGTCGACATCGGCAACCGTCTCGACCAGGTGCATGCCTTCTTCGGCCTGGCCCATCGTCCCTTCGACTTCCGGGTGGCCGTCGTGGCCGATCATGATGATCTCGGCGCCGAGTTTGCGCATCTTGGCCACTTCGACGTGCACCTTGGTGACCAGTGGGCAGGTCGCGTCGAAGATCGTCAGGCCGCGCGCTTCGGCGTCGGCCCGCACTGCTTTCGAGACACCATGGGCCGAGAACACCAGCGTGTTGCCAGGCGGGACATCTTCGAGCTGTTCGATGAAAATCGCGCCCTTGGTGCGCAGGTCGGCCACCACATAGGCGTTGTGGACGATCTCGTGGCGCACATAGATCGGGGCGCCGAATTGGGTCAGGGCGCGCTCGACGATTTCGATGGCGCGGTCCACGCCGGCGCAAAAGCCGCGCGGCTGGGCAAGCAGAATTTCGTTTTCCATAGTCTTCCTTTACAGCACCGAAATCAGTTTCACTTCGAACTGGAGCGCCCGGCCAGCCATCGGGTGGTTGAAGTCGAACAGGGCCGAGTCATCGCGCATGTCAAGCAGCACGCCGGCAAACCGGCCGCCCTTCGGCGCATTGAATTCGACCACTTCGCCGACCAGGTAGTCGGCGCCTGGCACCGAATTTTCTTCCAGGGTCGCTTTCGACACCGACTGGATCAGTTCGGGGTTACGTTCACCGAACGCTTCCTGCGCGCTGAGCTCGAAGGTCTGGTGCGTGCCTTCGGGCAGGCCGATCAGGCGCTCTTCAAGGAACGGCGCGAGCTGGCCCTGGCCGAGCAACAGCGTCGCCGGCGTGCCGTTGAAGGTGGTGATCACATCAGAACCACCGGCAACAGCCAGGCGGTAATGCAGTGTCAGGTACGAGGATTCATTGACGACAGGAGCAGCGTTGGCCATGTTCTTTGCGACGTTTCGTATGAGTGCGGGCAGCCCCGGTGGGGGAGGGTAGGAAGGGCCTGTTACCAGAACCCCTCCCCCCTAAGAACCGTGCTTGCGACTTTCACCGCACACGGCTCAAGCATAATAAAAAGTTCCTATGCAGGAACCGGCTTAACAACTTGCAAATTTCGGCTATGCACTTGGGCATGGCAATTCGGGTGCAATAATACGCGATTTCCAAGGGCCTCGGAGCCACCCGCCACACGGTACTCTATGTGGTGGTCGTGCCATCCAGTTTCCATGTCCATCTCATACCCACACAGGGCACAAGTGCCGCGTTGGTGCATGAACAACGTCGCCAACTCTTTCCGGTAGCGCATGTTCTTCAACATGCGTTCCTGGCGGAGGGTCTCGCCGTACACTTCCCATTGCGGATCATAGGGATGAAATTCCCCCTTTATTTTCTTATGACGCTCAATGGTTGTTCCCGCGAGCGAGTACAGTTCCATTACCGCTTTATTGCCGTCCTTCGTTTGAACGTCCGCAGCAAACACCCAGTTTCGATCACCGACTGACCGCCAATATTTCTTGCGAATCCAGTCGGCACTCTTGTTGGGATGTCTGCGCTTGGCCCACCGCATTAGCCGCCACCAGAGCAGTGACTCCATGCGCGAGAACGTTTCCTTGGCAACAACGGGACTATGGTACTGCGCCCAGCCCCGAAGCATCGGATTCAGCATTCGGATCAGATCCTGGTGCTTCACCATGAGATTTTCGCCGATGAACTTTGCTAGCTTTTCATAGAACGCTTTCACGTTCTTCTTACTTGGCTTGATGAGCAGTTTCCCCTCGTACTTCCGGAAATTCCACCCAAGGAAGTCAAAGCCTTGGTCAATGTGCACGATTTTGGTTTTGGCCAGAGACAGTCGCAGTCCTCGTGTTGCAAGGAAAGCTTCTATCCAAGGCCGGATTTCCGTGTCCAGCAATTCTTGCGAAATGCCGGTCACTACGAAATCGTCCGCGTATCGTACGACACCAACTTTCAGTTTTTCGGCTTTCGACTTACCGACCAGCGAAACGAGATGCTTAGTAAGTTCCGCCTCCAGTCCATTCAGCGTCCAGTTTGCCAATGCAGGGCTGATGATGCCACCCTGCGGAGTTCCTGCTGTGGTTGCCAATAATTGCGCCCGGTCTACTACCCCGGATTTCAACCACTTACGAAGGATCGTCTTGTCCATGCGGACGTTTCCGATCAGCCAGTCGTGATTGATATTGTCGAAGAAACCTTCGATATCCGCATCCAATACCCATTGTGCCGAGGCTTTCCGACACGTCTGGAGGAAGATTTGAGACATCGCGTCCGCAGTTGAGCGATTCTTCCTAAACCCATACGAGTTCGGGTCACTCACTGTTTCCAGGACTGGATCGAGTGCCAGCAGATGCAGCGCTTGCATAGCTCGATCCTTCATGGTGGGAATGCCCAGAGGACGCTCCTTTCCATTAGCCTTGGGAATATAGACCCTCCGTAGTGGCAAGGGCCGATACCGACGCTTCTCCAACTGCGCAATCGCTGCAAACTTCTGCAACGGCGTGTCCCATAACTGCCGATCCACGCCTGCGGTACGCTTGCCTTGATTCTCCGTCACTCGTTTAACTGCCAGCGCTTTCGCACTGAACGAGCGGGTCAGCCACCGTTGCAGGGATTTTACCCTGCGCCAGTTGCCTTCCTGTGTTGCCTTCGTTAGACGAATCTGCATGACTCTTACGTTTTTCTGGACACGTCGCCAGTCGATGGCGGCCCATTCAGAGGAAACGTCCAAGGGCGCAGAATCGACGGAATTGCGATCGATTACTTTCATTGCTGACCTCGTCGTAGTGGTACCCGTCGAGGACGCAATTCTCCCCGAAGGGAAAACTGCATCCCTTCGGGGTGTTGTAGAAAATAGAACTACTTTTTGTCTATGTAGGTCGCTAGCGACTATTACACCTGATGGAAGTCTGCACGCTTTCACGTCGGGACAAATCTTGAATCCCTATCCGATCCATTACAGACCGACCTTCGCTTTTTCCATCCTCCCATACCCGCTCCGTCATGGGCTCCCCTTCGGTCTCCCTTCGAGTTGCTTGCCTGCCTCGGAACTCTGAGACAGGCGGCGAATCGGGCTTACCACGTTCCCTGCGATATCCGCACGGCCTTACTGCACCGTACATGACTGTTTAGGGTCTGACTCTCCCCCGGTGGTTTGGCAACGACGTATCCCCAGTTTGCAGAGGGATATCCAACCACACACCGTTTTGGTTCAGGCCAACAGCAGCTTGGGCCTGTCAATAGTCACGAGGGTTCAAACGTCAGTTCACATTACATTACCCATGCAGCCTCACCTCGCCCCTGACCACCTCTCTGCTGGCAGTTCACGCTCTCGCACTCGCGTGGAGGACGTCATTCTCATGAGGGATACTTTTCCGTTGGAGCTTCAAATCGACCCCGTTACCGGGGAAGCATGTCCAAGTGGGTGACGGATGGTCGTACATCTGGTCACAGCCTTCCCCGTCCGGAGAAGGTGTGACAAGACATCGCAGAACTTGCACGATCACACTGACTCATCTTGCTAGATATGGCTGAATGCCAGCTTTCGATTCCTTAGGAGGAACTTGCTAAAACTTCTGATAAAATATTTCAGTAGTTGTCGCAGAGAAACAACACTCTATCCGCTTTTTGGGCAGAAATCTGGTCAGAGCGCATCCGAATCGTTCGATCCGAGTGTGTTCATCTCAGAATTCCAAGAATTGTTTTCTTTCGATTTTATCTCTAAATTGCGGACGCAATTAGGGTGCCCTCGGTGTTTAGATGCCAGTCCCGGGTGATTTAAGCATATAAATCAAGGACTTACCGAATGGCTTGCAGGGTGAGTACAGCTTCTACTATCTGCCGCAAAGGCGGCGATCGCGACCACGTGTCGCACGCAAACCGCTATTGTAAGCCACGCGCGCAGCTTGCGCCCGGGCTGCCTCTTTTTTTGGCGAGGAATCACGATGGGAATTTGTGACTGGCCCGAGCAGGACCGCCCCCGCGAGCGCTTGCTGCGCGACGGCCCGGGGGCATTGTCGGACACCGAATTGCTGGCGATCTTCCTGCGCGTGGGCGTGGCCGGGAAAAGCGCCGTGACGCTGGCCGGCGACACCCTCACCCACTTCGGCTCGCTGCAGCGGCTGCTGCATGCCGATGCCGGCGAGTTCGGGCGACTGCACGGGCTCGGGCCAGCCAAGTATGCGCAGCTCCAGGCGGCGCTCGAACTGGCACGGCGCGCGGTGGCCGAACAATTCCGGCGCGAGGCGCTGTGTTCGCCCGAGGCCGTGCGGCACTATCTGCGCAGCCACTTCGCGCTGCGCACGCATGAATCGTTCATCGTGCTGTTTCTGGATGTGAAGAATCGCCTGATCAATTGCGATGAAATGTTCAGGGGCACGCTCACACACACCAGTGTCTATCCCCGCGAAGTCGTCAAGGCGGCCCTGCGGCGCGATGCAGCGGCCGTGATCCTGGCGCACAACCATCCTTCAGGCGTGGCCGAACCCAGCGACGCGGATCTGCGGCTGACGAGCGCGCTTACGCAGGCGCTGTCACTGGTGGAGATCCGGGTGCTGGACCATTTTGTAGTGGCCGGCAGCCATGTGCATTCGTTCGCCGAGAATGGGCAGTTGTGACGGATTTGCCACCGGCGCCTGGCCTGGTCATTGGCATGAATTACATCGCGTAAACAGGGGCTTACCCGTGTAAATGTGCTCGAATCCTCGATTGTTAAATTTTTTTGTTAGATCAATTAACTATTGTTTTTCGCAAGTGATTGATTCCGCTTCATTTTTCGCGCTATACTCTCGTTTTTCCAGTCCTGGAACATATTTAAGGAGTGCACTATGGCACGTGTTTGCCAAGTAACCGGCAAGGGTGTGATGGTTGGTAACAACGTCTCCCACGCTAACAACAAAACGAAGCGTCGTTTCCTGCCGAACCTGCAGAATCGTCGTATCTACGTCGAATCGGAAAACCGCTGGGTTTCGCTGCGTTTGTCGAACGCCGGCCTGCGCCTGATTGACAAGCTCGGCATCGATGCCGTGCTGGTCGACATGCGTGCTCGTGGCGAAAAAGTTTAATTAGGGAGCTATCATGGCAAAAACTGGCCGCGACAAAATCAAGCTGGAATCGACTGCAGGCACGGGTCACTTCTACACCACCACCAAGAACAAGCGCACGATGCCGGCGAAAATGGAAATTACCAAATTCGACCCTAAGGCACGTAAGCACGTGATCTACAAAGAAACCAAGATCAAGTAATCGATCCTGTTGTCTTTCAAAAAGCCGCCGGCGCAAGCCTGGCGGCTTTTTTTATGGCCCGACACTGTCCGCGTTACCATGGCGGAATGACCAGCTCGTCCCTGCCCTCCCTATCTCCCGCCAACGACCGCCTCGACGCCCTCGATGTACTACGCGGCTTTGCGCTGATCGGCATCTGCATCGCCAACGTCGAATTTTTCAACCGGCCCGTGGTCGAATCCGGACAAGGCATCCCCGCCGGCCTGCACGGCCTCGACTGGCTCGTGGCATTCCTTGTCGCGTACCTGGTCAGCGGCAAGTTCTGGACGATCTTTTCGCTGCTGTTCGGCATGGGCTTCGCGCTGATGCTCGAGCGCGCCCGCGTGGCCGGGCGGCCATTCGCGCCAACCTACGCCCGCCGGGTCGGCGTGCTGCTGGCGATCGGCTTGTTGCACCACACCCTGCTGTGGAGCGGCGATATCCTCATCAGTTATGCGGCCGGCGCGCTCGCGCTGATGCTCGCCCTGCTGGCGCCGGCGCGGTTGCTCGTCATCGCCCTCATTGCCTGCATTGCGCTGTCCCAGGTTCCGGGGCTGGGCCTGCTGGGCTGGCTGCTCGCACCCGTCGTTCTGGCATCGCTGGTCGCGCTGTACCTGCGCGCGCGGCAAGCCTGGCTGTTTCCACTGGTGACGATCGGCACCGGTCTGCTGATGTTGCTGGCGGCACTGCTCGCCGCATCGGGCAGCAAGGGCGACGACACGACGATGCTGACCGCGGTGGGCGCCATTTTCACGGGCCTTGGCCTGCTCGCCTGCTGGCGCGGGCCGACAGAACAAAAGCCGCTACGCATCGGCGTCCAGATCGTGCTGCTGACCTATTGCCTGATTGCGGTGGAAGCCGGCATGCGGCACTTTGCGCCTGCCGTTGGACAGACGACAGTCGTGAGCAGCACCGGTAGCGTTAGCAGTGCTGATGACGAGTCGGTGCCCGCCGCCGATGGCCGCGTGTTGCGCTACCGGGAACAAATCGCACGCAGCACCGAAGAACGCGTCGTGCTGACGCAGGGCAGCTATCCGGATGCGGCAGTGATGCGGTTCAGGCAGCTCGACGAACGCATGGTGGACGAGGTCGGTTTTTCGGTGTTGCTGGTCGGGGTGTTCCTGATCGGCGTCTGGTTCGTGCGATCGGGTGTGATCGCACACGCAGCAGAGCACAAGCCGCTGTACCGACGACTGGTCATCGTTGGCATCCCGCTGGGCGTCGGGCTTGGCCTGCTTGGCAGCCTGATTGCGACGGGCCGGCCGCCTGGCATCGACGATGGTGGCCATGATCTTGCCCACGCCCTGCTGTCGCTGGGCAGTCTGCCGGCCGCGCTTGGCTATATTGGCGCCGTCATGCTGATGCTGCAAAGCCGTGGTGCCCTAGCACGGGTCCGCCTGCTGGCACCGTTCGGACGCATGGCACTGAGCAATTACCTGATGCAATCGCTCGTGTTTTCACTGTTGTTTTATGCCCACGGAATGGGACTCTGGGGCATAGCGCGGACGGCGCAGGTAGGCATCGCGCTGGGATTATGTGCGCTGCAGATCGGTTTGAGTTACTGGTGGCTGGCGCGTTTCCAGTACGGCCCGGTCGAATGGGTCTGGCGCGCGCTGACGTATCTGAGCTGGCCACCGATGCGCATGAAAAGCCGGGGTCAGGTCTGACATTCGGACACGATCTCGACAGTTAAATAGTCGGGTAGTCGAAAATAGCTGGAACTGCTACCTGCTAACGATGGGCGAGACACCACAAGAAGTGGCTAAGGCTGAGGTCGTGTCCGAATGTCAGACCTGACCCCAGCTGTGGTGTGCGGGAGCGGTCAAATGCAAAACGGCTCCCGAAGGAGCCGTTTCTTTTTAATCCGCTGATACCGAATCAGGCATAGGTACGCAGACGCAGTGAAAAGTCTTGCAGCGCCTTGATGCCCGACGCCTCGGCGCGGTTGCACCAGTCTTGCAACTGATGCAGCAACTGATCGCGGGTGTGATGCGAACGTTCCCAGATCGCGCCCAGTTCCACGCGCATATTGTGCATGGTTTCCAGTGCTTTGCTGTGCTGGAACAGCTCGACCAGTTGCTCTTTCTGCGACAGCTCCAGCTTGGCCGGTTCACGCTGCATTAGCTTGCGTGAGCTTTTCAGGAAGCGCGTTTCCAAGCCACTTGCATGCTTGCGCTGCTCGAATTCTTCATGGAACGCGTGACGCACCGATTTCGCATACTTGGCCATCACGTCGTAGCGGTTGGCGATCACCGATTGCAGCGTATCGAAGTCGGCCTGGTCCTTGTTCTTGGCCAGCTTCGGCTTCGGTGCCACTTTCTTGACCTTGGCCAGTCCGACCATTTCGAGCATGCGGATATAACCCCAGCCCAGGTCGAACTCGTACCACTTGCTCGACAGCTTGGCCGACGTGGCATACGTGTGGTGATTGTTATGCAGCTCTTCGCCGCCAATCAGAATGCCCCAAGGGAAGATGTTGGTCGCGGCGTCGCTGCAATCGAAATTGCGGTAGCCCCACCAGTGGCCGAGACCATTGATGATGCCGGCAGCAGTGATCGGAATCCACATCATCTGCACGGCCCACACCGACAAGCCGATGATGCCGAACAGCGCAATGTTAATCACCAGCATCGCGACCACACCCATCATGCTGCGGCCGGTGTACACGTGGCGCTCGATCCAGTCGTCCGGGGTGCCATGGCCATACTTGTCCATGGTTTCCTGAACCTTGCTCTCAGCGCGGTACAGCTCGGCGCCTTCGAACAGCACCTTGCGGATGCCGCGCGTTTGCGGGCTGTGCGGATCTTCTTCGGTGTCGCACTTGGCGTGGTGTTTACGGTGGATCGATGCCCACTCCTTGGTGACCTGACCAGTGGTCAGCCACAGCCAGAAGCGGAAGAAGTGACTTGGAATCGGATGCAGGTCAAGCGCGCGGTGCGCCTGATGGCGGTGCAGGTACACAGTGACGCTGATGATGGTGATGTGCGTGACCACCAGCGTGTACAGAACGACTTCCCATGCCGAAAAATCCAGCAGGCCGGTCGACAAGAACGACAGCACAGCGTGCAAAGTGTCGTTAAAGAAATTCATTCAGTCTCCAATGCAGGGCTTGTATGACGTCGATCAGGAAGATCGCACATGCATAACCCTTGCATTTTACGTGTTTCTACTGCCGCACGGCAGCAGCACGCCTTCAATTTTTGCCTAAATCCGCGCCAGTCTGTTTTACGCCACCTTCGGTAGCGTCTGACGCCCCCTCCGGGGTGCGCGCCATCATCGACGTGATGTGCGCATCGAGCAGGCGCGTGTCCATCGAAGGATGGCCGAGCTTGATGGCGCCCGTATGCACCAGCGCGTAAATCTTGCGGTTGACTTCCGAGATCGGCCCGCCCTGCCCGTTTTCCGGGTCGCCCAGGAAGAACCCGACTTCCAGCTCGTAGCCATCGGCGACAAAGGCAGTGAGCAATACATTCGGCGCGGGCGTCTCGAGCACGCGGTCAACGCCTCTCGGTTGCTCTTCCAGCAACGGCATCACGACCGCCAGATCGCTGTCGTACGACACGACCAGCTTGGTGACGGCGCGCACGTTCTTGTTCGTCACCGACTGGTTCAGCACCACGCCAGTGATCAGCATTTCGTTCGGCAACAGGGTCTGCGTACCGTCGGCGCTACGCAACACCGTGTAGCGCGTATTGATGCGCGAAACTTTGCCGGAATACTTGTCGAGCGTGATCGGATCGCCAATTGCCAGGCTGCGCTCGAACAGGATGATGAAACCAGACACATAATTACTGGCAATACGCTGCATGCCCAGACCCAGACCCACACCAAGCGCGCCACCGAACACCGACAGCACGGTCAGATCCAGCCCCGCCAGCGACAGACTGAACAACACAGCAACAAGGATCAGCGCAGCACGGCCCACGCGCGCCAACGCGACGCGCAGCGACGAGTGCATGCGCTCGACATGCATCAGCCGCTCTTCGAGCGCGGCGCCGGCCCACAGCGCCAGGATCATCAGCACGACGATCGACACGATGCCCTGCAACAGGTCGAGCAGCGAAGTTGATTTCGCCCCCACCGGCAGCATGGTCGTCTCGAGCGCACGCAACACGTCTGGCAGGATGCCGGTCAGGTGCAGCGCCACGATGATCCAGGCAGTGAAGGCGAACACGCGCTCGAACGTCTGCAGCGCCTCGCCCACCTGGCCACGGCGCGCAAATGCACGGCGCAGCAGGTAGAAGAAAGTGCGGATGACCGCCAGCGACACGAACAGCGGCAGCGCCACACGCAGCAGGTTCACGGTCTGGAAGTGTTCCAGGATGACCTTGCTCAGCGACAGCAGCGCCACAGTCAACAGCGGCCCAAGCACACGGGCAACGCCGCCCAGGCCGACACGCATCAAGCGACCCTGTTCGTCGCGGTTCTTGAGCAACGACCGCCCGATCAACCCTGCCAACCCCCATCCCGCCGCCACGCAGACGACAAGGGCAATCGCCTGCCACAACAGGGCCGGGTTGCGGATGTCGACAATCATGACATTCCAGAGGTCGGACAACGGCATCGCAGGGTTTCCTTATTCTTCGTCGGTGGCCGTCACATCGGCGTCAAGATCGGCGTCTGCCTTGACTGGTGCCGCCTTGACCAGCGCCTTGCGTTGCAGCACGGCGGCGAAGAAGCCATCGGTTTGGTGCTTGTGCGGCAAGAGCTTGAGGTACTTGTCCATCTCGAGTGGAATCTTTTGCTCGGCCAGCACCTGGCTCATCGGCACCAGATCGAAGTCCGGATGCGTTGCCAGGAAGCCTTCGACGATGACGTCGTTTTCTTCATTCAGCAGGCTGCAGGTGGCGTACACGAGGCGGCCACCGTTCTTGACCAGGCGCGCAGCACCGTCCAGAATCGCGGCTTGCTTTTCCTGCATCTCGGCGATGGCGCCCAGTTGCTGACGCCACTTGACGTCCGGATTGCGGCGCAAGGTGCCCAAGCCCGAGCATGGCGCATCGACCAGCACGCGGTCGATCTTGCCAGCCAGGCGCTTGACCTTGGCATCGCGCTCGTGCGCGATGAGCACCGGATGCACGTTCGACAAACCGCTGCGCGCCATACGCGGCTTCAGTTTGGCCAGGCGCTTTTCGGACACGTCGAACGCGTACAGGCGCCCGGTGTTGCGCATCAGTGCGCCCAGTGCCAGCGTCTTGCCGCCAGCGCCGGCGCAGAAGTCGACCACCATCTCGCCGCGGCGCGCGCCAACGATCTGCGACAGCACCTGGCTGCCCTCGTCCTGCACTTCGATCGCGCCTTCCTTGAACAGAGGCAGATTCTGCAGCGCAGGCTTTTGCTTGACGCGCAGCCCCAGCGGCGCATACGGCATCGGCTCGGCGACGATCGGCGCTTCGAGCAGCGTGGCGATGACGGCGTCGCGCTCGGCCTTGATCGAATTGACGCGCAGGTCGAGCGGCGCTGGCGTGTTGAGCACGGCGGCCAGTTCCAGGGCTTCGGCTTCGCCGAACTGGGCCACCAGCTTGTCGTACAGCCATTGCGGCAGATTGGCTTGCACCGGACCTGGCAGCAACGTGCGGTCGACTTCCTTGATACGGGTCAGGAAGTGGGTTTCATCTTCGGTCAGGCCACCGATCGAATCGATGCCAGCCGTTTCGGCCAGGCCCAGCAGCGCCAGGCGACGCATCGACGGCGTGCTGCCATGGCCGGCGAAATCGGTGAAGAACGACTTGTTACGCAGCACCGAATACACGGCTTCGGCAATCACGCCACGCTCACGGCCGCCAAAACGCGGATTGTCCTTGAAGAAACGCGACAGGGTGACGTCGGCTGGGGAGGTAAAACGGAGAATCTCGCGCAGGACTTCTTCAGTCTTGGCGACGATCGCTGGAGGCAATCTCATGTAAATCCTTGGGTTGTAAACTGCTTACTTAAAACAATGCGTTTTAAATACTAATGGCGTCAAAGCCAGGCTCGACGATGCGCACCGCACCGTTCTCGACGACCAGACGGTCTTCAACGAACAGGCGCACCGCGCGCGGATAAAGCTTGTGTTCTTCGACCAGCAGGCGGGTAGCCAGCGTGGCTTCGGTATCGCCCGGCAGGACGGGAATGCGTGCCTGCAAGACCGCCGGGCCGTGATCGAGTTCGGCCGTGACGAAGTGGACTGTCGCGCCATGCTCGGTACAACCGGCATCGAGCGCCTGCTGGTGCGTGTGCAATCCCGGAAACAGCGGCAGCAGCGACGGGTGGATATTGAGCATCCGGCCTGCATAATGCTCGACGAACGGCGCCGTCAGGATGCGCATGAAACCGGCCAGCACGACCAGGTCGGGCTCGAAGACGTCGATGGTTTGCTGCAGCTTGGCGTCGAATTCGGTGCGGGTGGCGAACGTCTTGCTGGGCACCACCGCAGTGGGAATGCCGCGCGCCTGCGCAAACGCCAGGCCGCCGGCTTCAGGTTTATTGCTGATGACGGCGGCGATACGGGCTGGCCAACCTTCGGCATCAAGCGCTCGCACGACCGCTTCCATATTGCTTCCGCGGCCCGAAATCAGGATCACGATATTTTTCATAGCCGGCATTGTACCGTAACGACGGGCACCAAATGCTGCCTGAAATGACGACCTTGGCCCTCGCTCAGGCGGTTGGCGGCACCGTCGCGAACGAGTAGAACACGCGGAACGGCACCTTCTTTTCGGCCCAGAATTCGGCCGCATCGCGAAATACGTCAAGCAGGTTTTCGCGCGCTTCCTTGTCGAACTTCTGGGCGCTTGGCAGCTGCTCCAGCACCACGATGAAGCCCGGCTGCGGGCCTGCTTCGTGGACGGTTTCGGTCAGGCATTTGCGCAGCGCATCGAAGTTCTTGCTGCAGGGCTTGGGGAAATAAAATTGTTCGCCGATGCGGGCGCAGACTTGTTGTTTGGTGAGCGTATTGGCGCAATGTGCGTACAGAAAATGATGTCCGAGTTGCCCCGCCTCCTGTTGCAGATCGCCAACGTTAAACGCGCGGATCGCTTGCACAATATTCGGCGCCACTCTCATCAACAAACTCATTTTTTCCTCAAGTTGACCTGTCAATAACGCGCCATCGCGCAACCTGTCGCGACGCCATGGGGCGTTGCTGCCGCTTACCTCGCTGTCGTTGCTATACGCCAATAAGTCCATGATTTGTGTAAGGGTAACGTTTTGTGGTATTGGAAGCAACCCAAATGTGCATTGCGAATAGTCATTTGTAAGAATCGGTACCACCTTGACTGCCTCAAAAACAAGGCAAATCCGGCTGATTCATTCTGGCGTGCCTCGATCGCCTCACCATCGGCTGTTACATTTTGTTGCCACGGGGACTCGATGCGTTTTTGCGATCGGCGTACTATCAAGACTTGAACGAAGACTGTATTTATTGTCTCAACCAACGTCGCACCACTGAACGAGGACCATCATGAAATTCCAAGCCAAACTGATCATCGCAGCCCTGGGTGTGGCCACCCTGCCGCTGGCACAGGCTGCCGACTTTGAAGATTTCGGCCGGGTGGTGCGCGTCGAGCCGCGCGTCGAACAAGTCCGCACCCCGCGCCAGGAGTGCCGTACCGAATACGTCCAAGTGCCGGTGCAGCAAGAGCGCAACGCGGGCGGCACGATCGTCGGCGGTATCGCCGGCGCGCTGCTCGGCAGCCAGATCGGCGGCGGCAACGGTAAAGTGGCCGCATCGGCCGCTGGCGCCATCGCCGGCGCCATGGTGGGCGACCGCGTCCAGAACAATGGCCGTCAGGGCAGCAGCGTGCAGGAACAAGCCGTGCAGCAATGCCGCACCGTGGAAGCCATCGAATCGCGCACTGCCGGCTACAACGTGACCTACGAATACCGTGGCCAGAATTACACGTCGCTGATGCGCAATGACCCGGGCAACCGCGTGCGCCTGCGTGTGTCGGTCCAGCCACTGGACAGCTACGACGACGGCCAGGCTTACAGCCAGTATCAGCGCTAAGATTCGTCATTCAGGAACGACAACGCGGCCCATGGCCGCGTTGTCGTATGCAGGGTGCGGATCGTGGACCGAGCTTGCGCTGTGGGAACGCAACCGCCGATAATAGGGCGATTCCATCAGGCAGTCTTATGCTCATCAAACGCAAATCCATCGAACAGGCCGAATCGTCGCGCCGCCCTTCCCGCAAACCCAAGTACGCGCCCGTCACGCTGTCCGAACAGGAGGGCGTGCGCTATCTGCATTTCGGCACCGAATGGGTCCAGGGCGCCATGCGCATCCGCAAGCCTGACTGGCCGGAACTCGAGTACGCGCAGCAGATGATGGCCTGGATGCTGTTCATCGAGTCGCCACGCGCCATCGTCCAGCTCGGTCTGGGCGCGGCGACGATGACCAAGTTCTGCTACCGCCAGTTTCCCGAGGCAACCGTCACCGCCATCGAACTGAACCCGTCGGTGATCGCCATCTGCAACTCGATGTTCAAGCTGCCGGGCCTGGACGAGCGCCTGACCGTGCTCGAGATGGATGCGCTGGACTTCGTCGAAGACCCGGAGCACCACAACGCATTCGACGTGTTCCAATGCGACCTCTACGACGCCACCGCGCGCGGCCCGGTGCTCGACACGCCCGAGTTCTACGTGGCCTGCGCCAATTGTCTGACCGACGACGGCATCATGACCGTCAACCTGTTTGGCGACCACCCGAGCTTTGCCAAGAACCTCAAGGCCATGAAGTTCGCCTTCGGCCACGTACTGTGCCTGCCCGAGGTGCACGATGGTAATGTGGTCGCGCTGTGCTTCAAGACCCGCCCCAAGCTCGACCAGGCCGCACTGACCGCGCGCGCGGCGCAGATCACCCTCCAGACCAAGCTGCCCGCCGCGTCCTGGGTCAAGGGATTGTTCGCCACCGATTGATTTGCCAAGGGCCACCGTGAACGCCATCCCGCAAAAACCCGCCAGTCTGCGCAAGCTCGACCTGCAATCGATTTTTTCGTGGCTGCTGGCCGACGGGATCGTCGCGAAGGACAACGTCAAGGCCCAATTCGCCCAGGCCCAGGGCATTCTCAAGAATGCACCCGGCTCGATGCACCCGCTCACGGCGGTGGCGCAATGCAAGCTGGTTTCGGAGCTGCCCCCCAATCGCCTGCTCACGCTGGATGTGCTGACCGAATGGTGCGCGGCCAAGGTCGGCCTGCCCTTCATCCGCATCGATCCGCTCAAGATCGATTTCACGAAAGTGGCCGATGTGATGTCGGCCGGCTACGCGGCGCGCTTCAATATCCTGCCGGTGGAAATGACGGCGACGACGCTGGTGGTGGCCACGGCCGATCCGGCGCTGACCGAATGGGAAGCCGAAATCGCGAAAGTCGCCCGGCGCCGTATCGAACTGGTGCTGGCCAACCCGCTCGACATCGCCCAGTATATTTCGCAATTTTTCGCGCTGGCCAAGTCGATTCGCGACGCCAACCGCAGCAGCGGGCAAGACGTCGCGATGCGCAACAACTTTGAGCAGCTGGTCGAAATGGGCAAGGCGAACAAGCAGTTCGACGCCAATGACCAGCACATCGTCAATATCGTCGACTGGCTGTGGGGTTACGCCTTCGAGCAGCGCGCTTCGGACATTCACCTGGAACCCAAACGTGAATTTGCTGTCGTACGGTTTCGCATCGACGGCGTGCTGCACCAGGTGTACCAAGTGCCGGCCGTGGTCATGATTGCGATGACGGCGCGGATCAAATTGCTGGGGCGGATGGACGTCATTGAAAAGCGCCGCCCGCAAGATGGCCGCATCAAAACCCGCACCGCCGGCGGCCAGGAAGTCGAATTGCGCCTGTCGACGATGCCCACCGCGTTCGGGGAAAAGCTCGTGATGCGTATTTTCGACCCTGAAGTCGTCGTCAAGACACTGCCCGAGCTGGGCTTTCCGGCTGACGACGCCCTGCGTTGGGATCGCCTGACCAAGCGCCCGCACGGCATCATCCTCGTGACCGGCCCGACCGGCTCGGGCAAGACGACGACGCTGTACACGACGCTCAAGGCGCTGGCGACGAGCGAAGTCAATGTCTGCACGGTGGAAGACCCGATCGAAATGGTCGAACCAGCCTTCAACCAGATGCAGGTGCAGCCGGGGATCGATCTGTCGTTCGCCGATGGCGTGCGCTCGCTGATGCGCCAGGACCCGGACATCATCATGGTCGGCGAGATCCGCGACCTGCCGACGGCAGAGATGGCGATCCAGGCCGCGCTCACCGGACACCTGGTGTTCTCGACGCTGCACACGAACGACGCGCCATCGGCGGTGATGCGCCTGATTGAACTGGGCGTGCCGGATTACCTGCTCGAGGCGACGTTGATCGGCGTGATGGCCCAGCGCCTGGTACGCACGCTCTGCCCTGCCTGCAAGACGCCCGGTGGCGAATTGAGCGACGATGTATGGGACAGCGTTGGCGGGGCGTGGAAGATTCCCAAGCCTGCGGTTGTGTACCGGCCGATTGGGTGTCCGGAATGCCGGCAGACCGGGTATAGGGGCCGGACCGGGATTTATGAGCTGTTGAGCGTGAGCGAGGGCTTTGGCAAGCTGATGCGGGGTGCGGGCGATCTGGTCGCGCTGCGCCAGCAGAGTGTTCTCGATGGCATGAAGCCACTGCGCATTGCCGGCGCCATGAAAGTGGCTGAAGGCGTGACCACGGCGGACGAGGTGCTGAAGGTGACGTCGGCGTTGTCTTGAGTAGTTCTTCGCAGAAATTTATGCGGTAGGCCTAGCGCGATGCCGGATCGCCCGCTATAATGCTGCCTCCTTGGGTCGTTAGCTCAGCTGGTAGAGCAGCGGACTTTTAATCCGTTGGTCGCAGGTTCGAATCCCGCACGGCCTACCAAGATATCGCAGAGAAGCCCACGAATTCACGTTCGTGGGCTTTTTTGTTTCTGGTCGCTTTCTGGTCGCGAACTGCAACATAGCCCCTCGTCTTCGATACTACAGCGGCGAGATGGCTGGCGTCAGGCTCTCGAAGTCGTCCAGCAAAGATAAAGGCGACGAGGCCGAGGACCTGTACTGGCAAGAAGACTACAGCGGAGCAATTAACAAAAAAAATCTGCTAATAGTCGTCTGCCCTACTGCTCCCTCACGGGTGATGGGTGCAGGGCGTGCAAAAATCGAATCGTTCTCAACTTGCCCATTATCATTGTGCAAAGTGCGCAGAAGGGAGCTGAGAAGCAGGATAGCCCAGAACGTTACGACACATTGCTATCGAAGCCCACCTATCAAGCATCGAAAATCAAAGAATTGTTAACGAGGCAGGTTCGAATCGGGCCGTCGCACAAAAAAAGGGCCACTTTTCCGGGCACTGGGACAAAATGTAGGGCCCCCGTGATCCAACGTAGCTTGCCCTTGCTTTTCCCCGGCTATGAATAATTCAAGCAAATGATCGTGGTGTTGTTATCCTGCTTGTAAATGCGCTATCGCAGCACAGCTAAGTGTAGCGTGTTCAGCCTAGTGAGATTTTGCGTATTTTTCGGGCAAGCAAGATGTTATCCTCCACGTTCCCCGGCCGATTTTATCGATACTGGTCGCTAAGCTCAACGGCTGTTGTACCGCTAATTGAGAAAATTCCGCGCGTCATAAAAAAGTTCACTCTGACGGTTTTGGAAAATCACCACTTAGGTACGTAATGCGTATTCAGATTTTTTCTTTTTTCTTTTTTCTTATCACCTCATCGCTCCTTCACGCGTCAGAGAATAAGATCGCGACGCCAAGAGATGCAGCACAGCCGCAGCGAGAAATCGAATTCCTCAGCTCACAGATCACGGACGCTATTCGAGACGTTGGTCCGCGATGCGCTGCCGCCGCTGTCCCAGCCTGCATGTCAGCAGTTGCGGCGTTGCCGCCCGCAGAAATGGACCAACGCACCATCGATGGTCTTCATGGCGATTATATGGGAGGTGTATTCGGTACGATTGTTTCAGTCGTTGCCATGTTCGCTTTATTTCTTGCATGGAATACATCACGTAAAACCGACTACACCTCGAAAACCTATCAAGTCTTTGCAGAGATGCTTCGCACCCATGAAGAAATTCTATCGTCGATTAAGGTCGGTGAGGCGAAGGGGCGTGATGCAATCGGTCATATACTTAGCGAATTTCATTTTATTTACAAGACAACGAAATCCGTAGCGGGAGCTTCGGGTTGGAATTTACTGCAACGGATAGATATCGCTTACACCTATACCTACTATGGGCCCAAATACCATACGATGAGGGTACTAAGTCAGTACGACAAGCAGTATCTTTCCCTTTTAAATAACGCAATTGCAGTCAAAGCGAGAACAATGAGTAAGCGAACGAAGGGGCGATAATTCACTGGCCATCAAAACCGATTGGCGCATTATTTCCGCAATCTCTATGCAGCTTATTCTTTCATTGAGTCATCCCAACTAACTGTAGAAGAAAAGATTGATCTTGGGAAGGTTTTTCGCTCAAAGCTATCTAATTATGAGCAAGCACTTTTGGTATTAAATATACGCTCTCACCTTGGAAAAAATTGGGAGGCTGGCAGGCTAATTAATTTCTACATGCCGATCAAAAATGTTCCGAAACACTTCTTCGAATTCGACAAAGATTTCGAAATGAAGAAGCAGTTTCCTCGAGTTACTTTTGAATGGGAACAAATATGAAATTTTCATTATTTCAGAAAAGAAACTCTACAAGCAAAAACATTAAAATATTAGCTCCAAAAAATGAAAAAATCGTTCACATAACCGATCTAAAAATGAATAAAATTCTTACCGAAGACGAAATCAAACTATACATTGATGACTATGCAAAATTTCTAAATTTTTTCGATGATAACGTATTTATAACAACTAGCAAATGGGATGGAAGCGATTTTCTGGCGCACCTAGCCTCAAGAATAGAAGCCGCAATAGACTATATTAAATCCTATGTTGGTCGCTCTAAATATATGGATTATTACTTAGAAATTTGCATTGAATATTATAAGAGCTTTCCAGAAATAGTTCGCCTTGCTTTAATGGGGCAACGTTCAAATGCATATTTAAAATTAACAAACGACGTTATCAAAAAAAATTCGGCTACATTCTATACGTTTCACGCATTAACTTATCACCATCTCACACCAAAAGAAAAAGGCGCAGTTTATAGAATGCGTGTAGGCTCGGACGTATACAATGTACCATATTCGACCAAAGACCTTTTTCATATCCCTTTCGAAAAAAGACATTTAATTGGAAATAACCGTTACAGCTTAACGGGTTTTCCATGCTTATATTTCGGAAATTCTGTTTATGGCTGCTGGGAAGAAATGGGAAGGCCGAACATTGAATCATGCTTCGTTGGAAAATTCGATTTAGAACGACATCGCTTCCTCGATTTAACTAGAACTCCTACGCAAGTGAACCACGCTCTACAGCATTGGCAAAGCACCGACGCGCTCATGGCGCCAATAAGCAATGAGCAAGCAAAGAATTTTGAATATCTCTTGTTCGACTATTTGCTTTTGTGGCCAATAATATTCTGTTGCTCAATAAAAGTACATTATCAAAGTGCTGTATTCAAACCTGAATATATTTTTCCACAACTAATGCTGGAATGGATTGTCTCCGATCAACTATCCGCATTTGATGGAATAAAATTCCAGTCTACAAAAGCATCAATGCTTGAAGGAAGCATAAAGGAGGATGTAAAGGATTTAATGGTAAATTACGTAGTACCAGCTCGCCAACTTAAAAGTCATGGATTCTGCTCGGAGAATATAGATAAAATAACCGCATCGGAGCCTATTAGCTACGGCATCACTAAGATTCTCCGTCCTAATCATCAGGCCGCGACTACGGCATCAGGCCCGGCACACTATAATGAAACTATCTTCGGTTTACTAGAAAAGGAACTCGATGGACTTCCTCTTATTCGCATAGTGCCGTGAGGATTCTGGTTATATATACGGATTTGACCGCTGATAATATACAGAATACAAGGCACCAATGAGCTAGAAATACCGATTCTATTATTCTTCTATCGCCACAACTTATTAAGGAGCAACCGCTCCAGTGAGTCGCATCGTGTGGGCGTCAATGACAGCGGCGATGTTGGACAGTATTCATTGGAACCCATTAAAATCTATCGCAGACAATCTGCATCTCATGCTTTACGCGGATCACAAATACAGCCCCTCTATCGGTCTCCGAAAAGGTACTGCTCGAAGTAGCTCTTGAACAAGGAAAATGCGTCGCACATACCTAAATGATCAAGCCAAGCGAATCCCAACTGATCGCGGATAGCAAGGAGGTCGATGAGGCCCTCTCCCGCTGGTCCGACAGAGTTCGATAGAGCATGGATTCAAATGCGATTTCCCTAGAATCAAGGATGCACTCTATCCTCTATCGTTTCGCACAGCTCAACTTCGTATATGAGGAAACCTACCGAACAGTAGCGAAGATTTGGTCCACCGATGAAGGGCTGAGGAAATTTCTTTTCGAGCGCGTAGAAGATAACCCTTTCGACACACTACACTAAGCCGACTTAGTGGAAGATGCGACGTTACTTGCAACAGCATTGAGAATTCCCGACTTAAGAATAAATACTCATGGCTTACGCGGTCGCTCGCCACACCAGAACATATTGCAGGAATCCAACACCAATCAACTCGCCTCAACGGTATTAAAAGAAGCAGCCAAAGCTAAAGAAATAGCGGTTTCAGCACGCGCTTCGTTCAATTCGCTATACAAATTTTACAAAACCACCACTTCTATAGATAGATTTGAAATGATGCGAATCGAGTACAACCACGCCGCCATATCCACGGAACCTCAGCTTTTGCTACACAGTCCTATCAGGATAGACTAATAACTCTCGAGAGCCACTCGCACAGCCAGTTCCGTAACATACACAATCTCCGCATAGATATTAATGTACTCCGGCGAACTCATATTCAGAATTCCTCCATCATCAGCAACAAATCGTGCGTCACATTAAACGTCATTGCAAATTTTTTATTAGAGCATACATACACGTCATCGTAATCCCGACCATGGCATACGAGTGTCACCATGCTTGTCGCGCAGACCAACAGTCCAATGTCGCACAACGTCCACACCCACCACCTCCTGAACATCGCCAACTCAGCCTTTACTGCTAAAGTCTCGCATCTTTACAACCACCGATCCCCCGTGAAAGCCATAACAAAACTCTTCGAACTCGGTTACGTGTTCATCGTCATCCTGTTCTTCGCCTGCGGCATCGGCCTTGTCGTGCTGGCTGGCGTCGAAATCTGGTCTGCCCTCAGCCCTTCCGCCGACACCGTTGCGCGCGAACGTTTCGACCTCATCCTCGAATGCATCGGCATGCTGACCATCGCCGTTGCCGCGCTCGGCCTTGGCCAGACCGTGCTGGAAGAAGAAATCCAACGCGAAGCCAACATCAGCTCGCCTACCCGCGTGCGCCGCTTCCTGTCGCGCTTCCTGATCGTGGTTGTCGTGTCCCTGTCGGTCGAGTGCCTGATCGGTGTGTTCCAGTTCGTCCATGGCAGCCCGGAATACTTGCCGCACGCTGCGTCGATTGGTGTTGCTGCTGCCGCCCTGCTTGCCACCTGGGGCCTGTTCGTCCGAATGAACGTCAGCGCCGAAGAACTTGAGCCGCACGCCATGCACGATGTGCAGGCTGAAGACAAGGTCATCGAAGGCGAAGATGTCTCGGAAGAAGGCGAACAACACGCCGAAGAACAAGGCGACGAGTACCACGCTGACATAGACAAAAAGAAAGAATGAGCGGAAGCACTTGGTAAATCTGCCAAGTGCCGCTATAATCTCGTCTTCTTCGGGTCGTTAGCTCAGCTGGTAGAGCAGCGGACTTTTAATCCGTTGGTCGCAGGTTCGAATCCCGCACGGCCTACCAAAGATTCAACGACAACGCCAACCTTCGGGTTGGCGTTGTCGTTTTCGTTGTCCTTTTACTGCGCGCCCCATGCCCCAGACCATTGCCAGCGCCGTCCACCACGAACTGATCATCAAGAAAAGCCGCTTCATCGCGTGCGTGCAGCCGATGGCTGACCGTGCTGGTGCGCAACAGGTCGTGGCGGCGCTGCGCGCGCAGCATCCTGGCGCGGCGCATGTGTGCTGGGCGTTGCTTGCCGGCGGCCAGTCGGCGGCGGTCGATGATGGCGAGCCGAGTGGCACTGCCGGGCGGCCGATGTTCGACGTGCTGCGCCATCAGGATCTCGATGGCGTGCTGGCCACGGTGGTGCGCTACTTCGGCGGCGTCAAGCTTGGCGCGGGCGGCCTCGTGCGGGCCTATACCGACAGCGTGGCGCAAGCGCTGCTCGGAGCGCCGAAGATCCCGATCATCAAGCTGCGCCAGCTGCGCTGCAGCGCGCCGTATGCGATGGAAGGAATGCTGCGGCGCGAGCTCGATGCGGCCGGCGCCACGCTCGATGATGTAGCGCATGGCAACGACGTGCAGTTCACGTTCAGCCTGCCGGTAAGCGACGCCGACGGCATCCGCGCGCGGTTGGGCGACGTGGGCCATGGCCGCATCGTGTGGCCGCCGGACGACAACGAATCGCTGCCCGCTTGAGCCGGCCCATTCGGGCGCCCTATACCTGTCATCACGACTCGTGAGCGGACGTTTGTTTCTGCAGCCGGTATAGTGACAGACCCAGCCGCAAATTCCTCCGTCGGCAGGGATCATTTTCCACCGCAGTACAACCACCTCCCCTGTGATCAAGAAAAGCCTACTCCCCCTCGCCCTTGGCGGCTTCGGCATTGGCATGACCGAATTCGTCATGATGGGTATCCTGCCCGATATCGCCCGTGGTCTGCAGATCACGATTCCACAAGCCGGCTACCTCATCACCGCCTACGCGCTCGGTGTCGTGGTCGGCGCGCCGACCCTCGTTACCATTGTCGCCGGCCGTCCGCCGCGCACCGTGCTGATCTGGTTCATGCTGATGTTTGCCGTATTCAATGCGATGTCGGCATTCGCGCCGAACTTCGAGACGATGATGGCGTCGCGCTTCCTGGCCGGCTTGCCGCATGGCGCTTTCTTTGGCGTGGGTGCGGTCGTGGCCAGCCGTCTGGCCGAGCCGGGCAAGACGGCGGCGGCGATGGCGATGATGTTTACGGGCCTGACGCTGGCCAACGTACTGGGCGTGCCGCTTGGTACCTGGATCGGCCATGCGTTCGACTGGCGCATGGTGTTCCTGATCGTTGCGGTCATTGGCTTGCTCACCATGTGGAGCCTGTATCAGTGGGTGCCGCCGATAGAGCCAAGCAAACGCACGGGCCTCATGCAAGACTTGCGCATCTTCCGGCACCTCGATCTGTGGCTGGCCCTGGGCATCGTCTCGATCGGCACCGGTGGCTTCTTCGCGTGGTTCAGCTATATCGCGCCGCTGCTGACCGATGTCACGGGCTTCAGCACGGGTGCGCTGCCGCTGATCATGACGGCGGTTGGTGTGGGCATGACGGTCGGCGTGCAGTTTGGCGGCTATCTGGCCGACAAGTTCCATCCGCTGCCAGCCTTGCTGATCCTGATGGTGTCGATGGTGGTGCTGCTGCTGTGCAACGGCCTGATGGCCGAGTCGAAAATTGCGATGGTGGTGCTGGCGTTCCTCACCGGCGCCAATGCGCTGGCCATTGGTCCGCCGGTGCAGGTGCTCCTGATCGAGCATTCGCGCGAAGCCGAGATGCTGGGCTCGTCGCTGGGCCAGGCGGGTTTTAATGTCGGCAATGCGCTGGGCGCCTTGCTGGGCGGGATTCCGCTGACGCTTGGCTTTGCCTACACGGCGCCGCAGTGGGTCGCGGCAGCGATGGCATTATGCGGTGTGGTCCTGACGGCGTTGATGCTGACGCGTCGCCGCTGGAAGGCACGCGAATTGGCCCGGACGGTCGAGCGCATGCTGGGCGAGGCACAGCCGGCGACCTCGCCGCCGGCATAACGGCCAGGTCGATTCAGGCGCGTGCTTCGCGCAGGCGACGCCTGCGCGAAGCGCCAACGCCAGCGACACCTGCGGCGCCGGCCAGCATCAATGCCAGCGTGCCCGGCTCGGACACCTCGTTCGGCGGCACGTTCTTGACGAGCTCGAAGCCCGCCACCTCGACCGACTTGAAATAATGGTTCGAGTTCACCTGGACGCTCGAGTTCCACGTATCGGCGATGACCTGGCCATTGATCACGCCCCAGCCGTTTTCGACGGTGGCATACGGCGCCAGCACGCTGCCGATGATGCCCTTGACGTTGACCGATTCGGCTTCATAGAAGTTGAACAGCACGTTGTAGCCGCTCAATGGGTCAAAGCCGATATTGCCGTCATTGAACCCGCCCTGCTTGCCACCGATATTGAAAATCAGCGTCTGCCCTGCACTCAGGCCAGTCAGCATCCAGTTATTGCCGCCGTTGAAAAAGTCGGCATTCACATTGAACACGTCGACCCCACCCTTGCCGCTGCCGGTGACCTTGTTGGCACTGTACTCGCGTGTGATCGTGCCGGTGGATGCGAGCATGCTCAGGCCGCTGGCAATGTCCCTGAACTGCTGGGCTGCAGCGGCAAAGTCGACAGGGCTGATGGTGGTAGCAGGCGTCTGCGCCGCGTTGTTCAGGGTGGTCGTTCCGCCGGCATAGGTCTTGCCATTGCTGATCGCGCCATTTTGCAGAAACAGATTGCCGCCCGCGGCCACCGCGTAGCCGCCATACGCAGCCTTGCCGTTCTGGTTGACCGCGTAACTAGCGATCGAGACATTGCCGCCCGAAACGATGGCGCCTTCGACGTCGCTTGAATTGGCCGTAAAACTGCCAGCGGTGAAGACATTCGCGCCGCCCATGACCGAACCGATATCGAGCACACCCGCGTGTGCACCGGTCATTGCCAGTAACGCCGTCAGACATACGCCAAGCTTGATCACGATAGTTCCACGTAGAAATTTGTAATGATCAATAGTATCATTTCCAGTCTCGTATTTACACGGAAAATCAGATTACACCAACGAGATGCCACCCATTGCGCGAGCGGTCTCGGCCGCTTCTTCCAGGATCTCGGCCAAGGTGGTTTCATCGAACACGAAGTCGATCGCGTTTTCACCATGCGGCGGCAAGGGCTCGCGCCGGCTATCGAGCGGCGATGGCACCGGTGCATATTGATTGGCCATCAGCAGCGTGTCGAGCAGCGTGCCGGGCGGCATATTGAGCCAGCCGCCGCGCATATCGGCGATGGCGTCGGAGACGGCCGGCGGAATCGACAGCTTCTTCATGACTTCTGCGCTGACCACATCCTCGCACAGCGCGCCCCAGTTGTCGGCATCATCGTCGAGCAGGCCGGGAAATTCGTCGGCCCGCGCCAGCAGGTAGAAAGCGCCCACCTCGTGCACGATGCCGGCAAACAATGCGGTGTCGGGATTGACGCCCGTCACACGCCGCGCCAGCGAATAGGCGATCGCGGCCATGTGGGTCGTGTGCTCCCACAATTGTTCCGCCTTGGCGCGCAGTTGCGGGTCGTTGATGCGGTTGCCGAACTGGCGCACCACCAGGCTCGCGACCAGCGCCTGCAGGCGGCGGTAGCCGATGCGCGTCACGGCGGTGCGGACATTGGTCACGGGCACCGAGCCACCGCCGCCGAATGCCGCTGTGTTGGCCAGGGCAACCGTGCGCGCAGCCAGTTGTGGTTCGGCCAGCACCAGCCTGATGGCCTCATCGATATGGCAATCGGGATTGTCGAGTGCCTGCTGCAGGCGCAGCACGGCATTGACGCTGGTGGGGAACGTGATTTCGCCGCGGACAGCTTGCGCGGCGATATATCCAAAGGCTTCGAGTTTATTCACCGGGCGATTATAGCGCCCGTCATCTGCCCCGCCGGGCGTGTCTGCGCCCGGCATGCCTGGCAGGTGCCAACTGTGGCGTCAAGACCACACGCGCGTCGAATGCAAAAACGTCGTCCGCAGAACCAGTCCGGGGACGACGTTTTCATGACAGGCGCCCGCCGCAGTGAGGTGCGGCCAGGGGCTGGTCAGGAATTACTTGGCCTTGTTGGCGTCGCGTGCTGCATCGCGGGTCGACTTGGCTTGCATTTCGCACTTGTCTTCTGCATCGCCTTTCAGGGCGTCGCATTTTTCGTCAGCCAGGTCGTACTCGGCTTCGATGACGTTACCGCGGGCTTTCATCACGTTGTTGCCGGTGTTGTCGAACTTCATCGCTGCATCGTGTTCGGCCTTTGCGCGCATCAGCTTGGCTTCATCTTCGCAGATGTCTTCTGCGTTGCCGCTCATGGCGTCGCATTTGTCTTTGGCGACTTTGTAGTCGGCCTTGGCCTTGTCCATGGCCGTTTTGTGCGCAGCCTTGTTGACGGTCTGGGCGGCTGCAGGTGCGATACCAACGGCGGCGAAGGCAGCGGCGGTGATCAAGGTGGCGATGAACGATTTCATGGTGAAGTCCCTTATTAGGTTGTTGGTGTAGCTATTAAACGCCATCCTCAACAACCGCTCTGTGCGACACCGTACACTTGCAAAAAAATCAATTAAGCAGCTGCGGTTGATAGCCTGCCGCCTTCGGTGCGGCGTGTGCACCGTCGTTCAGCCGGAAGATGCTTACCAGCTGTGCCAGGCGCTGCGATTCGTCCTCGAGCGTGGCCGCCGAACCGCTGGCCTGCTGCACCAGCGCCGCGTTCTGGCGCGTGGCTTCATCGATCTGCGCGATCGCGCCATTGACCTGCTCGATGCCGGCGTTCTGCTCGACCGTCGCATGGCTGATTTCGGCCATGATGTCGGTCACGCGTTTGACGCCCGTGACGATCTCGCCCATGGTCTCACCCGCGCGGTCGACCAGCACGGCGCCCGCGTCCACACGTTCGACCGAACTGCCGATCAGCACCTTGATTTCCTTCGCCGCTGCAGCCGAGCGCTGCGCCAGGTTGCGCACCTCGGTGGCGACGACGGCAAAGCCACGGCCCTGCTCGCCCGCACGCGCCGCTTCGACGGCGGCATTGAGCGCCAGGATATTCGTCTGGAACGCGATGCCATCGATGACGCCGATGATGTCTACGATCTTTTTCGACGATTCGTTGATCGACGCCATCGTGTCGACAACTTGTGCGACGACCTCGCCGCCGCGCAGCGCCACGGCCGATGCCGACTCGGCCAGGCTGTTGGCCTGGCGTGCATTTTCGGCGTTCTGGCGCACGATGCCGGTCAGTTGGGTGACCGACGTGGCGGTGGCGTGCAGCGTGCCGGTCTGGCGTTCGGTGCGGCTGGACAGGTCGCGGTTGCCGTCGGCGATTTCGGTGGACACGGCGCTGATTGCCAGCGTGCCGTTGCGCACCTGCGAGACGATGCGCACCAGGCTGTCACGCATGCCCTGCATCGCAAACAGCAGGCTCTTGTTGTCGCCCGGACGGATGACGATCGCCACGCCCAGGTCGCCACCGGCAATCGCCGAGGCGATCGACGCCGCGTAATCCGGCTGGCCGCCCAGTTGGCGCAGCAGGCCACGGGCCGTGTACCAGGCCGCCAGCGAACCGGCGGCAATCGCGCCCAGGCACAGCAGCGCCATCCAGCCGACGAAGCCCTTGGCCATCGCACGCGCATCGGCGGCCGCCTCGTTATTCAGTTTTTCTTCCAGGTCGATCAGGCGGTTGATGCTGGCGAGCCAACCGGTAAAGGCCGGTGCAGCCGATTGCGACAGCAGCGCGGCTGCCTCGGCGCCCTGGCCGGCGGCGTGCAGCGCGATCACGCGCTCGATCAGCGGCTTGGTGAGAGTTTCCTGCGCCTTGATGGCGGCCAGCGCGTCCTTCTCTTCGGCGAGCATGTCGGTGCGCTCGGCAAACAGAGCGTCCAGCGGGCCGGCTGAACGCGCGTAGTTGTCGTCCAGCGTCTTGATCAGCGCGATGGGGGTCGCGGCGCCGGCCGGGTCCGCTGCCAGCACCACGTCACGCAAGGCGATCGCGCGGTCATGCACGCTGCCGCGGAAATTGATCGCGTAGCGCTGTTTGACGCTGTTGACGTCATTGATGTAATTCAGCACATTTTCGATGCGCCCCACGCGGCTTGCGCCCAGCGCAACCAGGACAATCATCAGCAAAAAGACGACGCCATAGCCGAAAGCCAGCCGGGCACCGATCGTGAGGTTCTTGTTTTTCATGGGGGAGGTCGAGATCAGTGGGTCGCAAAGAAAACTGTCTGTTTTCTTTCAGCGAGCGCAAATATATCACCCGATATTGCCCATTGGAATCAAATCTGAATCGTGTGCACCTCGTGTGCACCGTTACGCAACACTTGCCCGTGGCCGGTCGTGACAACCACGGGTCGGCGCGTCTCAGCGCACCGTGGCCAGTGCCGCGCCCTGCTCCCAGCCACCGCCCAGGGCACGCGCCACCGCCACTGTTGCCAGCAAGCGCTGGGTGCGGATCTGCGCCGCAGCGCGATCGGCGGCCAGCGTGCTGCGCTGGGCGTCGGTCACGTCCAGGTAGGTCGATACGCCGCGGTCGTAGCGCGCCTGCGCCACCAGCAGCGCGCGCGCCGCCGCCTGCTGCGACTGGGCCTGCACATCGCCCTGCTTGTGGCGCTGTTCGACGTCCGACAGCGCATCTTCCACTTCGCGCAGCGCCGTCAGCAGGCGCGTGTCGTGATTCGCGCGGGCCTCGTCGTAGCGCGCCTGCGCCAGCGCCAGGTTGGCGCGGTTACGGCCACCGTCGAAGATTGGCAGCGACAGGGCCAGCGGCCCGGCCGAGAACTGGCGCGCACCACCGCTGGTCAGGTCGTTCAGGCTTTGCGACGCATAGCCGAAATTACCCGTCAGCGACAGCGCCGGATAGAACGCGCCTTCGGCCACGCCGATCTGCGCATTGGCCGCCTTCAGCTGCGCCACGCTGGCGGCCAGGTCGGGGCGCTGGCCCACGAGGCTGGCCGGCAGGCCCACCGGGATCGATGGTGGCTGCGGCAGTTCGCCCGCCGCCGTCTCGGGCAGCAGCGGCGTAGTGGGCGAAGCACCCACCAGCGTGGCCAGCGCATGTTCGACCAGGTTGCGCTGGCGCTGAACTTCGTGCAGGTCGGCTTCGGCGTTGGCGCGCTCGATGCGGGTGCGCGACACATCGAGCTCGTTCGACAGGCCGGCATTGAAGCGCGCTTCGATCAGGTCCTGTGATTCGCGCCGCGTGGCCAGCGCGTCGCGCAGGATCGCCAGCTCGGCGTCCAGCCCGCGCAACTGCCAGTAGTTCGACGCCACCTGGCCCGAGAGCATCAGCAGCACGCCGTCGCGGTCGATCTGCGCGGCCAGCGCCTGCGCGTCGCTGGCTTCAACGATGCGGCGCACGCGGCCCCACAGGTCGAGTTCATACGAGAACGACGCGGCTACGCTGTAGTTGTTGCCTTCGATCGAGCGGCCACCGAGGGCCAGGCCCTGCGACGTCTCGCTCGACGTGCGTGTGTTGGAGATGCCCGCGCCCACCGACACCGACGGCAGCTGCCCGGCGCGCACAACGCCCAGCTGGGCCTGCGCCTGCAGCAGGCGCTGGGCTGCCGCTTCGACGCCCGGGTTGTCGCGCAAGGCGCGCGTCTCCAGCGTATCGAGCGTCGCGTCGCCAAACACCTGCCACCAAGTGGCCGGCAGGCGCGCGCCGTTCGTGCTGGCGTCGACATGGCGGAATGCCGCATCGGCGGGCGCCGGCGGCGCCTTGAAATCCGGGCCCAGCGTGGTGCAGCCGGCGAACAGGGTGCTGATGGCGATCGCAAGGACGCCGTTAAGTACAGGCTTGAACATGGTTTGTCTCTTCAATTGAATGCGGGTTCAGTGGCCACCGCCGCCACCGCCGGGCGACTTGACCTTGTCGGCCATCCAGATCGCCGCGATGCAGCCGAGCAGGATCATGCCGATGATCCAAAAGCCGTCGTTGTAGGCCATCACGTACGATTCGCGCCGCACCAGGCGGTCGACCACGCCCAGCGCCTGGTTGGCCGCAGCCGCCGGGTCGATGCCCTTGGCGATGAAGGCCTGGGTCAGCATGTCGAGCCGCTCCTGCGTGGCTGGCGCATAGGTCGATACGGCCTCGCCCAGGCGCGCCGAGTGAAAGTGTTCGCGGTTGGTCAGCGTGGTGGCCAGCAGCGCGATGCCCACCGAGCCACCGAGATTGCGCGTCATGTTGAACAGGCTCGAGGCCGAGCCCATTTCGCGCGGCGGCAGGCCGGACATGGCGAAGTTCGACAGCGTCAGCATCACGAACGGCTGGCCGATGGCGCGCACGACCTGCGTCCACATCAGCTGGTCGTAGCCGGTGGTCGCATCCATGTACGAATTCATGATGCACGAGATGCCAAACATGAACAGGCCGAAGCTGCACAGGATGCGGTTGTCCACCTTGGACGACAGCTTGGCCGCGAACGGCATCACCAGCAGTTGCGGCAGGCCGACCCAGGCAATCACTTCGCCGATCTGCATCGGCGTGTAGCCGGCGATCTGGCCCAGGTACAGCGGCAGCAGGTAGGCCGAGCCATACAGGCCCATGCCGATGACTGCCGACAGCGTGGTCGCTACCAGGAAGTTGCGCTGGCCGTACAGCGCCAGGTTCACGAACGGATCGGGCCGCGTAAAGCTCAGCGCGATCCAGCCCAGGATGCCCGTCAGCGACAGCGCGGCGAAGGTCACGATGAAGCTGGAATCGAACCAGTCCTTCGAGTTGCCTTCTTCAAGGAAAATTGTCAGGCAGGCCAGGCCCATGGCCATCAGCCCGATGCCGAGCCAGTCGGCCTTGATCAGCGTGCGGACGTTGGACTTCTCCGAATCCATCCCCCACATCATGCCGGCGATGAGCAGCACGCCCGGCACCCAGTTGATGTAGAACACCGACGGCCAGCCATACAGCTCGGTCAGATACCCGCCCAGCGTCGGGCCCATGGCCGGCGCGAGCGTTGCGGTCAGGCCGAAGATGGCCATGCCGGTGGCGCGCTTGGAGGGCGGCAGGCGCGTCATCACGAGCATCATCGCCATCGGGATCAGCGCGCCGCCGGTAAAGCCCTGCAGCATGCGAAACACGATCATGCTGTCCAGGCTCCAGGCCGCGCCGCACAGCGTCGAGAACACGAGAAACAGTGCAGTGGTGCCCATCATGTAGTTGCGCAACCCGAACGCGCGCGTAAACAGCGCCGTCATCGGGATCACGACGATCTCGGCGCACAGGTAGGCGGTGGATATCCACGAGCCTTCTTCCTGCGTGGCCGACAACGTGCCAAGAATGTCACGCAGCGACGAATTGGTGATCTGGATGTCGAGCACCGCCATGAAGGCGCCCAGCATGCCGGCGGCGATCGCGACCCAGGTGCGCATGTCCACTGCAGCGCCATTCGCGGGCGCGCCCGGCATGCTGCTACCCATCGCGCCCGACGGGGCTGATTTGCTCAAGCTGGTCATGGTGTGCTTAGCGCGCGGCTGCGGTCTGCGTCGGTTTCACGTCCTGGCCCAGCTCGACCTCGGCCACCACCGACATGCCCGGCACCAGGCGGCCCGCGTACTTCTTCACATCCTGCGGATCGAGCGTGATCTTGACCGGCACGCGCTGGACGATCTTGGTGAAGTTGCCGGTCGCGTTATCGGCCGGCAGCAGCGCGAACTGGTTGCCCGACGCCGGCGAGAAGCTGTCCACGCGGCCGACCAGGTGATGGTCGGGCAGCGCATCGACTTCCAGGCTCACGGCCTGGCCCGGCGCAAGGCCACCCAGCTGCGTTTCCTTGAAGTTGGCGACGACCCAGACGTTGTCTTCGACCACTGCCAGCATCGCCTGGCCCGGCTGCACGCGCGCGCCGACTTCGACGCTGCGCCGGCCGATACGGCCCGCCACCGGCGCCACGATGCTGTTATAGGCCAGTTGCTGGCGCGCGTCTTTCAGCTGCGCCTGCAGCACCTTGATTTCGGCCTTGAGCACGTCGCGGCCCGCTTCGGCAGCGCCGATCTGTGCCTGCGCTGCAGCGGCGTTGTCGCGGCGCGCGGCCACATCGGCCACGGCGCCGGCGCGTGCTGCGCTCGACGCATCGACTTCGGATTTCGACACGGCTTTCATCGTGTCGTTGTAGAGCTGGCCGAAACGCTCGGCGTCCTGGCGGGCGCGCAGCAACTGGGCTTCGGCCTGGCGCACCTGGGCGCCGGCGGCGCCGGCCTGGGCGCGCACCTGCAGCAGCTGGGCGTCGGACTGCTTGACCTGCTGCTCCATGCTGGCGATCTGCGCCTGGATCTGCTCGACGCGCACGGCCTGGTCGGCCGGATCGAGCAGCGCCAGCACATCGCCTGCCTTGACCATCTGGTTGTCTTCCACCAGCACTTTTGTCACCACGCCCGCCACGCGCGACGAGACCTGGTGCATGCGGCCGGTGACGTAGGCGTTTTCGGTTTCCACGAAATGGGAGCTGCGATACCACATGCGCCCGCCGGCGCCGATGGCCAGCAGTGCAATCACGCCGACCACGACCAGCACGCGCTTGTTGGGCGGCTTCTTGGCGGCGGGCGCGTCCGCCTTCGGTTGCGCTGCGCTTGCCTGCCCTGCCGTGATGTCGTTCTCTGCCATGGTGCTGCTCCGAAATGAAATGAAATGGATTCGTCGCATTATTCGCCATCAATATGACGAAGTCAAGAAATGAAACGGTTGCATTTCATTTTATTTTGCTCTAGAGTCCAGCGTATGAACACAGCACCGACCTGCACCAAATCCGCCGGGCGTCCCAAGGCAGCCGACATCGAGACACGCAATCAGGAACTGATCGAGGCCGCCGGCCGCCTGTTCCTGAAAAACGGCTACACGCGTACCAGCCTGGAATCGATCGCGCGCGAAGCCCGGGTGGCCGTGCGCACCATCTATGTGAAGTTTGGCGGCAAGGCCGGCTTGCTCAAGGCCGTACTCGCCTCGCGGCGCGAACGCCTGTTTGCAAAGCGCAATATGGAACTCGATCCGCGCCCGCTGCGCACGATCCTGGATGAATTCTCGCGCGATTTTTATGCCTTGCTGGCGGAGCCCGACGCCATCGCACTGCAGCGGGTGGTGATCGCGGAGGCCGGCAGCAATCCGGAGCTGGCGGAAGCGTTTTATGAAGGCGGGCCACGGATGACGCGCGAGATGCTGGCGCGCTTTTTTGCGCGGCCCGATATACGGGTGCAGCTGCGCGATGACGTGCCGCCGTCAATCGTCCTCACGCACCTGCTCGGCTGCATCAACGGCGATCCGATCGGGCGCTTTCTGTTTCCGGATGCCGAGCCGTCGGGCGAGGAAGCCTGGCGCCAACTGGCGGCGCGGATGGAACTGTTTTACAGCAGCGCGCTCAAACCCGGCTGAGCTTTCAGCATGCAGCTTGGTGGAAATGTCGGTGAGCCATCGTACCGACGGTTACGATTAAACTGTGTCATTATGTAAATGTTCACAACGGGTGTCGTGAATTCAAATAAAAGCGGTGTGACCGCGAGGAGAAAGTATGAGCAAGTCGTCCAGATATGAATGGCGTGATCAGGCAGCTGCCCTGCAGGAGCGTATGAAGAGTTTTATTGAAAATCCGGGCGATGACCAGCTGGAAGCAGTCATCGCTGACATGCGTACCTACGCAGAAGCCGCCAAGAACGGCGCAATCGATATTCCGGAGCGCTTCGTCAGCTTCGCCTGAAGCTCGCGATTCATCTCCATGCATGCCGCCCGGTAGAAACCAGGCGGCATTTTTTTTGTGGGTCACCGTCAAACGGCCGACAGCGGAACTGGCCTGCCCTGCTCTTCGACCTCGTGAACACGGGTCAGGAAGTGCATCTTGTGTGGCGCCCGATGACGTTCGTGGAGTACACGCGTGACCACCTCGACGCGGCGCGGCCGCAGGGCAAGCTGGCATGGATCGGCAACACCGCCGCCGCCCGGTATGGCATCGGCCAGTTGCTGCGCCAGTGGCTGGGCCACGGTGCCGGTGATGACGGTGGCTGCGCCATGAAGCACCGTGTGGAGTTCGAATGCGTGCGATTGCGGCAGCACGTACACGGTGCCGATGTATTCATTGCTGTACTCGTCCATATGCCCTCCGGCATGTTGCGAGAAAGGAGGCAACGCTGCTGCCGCCGTATCACTTCATCTTAGACCTTTGGCGGCGTGCTGCAAGCGGCACGCACGCTGCGTACTGGCATAAAAAAACCGGGACCTTCACGGTCCCGGTTTCGCTTGCCACGTTGCCGGTCAGCGCTTGCGCGGTGGCGGCAAATCGGTGCAGACACCTTCGTACGCTTCGGCTGCCATGCCGATCGACTCGCCCAGCGTCGGGTGCGGGTGGATCGTCTTGCCAATATCCACGCCGTCGGCGCCCATCTCGATCGCCAGCGCGATCTCGCCGATCATGTCGCCGGCGTGCGTGCCGACGATCGTGCCGCCGATGATACGGTGCGTTTCAGCGTCGAACAGCAGCTTGGTGAAGCCCTCGTCGCGGCCATTGGCCACGGCGCGTCCGCTCGCGTTCCACGGGAAGTGACCCTTCTCGACCTTGATGCCCTGCTGCCTGGCCTCGTCTTCGGTCAGGCCGACCCATGCCACTTCCGGATCGGTGTACGCCACCGATGGAATGACCTTGGCGTCGAAGTGCGTCTTTTTCTCGAAGGCCGCCTCGGCCGCCACGTGCGCCTCATGCACCGCCTTGTGCGCCAGCATCGGCTGGCCCACGAGGTCGCCGATGGCGAAGATGTGCGGCACATTGGTGCGCATCTGGCTGTCCACGGCGATGAAGCCGCGGTCGCTCACTGTCACGCCGGCCTTGTCGGCAGCGACCTTCTTGCCGTTCGGGCTGCGGCCTACGGCCACCAGGACCAGATCGTACAGCTGCGGTTCCGGTGCGGCTGTACCCGCTTCGGCTGACTCGAACGTGACCTTGATTCCTTCCGGCAGCGCTTCCACGCCAACGGTCTTCGTCTTGAGCATGATGTTGTCGAAACGGTGCGCATTGTACTTTTGCCAGACCTTGACGGCCTCGCGGTCCGCGCCCTGCATCAGGCCATCCATCATCTCGACCACGTCGATGCGCGCACCGAGCGTCGAATACACGGTCGCCATTTCCAGGCCGATGATGCCGCCACCGATGACGAGCATCTTCTTCGGCACCTGGCGCAATTCCAGCGCGCCCGTCGAATCGACGATGCGCGGGTCTTCCGGCACGAACGGCAGCTTGACCACCGACGAACCGGCCGCGATCACGGCCTTCTTGAAAGCGATGACCTTCTTGCCGCCATCGGCCGCCGTGACTTCGATGTGGTTCGGGCTCAGGAATGCGCCCACGCCCTGCACCGTGTTGACCTTGCGCGCCTTGGCCATGAAGGCCAGGCCGCCGGTCATCTTCTTGATCACGCCATCCTTGTAGCCGCGCAGCTTGTCGATGTCGACCTCTGGCCTGGCAAACGCCACGCCCAGGTCGGCCATGTGCGTTGTTTCATCCATGACGGAGGCCACGTGCAGCAGTGCCTTCGACGGGATGCAGCCCACGTTCAGGCACACGCCGCCCAGCGTTGCGTACTTCTCGACCAGCACGGTGTTCATGCCCAGGTCGGCCGCGCGGAACGCAGCGGAGTAGCCGCCGGGACCGGCGCCCAGCACCATCATGTCGCACTCGATGTCGACCTGACCGCTGTAGCTCGACGGGGTCGGCGCCGGCGCTGCGCCCGGCTGGACCGCTGGCGCCGGATGGGCCGGTGCATACGAATCGGTCGGGCCGGCGGCAGCCGTCGGCGCCACCGCTTGCGCGCCGATCTGCGCGGCTGGCTTGGCGTCGGCCGGCTTGGCGTCGGCCGGCTTGGACTCGGCCGGCTTGGCGTCGGCCGGCTTGGCGTCGGCGGCAGGGCTGGCTGCGCCCTCTTCCACCGTCAGCAGCAGCGTGCCTTCATTGATCTTGTCGCCGACCTTGACCGTGATCGACTGCACCACGCCCGCATGCGTCGACGGGATTTCCATGCTGGCCTTGTCCGATTCCACGGTGACCAGGGACTGGTCGACCTTGATCGTGTCGCCGGCCTTGACCATCAACTCGATGACTTCGACGTCCTTGAAGTCACCGATATTCGGGACTTTCACTTCAACAGTGCTCATCAGTGCGCTCCAATCACAGAAGGGTCTTGCGCAGGTCCGCCAGCACTTCGCCCAGGTAGGCGGAGAAGCGCGCGGCGCCGGCGCCGTCGATCACGCGGTGATCGTACGACAGCGACATCGGCAGCATCAGGCGCGGCTGGAAGGTCGAACCGTCCCACACCGGCTTCATCGCCGACTTGGACAGGCCCAGAATCGCCAGTTCAGGTGCGTTGATGATCGGGGTGAACGCGGTACCACCAATGCCGCCCAGCGACGAGATGGTGAACGTTGCGCCCTGCATCGCGGTTGGCGGCAGCTTGCCGTCGCGCGCCTGCGCCGACAGTTCGCCCATTTCAGTGGCGATCTGCGAGATGGTCTTCTTGTCCGCATCTTTCACGACCGGGACCACCAGGCCGTTCGGCGTGTCGGCCGCGAAGCCGATGTTGTAGTACTGCTTCGTGATCAGGGCCGCGCCATCGCCCGACAGCGACGCATTAAATTGCGGGAACTTCTTCAGCGCGGCGACGCTCGCCTTGATGACGAAGGCCAGCATGGTCAGCTTGACCGCCGACTTCTGCTTGGCCAGCGACGCGTTGGTATCGACGCGGAACTGCTCCAGGTCGGTCACGTCGGCTTCGTCGAAATGCGTCACGTGCGGGATCATGACCCAGTTGCGATGCAGGTTCGGGCCCGAGATCTTCTTGATGCGCGACAGCGGTACCGTTTCGGTCGGACCAAATTTCGAGAAGTCCAGCGACGGCCAGGCCAGCAGGTCCAGGCCAACGCCGCTGCCACCGGCTTTTGCCGGCGCTGCAGCAGGCGGCGCTGCCATCACGCCCTTGACGAAGTTCTGCACGTCCTGCTGGGTGATGCGGCCTTTCGGACCGCTGCCCGGCACACGGCCCAGGTCCACGCCCAGTTCGCGCGCGAACTTGCGGATCGATGGCGAGGCGTGGGCTTTCGAGCCGGTCACGCCTGGTGCGGCTGGTGCTGGTGCGGCGGCTGGTGCAGACGCAGCGGCTGGTGCCGGCGCAGGTGCAGCAGCAGGTGCCGGTGCAGCAGCGGCTGGCGCAGGCGCGGCTGCAGGTGCGGCAGCCGGCGCGCCGCCGGTCGCTTCCACGACCAGCACGAGCGAATCCTTGGCCACCTTGTCGCCAACCTTGACCTTGATTTCCTTGACCACGCCGGCATGGCTCGACGGGATTTCCATGCTGGCCTTGTCCGATTCGACGGTCAGCAGCGACTGGTCGACCTTGATCGTGTCGCCCACCTTGACCATCAGTTCGATGACTTCGACTTCCTTGAAATCGCCGATGTCCGGCACGGTCACGTCGACCAGGCCGCCGGATGCAGCGGGTGCGGCGGCTGGCGCTTCGGCGGCAGCCGCCGCAGGGGCAGCCGGGGCAGCGGCAGCCGGTGCAGCAGCAGGTGCAGCTTCGGCAGCCGGGGCTGCAGCTGGTGCGTCAGCCGCGCCGCCCGCTTCTTCGAGCAGCAGCACGAGCGAACCTTCGGCAACCTTGTCGCCGACCTTGATCTTGATTTCCTTGACCACGCCGGCATGGCTCGACGGGATCTCCATGCTGGCCTTGTCCGACTCGACGGTCACCAGGGACTGGTCCACCTTGATGGTGTCGCCCGGCTTGACCATCAGCTCGATCACTTCCACTTCCTTGAAGTCGCCGATATCAGGGACTTTGACTTCCACAATGCTCATAGTGTTAGCTCCAATTGTTATGTGAGTTAGCCTCGACCCGCCGCCCCGATTAGCGCAGGGCGGCGGACGTGAGCATTACTGGGTCACCGGATTCGGCTTGTTCTGGTCGATGCCGTACTTGGCGATTGCCTGCGACACGATGGCGCGGTCGATCTTGCCTTCGTCGGCCAGTGCGCGCAGCGAAGCCACCGTGATGTAGTAGCGGTTCACTTCGAAGAACTCGCGCAGCTTGACGCGCGAATCCGAGCGGCCGAAGCCGTCCGTGCCCAGCACTTTGTAGGTGCGGTCCTTCGGCATGAAGCCGCGGATCTGCTCGGCGAACATGCGCATGTAGTCGGTCGTCGCGACGATCGGGCCGCTGGTGGCGCCCAGCATCTCGGTCACGTACGGCACGCGCTGCGGCTGCTCCGGATTGACCATGTTCCAGCGTTCGCAATCGTTGCCGTCACGCGCCAGCAGCGTCAGCGACGGCGCCGACCACACGTCCGCATCGACGTTCCAGTCGTTCTTGAGCAGTTCGGCCGCAAAGATCGACTCGCGCAGGATGGTGCCGCAACCGATCAGCTGGACGCGCTGGACATTGTCCTTGCCGCCCTCTTGCAGCAGGTACAGGCCCTTGAGAATGCCCTCTTCCTGGCCAGGCTTCAGGCCCGGCTGCGGGTAGTTCTCGTTCATGATGGTGATGTAGTAGAACACGTCTTCCTGTTCTTCCACCATGCGGCGCAGGCCGTCCTGGATGATGACCGCGACTTCGTGACCGAAGGTCGGATCGTACGGCAGGCAGTTCGGCACGGTCGCGGCGATGATGTGGCTATGGCCGTCTTCGTGCTGCAAGCCTTCGCCGTTGAGCGTCGTGCGGCCAGCGGTGCCACCCATCAGGAAGCCGCGCGCACGGATGTCGCCCGCCAGCCAGACCAGGTCGCCCACGCGCTGCATGCCGAACATCGAGTAGAACGTGTAGAACGGGATCATCGTGCGGTTGTTCGACGAGTACGACGTCGCTGCAGCGATCCACGAGCTCATGCCGCCCGCTTCGTTGATACCCTCTTGCAGGATCTGGCCTGCCTTGTCTTCGCGGTAGTACATCACCTGGTCGCGGTCGACCGGCTCGTACAACTGGCCCTGCTGGTTGAAGATGCCGATCTGGCGGAACAGGCCTTCCATGCCGAAGGTACGCGATTCGTCGACCAGGATCGGCACGATACGCTGGCCGATGCTTTCGTCCTTCAGCAGGCTCGTGATCACGCGCACATACGCCTGGGTCGACGAGATTTCGCGCCCCTCTGGGGTTGGCTCGAGCACGCCCTTGAACGACGCCAGCGCCGGCACCGTCAGCTTTTCGTCCGATTTTTCACGGCGCTGTGGCAGGTAGCCGCCCAGCGCTTTACGGCGCTCGTGCAGGTACACCATTTCAGGCGCATCGTCGGCCGGCTTGAAGAACGGGATGTCGGCCAGCTGGTCGTCAGGGATCGCGATATTGAAGCGGTCGCGCATGTCGCGGATCGCCTGGTCATCGAGCTTCTTGGTCTGGTGCGCAGTGTTGCGCGCCTCGCCCGACTTGCCCATGCCGAAGCCCTTGACGGTTTTCACCAAGAGGACGGTTGGCGTGCCCTTGTTTTCTTGTGCGTTCTTGAACGCGGCGTAGATCTTGTGCGGATCGTGGCCGCCGCGAGTCAGGCGCCAGATGTCGTCGTCGCTCATCTTCGACACCATCTCGAGCAGCGCCGGATCCTTGCCGAAGAAGTGCTTGCGCACGTAGGCGCCGTCCTTGGCCTTGTAGTTCTGGTATTCGCCGTCGACCGATTCCATCATCACGCGCTGCAGGATGCCGTCCTTGTCCTGGGCCAGCAGCGGATCCCACTGCGAGCCCCAGATGACCTTGACGACGTTCCAGCCGGCGCCGCGGAAGTCGGCTTCGAGTTCCTGGATGATCTTGCCGTTGCCGCGCACCGGACCGTCCAGGCGCTGCAGGTTGCAGTTGACGACCATGACCAGGTTGTCCAGCTGCTCGCGCGCGGCCATGCCGATCGCGCCCATCGATTCCGGCTCGTCCATCTCGCCGTCGCCGCAGAAGACCCAGACCTTGCGGTTGTCGGTCTTGGCGATGCCGCGTGCGTGCAGGTACTTCAGGAAGCGCGCCTGATAGATCGCCATCAGTGGCCCTAAGCCCATCGAGACGGTCGGGAACTGCCAGAAGTCCGGCATCAGTTTCGGGTGCGGGTACGACGACAAGCCCTTGCCGTCGACTTCGCGGCGGAAGTTCAGCAGCTGCTCTTCGCTCAAGCGGCCTTCGAGGAAGGCGCGCGCGTAGATGCCTGGGGACGAGTGGCCCTGGATGTACAGCAGGTCGCCGCCATGGTCTTCGGTCGGGGCGTGCCAGAAGTGGTTGAAGCCCGTGCCCAGCATATTGGCCAGCGAGGCGAACGACGAGATGTGGCCACCGAGGTCGCCGTCAGCGCGGTTGGCCTTGACCACCATCGCCATCGCGTTCCAGCGCATCCACGAGCGCAGGCGCTCTTCGTATTCGAGGTTGCCGGGCGAGTTCTGGTTCAGGTGCGCGGGAATCGTGTTGACGTACGCGGTGTTGCTCGAGAACGGGACGTGCGCGCCGCGACGGCGCGCCAGGTCCACCAGGCGCTCCATCAGGTAATGGGCGCGTTCCGTTCCTTCATGTTCGATTACCGCCTCCAGCGCATCGAGCCATTCCTTGGTCTCGATTGCGTCCGGATCGTTGGCGGTTTGCGAGGTCAACTGGTCGAGTTGAGCTGCCATGTCATGCGTCTCCTAGTGTGGTACGCCCCATCCGATCCCTGCGCAGGCTGGCGGCGGTTGATGAAATTCGAACTATCTTTTAGCTAAACCATCAGATTCTAACAGTGGACTTCCTCATTTTCAAACTATGATATTCGATTTCATAATGTGAAAACCCATGCTGCGACTGCACAATTTGTATAGGGAAATGTTGAACTTCCTGCCACCAATCATCGTATACCGAAGCGCCTGAAACACGGCAGAAAAGGGCCATTTCAGCCATGCGGAACGGGCGACAGCGAACGGCAAGGCGGGCGCGGGCCGTATAATTCTGTTTTTGCCCAGGACGAGCCTCCCACCATGCCAGCCCAACACATCGACGGAATCCTTCTTTCCCAACAACTGCGCACCGACATCGCCGCGCGCACTGCCAAGCTCACCGCAGCCGGCAAGCAGCCCGGCCTGGCCGTGATCCTGGTCGGGGAAGATCCCGCCAGCCAGGTCTATGTGCGCAACAAGGTCAAGGCCTGCGGCGACGTGGGTTTCCACTCGGTGCTCGAAAAATACGACGCCGACCTGAGCGAGGCTACCCTCCTCGATCGCATTGCAGCATTGAATACCGACCCGGCCATCCACGGCATCCTCGTGCAAATGCCGCTGCCGAAGCACATCGACCCGAACAAGGTCATCGAAGCGATTTCGACGGCCAAGGATGTCGATGGCTACTCGGTGCTGTCGGCCGGCGAACTGATGACGGGCCTGGAAGGCTTCCGTCCATGCACCCCGTACGGCTGCATGAAGCTGATCGAAACCACGGGTGTCGACCTGCGCGGCAAGCACGCTGTCGTGATCGGCCGCAGCAACACCGTCGGCAAACCAATGGCCATGCTGCTCTTGCAAGCCAATGCCACCGTGACCATATGCCATAGCGCGACCGCGGATCTGGGCTACCACACCCGCCAGGCCGATGTCGTGGTGGCCGCCGTCGGCCGCCGCAATACCCTGACCGCCGATATGGTCAAGCCGGGCGCGATCGTGATCGACGTGGGCATGAACCGCGACGACGCGGGCAAGCTGTGCGGCGACGTCGATTTTGCCGGCGTGCGTGAAGTGGCTGGCCACATCACCCCGGTACCGGGCGGTGTGGGCCCCATGACGATCACGATGCTGCTGCAAAACACGGTGGAATCGGCGGAACGCGAACTGAAGAACCAACGCTAACGAATCTGGAAGGACTATTGATGACGAACGAAACGAGCAATCCCCTCCTCGACTTTTCCGACTTGCCGCGCTTTGACGCGATCAAGCCCGAACACGTCACGTCCGCCATCGACAGTCTGATCGCCGAGGCGAACGCCGTCGTGGCGCAGCTCGAGGCGCCGCTGGATGAGGTTACCTGGGCCACGCTGGCTCCGCTCGACGAGGTCAGCGAACGCCTGGGCCGCGCCTGGGGCGTGGTCGGCCACCTGAACCACGTGGTCGACACGCCCGAACTGCGCGCCACCTACAACGAGAATCAGCCGAAGGTCGTCGAGTTCTCGACCGCGCTGAGCCAGAACGAGGCGCTGTTTACCAAGTACAAGCAGCTGCGCGACAGCGCCGGTTTCGAGGCGCTGAGCGACACCCGCAAGCGCATCGTCGAAAACGCGCTGCGCGACTTCCGCCTGGGCGGCGCCGAACTGGCCGCCGACAAGAAAGAACGCTTCGCCGAGATCCAGGAACAGCAGTCGCAACTGTCGACGCGCTTTTCTGAAAACGTGCTCGACGCCACCAACGATTACAAGCTCGTGGTCGACAGCGAAGCCGAACTGGCCGGCCTGCCCGACGACGTGAAGGCCGCTGCGAAAGCCGCGGCCGAACGCGATGGCAAGACCGGCTGGCTGTTCACGCTGCACTTCCCGTCGTACTTCCCGATCCTGCAGTTCAGTACCAACCGCGCGCTGCGCGAGACGATCTACCGCGCCACCGCGACCAAGGCGTCCGACGCCGGCATCATGTTTACCGATCTCGCGAAGTGGGACAACTCGTCGAACATCGTCAAGTTGCTGCAACTGCGCAATGAAGAAGCCAAGATGCTCGACTACGGCAGCTTCGCCGATGTCTCGCTGGTGGCCAAGATGGCGCAAAGCCCGCAGCACGTGATCGAATTCCTCGAAGACCTGGCGCGCCGCGCCCGCCCGTATGCCGAAAAAGACCTGGCCGAACTGCGCGCGTTTGCGCGCGACGAGCTGGCAATCGACGACCTGCAATCGTGGGACGTGGCCTTCGCCTCCGAAAAGCTGCGCGAGCAGCGCTATGCGTTCTCTGCCCAGGAAGTGAAGGAATACTTCCCCGAGCCGAAAGTGGTCGCGGGCCTGTTCGGCGTGATCCAGGAGCTGTTCGGCGTGACCGTGCGCCCGGACGACGCGCCGACCTGGCACCCGGACGTGCGCTTCTTCCGCATCGAGCGCGATGGCCGGCTGGTCGGCCAGTTCTACCTCGACCTGTATGCGCGCGCCGGCAAGGCGCAAGGCGCGTGGATGAACGATGCGCGCGGGCGCCGCCTGCTTCATGGCGGCACCGTGCAAACGCCAGTGGCTTACCTGGTCTGCAATTTCACGCCTCCGGCGATGAAAGATGGCGTGCTGCAGCCGTCGCTGTTCACACACGACGAAGTGACCACGCTGTTCCACGAATTCGGCCACGGCCTGCACCACATGCTGACCGAAGTCGAAGAGCTGTCGGTCTCGGGCATCTCGGGCGTCGAATGGGATGCCGTGGAGCTGCCGTCGCAGTTCATGGAAAACTTCTGCTGGGAGTGGGACAAGCTGCAGCAGATGACGGCGCACGTGAACACCGGCGAGCCACTGCCACGCGCGCTGTTCGACAAGATGACGGCTGCGAAGAACTTCCAGTCCGGGATGCAGACGCTGCGCCAGGTCGAGTTCTCGCTGATCGACATGCACCTGCACTACGACTTCGACGCGCACAACGGTCAAGTCCAGGCGCTGATCGACGATGTGCGCCGCAACTTTGCGGTCATCACGCCGCCGTCGTTCAACCGCTTCCTGCATTCGTTCAGCCACATCTTCGCGGGCGGCTATGCGGCCGGCTATTACAGCTACAAGTGGGCTGAAGTGCTGTCGGCCGACGCTTATGCTGCATTCGAAGAAGCGGTCGAAGGCGGCGGCGCCGACCTGTTTGAAACGGGCCGGCGCTTCCAGCGCGAGATTCTGGCGGTGGGCGGTTCGCGCCCGGCGCTCGATTCATTCAAGGCCTTCCGCGGCCGCGAGCCCTCGATCGATGCCTTGCTGCGCCATAGCGGCATGAATGCCTGATTAATTGGATTGACCCTGTCGGGAGTGCCAGCGCACTCCCGATTTTCCATAAGCGCCCATGACCCGCATCGACTTTCATACCAATATCCCGGATAAGCTGGCCTATGCCTGCCGCCTCGCGCGCAAGGCATATGGCGCGCGCGCCAAAATCGTCGTGCTGGCCGATAGCCCCGAACAAGCCGACGCCTTGAATGCCGCCATGTGGACCGTGTCGGATACTGATTTCATTCCGCACGTGATGGCCGGCGACGGGTTGGCGGCGCAAACGCCGATCGTGATTACCGATAATGAAGACAGCGAACTCCCGCACCACGATATGCTCGTGAACCTGACGCGCCGCAGGCCGCGCAACTTCACGCAATTTGCGCGTGTATTTGAAATTATCTCGATCGATGAAGAAGACGCTGCCGAAGGCCGCAAACGCTATATCGCGTATAAAAAAGAATCCTATCCGCTGACCCACTTCGTCGCAGGACAATCATGAGCCACGATCCCGCTTTCGATGCCAGTATTCCCGTGTTGACCGAAGTAGTCGCAGAACCAACCGCGCCGGGCGCGCCGCTGGCGCAACCGGCACCGGTGGTCGAAGCAGAGTCCCCGCTGCCTGCGCCCGTGGCGGCCGCGCCGCAGGACGCACCAGAGGCGCTGGAACGGCGCGCCGTCGACCACTGGAGCGGCGAGCAATGGAGCGTGATGGAGCGGCGCGTCACCGAGCGCATCCTGCAGCAATTGCAAGGCCGGATCGATTTCGTGCTCGAACAGCGCCTGCGCGACGGTATTGCCGATGCCGTCGACAAAGCAATGACCAGTTTCTCAGCCGATATTCGTAACAGCCTCGGCGATACGCTGAGCGATGTCGTGACGCGCGCAGTTTCTCAAGAAATTGCACACATCAGAATGCTGGAAAAATAAACCCGTACCACATGCCGTTCTGCCTTCCATTTGATTCGAAATTAACCCCGCGCACGATTGTCATTCCAAATTGGCGATTCAATAGTAAAATCCCTGCGCGGCTCTTCGAAACGAATCGAATCACCTAATCAAGGAAGAAACAAAATGGCAAACATCAATCTGTCGGGTTATAACCTCGCCGAACTGAAAGGTCTTCAATTCGATATCGAAAAGGAGATCAAAAACCGCCAGCAGCAAGACGTAAAGAAAGCGCGTGAGCAAATTCTCGAGATCGCCCAGAATATGGGCATCTCGGTCGAGGAACTGCTGGCCAAAGGCGGCAGCACCAAAGCCAAGAAGACGGGCGGCGGCGCGAAAGTCAATCCGCAATATCACAACCCGGCTGACAATACCCAGACCTGGACCGGCCGTGGCCGTCAACCAAAGTGGGTTGTCGACGCACTGGGCAAGGGCAAGTCGCTGGACGATCTGCGCATCTAAGCCTCGCAGTACCACGCAAGACCTGCACGCCGCCGTGACGTTCGTCCGGCGGCGTTCGCATTTCTGCCCGCCCCATCCATTCACGTGTTTCGGCTAAGATTGCAACTTCAGCAATCAGCCGGTCGTCGTCGTGAAACGCACTCCCCTCATCGCAGCACTCGCCGGCGCCGCCATCCTGGCCGTCGGCACCGTCTTCTGGTTCACCGACCGGGTCGAACCCCACAGCGGCGCCACCCCGGTACTGACCGCCCCGGTCGCCAAAACGCAGCCATTCTGGCCTGCCCGCGTGCACCTGCTGGCGGGCGACGGCCAGGACGGCGTGCTCGATGGCGCAGCACCCGCCAGCCGCTTCAGCGATCCCTACGGCGTGGCCATTGGCCCGCGCGGCGCGATCTATGTCGCCGACGGGGGCGAGGCCAACCGCATCCGCGTCGTCCAGCCCGATGGCGCAGTGTCGACGCTGGCCGGCGGCAAGGAAGGCTTTATCGATGGCCTGGGCGCGGCCGCCGCGTTCAATACGCCATCTGCCATCGCGCTGGACCACCTGGGCAACCTGTACGTGGCCGACACGGGCAATCACGCGATCCGCCGCATCGCGCCCGATGGCGCCGTGACGACGCTGGCCGGCAACGGCAGTCCCGGCTATGTCGATGGCATCGGCCGTGCCGCCCAGTTCAACGGGCCGGTCGGCATCGCGGTGGACGACGCCGGCATCGTCTACGTGGCCGACACCTACAACGACCGCATCCGCCGCATCGCCCAGGATGGCACGGTGACCACGCTGGCCGGCACTGGCAAGCCGAACCTGTTCGACGGCCCCGGCACGGCCGCCGCCTTCGATACCCCAAGCGCACTGGCCGTCGACCATGACGGCAACCTGTACATCGCCGATACCGGCAACAACGCGGTGCGCCGCCTGCGGCCCGATGGCACGGTCGACACGCTCGCGCTGCCGCCCGAGGCCGAGCGCCGCCCCGCGCTGCGGCGCCCGGTGGGCCTGGCCGTCACGCGCGACGGCTACCTGTACATCGTCGCCAGTGCCGGCGGGCGCATCCTGCAGATGACGCCAACCGGCGAATTCCGTCCGCTGGAGGATACCGACCACCCGCTCGAGCCGAACGGTCTCGGCAGCGATGGCACCGTGCAGCTCAACGGCCCGCGCGGCATTGCCGTGGCGCGCGACGGCAGCCTGGTGGTGGCCGACGCCAACGCTCACCGCCTGCACCGCCTCGCGCCGCCGCGCGCAGGCGAAGCCGCGCCCGTGCTGGCGCGCCCGCCGCTGCAACGGCGCACGGCACCGATGCCCTGGCCGCTTGGCCCGCAAGACACCGTCCATGAAGTCGTGGGCGTGATGGGCGAAGTGCGCGGCACGTATGGCGGCGACAGCCGCGACCATTTCCATGCAGGCCTGGATGTGCGCGGCGACGTCGGCGCAACCGTGCTGGCGATCCTGCCGGCCAAGGTGACCGATCCGTATGCGAACTGGGGTTTCAACAACCTTGGCGAAGGCATGAGCGTGGGGCCGCTGTCGTACATCCACATGCGCGTGGGACGCGATCCGCAAGGCCGCGCACTCGACCCGCGCTTCCAGATCCAGCGCGAAGAAACCGCTGATGGCAAGAGCAATGGCAAGGCCGTGCGCGTGCGGGTGCCGCGCGGCACCCGCTTTGCCGTCGGCGACAAGCTCGGCACGCTCAATGCGCTGTCGCACGTGCACCTCGATTACTACCAGGGCGGCTCGCTCGTCAATGCGCTCACGCTGCCGTTCATCGGTTTCGTCGACACGGTGACGCCGACGATCTCGCGCATCGCGTTGTACGACACTGCCGGCAAGCGCATCACGGCGAAAAAGGGCCAGCCCCTGCGCCTCGACCGTACGCTGGGCGAGCTCCAGATCGTCGTGAATGCCTATGACCAGGTGGATGGCAACCTGGCGCGCCGCAAGCTGGGGCTGTACAAGCTGGGCTACCAGGTGCTGCGCGCCGACGGTACGCCACTGCCCGGCTTCGAGCAGCCCGTCATTACGCAGGTCTACGACCGCCTGCCGCGCAACCCTGACGCGGTGAAAGCGGCCTATGCGCCGACCAGCGGCATCACGGTCTACGGCAGCGCATCGACCCAGTTCGACTATGCGCTCAACAACCGCCTGCGCGATGGGAGGATCGAGACGGGCAGCTGGCGCGTCGCCGACCTGGCGCCGGGCGAGTATCTGCTGCGCATCCACGCCGCCGACTACGCGGGCCAGGTGGCGCAAAACGGCCGCGACCTGGCGTTCGTGATCGAGTAGGCGTGCATGGACGGCGCCGCTGCCGTCATGCACGTCACATAATCTAGACCTTGATATCTACTTTATATAGACATCAAGGTCTAGACGCTTTACGCTGGCCTTGCCACGGGAATGTTCCCGCTACGACAAGGATCATCATGCTCAAGATGTTTGCCACTGCATTGGCTGTCGCCGCCGTGCTGCACGCTGCGCCTGCCCACGCTGCCGACTTGCCCGCCTACCCCTTCATCCACGTGACGGCTGCTGCCGACCTGCACGTGATGCCGGACACCGGCGAGATCGATTTCGACATCGTCAGCACCGACGCCGACCTGGAGGCAGCATGGAAGCTGGTCCACGAGCGTCTAATGGCGAGCCGCGCGCTGCTGGCCGAACAGGGTGTGAAGGTCGAAGACATCTCTGTGCAGGACGTGCTGCGCCGCCCGCTCAAGGAGGGCGAGCGGGTGACGGCGATCGAAACCCGCGCCGCCGTGCACGCGACGGTGCGCGACCTGAACGGGTGGACGGCGCTGATCCAGAGCCTGATGGGCCTGCCCAATGTCGAATCGCTGGCCGTGGCGTTCAGCCGCAGCGACGCCGACAAGATCGAAGCGGAACTCGTGAGCCAGGCGCTGAACGCGGCGCGCGTGAAGGCGCTGAACATCGCCCGCGGCATTGGCACCAAACTGGGGCCGGCGGGTGGCGTGGCGCTGGCGCCACTGAAGAACCTGTCCAACGCGATGGGACTGGCCAGCGATGCGCCGCGCTACCCATCGGTGTCGTCGCCACGCGATCCTCAGCTGGTGGGCGTACAGAAATTTGTGCAGGGCGTGGACGTGATTTACCGGATCGCCAAGTAAGCTGACCCACCCTGCAGTGCGCAATGTCACGTGCCTGTCATGGAGACGTGAACGGATGAGTGCTCAGGCGTATGATGGACTTATCCACTGTCCACGAGAGGCACCAGCATGAGCAAACACCACAAAACAAAACACCTGACGCCCGGGATCGCGGCGGCCGCGACGCCCGATCAGACGGAGGCAGTCAAGATTATCGACGCGACCGAAGCGACCGAGGCAGCCGACGAACCGCAAACGGACCAGCCGCTGCCAGCTGAGCCGGCACCCGGCGTCAAAGAAGCGCCGATCGGCGCCGTCAAGGCCGAACCGGTCCACCTGCGCGGGCGCATGACGCTCGAAGACGCGTTCCAGGCCATTGGCCTCAATTGTGTGGCGCAGATCGAAGCAAACGTGCCGGGCGTGCTGAAACAGCATGTCGAGAGCCTGCACCAGATGCGCGTGGGCCTGCGCCGCCTGCGCGCGCTGCTCGCGATGTTCGAAGAACTGGCGCCGCCACCGGTGCCGCTGCATGCAAGCATCGAGTGGCTGTCCGGCGAACTCGGTCCTGCGCGCGACTGGGACGTGCTGGCCGATTCCACCATCAAGCGCGTACCGGGCATCGATGCACAGGCGCTGCGCCAGGCTGCACATGACCGCGCCACGGGCCACCACGCACAGATCCTGCACGTGCTGCGCGATGCGCGCTACACCGAGCTGATGGTGCAACTGAAGGACTGGCTGGGCGAGCGCCGCTGGCAGCCCGAAGGCGGCCTGCCGAAGGATTCGCCACTGCTTGAACGCGCCGCGAAAAGCGCCCTGCCCCTGCTGCGCACGGCCGAGAAGCGCCTGGCCAAGCGTATCGACGGGCTGGAAGAAGCCGATGCACCGGGCCGTCACCGCGTGCGCATTGCCGCCAAGAAGGCGCGCTATGCGGCGGAATTCTTCCGCGACCTGCTGCCGGCGCAGCGCGTCAAACGCTACCTCGGGCATCTCGAAAAGCTGCAGGATCGCCTGGGCGCGCTGAATGATCTCGCCGTGGCCGACCACCTGCTCGAAGAACTCAAGGGTGGCAGCAGCCAGGTCGCCAAGCAGGCAGCCTATGTTCGCGGCTATATCGCGGCAACCGGCGAGGCCGATGCGCAGGGGCTGTCGAAGGTGCTGGCCGACGTCGCCAAGCGCCGCATCACGCGCTGATCTTCCCCGGCCAGGCTGAAAAGAAAAAGGCCCGGGATTCACCCCGGGCCAGACGACAAAGTTACTTCACGTCGAAGCGATCCAGCTCCATCACCTTGGTCCAGGCCGCCACGAAGTCCTTCGCGAACTTCTGGCCGGCATCGGCGCTGGCATACACCTCCGAGATCGAACGCAGCTGCGCATTCGAGCCGAACACCAGGTCGACGCGCGACGCGGTCCACTTCTTCTCGCCCGTCTTGCGATCGCGGCCTTCAAAGCGTTCGACGCCCTGGCCAGGCCGCGTGGCAGGATGCCATTCGGTGGCCATGTCGAGCAGGTTGACGAAGAAGTCGTTCGTCAACGCGCCCTTCTGCTGCGTGAGCACGCCATCGGCGCTGCCGCCGGTATTGGCGCCCAGCACGCGCATTCCCCCCACCAGCACGGCCATTTCCGGCGCCGTCAGCGTCAGCAACTGGGCGCGGTCGATCATCAACGATTCAGCCGGGATGCTGTACAGGGCTTTCTCGAAGTTGCGGAAGGCATCCGCGACCGGTTCCATCGCATGGAACGATTCCACGTCAGTCTGCTCCTGCGACGCATCGGTGCGACCCGGCGTGAATGGCACGGTAATGTCGTGGCCCGCCGCCTTGGCTGCTGCTTCGACGCCGGCGTTACCGGCCAGGACGATCAGGTCGGCCAGCGAGACCTGCTTGCCGCCCGTCTGCGCCCCATTGAACTCGCCCTGGATGGCCTCGAGCTGCGCCAGCACGCGGCCCAGCTGTTCCGGCTCGTTGGCGGCCCAGTCCTTTTGCGGGACCAGGCGGATGCGCGCACCGTTGGCGCCGCCACGCTTGTCGGAGCCGCGGAAGCTTGCGGCCGAGGCCCACGCCGTCGACACCAGCTCGCCGATGCCCAGGCCGGATGCCAGCACCTTGTCTTTCAGGGCTTTGGCATCGGCGTCGTCAATCGCCGCGCCTTGGGCGGCCGGCACCGGATCCTGCCAGATCAGCACTTCGGCCGGGACGTCCGGGCCGAGGTAGCGGGCACGCGGCCCCATGTCGCGGTGGGTCAGCTTGAACCAGGCGCGGGCAAAGGCGTCGGCGAACTGGTCCGGGTTTTCCAGGAAGCGACGCGAAATCGCCTCGTAGGCCGGGTCCATGCGCAGGGCCAGGTCGGACGTCAGCATCGTCGGACGGTGGCGCTTGGCGGCGTCATACGCATCCGGCACGGTGGCATCGGCGTCCTTGGCGATCCACTGGTGGCCGCCGGCCGGGCTTTTCGTCAGTTCCCACTCGTGGCCGAACAGGTACGTGAAGTAATCGTGGCCCCACTGGGTCGGCGTGCTGGTCCAGGTGACTTCGAGGCCGCTGGTGATCGTATCCGGACCCTTGCCGCTGCCGAAGCTGTTTTGCCAGCCAAAGCCCTGGGCATGCAGGCCGGCTGCTTCCGGCTCTTCCTTGACGTGCTCGGACGGACCGGCACCGTGGGTTTTGCCGAAGGTGTGGCCGCCGGCGATCAGCGCCACGGTTTCTTCGTCGTTCATGGCCATGCGGCCGAACGTGTCGCGGATGTCGCGGGCCGATGCGACCGGGTCGGGCTTGCCGTCCGGGCCTTCCGGGTTCACGTAGATCAGGCCCATCTGCACTGCCGCCAGCGGGTTCTCGAGGTCGCGCGTGTGGGTGATCTCGCTGTCGTCATCCTTGTCGATAACGCCGCGGCCTTCGACGCCGGGCGAGCCCACCGTGTAGCGCTCGTCGCTGCCCAGCCACTTGTTCTCGCGGCCCCAGTACACGTCGAGGTCGGGTTCCCACACGTCCTGGCGACCGCCGGCAAAGCCGAAGGTCTTGAAGCCCATCGTTTCGAGGGCGACGTTACCGGTCAGGATGATCAGGTCGGCCCACGAGATTTTCTCGCCGTATTTCTGCTTGACCGGCCAGATCAGCCGGCGTGCCTTGTCGAGGCTGACGTTGTCAGGCCAGCTGTTCAGGGGTGCAAAGCGCTGCTGGCCGCGGCCGGCGCCGCCACGGCCGTCGCCGATGCGGTAGGTGCCGGCGCTATGCCATGCCATGCGCACGAACAGGCCGCCGTAGTGACCGAAGTCAGCCGGCCACCAGTCCTGGGAATCCGTCATCACCTTGGCCAGGTCGGCCTTGACTGCCTCGAGGTCGAGGCTGTTGAAGGCGGCGCGGTAATCGAAGTCGCCACCCATCGGGTCGGACTTGGCCGAATGTTGCGCGAGCAGATCGAGACGCAGTGCTTTTGGCCACCAGTCACGATTGGTCGTACCGGTGCCGGCTGCTCCGCTGAACGGGCACTTGGCCGGGATATTGTCCACACTCATTTGTTTCTCCTGTCTGATCGGTAAGATTTGACAAAATTATAGGAACAATTCGCTCACTCGTGGATTGGCAATGTTGATGGTTGCGATAGCAGTTGTCACATAAGTTTTTGGCAACAACCCGCAGCCGACTCCACGGTGCAGATGCGCGCATCTTTGAACCGCTCTAATTTTCCACAAGGCAACATTACATCGACATGCAGGTTTTGTCGCGCTATCGTTCTTTCTTTCTAAAAAGAAAGAACTCTACTATGTCGATCAATCAACTCGTCTACGTCAGCCAGGCCACCCGCAAGATGTCCCCTGCCGACCTGGCTGCCATTCAGGATACGGCGAAAAACAATAATGCTCCACTCGACGTGACTGGAAGCTTGTTTTACAACGGCGGCTGGTTCCTGCAGGTGCTGGAGGGGCCGGTGAGCACGCTCGACGAGCTGTACCAGAAAATCGAACTCGATCCCCGCCACAAGAATTCGCGCGTGCTCTACAACGAGCCGGCCAAGTTCCGTACGTTCCCACGCTGGAGCATGAACATGATCAATCTGAATGACCGTCAGGCCGACAAATACGATGAACTGGTCGAGGTCCTGGAAGCTGCGCAAGCCAACCGGCGCATCGGCTCGGCGGCTCCGGCAGTGGCCTTACTGAAGATGTTTGCGAGCTGAGACTGTGCCAGTGCTCGCTACCAGCGGTCGAGCGTGACAAAGTCGCCCAGCGTGCCGCGCTGGGCCCAGCCTTCGAGTTCGAGCATCGGCTTCGGATAAAACTCGGCGACATGGCCGAGGCACAGGATCGCAATCGGCTTGCCGCCTTCCGGAATGCCCAGCAAGGCCGCCAGCTGCACGGGATCGAACAGCGACACCCCCCCATTCCCAAGCCTTCGGCGCGCGCCGCCAGCCACATGTTCTGGATCGCGCAGGACACCGAGGCCAGGTCCATCTCGGGCAGCGTGCGGCGCCCGAACACGTGCCGTTCGCGCCCGTCCATCAGCGCCACGACCAGCACCTCGCCGCATTCGCGCAGTCCCTCGACCTTCAGGCGCATGAATTCGGTGCCACGCTCGCCCAGGGCGTCGGCGGTGGCCACGCGCTCCGCTTCAACGAGCGCGCAGATCTGCTCACGCAGCAGCGTTGACGCGATGCGGATGAAGCGCCACGGCTGCATCATGCCGACGCTGGGCGCCTGGTGCGCCGCCGTCAGCAGGCGCACCAGCACCGCTTCGTCGATCGCGCCGGGGATGAAGTGGCGCACGTCGCGCCGCTCGGCGATCGCGCGGTAGACGCCGTCGATCTGGGCGTCATCGAAGCGGTGCGCCATCGTCGTCACGCCTCCGTGCCCGCCTGGTGGAACACCAGGTCTTCCACGCGCTCACCCTTGCACAGGTGCTGGTCGATGATGCGGTCCATATTGTCCGGCGTGACGTTGTAGTACCAGGTGCCGTCCGGCTGGACGCAGACGATCGGCCCGCCCTTGCAGGCGGCGAAGCAGCTCACCCGGCTGCGCTTGACGCGCAGCGGCCCGCCATCCAGGCCGCTGGCCTTGAACTTCTCGCCCAGGCTGTCGAACAGGGCCTGCGAGGCGCCGTCGGCGCTGCAGCGCGAGCCGGTGCACACGAGCAGATGCCGGCGGTAGACGCCGATGGTGGGCTTGACAACCTGGCGGGGCGTATCGGGTGCGGGGGAATCGAGGGTGGTCATGCTTTGGTCAGGTGGCAAAGGCGGGAGCATAGCCGACGATCTTACATCACGCGCCCTGCGGATCGCCCATAAAAAAGCGCGCCTTGCTCACGCAGGCGCGCTTCATGTCGTGCAGCAGCCGGATGGCTTATTTGGTCGCGAGCACCCACTTGACCAGCGAGCGCGCTTCGGCCTCGCTGACCTGCGGATTGGCCGGCATCGGGATCGGACCCCAGGTGCCAGAGCCGCCCTTGAGCACCTTCTGCACCAGCTTGTCTTCGGCGCCCTTCTGGCCCGCGTATTTTTCGGCGACGTCCTTGTAGGCCGGGCCAACCAGCTTGGTGGCCGAAGTGTGGCAGGCCATGCAATTCTTGGCCTTGGCCAGGTCGGCCTGGGCCAGGGCGCTGCCAGACGCAAACGCCGACAGCACGACACACAACAACAGGGACCGCTTCATGGAATTCTCCAGATTAATGACTGAGTGAATTTTACCGGCAATCCGGTGGACCTTCTGCAAGCGATACACTCTGTAACGCGATCACCACATTTGCTCATACGGTGTAACAGAAAACTGTTAAATTTGCCCATAAGCATCATTTACTCCGTAAGATGTGCGGCTACAAGGAGTTTTCCCCATGCCCCTGATCCTCTTGATCGCCCTGCTTGCCGCGTTGCGCGGCTTCGAGGTCTGGCGTTTTGCCGACCTGTCCTGGTGGTACATCATCGGCCTGATGGTCGTTGCCTTCATCTGGTTCGAGTACATCGAAAAGGCGCTCGGCCTGGACAAGCGCAAGGCGCACGATGTCGATGAACAGCGCCGCACCGACCGCGTGAAGAAGTCGCTCGGCAAGCGCCGCTGACCAGACTCCGGCGCTGTCATGGTGGCGCTGTGATACTTGTGCTGTGATACATTGGACAACTCACCGAGTCCTGTCCATCCATCACCGCCATCAATGCATCCCGAACTGCGCCAGCTCCGCCATTTCGTCGCCGTGGCCGACGAGCTGCATTTCGGCCGCGCCGCGCAGCGCCTGCACATGACGCAGCCGCCGCTCTCGCAAAGCATCGCCAATCTCGAAGACCTGCTCGGCGCGCCGCTGTTTTTGCGCAACCGCCGCATGGTTGGCCTGACAGCGGCCGGCAGCGCGCTGCTGCCTGAAGCGCGCCGCATCCTCGACGAAGCCGGCGCCCTGCCCGAACTGGTGCGGCGCGCGGCCAGCGGCGAGGCGGGCCGCCTGGCGCTGTCGTTTGTTTCCACGGCCGGCCTGGGCATGCTGCCCGACGTGCTGCGCCGCTACCGCGCGGCGTTCCCGGGCGTGCGCCTGGTGCTGCACGAGGCGACGTCCGACGTGCAGTTCGACGACCTGCTGTCCGGCCGCATCGATGCCGGCTTCGTGATCCCGCTGCAGCCGGGTGCACCGGCGGGCATGGCCGATCCTGCGCTTAACTACCGCAAGCTGCTCGACGAACCCCTGGTGCTGTGCGCGCCGAGCGGACTGGCGGCGCTGGCCGCACCGGGGCCGGTGTGGCTGCGCGACCTGCCCCCGCTGCCGCTGGTGATCTTCCCGCGCACGGTGGCGCCCAGCCTGCACGATGCGATCCTCGCGTGCTATCGCGCCGCCGGCGTGCTGCCAACGATCGGGCAGGAGGCAATCCAGATGCAGACCATCGTCAGCCTGGTTTCCGGCGGCATGGGCTTGGCACTTGTGCCACAATCCGTCTCGAACCTGATGCGCCCCGGCGTAGAATACCGTGCCCTGCGCGACGCCGCGCCACTGGCCGAAACGGGCCTGGCGTGGCGGCGCGATAACGATTCGCCCGTCCTCAAGGGCTTCCTGGACCTATTGAAGAAAGACTGATTATGCTGATTCATCCGCAGCCGGACCCGATCGCGCTCGCGCTCGGGCCGGTGCAAATCCACTGGTATGGCCTGATGTACGTGGTCGCCTTTGCCCTGTTCATCATGCTGGGCCGCGTGCGCATCCGCATGCCGCACGTGGCGGTGCAGGGCTGGACCAAGGATGATCTGGACGACATGCTGTTCTACGGGATGCTCGGCGTGATCCTCGGCGGCCGCCTGGGCGAAGTGCTGTTCTACCAGCCGCTGTACTACCTGGCGCACCCGCTCGAGATCTTCATGATCTGGCGCGGCGGGATGTCGTTCCACGGGGGCTTTTTGGGTGTGCTGATCGCGATGGCGCTGTGGGCCCGCAAACGCCGCCGCAATATCCTCGACGTCTACGACTTCATCGCGCCGCTCGTGCCGCTCGGGTATGCCGCCGGCCGCATGGGCAACTTCATCAACGCCGAACTGCCGGGCCGTCTGGCCGATCCGAGCCTGCCGTGGGCCATGCTGTGGCCGGGCGTGGCCGGCCCGCGCCATCCGTCGCCGCTGTACCAGGCGCTGATCGACGGCGTGCTGGTCTTTATTATCCTGTGGCTGTTCGCGCGCAAGGCGCGTCCGCGCCTGGCCGTCGGCGCCATGTTCACGCTGCTGTACGGCTGCGCGCGCTTCTTCACCGAATGGTTCCGCGTGCCGGATTGGGAAACCACCGTGTTCGGCTTGCCGATCACGTCGGGCCAGGTATTGTCGCTGCCGATGATCGTTGGCGCGCTGGCCATGCTGGCGTGGGCGTACCGCAAAGCGCCGGCGCGGCCCGTGACGGCATAAGTACCCACTGGGTGGGCGAACGCACAGAGCGCCCACCCGTACTGCATCGACAATGGGACTCCCCGACACGGAGTCCCGATGGTTAAAGTCCAGCGCAAACGACATACCGGCTGGTGGCTGCTGCTCGCAGCCGTCATCGTCGCCAGCGGCGTCGCATTTGCCATCATGTGGCGTCCCGCACTGGCGCCGCAGTCCACACCACCTTCCTTCGACACCACCCGCATCGGGCGCGGCGCCAATCTGGCGCGCCTTGGCATGTGCGCCTCGTGCCACACGCCGGACCTGTCGCGGCCCTTCGCCGGCGGCAAGCCGATGAACACCCCGTTTGGCACGGTCCACAGCACCAACATCACCCCCGACACCGCGACCGGCATCGGCGCCTGGAGCGAAGCGGCCTTCACACGCGCGATGCGCGAAGGCGTCGCGCGCGACGGTCACTTGCTGTATCCCGCCTTCCCGTACAACCACTATGTACGCATGACCGACGGCGACATCGAAGACCTGTACGCTTATTTCATGACGCGCCCCGCGATCGTGGCGCCGGCGCGCGAGAACCGGATGACCTTCCCGTTCGGGTTCCGCCCGCTGGTGGCGTTCTGGAATGTGCTGTACCTGGACGATGCGCCCTGGCAGCCGGTCGCCGGGCAATCGGCTGAATGGAATCGCGGCGCGTACCTGGCGGACGCGGTCGCACACTGCGCCGCCTGCCACACGCCGCGCACGCTGCTGGGCGGCCCCGATCTGAAGAAGCAGCTTGATGGCGGCGAAGCCGATGACTGGTACGCGCCGGCGCTGAACGAGCAGTCGCCCTCGCCCCTGCCCTGGACCCGCGAGCAGCTGCATGCGTATCTGCGCAACGGGGTCGCGCATGACCACGCGATGGCGGCCGGGCCGATGCAGGATGTGGTCACGCACCTCGCGCAAGCGGACGAGCGCGACGTGGCGGCGCTGGCCGCCTGGACCCACAGCCAGCTGGCCAAGGCGCCGCCGCGCGCGACGCCGGCGCAGCAGGCCGGCCCGCTGCCCAAGCCTGCCAATGACGACCCCGACCTGCAGCGCATGACGCTCGGCTACGCCGTGTATGCCAATTCGTGCGCGCGTTGCCACGACGCCGGACGCGACGCCAGTTCCGGCACCGCGCTGCCGCTGCAAAAGGCGATCGCGCTGTACGACCCCGACCCGCGCGACCTGATTCACATCACGCTGGATGGCATCACGCCGCCCGATGGCGAGCCGTCGCGCTTCATGCCGGCCTTTAAAACGATCCTGACCGACGAACAGACCGGCGCCCTCGCGGCCTACCTGCGCAAATATGGCGCGAACCAACCCGTGTGGCCCGATCTGGACAAGGCCGTGCGCAAAGCGAGCAAAGAATGACGACCTACCGCCTGCAGGTAAACGGCAAGGTGCACGCCGTCGACCAGGATGCCGACACCCCGCTGCTGTACGTGCTGCGCAACGACCTGGAACTCAATGGCGCCAAGTTCGGCTGCGGCCTGGGCCAGTGTGGTTCGTGCACGGTGCTGCTGGACGGGAAGCCGGCAATGTCCTGCATGGTGCCGGTGTCCGTCGTCGGCCAGCGGCCGGTGCGCACGGTCGAAGGCCTGGGCAATGCCACCACCCCGGGCGTACTGCAGCAAGCCTTCATCGACGAACAGGCCGCCCAATGCGGCTACTGCATCGCCGGCATGCTGATGCAGGCCACGGCGCTGCTCGAAAAGACGCCGGCGCGGACCGATGCCCAGATCCGCGCCCACATGTCGCCGAACCTGTGCCGCTGCGGCACGCACATGCGCATCCTGCGCGCGGTGCGGCGCGCCGCCAATACGCTGGCAGCAAAGGGCAAGCCATGACGATCGATACCGGCCGCCGCGCATTTCTCGCTGGCGGCGGCGCACTGACGCTGTCGTTCGCGATGCCGGCAACCGCCTTTGCCGCCCCCGGCGAGCTGCCCAAGAGCCTGGACAAGTCGCCGTGGCTCGACGCCTGGATCCGCATCGAGGCCAATGAACGCATCACGGTGTTTACCGGCAAGGCCGAACTGGGGCAAGGCATCAAGACCGCGCTGCTGCAGGTGGTGGCCGACGAACTGCGCCTGGCCCCTGGCCGGCTGCAGCTCGTCACCGCCGACACGGCGCGCACGCCGGACGAAGGCATCACTGCCGGCAGCAACTCGATGAAGGACAGCGGCACGGCGCTACGCCATGCGGCCGGCCAGGTGCGTCTACGCCTGGGCGAACTGGCCGCAACGCGGCTTGCCACGCCCGTGGGCAGCCTGGCGCTCAAGGATGGTGCGTTCAGCGCGGGCGGCCGGCGCGTCACGTTCGGCCAGCTGGTGACGGGCCAGGAACTGCACCTGCGCGCCACGCCAACGCCCGCGCCACCCCCGCCAGGCCCGCGCACGGCAATCGGCAAGTCGGTGCCGCGCATCGACATTCCAGCCAAAGTCACGGGTGGCGCGGCCTATGTGCAGGACCTGCGCCTGCCGCAGATGGTGCATGCGCGCATCGTGCGGCCACCGTCGCAGGCGGCGCGGCTGATTGGCGTCGACGTCGCCGCGATCGAACGCCTGCCGGGCGTGCTCAAGGTGGTGCAGGACGGACGCTTTCTCGCCGTGATTGCCGAGGGCGAGTACCGCGCCGTGAAGGCGGCGACGGCGCTGGCACGGGCCACGCGCTGGGACACGCCGGCGTCGCTGCCGGTGCATCCCGACGTGAATGCCTTCATCCGCGCCCAGCCCGCCGAGGCGTTGCCGATCCTGGCGCGCGGCGCAGCAGGCCAAGCGGGCCGCAGATTCGCTGCGCGCTACACACGCCCGTTCCAGCTGCACGCTTCCATCGGTCCCTCGTGCGCCGTGGCGCAACTGGTCGACGGCCGCTACACGGTCTGGACCCATGCGCAGGGTGTCTACCCGCTGCGTACGGCCCTGGCCGAACTGATCGCCGTGGACGAAGCCACGATCCGCTGCATCCACGTCGAAGGGTCGGGCTGCTATGGCCACAACGGCGCCGACGACGTCGCGGCCGACGCCATCCTGCTTGCGCGCGCCCTGCCCGGCCGGCCCGTGCGCGTGCAGTGGATGCGCGAAGAGGAACACGCGTGGGAGCCGTTCGGAGCGGCGATGGTGGTGCAGGTGGCCGCCACGCTCGACAGCAAGGGCCGCATCGCCGACTGGCAGCACGACGTCTTCACGCCGCCGCACAATACGCGGCCCGGCAAGGCCGGCAACCTGCTGGCGGCCACGCACCTGGCGCGCCCGTTTGCGCCACCGGTCGCCAAGCCTGCACCGCAACCCGAAGGCAGCGGTGACCGCAATGCCATTCCCTATTACGTGCTGCCCAACGCGCGGGTGGTGCACCACTTCCAGCCAAAGCCGGTCCTGCGCTCGTCGGCGCTGCGCGGCCTGGGCGCCTACTGCAATGTGTTCGCCATCGAAAGCTTCATGGACGAACTGGCGCGCGCCGCGAACAGCGACCCGGTCGCGTTCCGGCTGCGGCATCTGGACGATCCACGCGCACTTGACGTGGTCAAGCTGGCGGCAGCAAAGTTTGGCTGGGATGCGTACCGGCGCCCTGCCCGGCGCGGACGCGGCTTCGCGTTTGCGCGCTACAAAAACCTGGCGTCGTACTGCGCCATCGCGGTGGAAGTCGAGGTGGCGCGCGAGACAGGCCTGGTGCGCATCACGCGCGCGGTGAGCGCCGTCGATTGCGGCGAGATCGTCAGCCCGGACGGCGTGCGCAACCAGATCGAGGGCGGCATCATCCAGTCGGCCAGCTGGACCCTGCTGGAACAGGTGCGCTTCGACGCATCGCGCGTGCTGACGGTGGACTGGGCGTCATATCCGATCCTGCGCTTTGCCCAGGCCCCCGAACAGATCGACGTGCACCTGATCGACCGGCCTGGCCAGCCGTTCCTGGGTACCGGCGAAGCAGCGCAGGGCCCGGCGGCGGCGGCGATTGCGAACGCGGTGTTCGACGCCTGCGGCCTGCGCATGCGCGACCTGCCACTGGACCGCACGCGGGTGCGCAAAGCCTAGCTCCAGTCTAGTTGAACGCTTTCCAGAACATGTAGGCAGCCAGCGCGCACAGGATGACGCTGAAGATACGCTGCAGTTGGCGTACCGGCATCTTGTGCGCGGTGCGCGCGCCCAGCGGCGCCATCGATACGCTGGCCAGCACGATGATCGCCAGCGCCGGCAGGTAGATGAAGCCCAGCGACCAGGGCGGCAACCCGGGTTCGCCCCAGCCGAAGTAGATGTTCGACAGCGTGCCCATCAGCGCAACCGGAAAGCCGATCGCGGCACTGGTGGCCACGGCATTATGGATGCGTACATTACAGCGCGTCATGAACGGCACCGAGACGAAGGCGCCGCCCGCACCCACGAGCCCCGCCAGGATGCCAATCACGCTGCCAGCCGCAAACATGCCCGGTTTGCCGGGCAGCTCACGCGCCGCCGCCGGTTTTTTCCCGATCAGCATCTGGATTGCCGAGTAAGCCACGAAGCAGCCGAAAAAGAAGGCCAGCACCGGGGTGTTCATCTGCTTGCCGATCCAGGGCCCGATCCACGCACCGAGCAGGATGCCGGGCGTGAACAGGCGTACGACATGCCACAGCACGGCGCCGTGCTTGTGATGCGCACGCACCGACGACAATGAGGTAAAGAAGATGGTGCCAAGTGACGTGGCGATCGCCATGTGCACCACGAGTTCCTCGGGAAAGCCGCGTGCAGTAAAAATCATCGTGATGAACGGGACGAGGATCATGCCGCCGCCGACGCCAAGCAGGCCGGCCACGAAGCCCCCGAATGCGCCCATTGCCAGCAGGGCCAGGATGAGCAGCGGATCGAATGCGGGCGCCATCATCAAGCCCCCTTGCCGCGCACCAGCGCGACGATGGTGGTGTACTGGGCTTTGGTGACCGGCGAGATCGACAGCCGGCTGCCCTTCTGCAGCAGCACCATGTCGTCCAGCGCGGCCACCGTGCGCAGTTCGGCCAGCGGCACGAAGCGGCCCGCTTCGACTGCCTTGACATCGACCGAGATCCAGCGCGGCGTTTCGGGCGTGGCCTTCGGGTCGTGGTAATGGCTGGCGGCGTCGAACTGGGAGGCGTCGGGATACGGACCGCTGACGATTTCAGCGATGCCGGCCACACCGGGCAGCTTGCCGCCCGAGTGGTAGAACAGCACGCCGTCGCCGACGGCCATGGCGTCGCGCATGAAGTTGCGCGCCTGGTAGTTGCGTACGCCAAACCAGGCCACGGTGGCGCCGGGGGCGGCGAGGACGTCGTCGAAACTGACTTCGTCGGGCTCGGATTTCATCAACCAATAGCGCATCGCGCTGTTCTCCCTGCCAGCACACGATGCACCGGAAGCATCAGTGAATGCGCACATAAAAAAAAAGCGGCTGCGTACCGAGTGCGCAACCGCTTGTATGTTTAGTCCCCGCCTGTGCCGTTTTTGCCGGCATCCTGAACCACAACGGTTCAAGGCGGTCACGGTCAGATCAATTTCGGGTTCGTCGGACTAGCGACGCTCACACCCATCGAACTTGTTCCACGACCTATGCGTAAGAATGGTTCAAGGAATATATGGCAAATCTCGAACACCGCAGGGCAGAAAAGAGTTTACTCCTTTGACCAGCCCTGTCAAACGGATTCGGCCTTTCAGGCCAGATTTTCCTGGTCAGCCAGGACGCGGTCCAGCACCGTGTGCATCGACTCGAGTTTTTGCTTGACCTCGAGGATCGACATGTCCGACAGCGGTCCCTGTGGCGACTTCACCGACAGGAATTCAGCGGCCACGCTCAGCGCCGCCATCACGGCGATGCGGTCGGTGCCCTTGACCTTGCCCGAATCGCGCAGCTGGCACATTTTGCCATCGAGGTAGCTCACCGCTTCGCGCAACGTGCGCTGTTCGCCATCGCGGCACGCGAGGCGGTAGGACTGGCCCATGATATGCACGTCGAGATGAATCATAGTGCCCCCTGACGTTGAGCGTGGGCGAGATGCGGCGGGATCGGTGCATCGGGATCGCGTGGCGCCTCTTGCGCAAGCGCGTCTGCGGCAGGTGCGTCTGCAGCAGGTTCTTCTTCGGCGTCCGACGCATCCGGCGGCTTCGGCAATTCGTCGAGCAGCGCTTCGACCCGGCGCTGCGCTTCGATCAGGCGTTCCTTGAACGCGAGATTTTCTGCGCTGAGCAAGGTATTGGCCTGGCGCAGCAGGTAATTCTCGGCGCGCAATGACTGGGTCAGCTGCGCAAGCCGGTCGATTTTGTCTGAAAGGTCTTGGAATTCGGAAATCATCCGACACTATAGGATCGAGTTGCTTTTTCCGTCAACCGGTGCTCATTGCCGTGCGGCAGTAATAGCACTGGCGTGCGGCACCGATGTGGTTAGCGGTGTACGCTGCCGGCCTTCCGTCGTCTACCAGCGTCGGACAAACGGCGGCAAAGATTGCGAATATGCCAATGTCATCATTGCGCTATATCAAATGTTTAAAATGATTTCGCCATCATGCGCCTTGAAAAGGCAGGTTATCGTCCCTATAATTAGCACTCGTTAGCTGAGAGTGCTAACAACTCTTTGCAGACCGGCGCAGCATTCACAATGCTTGCTGCGACGGCGCCAAAAACGCCAGTTAAACCATTGAATATTAAGGAGTTTTGCATGAACCTTCGCCCTCTGCACGATCGCGTAATCGTGAAGCGTCTCGACCAGGAAACCAAAACTGCGTCCGGCCTGATCATCCCTGATGCCGCGGCAGAGAAGCCGGACCAAGGCGAAGTTCTCGCCGTTGGTAACGGTAAAGTGCAAGATAACGGCCAGCTCCGCCCTCTGGAAGTGAAAGTCGGCGATCGCGTGCTGTTCTCCAAGTATGGCGCTCAGACCGTCAAGATCGATGGCCAGGAACTGCTGGTGCTGCGCGAAGAAGAAATCCTCGCGATCGTCGCACTGTAATTTCTGACCCCATTCACGAACATTTCGGAGAAATAACAAATGGCAGCTAAAGAAGTAGTATTCGGCGACGCAGCGCGCGCCAAGATGGTCGAAGGCGTCAACATCCTCGCCAATGCAGTCAAAGTCACCCTGGGCCCGAAAGGCCGTAACGTCGTGCTCGAGCGCTCGTTCGGCGCGCCGACCGTCACCAAGGATGGTGTCTCGGTCGCCAAAGAAATCGAACTGAAAGACAAGCTGCAGAACATGGGCGCGCAGATGGTCAAGGAAGTTGCTTCCAAGACCAGCGACAACGCCGGTGACGGCACCACCACCGCGACCGTGCTGGCACAAGCCATCGTTCGCGAAGGCATGAAGTTCGTTGCCGCCGGCATGAACCCGATGGACCTGAAGCGCGGCATCGACAAGGCAGTTGCTGCCACCGTCGAAGAACTGCGCAAGATCGCCAAGCCAACCACCACCACCAAAGAGATCGCACAAGTCGGCGCCATTTCGGCCAACTCGGAAACCTCGATCGGTGAGCGCATCGCTGAAGCGATGGAAAAAGTGGGCAAGGAAGGCGTCATCACCGTGGAAGACGGCAAGTCGCTGAACGACGAGCTGGACATCGTGGAAGGCATGCAGTTCGACCGCGGCTACCTGTCGCCGTACTTCATCAACAACCCGGACAAGCAAGTCGCTGTGCACGAAAACCCATTCGTCCTGCTGTGCGACAAGAAAATCTCGAACATCCGTGACCTGCTGCCGGTACTGGAACAAGTCGCGAAAGCTGGCCGTCCGCTGGTCATCGTTGCTGAAGACATCGACGGCGAAGCGCTGGCGACCCTGGTCGTCAACAACATCCGTGGCATCCTGAAGACCGTCGCTGTCAAGGCCCCAGGCTTTGGCGACCGTCGCAAGGCCATGCTGGAAGACATCGCTGTCCTGACCGGCGGCCAGGTCATCGCTGAAGAAGTCGGCCTGACGCTCGAAAAGGTCACGCTCGAAGAGCTGGGCCAGGCCAAGCGCATCGAAGTCGGCAAGGAAAACACCATCATCATCGACGGCGCCGGCCAGGCTGAATCGATCGAAGGCCGCGTCAAGATGATCCGCGCCCAGATCGAAGAAGCGACCTCGGACTACGACCGCGAAAAACTGCAAGAGCGCGTGGCCAAGCTGGCCGGCGGCGTTGCCGTGATCCGCGTCGGTGCAGCCACCGAAGTCGAGATGAAAGAAAAGAAAGCACGCGTCGAAGATGCACTGCACGCTACCCGCGCTGCCGTGGAAGAAGGCATCGTTGCCGGCGGCGGCGTGGCCCTGCTGCGCGCCCGTGCCAACATCACCGTCAAGGGCGACAACCCTGACCAGGACGCTGGTATCAAGATCGTCCTGCGCGCAATGGAAGAGCCACTGCGCATGATCGTCCAGAACGCCGGCGAAGAGCCATCGGTCGTCGTTGCAGCAGTGTTGGCCGGCACCGGCAACTACGGCTACAACGCAGCCAACGGCACCTACGGCGACATGGTCGAAATGGGCGTGCTGGATCCAGCCAAGGTCACCCGTTCGGCACTGCAGAATGCAGCGTCGATCGCCGGCCTGATGCTGACCACCGACTGCATGGTGTCGGAACTGGCTGAAGACAAGCCAGCCGGCGGCATGGGTGGTATGGGCGGCATGGGCGGTATGGGTGGTATGGACGGCATGATGTAATTGCCGGGGCAGTCCGGGCGAAGCGCGCTGCATGTTTCGCCCATACTACCCACGATAAAAAACCCGCGAGGTTCACACCTCGCGGGTTTTTTGTTGTCTGCGTTTCGTGCGGTTCGTACGTTTAGCGCGTCTCAGCGGGCGCGTGGGCCCTTGCGGCGCAGCCACAGCAGCGCAGCCAGTGCGATGCCGCCGAGCCACAGCGTGCCCGGTTCAGGCACTTCGGTCGGCGGGGCCGGTTCGACCACGGTGTCACCAGGGATCGTTGGCGTGGCCGGCACGGTCGGGGTACCTGGCATGCCATGCGTACCCGGCGTACCAGGGCTATCCGGCGTGCCAGGCGTGCCAGGGATACCCGGCGTGCCCGGCGTGTCGGTACCGGTACCTGGCGGTGGCAGAGGCGGCCGCGTATCAACCGGCAGTTCGGGCACACCGTTGCCGCCGCCGTCCCGCACGGGGGCCGGGGGCAAAACCGCGTTGCCGCCAGGGCGATCCGTGCCGACTGGCGGACTGACGCCTCCCGGCACCGTGCTCCCGCCACCATCGCGGACCGGCACTGGTATGTCATTGCCGGTGTCGTCGCTGCCGCCGACAGGGCCAGCAGGGCCCAGCACGCCGCCAGAATAGATTGGCGAGCCATACCAGCCCGGCAGGCCAGGTGGTTGCCCCTGGCGGGACGGCATCGGCGTCGGCGTCGTATTTTCCGGCGTCAGCAGGCCAGCGCCATCGGGGAAGCTCGTCGCGTAGTAGCGCTGCCCCACTGCCTCGCTGGTGGACAGGTCGTCCATGCTCACGGGCACTATGCCGCCCTCTTCACCGGCCACGCCAACCATGTCGGATGGCGCGCCGACAGCGAGCACGGTATCGAGTTCGGCTTCGCTTGGCCCGTGGGGTTCTACCGGATACTGCGGCACGTCCGAAATGCGGTTGGCGCAGCGGGCGCGGATCTCGTGTTCGCCATCGGTCAGCAGCGTCTCGCCCTTCTCGAGCATGACCTTCTTCGACGTCCAGTAGATCTGGTCGTTCTTCCGGTACGACACATAAACCGCGCGCGGCGCCGTCACAGTCACGGCGCGGGCATTGTCGACATTGAAGGTCGCGTAGTGCGCCGCCACCAGCCGGTCGGATCGCACAATCTGCGCCAGTTCACCCTTGTCCGCCACGCCGCCGGGCACAACCGAGTGCCGGTAGATGCGCCGCGCCGCGCCTGTCTGCTGCGCCGTGGGCGCCGTCGGGCTCAACGCATGCGCCGGCGCTGCAGTAACCGGTGCCACGTTCGAGGCCTGCCCGAACGTCGGCCAGCTGATCGATGGCGATGGCAGCACGACGCCGGCCACGCCGACGGCAACGCCGACCACGGCCAACGTCATCAGGCGCTTTTCGCGGTGCGAGCTTCGTTCGAGACGACGTTGATAAGTAGCGCGGCTGTCCATACGGTGTACTGACTGGTAGGAGTGATCCTACAGAATATCATTACTTGCATCAACAAAATCAGATGCCGACATGAAACACATGGAGAGCGTGGCGTAAACCATGAAAGGATTTCCATGTGGAAATAATAACGTTCATGTGGACGTCGCAGACGACGTATTTGCCGCTAAAACAAGCATGGTTTAGTATGGCCGTCTTATCTACCGGAACCTGCCATGTCCCCACGCGCCGCTGCCTTCCCTCCCCTGCGCACGACCCTTGCCACGCTGGCACTGTGCTGCGCGGTCGCTGCCTGCCAGCGCGCCGAGCGGCCCGCGTCGCCGCCTGCCCCGGCGCCGGCTGCACCCGTCGTCCAGGCGCCTGCGCACAGCAAGGAACAGGCCATGGCCGCATTGCTGGCATTACCGGAACTGACTGCCTGGTCGGCGCAGATCGAGCGACGCACGGGCGGCAAGGCGCGCGGCGCCGTGGTCGAAGACGATCCGGTACCGCGCGAGGTGAATGGCAAGACCTACTACCAGCTGAGTTTTGTCGAAAACCGCGCGCAGGACGCGCGGCGGCAGGAAAGCTTTCTGGTCGCGCAGGACGGCAGCGAGATCCTCGTCGAGGACACCGAGTCCGACACCCTCCTGAGCCTGCAGGAATGGCGCCGCACGATCGAGCGCTTCAACCTGAAAAGCGCGGATTAACTATCCAGGTGCGAGATCAGCAGCCGGCGCGGATCCTGACCTGGCGCCGGTCCGTGCTGGCCATCGACCGAGATCCCGACGGCCATGATGTCGATCAGCAGCAGCTGCAGGATGCGCGAAATCATCGACAGAAAACTCGTGCTGTCCTCGGCATGGTCGACCGCCAGGCACACGCTGGCCTTGCGCGCCAGCGGCGACTGGCTGTTGCTGATCGCAATGACGTCGGCGCCGGCAGCGCGCGCGATGTCCACCGCCTCCAGCAGTTCGGGCAAGCCACCTGAATTCGATACCGCAATCACCACGTCGCCCGGCCCCAGCAACTCGGCGGCCAGCGTGAACAGGTGCGCGTCGCCATACAGCGCGGTCGGGATGCGGAAGCGGAAGAACTTGTGCTGGCCATCGAGCGCCACCGCGCGCGAATTGCCCATCGCGTAGAACTCGACGCGCTTGGCGCGGCTGACCATCTCGATCGCACGGTCCAGCGAGCGCACATCGAGCTGGTCGCGAAAACGCAGGATCGCCGATACGGTGTTGTCGATCACCTTGGCCGACAGATCGTGCGTGCTGTCGCTCAGGCGCACCTGACTGTGGCGCACCGGGATCGAGCCGGTCAGGCTGCTGGCGAACTTGAGCTTGAAGTCAGCCAGGCCCTGGAAGCCCAGCGAGCGGCAAAACCGGATCACGGTCGGCTGGCTCACGTCGGCCAGGCGCGCGATCTCGGCAATCGGTTCATTGAGCACCATGCGCGGCTGGTCGATCACGAGGCTGGCCACGCGCCCTTCGGCGGGCGAGAGCTCGTGGCGCAGCTGCGTGATGCGCTCCATCAGCGTGTTGGCGCCGCTGCGCCCGCGCAGGTGTTCGGCCAGGATGGTGGCCACGCCGTGAAAGGCGGGGTTCGGCGTCGTGATCACCCAGGTCGGAATGTCGGCCAGGTAGTCCGAGAACCGGCCCTTGGCTTCGAAGCGCGCGCGAAACGGCGAGCTGGCAAACCACTCGCCCAGGCGCGGCACGATGCCCCCGCCGATGTACACGCCGCCAAAGGCGCCCAGCGTGACGGCCAGGTTGGCCGCCGCGCCGCCCAGCATGCCGCAGAAGCACTCGAGCGTTTCCAGGCACAGCGCATCGTTCTGTTCGAGCGCGCCGGCCACGATCGTTGCGGCCGTGCGCGGCGCGGCGTCGACGCCATTGCGGTCGGCCAGCGCGCGGTAGATCACTTCCATCCCGGGCCCGGAAATCAGGCGTTCGTTCGACACGTGCGGCCACTCGCGCCAGGCGTATTGCAGGATCGCGAATTCGCGTTCGTCGAACGGCGCGAAGTTCACGTGCCCGCCTTCGCTGCCCAGCGTGACGAAACCATCGGCGGTCGGAATGCCGCCCGAGACGCCCAGACCCGTGCCCGGGCCCAGCACGCCGATGACGGCGCCCGGCACCGCCTTGCCCGGGCCGACCTGCATCAGGTCGTCGCGCGCAAAATTGGGCAAGGCCGTGGCCAGCGCCGTGAAGTCATTCACGATCAACAGCGTGGCCAGGCCCAGCTCGCGCCGCACCGCATCGGTGGAAAACTCCCACGCGCGGTTGGTCATGCGCACATAGTCGCCGCTGATCGGATTGGCCACCGCAAAGGCGCCGTGGTGCAGCGTGACGTCCTGGTGGTCGAGCAGGTAATGGCGCAGCAGCGGCACGATGCCGGCGAAGTCGTCGCAGCGCAGCACCGCCACGTCGCGAAACACGCCGGATGCGTATTGCAGCGCGAAGCGCGCATGCGTGGCGCCAATGTCCGCCAGCAGGCGCGGGCCATCGGCAAACGCCGTGCGCGCGAATTTTTCGGGCTGCGCGCCGGCCATCAGCGGTTCGCCGCCACGGTGCCGAACCAGGCGCCGTACGGCGCCAGCGTGACGCGGCCCTGCTGCGCGCTGCCGGCCAGGCCGTCGACCGGCATCTGCGCCACGCCGTCCGTTGCCGGCCAGTCGAAGCTGACTTCTTCGTTCGACAGGTTGAACGCAGCCAGCACACTGTCGTGCCCTGCCAGGTCGCGGCGCAGGGCCAGGACCGGCTCGGGGGCATCGAAGAACGCGATCTCGCCGCGCGTGAGTTGCGGCAGGCTGCGGCGCAGGGCGATGAAGCGGCGCTGGAAGTTCAGCATCGAGTCATGGTCGCTGTCCTGCACGTCGACGGCAGCCTTGACGTGCGCGGCGTCCACCGGCAGCCATGGCTGGCCGTCGGTAAAGCCCGCGTGCGGCGCATCGGCGACCCACGGCATCGGCGTGCGGCAGCCATCGCGGCCCTTGAACTCGGGCCAGAAGGTCTTGCCGTACGGGTCCTGCAGCAGTTCGTACGGCACATCGGCTTCGGTCAGGCCGAGTTCATCGCCCTGGTACAGGCATGGCGTGCCCTTGAGCGAGAGCTGCATCGCCAGCACCAGCTTGGTGAAACCAGGGGCCGGGTTGACGCCGCCCCAGCGCGTGGCGACGCGGATCGCATCGTGGTTGCCGACTGACCAGGAGGCCCAGCCATCCTTGACGCGCTCGTTGAATTCTTCGACCTGGCGGCGCACGTGCGCGGCCGTGAAGACCGGCGTGAGCAGGTTGAAGCTATAGGCCATGTGCAGCTTGTTGCCGCCTTCGGTGTACTCGCTCATCTGGGCCAGCGCATCGTCCGAGCTGATCTCGCCGATCGAGACGGCGCCGAATTCATTCAGTTGTGCGCGTACGCGCTCGAGGAACGCGATGTTTTCGGGCTGCGTCTTGTCGTACAGGTGCGCCTGCATGCCGTACGGGTTCACATCGGTCACGGTCGACGTGTCGCGCACCAGCGCCGGCGGGTTGCTGCGCAGCTGGCGGTCGTGGAAGTGGAACACGCACGCATCCATGCGCACGCCGTCGACGCCGCGCTCGAGCCAGAAACGCTGCGCGTCCAGATGCGCCTGCTGCACCAGCGGATTGTGGAAGTTCAGCTGCGGCTGGCTCACGAGGAAGTTGTGCAGGTAGTACTGCTTGCGGCGGGTATCCCACTGCCACGACGAGCCGCCGAACACCGACAGCCAGTTGTTCGGCGGATTGCCGTCCGGGAGCGGGTCAGCCCACACATACCAGTCCGACTTCGGATTGTCGCGGCTGGCGCGGCTTTCGATGAACCATTTGTGCGTCTCGGCCGTGTGCGACATCACCTGGTCGATCATGATTTTCAGACCCAGGCTGTGCGCCTTGGCGACCATGCGGTCAAAGTCGGCCAGGTCGCCAAACAGCGGATCGACGTCGCAATAATCTTCGATGTCGTAGCCGAAGTCGGCCATCGGCGACTTGAAGAACGGCGACAGCCAGACGATGTCCACGCCCAGGCTCGCGATGTAGTCGAGCTTTTCAGTCACGCCGTTCAGGTCGCCGACGCCATCGCCATTGGTATCGAGGAAGCTGCGCGGGTACACCTGATAGATGATGGCTTCGCGCCACCAGTTCGGGTTGTCGGTCGTCGAGATCTGGGTCATTGGCTGGTCCGGGCGGATGCGTGATGTGGAATTCTAGGCAATATACATCAGGCGAACCTTCTTGACAATTCCATCCAGTCAGCCATAAATCCCATTTAGTCATTTGATTTCAATGACTTGAAACGTTATAGGCGATTCTGCCGATTCTTCGTCCGTACCTAAACTACGTATGCATGTTGCCACTTTGTTTCTAGTTTGTTTCACGACAATTTTTATGTTGCAAAGAGAGGCGTCCCCGTCATAGCATCGCGTCTGTTTGCCAATTCAAGGAAGCGGTTCGATGACAACTCTCGTAAAACCAGGCACCGGGCGCATGCCCCGGCAAATCCCCTACATCATTGCCAATGAGGGGTGCGAACGCTTCAGTTTCTACGGGATGCGCAACATCCTGACGCCTTTCCTGATCACGACGCTGCTGATGTTTTTGCCGGAAGACATGCGCACCGGTGAAGCCAAGCACGTGTTCCACACCTTCGTCATCGGCGTCTACTTCTTCCCGCTGCTGGGCGGCTGGCTGGCTGACCGCTACTTCGGCAAGTACAACACCGTGTTCTGGCTCAGTCTCGTGTACTGCCTCGGTCACGCCTGCCTGGCCATGTTCGAGGACAACGTCAACGGTTTCTACTTCGGCCTGTTCCTGATCGCGCTCGGCTCGGGCGGCATCAAGCCGCTGGTGGCCAGCTTCGTCGGCGACCAGTTCGACCACACCAACAAGGACAAGGCGAAAGTCGTCTTCGACGCGTTCTACTGGATCATCAATTTCGGTTCGTTCTTCGCCTCGCTCCTGATGCCGCTGCTGCTGCGCGACTACGGTCCGGCCTGGGCCTTCGGCGTGCCCGGCATCCTGATGTTCATCGCGACCATGGTGTTCTGGAGCGGCAAAAAGAAGTACGTGCACGTGCCGCCGGCGCCCGCCAATCCGCACTCGTTCATGCGCGTGGCAAAAAGCGCGCTGCTGGCCAGGCAGCCCGGCCAGGGCCGTCCGGGCCTGAATCTGGCCTTGCTGGGCGCAGCCGGCGCATTGGCTTCGCTGGCCATGGCCGCGCAATGGGGTTTCGTGATCGCCGCCTGTACTGCCCTGGTGCTGTTGATGGCCTTTGGCGGCATGGGTACCTCGATGCAGCTGGACCGCGCACGCGGCCTGCATCCGGACGACGCCGTGGACGGCGTGCGCGCCGTGCTGCGCATCCTGATCGTGTTCGCGCTCGTCACCCCGTTCTGGTCGCTGTTCGACCAGAAGGCCTCGACCTGGATCGTGCAGGCCAATACGATGACCACACAGGTGAACCTGCTGGGCTGGACCTTCGACGTGATCCCGGCCCAGATGCAGGCCTTGAATCCCCTGCTCGTGATGCTGCTCATCCCGATCAACAACATCGCCCTGTTCCCGCTGATGCGCAAGATGGGTGTCGAGCCGACGCCGCTGCGTCGGATGACCGCCGGCATCGCACTCTCGGCCGCGGCCTGGATCGTTGTGGGCAATCTGCAGGTGGCGCTCGACGCCGGCGACGCCGTCTCGATCGCGTGGCAGATCGCGCCGTATGCGCTGCTCACGCTGGGTGAAGTGCTGGTCTCGGCGACGGGTCTGGAATTCGCGTACAGCCAGGCGCCAGCCTCGATGAAGGGCGTAATCATGGCGCTGTGGTACCTGGCCGTCACGGTCGGCAACCTGTGGGTGCTGATCGTCAATGCCAGCGTGAAGAACGAAGCAGTGATCGCGTATATCGAAGGCTCGGGCGTGGGAGTGATGGCGTTCCAGATGTACTTCTTTGCCGCGTTTGCGCTGCTGTCGGCAGCGGCGTTCGGCTGGTATGCGACGCGCTACCGCATGGTCGACCACTATCGCAGCAGTGTCGCGGGGTAAGCGGTCCATGAAACGTCACCTTGTCCTGCTTGCAGCATCGCTGTCCTCCAGCGCTTACGCTGCTGTTCCTCTCGCCACCTGCGACAGCCCGGCCTTCCAGGAGGTGCTCAGCGCCTCCGCCACCAAGCTCGATGCGCGCGCCGTCTGGCTCGACCGCCGCCTCGTGCGCTGGCCCGGCGCGGCTGCAGATGGCGTATATCGGCTGTACCACTCCCCCGCCGGCGGGATCCAGGCCACGGCCGGCAGCAAGGTCTCCGGCAGCGCCGGTTCGATCACGCTGGCCGTCTCGCGCGTCGCGGTGCCGCAAGCCGTCGCCACACGCTTCAAATGGGTCGCCAGCGGCCCGACCCTGAGCGTGCAGGAAGCCGACCTGGCGCGCCTGCCTGCCCTGCACCGCGAACAGCTGGTGCTGGTCCACGAGAACGCGGATGGCACCGTGCGCGACGCAACGCGCGTGCAAGCGGCCGGCGCGCTCGACGACCTGTATGCAGCGGCCGAACGCATCCCGGACCTGGGCGCGACGCCCACCGGCAACCAGACCGCCTTCAAACTGTGGGCGCCGACCGCACGCGATGTGGCGGTGTGCACCTATGACAGCGCAACGGGCCGCGCCAACGCCGTGCTGCCGATGACGCTAGATGCACGCACCGGCGCCTGGGCTGCCAGTGTCCCGCGCGATTTGTCCGGCACCTATTACAAGTACGCGGTCGACGTCGTCGCCGATGGCGCGGGGCTGGTACGCAACCTGGTGACCGACCCGTACTCGGTCAGCCTGAATGCGGACTCCAAACGCAGCTACATCGCCGACCTGGATGCGCCGAGCCTCAAGCCAGCCGGCTGGGACGCCACGCAGCCACCGGCCACGGTCAAGGCGCAGACCGACATGGTCATCTACGAGCTGCACGTGCGCGACTTTTCGCTGATCGACCAGACCGTGCCGCCGGCCAAACGCGGCAAGTACGGCGCGTTCGGCGAGATGAACTCCAACGGGATGCGGCACCTGCGCGCGCTGGCACAGGCCGGCCTGACCGACATCCACCTGCTGCCCGTGTACGACATCGGCAGCATCCCCGAAGTGGCGTGCGCGCAGCCCGCCCCTGCCGGCGCGCCGGATGGCGAAAGCCAGCAGGCGCTGGTCGTCAAGACCGCGCACACCGACTGCTTCAACTGGGGTTACGACCCGCAGCACTTCAACGCTGTCGAAGGCAGTTACGCAAGCGACCCGCAGGACGGCGCGCGCCGCATCATCGAGTTCCGCCAGATGGTGATGGACCTGCACAAGGCCGGCCTGCGCGTGGGTACCGACGTCGTCTACAACCACACCTTCATCGCCGGCCAGGAAGAAAAGTCGATCCTCGACCGCGTGGTGCCGGGCTACTACCATCGCCTGAACGCCGTGGGCGGCATCGAAGCGTCGACCTGCTGCTTCAACACGGCGACCGAAAACACGATGATGGCCAAGCTGATGATCGATTCGTCGGTGCTCTGGACGCGCCAGTACAAGATCGATTCGTTCCGCTTCGACCTGATGGGCCACCAGCCGCGCGAAGCGATGGTGCGCCTGCAGCAGGCCGTCGACGCGGCGGCGGGCCGTCACGTCCAGCTGATCGGCGAAGGCTGGAACTTCGGCGAAGTGGCCGACGGCGCGCGCTTCGTGCAGGCGTCGCAGCTGTCGCTGAACGGCACCGGCATCGGCACCTTCAGCGACCGCGCGCGCGACGCCGTGCGCGGCGGCTCGCCCGGCGACTCGGGAGAACCGGTAATCAAGCAGCAGGGCTATATCAATGGCCTTGTGTACGACGCCAACGCCCTTGGCGGCGACGCCCAGAAGGCCGAGCTGCTGCGCGCGGCGGACCTGATCCGCGTCGGCCTGGCCGGCTCGGTGCGCACGTATCCGATGCAGGGGCACGATGGCCAGGTGCGCCAGTTGCAGGCAATGGTCTACGGCGGCAACCAGCCGGCCGGCTACGCGAGCGAGCCGGGTGAAGCAGTCAACTACGTCGAGAACCACGACAACCAGACGCTGTACGACATCAACGTGCTCAAGCTGCCCGTGGCAACGAGCAGCGCGGAGCGCGCGCGGGTTCAGGTGCTGGGGATGGCGATCAATGCGTTCAGCCAGGGCGTGGCGTATTACCACGCCGGCATCGACACGCTGCGCTCGAAATCGCTGGACCGCAACAGCTTCAATTCGGGCGACTGGTTCAACCGCATCGACTGGACGTACCAGGACAACTTCTTCGGCACCGGCCTGCCGCCGGCGCCGGACAATGCCAAAGACTGGCCGCTGTTCAAGCCGTTGCTGGCCAATGCCGCGATGAAGCCAACGCCCGCCGACATCGCATTCGCGCGCGACGCCTTCCGCGACCTGCTGCGCATCCGCGCCAGCAGCACGCTGCTGCGCCTGCGCACGGCCGACGACATCAACAAGCGCCTGCGCTTCTTCAATACGGGGCCGCAGCAGGAGCCGACCGTGCTGGCCGCCTGGCTCGATGGCAAAGGCTATCCGGGTGCGGGCTTTGCCGGGATGGGGTATCTGGTGAACGTCGACAAGCGGGCGCACACGATCAAGGACGCCACGCTGCGCGGCAAGCGCCTGAAGCTGCATCCGGTGCACAGCGCACCTGGCGCGGCCGACAAGCGCGCGCTCAAGGCGCGCTTCGACAGCGCCAGCGGCACCTTCACGGTGCCGCCGCGCACGGCGGTGGTGTTCGTCGAGTAGGGTGGACGGCTACGCCGTCCACGCGGGGATCGCTGGCAGCGGGATCAGCCGGCATGCTCCAACACAGGCACCGGCGCCGCCACCATCGCCAGCCGCGCAATCGCAAACGTGTTGCGCCCCTTGTCCTTGGCCTCATACAAGGCGCTGTCGGCCAGCTCGCTGATCGTCAGCGCCGTCACGCCCGGTGCGTCGGCCAGCGCAATGCCGATCGTCGCACTGACGGAAATCGGCTGGGAGCCGACCATGAACGGCGCTTCCATCGTCTGCATGATCTTCTTGGCCACCAGCTCGACGTCGCGCGGCGAATTGACTTCGTCGAGCAGCACCGTGAATTCGTCGCCGGCCAGGCGCGCCACCATGTCGGAGCTGCGCACCACCTTGCGCACGCGCCGCGCGAATTCGACCAGCACCATATCGCCCACCGCGTGGCCGTACGTATCGTTGATCCGCTTGAAGAAATCGATGTCGAGATAGAACAGCGCAAAGGCACGCTCGCGCTGCGGCGCACGTTCGACGGCTGCCTGCAGCGCCAGCTCGAACTGGCGCCGGTTCGGGATGCCGGTCAGCGCATCGGTGTGGGCCAGCGCATGCAGGTTCCGTTCGTGCATGCGCGCGGCGGTGGCGTCGGTCGTCAGGATGTACACGCCCACCACCTCGCCGTCGCGCAGATGCGGCAGGAAAGTCGAGTGGACGATGCGAATGTGCTTTTTACGCACGATGTCATGCTCGCACTGCGATGCCTTGCCCAGCCAGGCGTCGTCCAGCGCTTCCTTCTGCTGCAGGTAGAAGTCTTCGCCAAAGGCTTCGACCATGGTCTGGCCCACGACCTGGTCGGACGCCTTGCCGAGCCATGACTGGTGCACCGCATTGGCGAACATGTAGCGGTGATCCTGGTCGAGGTGCGCAATCAGGACCGGCAGGTTATCGGTAATCGTGCGCAGGCGCTCTTCGCTGTCGGCCAGGCGGTCGCGCGATGCTTTCAGTTCGGTGATGTCCTTCATCGCCACGACTGCGCCGAGGGTCTTGCCCTGGGCGCTGCGCAGCGGACGGCCACTGGCCAGCAGCGTGTACGGCACCCGGCCGGCTGGTGCGACGACCATCGCGCCGTCGCGCACGACTTCGCCCTTGAGCGCGCGCACCAGCGGCACGTCGTCCATCGCCATCGCGGTCTGGCCGTCGCCGTGGTACAGCGAGTAGAACAGCGGCCATTCCGATGGCGCGATCGCCTTCAGGTCGTGACCATGCAGGGCGCGCGCCGTGCGGTTGAACAGCGTCAGGTTGCCGACGGCGTCGCAGGCGACCACGCCGACGTCGATCGATTCGAGCACCGCGTCGAGCAGTTCCTGTTTTTCTTCCAGCTGCTGCTGGGTGCGGATGCGGTCCGAGATGTCATTAACGAAGGCGCCGATATAGCGCGCGCCATTCCACTCGTGGGCCGCCACCGTCATCTGGATCGTGATCTGGCGCCCGCTCTGGGTCAGCGCCGGCAGTTCGACATTCTGGTTCAGGTACGGGCCGGTGCCGGTATCGAGCAGGCGGCGGATGTTCGCGTCATGCGCTTCGCGCTGCTGCGCCGGCATCACCAGTTCGGACAACTGGCGGCCACGCGCGTACTCGCCCGACCAGCCGAAGATGCGCTCAGCCGACGTGTTCCACGCCACCACCACGCCGTTGCTGTCGGCGCCGATGAAGCCGCTGAACGACGAGTCGATGATCGTACGGTTCCAGGCTTCGCTCTCGCGCAGCAGCGCTTCGGCCGCTTCGCGCTGCGTCACTTCATGCGACAGTTGCGCGACCTTGTCTTCCAGTTCGGCAGTGCGGGCGACGATGCGCGCTTCCAGGTCGGTATTGAGCGACTTGAGCGCCTGCTCGGCGAGCATGCGCGCGGTAACCGCCTTCAGGTGATTGATTTCGACTTCGACCAGCCCGGCCAGGTCGGCCAGCACCTGGCGCTGCTCCTGGTTCAGGCGGCGCGGCGCGCGGTCGATGATGCACAGCGTGCCCACCGCTTCGCCATCGCTGTAGACCGGCTGTCCGGCGTAGAAGCGGATATGCGGCTCGCCGGTCACCAGCGGATTGTCGGCAAAGCGGGGATCCTGCGCCGCGTCCTCGATCACGAGCAGCGCGCGCGCCTGCACCGCGTGGCTGCAGAACGACAGCGAGCGCGGGGTCTCCGACAGTTCCAGGCCATGGTGCGACTTGAACCACTGGCGCTCTGCATCGATCAGCGACACCAGCGCAATCGGCACGTCGAACGTCATGGCGGCCAGGCGGGTAAAGCGGTCGAAGCGGGTCTCGGCAGGCGTGTCGAGAATCTGCAGTTCGGCCAGCGCGGCAAGGCGGGCCTGTTCAATTAACATTTGGCTGACGATGATAAAACCTCTTCCATGGTCCGGAACACAGACGGCAAGGCAGGACGACCCTGTCGACACGGCGCCGGGGATTGGGGGAGCCACATGAAATGGTAGCACGCAGTGCCGTGCGGAAACTACACGTTCCGTCCCGTGCGTCGCGTGGCGTTGACGTTTTTTTGACAACTTTTAGCGAGACATCGGTACAAAAGCACGTAGCCCAGCCGATTCTGACCCGGTGCAGCGCATTCTCGTCAGTACGCGTGACATGCGCGTGACATGCGCGTGAGCGGTCCGTCAGATGTCGAGGTGCGAGATCAGCAGCCGGCGCGCATCGATGTCGCCCTGGTGGTCCGGGCTGCCCTCCCCTTGCGTGCCCAGGGAAATCCCGACCGACATGATGTCGATGAGGAGCAGTTGCAGGATGCGTGAAATCATCGACAGGAAGCTCGTGCTGTCTTCGCTGTGATCCACCGCCAGGCACACGCTGGCCTTCTTTGCCAGCGGCGAGCGGCTGGCCGTGATCGCAATGATGTCGGCGCCCCGCGCGCGCGCCGTGTCGACCGCCTCGAGCAGCTCGGGCAGCTGGCCGCCGGTGGAAATGGCGATCACGACGTCGCCCGGCCCCAGCAAACCGGCCGCAAGGTTCAGCAGGTGCGAATCGCCATACGACGCGGCCGGGATGCGGAAACGGAAGAACTTGTGCTGGCCGTCGAGCGCCACCGCGCGTGCATTGCCCAGCGCGTAGAACTCGACCCGGCGCGCGCCCCGCAGCAGTTCGATGGCGCGGTCGATTGCGTGCACGTCGAGCGCATCGCGAAACTTCAGGATCGCCGAGACCGTGTTGTCGATCACCTTGGCCGACAGGTCATGGGTGCTGTCGGTGACGCGCACCTGGCTGTGGCGCACGGGGATGGTGCCGGTCAGGCTGCCGGCGAACTTGAGCTTGAATTCGGCCAGGCCCTGGAAGCCCAGCGAACGGCAGAAACGGATCACGGTCGGCTGGCTCACGTCGGCCAGGCGCGCGATCTCGGCGATCGGCTCGGACAGCATCTTGCGCGGATGCTCGATCACGAGCGCGGCCACGCGCTGCTCGGCCGGCGAAAGCTCGTGCAGCAGTTGCTGCACGCGGTCGGTGAGCGTGTTGGCGCCGCTGCGCCCGCGCAGGTGCTCGGACAGGATCGCCGAGACGCCGTACAGCGCCGGGTTGGGCGTCATGATGATGTAGGTCGGAATCTGGGCGATGTAGTCACGGAAGCGCCCCTTGGCTTCGAAGCGCGCACGAAATGGCGACTGCGCGAACCAGGTGCCCATGCGCGGCACGATGCCGCCGCCGATGAACATGCCGCCAAATGCGCCCAGCGTCACGGCCAGGTTCGCGGCCGCGCTGCCCAGCATGCCGGCGAAGGTTTCCAGCACCTCGAGGCACAGCGGATCGTGGGCATCGAGCGCCGCGCTGACGATGTCGGCGGTGCTGCGCGTTGGCGCCACGACGCCGTTGCGCTCGGCCAGCGCGCGGTAGATCAGTTCGATGCCGGGGCCGGAAATCAGGCGCTCGTTCGACACGTGCTTCCACTCGCGCCATGCGTATTGCAGGATCGCGAATTCGCGCTCGTCGCTCGGCGCGAAGTTGACGTGCCCGCCCTCGCTGCCGAGCGTGACGAAACCGTCGATGGTCGGGATCACGCCCGAGACGCCAAGGCCCGTGCCCGGCCCCAGCACACCCGACACGGCATGGGTCTGCGGCGCGCCGCCGCCGATCTGCAGCAGGTCCTTCGGCTGAAAGCCCGGCAGCGCCATCGCCAGCGCGGTAAAGTCGTTGACGATCAACAGCGTCGACAGGCCCAGCGCGCGGCGCACGGCATCGGTTGAGAACTGCCAGTCGCGGTTGGTCATGCGGATGAAATCGCCGCTGATCGGATTGGCCAGCGCAAAGGCCGCGTGGTGAATGCGCCCGCCCGGATGCTGTTCGAGGTAGGCGTGCAGCAGCGGGATGATGCCGTCGAAGTCGTCGCACAGCAGCACGGCGACCTGCCCGAGCACACCAGGCGCGGTCTCCAGGCCCAGGCGCGCATGGGTGGCGCCGATGTCGGCCAGCAGGCGCGGGCCGTCGGCAAAGGCGGCGCGCGGTGGTTTGCTTTTTGGATCAGGGTCTTCCGTCATCGCGCAAGGATAGCATTAACCCAATGACAAGAGAATGGGCCCTGGTCAGCGCACGAGTCCCTTGAGCAGCGCCTTGTGGAACTGCACCGGATCCTGCATCTGCGGCGCGTGCCCCATCTCGGGAAACGTCACCAGCACCGAGCCCGAGATTGCCTTGCGGGTGGTCTCGGCCAGCACCTTGTAGTTGCCCAGTGTTGGGCGCACGTCAGCGGGCGCCGCATCCTTGCCGATCGCGGTGGTGTCCTTCAAGCCCATGAGCAGGAAGGTCGGCGTTTTGATCAGCGGGAATTCATGCACCACGGGCTGCGTGTAGATCATGTCGTAGATGAGCGCCGAATTCCAGGCCACGAGCTCCTTGCCCTTGCCACGGTACATCCCGGCCAGCATCTGGACCCACACTTCGTACTCCGGCTTCCACTGGCCGTTGTAATAGGTCGTGCGCTCGTACTCGCGCACGCGTTCGGCCGACAATTTCAGCTCGCGTTCATACCACTGATCGACACCCAGCGACGGCACGCCCAGGTTCTTCCAGTCCTCCAGGCCGATCGGGTTGATCATCACCAGCTGGTCCGTCAGTTCGGGATACATCAGCGCGTAGCGCGTGGCCAGCATGCCGCCGGTCGAGTGGCCGATGATGATGGCCTTCTTCACGCCGATCGAAGCCAGGAGCTTGCGCGTGTTGTCGGCAAGTTGCTGGAACGTGTACTGGTAATGCTGCGGCTTGGTGGACTTGCAAAAGCCGATCTGGTCGGGCACCACGACGCGGTAGCCCGCGTCGCTCAGTGCCTTGGTAGTGCCGGCCCAGGTCGCGCCGCAGAAGTTCTTGCCGTGCATGAGGACGACGGTGCGGCCATTCGGGCTGGCCGGCTTGACGTCCATATAGGTCATCTGCAGGTCGACGCGCTGCGACGTGAAGCGGTATTGCTGCGTCGGTGCAGGGTAGGCGAATTCTTCGAGTTCGGCGCCGTAGACTGGCGCGGCGGCCGATTGCGCCTGCGCCGGGGCCAGCGCGAGGGCGAAACCGAGGCCCGCGATGGCGCGGGCGATGTGCGTAAAGTAGGACATGAAGGCGGGCAGACTGGCAGCCGAAAGTGGACGGAACGGCCAGTCTACCCGGAACCCGGTCAGTCCTGCGCGATCAGCGCGACCTGTGCGGCGGTTGCGAACCGCACCTTGCCGTCCTTGACCACGGCGGTATTGCCGGTGTACCAGTCGCGCACCGTGGCGCCGTCGTTGAAGACGCCGCCCACCGAAATGGCCACCGGCTGCTGCGTCGACAGGCCCAGCGCGACGACCACGCGGTCGCTCACGCCATTCTGTTCCCACGTGCGCTTGAACGTGTACGGGCTCGAGCCGATCATCTGGTGCTTGCCGGCGCCGACGGCCGGATGCGCAGCGCGGAAGCGTCCCAGGCGCGCCCAGTGCGCGCGGATATCGGCCACGCGGTGCAGGCCGCGCTCGGCGTTCGACGCCAGCTCGTCCCAATTCATGAACGTGCGCAGGTTGGCGTCGCCCTCGGCGCCATCGAACTTCAGGATGCGCGCCGTTTCGTCGCCGTAGTAGATCTGCGCCGCACCAGGCGCGAGCAGCAGCTTGTTGGCCGACTCGAATGGCTGCTGGCGCAGCGGATCGAACGGGCTGCTGTCGTCGTGCGAGCTGATGTAGTTCAGCACCGAGAAGCCTTTCATGTCGCCGTGCAGGATGTTCGAGTATTCCGAGAACACCTGTTCATACGGGCGCTTGGCATCGCTGCGCAGGCTGAAGCTGATCATGCTGTCGAAGCCCTGGTCCAGGTAGTCGACGAATTCGCCGCCGCCCAGGTCGAACTTGCGCGCGTGCTTGATCTCGTAGTTGTAGACCTCGGACACCATCCAGAATGGCTTCTGGTCGATGCTCTTGGCCGGGTTGGCGCGCTTCCAGTCCGCCAGCGCCAGGCTCGCTTCTTTTTTCAGTTCCTTCCACAGGCCAGGTTCGGTGTGCTTGACGGTGTCGGCGCGGAAGCCATCGATACCGAACTTGCGCACCCAGTCGGCGTGCCACTTCATCAGGTAGTAGCGCGGCGCGCGCGGGTAGCCAGTGCGCTTGAAGAACGCGTCGAGCTCTTTCACCTCACGCTCGTAGCGTCCTTCCTTCTTCCACTTGGCCACCAGGTGCGGCGGCAGGTCGACCGGCTTGTCGCTGCCGGTCAAAAAGTCCGGCAGGTTCGCCACCAGCGTGCAATCGACCGTCGTGCGCGCATCCTTGTAGGTGCAGGTCGGACCGGTGCGCACCCACGACGCCGGCCAGACCTTGTCCTGCGGCGTGACGGGGCCGGTGTGATTCATCACGACGTCGAACACGATACGGATGCCATTCGCGTGCGCCGTGTCCACCAGCGTGCGCAATTCGTCCTCGGTGCCAAACGCAGCGTCGAGCGCCGTGAAGTCTTTCGCCCAGTAGCCGTGGAAGGCGTAGCTCTTGCCAGTGCCTTCATCGGTCGCGCCGTGGATCTGTTCGATCACGGGCGTCAGCCAGATCGCGTTCACGCCCAGGTCGGTGAAATACCCTTCCTTGATCTTGGCCGTGATGCCGGCGATGTCACCACCCATGAAACCGCGCAGCGGCGCTGCGTCGTCCTTGCGGCCATAGGCCTTGTCGTTGGCCGGGTTGCCGTTGTTGAAGCGGTCCGTCAGCAGGAAGTAGACGGTCGCATTCTCCCAGACAAACGGCTTGGCGGCGGGCGCCGGGCCGGGCAACTGAGCGCTGGCAGAGGCCATCGCACCGAAGGCGAGCAGCATGGCGGAAGCAAGGACGGGTAGTTTCATGCGGGGTTCCTGTGTGGTGAAGGGGTCAGGTGACGACCGTGGGTTCGCTGCGGCCGGTGCGCTGGCGCAAATCGGACAGGCTTTCGGCCAGGTCGATCAGGCCTTGCAGCGCGGCCTGCGTATCGAGGTTGTGGTGCGCCGGATCGGCTTCGTAGCGTTCGAGGTAGACCCGCACGGTGGCGCCTTCGGTGCCGGTGCCGGACAGGCGGAACACGATGCGCGAGCCGTCCGCCATGATGATGCGGATGCCCTGCTTGGTAGAGACCGAGCCGTCGACCGGGTCGGTATAGGCAAAGTCGTCGGCCAGTGCAATCTGGTGGCCGGCCAGCGTCTGCCCTGCCAGTTCCGGCAGGCGCGCGCGCAGCGCGTCCATCATGGCGCCGGCAGCGCCGGCATCCACGGCTTCGTAGTCGTGGCGCGAATAGTAATTGCGGCCAAAGCGCGCCCAGTGCGCCGCCAGCAGCTGTTCGACCGTTTCGCCGCGCACGGCCAGCAGATTGAGCCAGAACAGCACGGCCCACACGCCGTCTTTTTCGCGGATGTGGAACGAGCCGGTGCCGTAGCTCTCTTCGCCGCACAGCGTGACAAGACCGGCGTCCATCAGGTTGCCGAAGTACTTCCAGCCGGTAGGCGTCTCGAAGCAGGCGATGCCCAGCGCTTCGGCCACGCGGTCGGCCGCCATCGACGTGGGCATCGAACGGGCGATGCCCTTGATGCCGCCCGCGTAACCCGGCGCCACGGTGGCGTTGGCGGCGATGATGGCCAGGCTGTCCGATGGCGTGACGGCGATGCCGCGCCCGACGATCATGTTGCGGTCGCCGTCGCCATCCGAGGCGGCGCCGAAGTCCGGCGCGTCGGGCGCCGCCATCGCCGCGATCAGCTCGGCCGCGTTGACAGGGTTTGGATCCGGGTGTCCGCCGCCGAAGTCTTCGCTCGGCACGCCATTGACGACGGTGCCGGCCGGTGCGCCGAGGATGCCTTCGAGGATCGTGGTGGCATACGGGCCGGCCACTGCGTGCATCGCGTCAAAGCGCATCCGGAAGCCGCTCGCGAACAGGCCGCGGATCGCGTCGAAATCGAACAGGCCTTTCATCAGCTCGGCGTAGTCGGCCACCGGGTCGATCACCTCGATCTGCATGTTTTCCAGACGGGTGGTGCCCAGCACGTCGAGGTCGACGGCCGGCGCGTCGCTGATGCGGTACTGCGTGATCGACTGCGTGTGCGCGAAGATGGCGTCGGTGATTTTCTCGGGCGCCGGGCCGCCATTGTCGATGTTGTACTTGATGCCGAAGTCGCCGTCCGGGCCGCCCGGATTGTGACTCGCCGAGAGCACGATGCCGCCCTGGGCGCCGTGCTTGCGGATCACGCAGCTGACGGCCGGCGTCGACAGGATGCCGCCCTGCCCCACCAGCACGCGCTCCACGCCGTGCGCGGCCGCCATGCGCAGAATGGTCTGGATCGCGTCGCGGTTGAAATAGCGGCCATCGCCGCCGACGACCAGGTGACGGCAGGCGCCTTCGCCCAGCGTCAGGAAGATCGACTCGACAAAGTTTTCAAGGTAGCCGGGCTGCTGGAACTCGGTCACTTTCTTGCGCAGGCCCGAGGTGCCGGGCCGCTGGCCGGCGAACGGGGTGGTCGCGACGGTCTGGATGGTCATGCTTTACTCCTGTCAATGTAAGCGTTCACAACACCGCCGGACAGAGCCGGACAATGTTGATAAAACGTTACGATACGACAGACGCCGGATTCACGGCGCGCACACGCGTACCGTGCGCGCCTGGCGCCCCAGCCGTCACACGGCAGCGCGTACCGGCTCCGCCTTGTCGGTCACCAAGAGGGTCAACAGTGCGGCGATGAGCATGCAGACGCCGCCCAGCACGAGCGTGAGCACGGCGTGACCATCGAACAGGTGCTTGGTCACAAAGCCCAGCAGCAGGCCGCTGACGATCTGCGGAATCACGACGAAGAAGTTGAACAGGCCCATGAAGTAGCCCATGCGCTTGGCGGGCAGCGAGCCGGCCAGGATCGCGTACGGCATCGTCAGGATCGACGCCCAGGCAATGCCGATGCCGATCATCGGCACCACCAGCATGTTCTTGTCGGTGATGAGGAACACGCTGGCCAGGCTCAGGCCGCCGATGGTCAGGCAGGTCGCATGGACGACCTTGCGGCTGGTCATGCGGGCAAACACGGGCAGGATGAATGCGGCCAGTGCCGACACGCCGCTGTACACAGCGAACATGATGCCGACCCAGTTGCCGGCGTCCTGGTACGCAGTTGACTGCGCGTCGGTGGTGCCATAGACGCTGTCGGCAATGGCGGTGCCGGTATAGATCCACATCGCGAACAGCGCGATCCAGGTGAAGAACTGCACGAACGCCAGTTGCACCATCGTGCGCGGCATCTTGCCAAAGCCGCCGAAGATCTCGGCGATGGCCACGCCCACGCTGCGCGAAGCGGCGCGTTCCTTGTTGAACGCTTCCATGTCGGGCGGCGGCAGTTCGTCGGCGGACACCACAGTCCAGGTCACGGCCAGGAAGAACACGAGGCCACCGGCATAGAACGAGTAGCGCACGGTGTCGGGGATCACACCGCCGATGACGGCGTTCGACACGCCCATGCTTTCAAAGAAGGTCGGCAAGAGCGAGGCGATGACCGCGCCGCAACCGATGAAGAAGGTCTGCATCGCGTAGCCGGCGGTCTGCTGTGACGGATCGAGCTTGTCGCCGACAAAGGCGCGGAACGGCTCCATCGATACGTTGATCGCAGCGTCCATCATCCACAGCACGGCCACGGCCATCCACAGCGCGGTGGAATTGGGCATCAGGAACAGCGCGATGGCGGCCAGCACGGCGCCGATGAAGAAGAACGGCCGGCGGCGGCCCCATTTGGGGTGCCAGGTGTTGTCGCTCAGGTAGCCGACGATCGGCTGGATCAAGAGGCCCGTGACGGGCGCAGCGAGCCAGTAAAGGGAAAAGTTTTCGGGGTCGGCGCCGAGGGTGGCGAAGATGCGGCTGGTATTCGCGTTCTGCAGTGCGAAGCCGAACTGGATGCCGAAGAAACCGAAGCTCATGTTCCACAGCTGCCAGAACGACAGGCGTGGTTTGAGCACGGTCGATTGCATATCCATGTGTGTCCCCAATCTGGCCCGACACGGGAGCGGGCGCTGTTATGTGAATGCGCGGCGCACTGGTGGTGCGCGCCGTTGATGCGGAGGCGTGCCGGAACAGACAACAATCCTGCCAGCGTATCTGTAGCAAAATAACATGGGGGTATCAGGGTGTCAATCGTGCAGATCCCATAGTGAGATCGGTGAGACACCTGCGGAACATGTAGCGTTTTGTAGTCAAACAACATGAGCAAGAGCGCCCGCTATTCGACGTGCAGATGCAAAAACGTCGCTCCTGCTTGCGCGGGAACGACGTTTTTCAGCTCACGGTGAAACGATCAGTCCTTGCTACCCTCGCCCTTGCGATGCGGCTTCTTGCCCGGCATCGGCTTGTCGGTCACGCGGCGGTCGGCGCCGCTTTTCGTGAACGGCTTCTTGGCGCCGGCGGCTGGCACCGCTGGCGTTTCGCCGTCACGCGTGATCGACAGCTGGCGGCCGGCGACCCAGATCGACTTGAGTTGCGTGAACAGTTCAGCAGGCATGTCCGACGGCAGGTCGAGCGTCGAGTAATCGTCATAGATCTCGATGCGGCCGATCTGCTTCGACGGGATGTTCGCTTCGTTGGCGATCGCGCCGACGATATTGCCCGGCTTGGCGCCGTGGGCAAAGCCCACTTCGATGCGGAACGTCGCCATGCCCGGCTCAGGGTCGCGCATGACGCGCTCTTTCTTGAAGCCTGGCTCGCGCGCAGGGCGCGCTGGACGCTCTTCCCAGTCACTGCGCGGCTCGCGTGGTGCACGCTCGTGGCTGCCGCCAAATTCGCGCTGCGATGGCATGCTTTCCGGACGCACGTCGCGGTCGGGCTTGGTCAGCAGCAGCGGCTCGTCGCCACGCGCCATCTTGGCCAGGGCCGCGGCGATGTCGATCGCCGGGACATTGTCGTCGCGCTCGACGTCTTCGATCAGCGCGCGGAAGACCTCCAGGTTGCCTTCAGCCAGCGTGGCGCGAATCTGGTCCTTGAAGCGCGTCATGCGCACTTCGTTGACGGCCTTGACGGTCGGCAGTTCGAGTGGCGACACCGGCTGGCGGGTCGTGCGCTCGATCAGCTTGAGCAGGCTGCGCTCGCGCGGGGTGATGAACAGGATCGCTTCGCCGCTGCGGCCAGCGCGGCCGGTACGGCCGATGCGGTGGGTGTAGCTCTCAGGGTCGGACGGCACGTCGTAGTTGATGACGTGGCTGATGCGCTCGACGTCCAGGCCGCGCGCGGCAACGTCGGTCGCGACCAGGATGTCGATCTTGCCCTTCTTGAGGTTATCGATCGTGCGCTCGCGCTGCTGCTGGGCGATGTCGCCGTTGATGGCAGCGGCCGAGAAACCGCGCGCCTGCAGCTTGGTCGCCAGTTCTTCGGTGCCCAGTTTGGTGCGGGCGAAAATGATCATGCCGTCGAACGCTTCGGCTTCGAGGATGCGGGTGAGCGCGTCGAGCTTGTGCATGCCGGCCACCAGCCAGTAGCGCTGGCGGATATTGTCGGCGGTGCCGGTCTTGGCGGCAACCGTGATCTCTTGCGGGTCGCGCAGATAGGTCTTGGCGATGCGCTTGATTGCTGGCGGCATCGTTGCCGAGAACAGCGTGGTCTGGCGCGTGGCCGGGGTCTTTTGCAGGATCTGCTCGACGTCGTCGATGAAGCCCATGCGCAGCATTTCATCGGCTTCGTCCAGCACGAGGGTGGTCAGCTTCGACAGGTCGAGCGAGCCCTTCTGGATGTGATCGATGACGCGGCCTGGCGTGCCGACGACGACGTGCACGCCGCGGCGCAGCGACGACAGTTGCGGGCCGTAGCTCTGGCCGCCGTAGATCGGCAGCACGTGGAAGCCCTTGATGTGGGCGGCGTAGCTCTGGAATGCTTCGGCGACCTGGATCGCCAGTTCGCGCGTCGGCGCCAGCACCAGCGCCTGCGGCGCGGTCTGCTTGACGTCGATGTTCGACAGGATTGGCAGTGCGAAGGCGGCGGTTTTACCGGTGCCGGTCTGCGCTTGTCCCAGCACGTCGCGCCCTTCCAGCAACAGGGGAATGGTGGCTGCCTGGATCGGCGACGGCGTTTCGTATCCGACGTCTTTCAATGCTTTCAGGACAGGCGCCGAAAGATTGAGGTCGGAAAACGATGGGATTGGGGTGTCTGACATAGAGGAAGTTGCTCTTATTAAGTAAGTACGAATGCGACAGTTTACACCGTTGCTTCGTTGGGGGCGCTAAATACAATGGACCGGGCGGCCGAAACCACAGAATCCGAACAATGAAAAATGCCCTTGCAGGCACACCTGCAAGGGCATTGGCGATCGCGGCAGCGCCCCGTTGGGTGGCGCTACCTTCGCTTGATACCGGATTACAGCTTGTAGTTCAGGCCGAACAGCATCTGGCGGCCATACTTGGCATAGCCGCGCGGACGGTCTTCGGTACCAGCGTAGCTGCGGAAGGCGGTGTCGGTCAGGTTGTTGACCTGGAACAGCACGGACAGACCTTCGACTTGCTTGAAGTCATAACCCAATTGCAGGTCGACTACTTTATCAGCTTTTACGTAAGTCAGCTCGGTTGCACCACCAATTCCGCCGATTTCACCCACAAAATCGCTGCGATAACGCTGGCTGATACGTGCCGAGAAGCCATCTTTCTCGTAATACGCCGTGAAGTTGAACACGCGCTTCGACAGGCCTGGCAGCGGAATCGCGACGTTGCCGAAGCGCTGGTCGAGAATCGAGATCTCGCTGTTGGTGAACGACGCGTTGGCGGTGATGCCGAAACCGTCGAGCATCGGGTGGATCATGTCCAGCGGGGTCGATGCTGCAAACTCCAGACCGCGCAGGCTACCGCCCTCGCCGTTACGCGGCTGGGTGATGGTGCCGATGTTGGTCAGGGCGCCCTGCAGGTTGAACTCCGAGAAGTCACGTGGCACGGTCACGCTGTAGATGTACGAGGACAGGTCCTTGTAGAAACCAGCCGCCGAGATATAGCCCTTGTTGCCGAAGTACTTTTCATACGACAGGTCGACCTGCTTGGCGCGCCATGGATCGAGCTGCGCATTGCCGCCGTTACCGTACGGGGTGCCGGTGGTCTGGGCGGTCAGGCCCACTTCCAGCGCCGCGTTCAGCTGGTTCAGCTTGGCACGTGCCAGCGTCTTGCCGGCGCCGAAGCGCAGGAATTGCTGGTCAGGCAGGCTCCATGCCAGGTTGATGCTTGGCAGGTAGTCGGTGTACTTCTTGCCGTCGGTCAGTGGCACCAGGTCGGCGAATGGCCAGGCGCGCAGCGTGTTCGCGGTCGAGCTCTGGTCGGTTTCGATGACCTGCATGCCGATATTGCCGCGCAGTGGCATCGACATCAGTTCGGTATCGATGTTCAGCTTGGCGTAGCCGGTCTTGACCTTCTCTTCGATGGTCCAGTTCTTGGTCGCGCCCCATGGCACCAGCACGGCTGGCGTGAATGGGCCGAAGTTGTTGGCCAGCACGCCGTCGATGTCCCAGCTCAGGCTGTTCTGCAGGCCGTACAGCGCTTGCGAATCGTTCAGCACATTGGCGCCGAAGGTGCCATTGCCGATCTTCGAGAAGCCCGTCTCCAGGTGCGCTTTTTCCTTTTCGCGCTTCGAGTAGTTAAAGCCGACTTCCATGCTGCTGAAGTGTGCGTTGTCGAACTTGCGCTCGATGCTCGTGCGGAACGAGGTCATCTTGTCGGTCATGTTCGGGGCATTGACATAGCCTTCGCCGAACTGGCCGCCGATGGCGAGCTGCGACGGATCGTCGTAGGTGCCCGACAGGCCCAGCACAGGAATCGTGCCGCCGTTGTAGCTGTAGTTCAGCGTCTGGCGCGCAGCGCGGCCGGCGTTGATCTCGATCAGCTGTTCCTTGTGGTCAGCCTTCGAGCGGCTGATGTCGACGATGCCGACCCAGTCGCCCGTCGTGTAGCGGTTGTTCCAGCCGAAGGCGGTCAGTTTGTCGTCGCGCGTCAGGCGGTTGTTGCGCACGACCGGATTGACGTTGTTGGCGGTGCCACTGATCATCGTGCCGTTCACGACGGTCGGGTTCGAGAAACGCACTTCGCCGTCGTCCTTGAGTGGCATTTCGATGCCGCGGCGGATTTCTTCCTGGTCGAAACGCGAGTGGTAGACGTCGAAGGTCGAGCTGAAGTTGCGGTTAGGACGCCATTCGAGCACACCCATCAGGCCATCACGCACCTGGTTGCCGGTCGTGGCGATCGACTTCATGCCCTTTGGCACTTTGACGGTCGAGCCTGGCACGACATTGGTATCGTCCACCCAGTCCCACGTTTCGAACTGTTCGCCGACGTTCGGCTTGTCCTGGCGGGCGTAGCCGATGGCCACACCGAGCGTGCGGTTGGCGAACTGGTCGATGTACGACGCGCTGACGCGGCTGCCGGTGTCCGGCGAGCCGGCGCTGACTTCGCCTTTGGAATTCTTTTCACCGCGCACATTGACGGTGACGACGCGCTCGCGCAGCGACAGCGGCTTGATGGTTTGCAGGTCGACAGTACCCGACAGGCCCTGGCCGATCACGGCGGCGTCGCCGGTTTTATACACGGTGACGGCGCTGATCAGTTCGGATGGGTACTGGTCGTATTCGACGGTACGGTCCGAGCTGGTGGTGACTTGTTCGCGGCCGTTGAGCAGCGCGGTCGACAGGTCGCCCGAGGTGCCGCGGATGCTGATCGACTGGGCCTGGCCGTTGACGCGCTGCGCCGACAGACCCGGCAGGCGGGCCAGCGATTCAGCGATCGACACGTCCGGCAGCTTGCCGATGTCTTCCGACGAAATGGCTTCGACGATGCCGGTCGATTCGCGCTTGACGGCAATCGCGTCTTCGATGGCGCGGCGGATACCGGTCACGGTGACGGTTGCGACTGGCACATCGGTTGCGGCGGTGTCAGTCGTCGTGGCGGTTTGCGCCTGCGCGCTGCCGGCCATGATGGTGACAAAGATGGCGCACCCGGCAGCCACTGGGCTCAGCTGGAACGCGGAACGCTTGTTGGCGAAAGTTTTCATGATCTCCTCAGAACGACGTAATTTCCCTAGAGCAGCTTTCGACCGCATGTTCGGGACTTTGTTATGACACGCCTCAACATCAACGCTCGGCGGGATTCTGTATTAAAACTAGATGCACTGTCAACGGGAGTTGGTTTCAAACGAACTCGGGTCATCCGTTGACACGATATTCAATAAAAACAATGACTTAATAACTGATGAGCAGCTCACGTGTGGTTTTTAACGCGTGTAGTTGGGCTACAAACGCTCTAAAAAGCAACTATTTATGCTTGATTGCACCGAATCGGTGCGCAGGATGTAGTAAAACAATCAGTCCCTGGAACCCAGCTTGTAACTTCACTACGTGAATTTTGTATTTTTACAACAGACGAAAAAAATCCCCGGCAGCCTTTCGGCTGTCGGGGATCGCTTGATGCGGTCTGGAGGCTGTTACGCAGCCTCGCCGGTCATCAGAACTTGTAGTTGGCGCCGAACTGGTAGGTGCGACCGTAATCGACGCGGCGGGTGATCGAATCGCTGTTGTTCGTGTACTCCTGGTACGGCGCATTGTTCCAGTTGTTGGCCTGGGCAAACACCGACAAGCCCTTGGCGAAGCCCGACTGGATTTCATACGACAGCTGGAAGTCGACGATCGTCTCGCCCTTCACGAAGGTGTACTGCAGCGTGTCCGAGAAGTCCGGCGACTGGCCCAGGAAGTCCGAACGCTTGCGCGCTGCGGCGGCGATCTGGAAGCCATACTTTTCGTAGTACACGCGCAGGTTGCTGACCTTGCGCGACAGGCCAGGCAGCGGGATCGACTGCGCCGAGGTCTGCACATTGCCGAAGCCCAGTGCCGGAATGTCGATCGCCGAGCTGGTGAACGAGTGGTTGGCCATGATGCCGAAGCCGTCCAGCCAGTCGCTGACCATATTCAGTGGAATGTTCACCGCCAGCTCGTAACCCTTGATGTTGCCGCCTTCGCCGTTTTCAGGACGGTTCAGCACGCCAACGGTCGAGCCGGCGAAGTCGCCGGTGGTCGGCAGCGGCGTGGTCGAGGTCGTCCATGGCGCGAAGTCGTATTCCGACGGCGTGCGCAGGATGAACGTGTCGAGCTTCTTGTAGAACACGGCCGCGCTGACATAGCCCTTCTTCGCGAAGTACTTTTCGTACGACAGGTCGAACGCCTTGGCCTTGAACGGCTTGAGCCCCGGGTTACCGCCGCCACCGCTGATGAACGGGTTGGTCACGCCGGTGTTCACGCCAAAGCCGATGCCGCCGCGCAGGTCGTCCAGGTTCGGACGCGACAACACTTGCGCCAGACCCATGCGCAGCACCTGGTCATTCTTGAGGTCGAACGACAGGTTCAGGCTTGGCAGCACGTCCCAGTAGCTGACGCTGTCGACGACGCGCACGGCCGGGCAGGCATCGGCCGTTTCGCCGGTGCAGCTGCCGCTGTTGTAGCCGCCGCCCGTCTGCTTCGTGTGCACGAATTGCGAGCCGACGTTACCGCGGTATTCGAAGCCGAACAGCTCGCCGTTCAGGTCGCCCATCAGGTAAGCGGTCTGGACCGTTTCCTTGACATCCCAGAACTTGGTCAGGATGTCGGCGTTGACCTTCGTGGCCAGCTGGTACACGGTGCCAAGCGAGCCGGACGGATTCCACGTGGCGATCGGAAGGCCGGTGGTGCCGGCAACGCCGGTGCCCGTGCCCGGCATCGTCTGCGCAGCGAACTGGGCGCCGCCCAGGATCTCGAGACGGCCTTCTTCGCCGCTGCGCGCTTTTTCGCGGTCGGTGAAGTTATAGCCAAACTGCACAGCCGACATCGGGCCCCACTCCACCGGACGCTTGGCGTTCAGGCGGATCGCCTTGAGCGTGTCTTCCACGTACGGCTGGGCCAGGTAACCGGCTTGCGGCAGGATGTTGGTGGCGGTGCCCGACCAGCCGTTCACGTCGGTCAGTTGCGCGACCGCGCGGTCCGAATAGTTCAGGCCCGTGCGCCAGGCGACGTCGGTGAAATTGCCGCCGTTAAAACCGGTCCACGAAATCGTGTCCAGCGGATTCGCATTGCCCGGCAGGCCGGCGGTGGTTTCGTAGCGCGCGCTCAGCTTGGTCGCCTTCGACCAGGTGATGTCGGCGCTGGTGCTCCAGTCGCCCAGCTTCAGTTCGTTCTTCCAGCCGACCGTCTTCAGGTCGTCTTCCGACGTCTCGACGTGGTTACGCACCACGCCCTTGTAGTTGGTCAGCGTGCCGCTGGTGGCGACACCGTTCTGCACGACGACGTTCTGCAGCACGCCGGCCGGGTCATACAGGCCCGACGTGTTCGAGCCGACCGCGCCTTCGAAACCGCTGCGCTTCAGGCCCGTCTCGCCGGCCGAATAGAACAGGTCGAGGGTCGAGCGGAAATCGCGATTCGGACGGAACTGCAGCGACATGAAGGCGCCGTCACGCTTGTGCGACGTCGACTCGGTGTCGGCGGTAAAGCCCAGCGGCACCAGCACGTTCTGGCCATTGAACGGCAGGGCTGCCGTGTTGCCGCCCCAGGCGTCGAACTTGCGCTGCTCGCCGCCGGTTTCGTCGTACGACGTGATGCCCAGTGCGATGCCGAACTTGCGGTCGGCGAACTGGTCGATGTACGAGAACGAGACGCGGTCGCCACTGCCTTCTTCGGCAGTGCGCACGCCCAGGCGGCTGCGCTTGTAGTTGGCGGCAATGACGCGCTTGCCGAAGTCCAGTGGCTGCACGGTTTTCAGGTCGATCGTCGCGGCCAGGCCCTGGCCGATGACGCTCGCGTCCGGCGTCTTGTAGATCACGACGCCGCCCATCAGCTCGGACGGGAACAGGTCGAATTCAGGATTGCGGGCATTGCCGGTCGAGGCCATTTCGCGGCCATTGAGCAGCGTACCGTTGAAACTTGGCGACAAGCCGCGCACCGAGATTTCCGATGCACGTCCCGAACCGCGGCTGCGCTGGGCGGTCACGCCCGGCAGGCGCGCGATCGATTCAGCAACCGACGTGTCCGGCAATTTGCCGATGTCTTCGGCCGAGATTGCTTCAACGATCGAATTCGAATTGCGCTTGATCGAGATGGCCGCTTCGATACCGGTACGGATACCGGTCACGGTCACTTTCGAGACGGCGCCGTTCGGGAATGCGGTGGGTGCAGCGGCCGGTGCTTCTTCCGGCGTCTGCACCGTGGCGGCTGCCACGGGCGTGTTCGGTGCGACGGGGGTGGCTTCTTCGCTGCCCGAGGCTTGCGCATACGCGTTACCTGCCAGGACCGACAGCAGCACGGCGCAACCGGCGGCGAACGGGTTCAACGGGAATGCAAAAGTGGCTGCAGTACGGCGGCGGGCCTGGGTGGCCCGGGTGACGGTGGCGTTCATGTGTCTCCTCGGATTTTCTCAACTGCCGTTACGACTCTGTACTAAAACTAGAATCCGAACGGGCAGCAATGTGTGGCGAGGATCATGGCATGCTTTGCACGAGAACAACATTGTGCACGTTGTACTTGGGCTACACATTTGAGGCGTTTTCAGGCCCTAGAAAGACTTTCGCACCGAATCTGAAGGCAATCTGAAGGTTGGACTATGTTGAGCCTATGTAGTCGGGGTGAAATCGAATCCACCCCGCATGATTGTTGGGCGGCAGGGTTTATAGTAACCTTCCATCAACACAACAATTACCGGCCCCGCGTTCCAGCGTCGACATGCAGATCCTGTAGTCGAACTACGTCAGCAGTATCGCGACTGGCACCAGCCCAGAATCCATGAGACAACTCCTCGCCACCATCGTGCTCGGCAGCGCTTCGCTTGCCGCCTTCGCCCAGGCTCCGGCCATCGACCGCATGGAGCCGCCGTTCTGGTGGGCCGGCATGCACGACAACAAGGTTCAGCTGATGGTGCACGGCGAAGCGATCGGCGACCTGACGCCGACGCTGACCTACCCTGGCGCGCGCATTGCGGCCGTCACGCGCACACCGAACCGCAACTACCTGTTCATCGACCTCGTGCTCGACCCGAAGGTGGCGCCCGGCACGTTCGACATCACGTTCAGCGGCGCTGGCCGCACGACCACGCATGCCTACCGCCTGCTGGCACGCGACCCGGGTTCCGCCACGCGCCAGGGCTTTTCCAGCAAGGACGCGATCTACCAGATCATGCCGGACCGCTTCGCCAATGGCGACCCGTCCAACGACAACGTCGCCGGCATGCTCGACAAGGCTGACCGCAAGGGCGGCCTGGGCCGCCACGGCGGCGACATTCAGGGCGCGATCAACCACCTCGACTACATCGCGGACATGGGCTTCACGCAGCTGTGGCCGACGCCGCTCATCGAGAACAATATGCCGGGCTACTCGTACCACGGCTATGCGGCCACGGACCTGTACAAGATCGACCCGCGCTACGGCAGCAACGAAGACTTCGTGCGCCTGTCGACGGAAGCGAAGAAGCGCGGCATCGGCATCATCCAGGACGTGGTGCTGTCGCACATCGGTTCACACCACTGGTGGATGAAGGATGTGCCGGCGCCGGACTGGATCAACTACAACGACAAGTTCGTCCCGACCCAGCACTACCACACGGCGGTGCAGGACCCGTACGGCTCGAAAGAAGACGCCGACAACTTCACGCGCGGCTGGTTCGTCAAGAGCATGCCCGACCTGAACCAGTCCAATCCGCTGCTGGCCAACTACATCATCCAGAACAACATCTGGTGGATCGAATACGCGAAGCTCTCGGGCCTGCGCATCGACACCTTCGGCTATTCGGACAGCGCGTTTTTGTCGGAGTACACGCGCCGCATCATGGCCGAATACCCGAACCTGAACCTGGTCGGCGAAGAGTGGAGCATCAAGGTGCCGGTCGTGGCGCGCTGGCAGCGCGGCAAGGACAACTTCGACGGTTACCGCGCCTACATGCCGAGCATGATGGACTTCCCCGTGGCCGAGGCGATGCGCACCGCGCTGGCTGATAAGAAAGGCGGCAACGTGTTCTCGGACGTGTACGAGACGCTGTCGCTCGACTACCTGTATCCCGAGCCGGGCAACCTGGTGCTGTTCGCCGACAACCACGACATGTCGCGCATCTACAGCGTCGCCGGCGAAGACTTCGACAAGTACAAGATGGCGATGGTATTCATGATGACGGCGCCGCGCATCCCCCAGTTCTATGTGGGTGACGAGCTGCTGTTTACCAGCCCGACGAAAGACCGCGATGATGCCAGCTACCGCATCCCGTTCCCGGGCGGCTGGGCCGGCGACAAGGTCAATGCCTTCACCGGCGCGGGCCTGAAGGACAAGCCGCGCGCGGCGCAAGCGTTCGTCCGCAAGCTGACCAACTGGCGCAAGGGCCAGCCGGTGATCCACAACGGCCGCATGATGCATTACGGGCCGCAGAACAATACCTACGTCTACTTCCGCTACAACGCGGATAGAAAAGTGCTGGTCGCGTTCAACAACAACGCAAAAGAAATGGCGCTCGATGTCGACCGTTTCCGTGAAATGCTCACGGGCGTAACCAGCGGCGTGGATGTCCTGACCGGCAAGACGTTCGACCTGCGCTCGACGCTGACCCTGCCGCCACGTGCTTCGGTGATCCTGGAGCTGGAGACGCCGCGATGATGCGCAGCGCCATCGCACTGGCCGCCCTCCTCGCCTGCGGCGCCGCCCACGCGCAGTCAGATGCCGCGTTGTTCGTGCGCGGCGCGTTCAATGGCTGGGGGACGGCCGATGCGCTGGCGCCCAAGGGCAAGGGCATTTACCAGGCCGACATCGCCGTTGCGCCAGGCAACCACGCCTTCAAGCTTGGCAGCAGCGACTGGGCTGCCGAGTGGGTCATCGATCCGGACAAGAGCGTCAATGTGGCGCCCGACACCGCGTACCAGCTCGAACGCCTGTCGGGACCGGAGACGTTCCTGTTCGTGCGCACGTCGGGCACCTACCGCTTTACGCTGGACGCGAGCGATCCGGCCAAACCTGCTCTGAAGGTCACGCGTCTTCCCGATGCCGACCGTGCCAACGCGCCCGATCCGCATGCGGGCCACGCTGCGGTCGTCACGCAGGCCTGGCCAACGTGGGATGGGAAGACCGAGACGGTGCGCTACTCGACGCCGGATGCGCAGGCGTCACTGCGCCAGTATGTCCAGTCGAGCACCATGAGCCTGCGCGATCCCGGTCCGCAGCATGTCGCCTACGCCGAGCAGGAAGGCTTGCCGCGCGCCCGCACCGGCAACCTCGCCTTCGACGCCCTGTTCGCGCTGGCCGGCGCCGAGATGCGCCTCAATTCGGTCAGCCAGATCAAGGACGGCAACTACAACGGCGGCAACGCCATCGATTGCGACTGCTTCTCGACTGGCGAGAAGTGGGCGTATGTGTGGACGCGCGACCTGTCGTATGCGGCCGACCTGGGCCTGGCCCTGCTCGACCCGCAGCGCGTGCGCAATTCGCTCGATTTCAAGCTCTCTGGCTGGCGCGCCGGCGTCACACCGGTGGCGCAGGTCCCTGCCACGGCGGACGGCCTGCAGATCGTGCAGGATACCGGCAGCGGCGGCAGCTGGCCGGTCAGCACGGACCGCCTGACGTGGGCCTTCGCGGCCGAAGAAACGCTGCGCACGCTGCCGCCTGCCGAGCGTGCGGCATTCGCCAGCAAGGCGTTAAAGGCGCTGTCGAACACACTCGAGATCGACCGTGTGGCAGCGTTCGACACAGCCACCGGCCTGTACACGGGCGAAGAATCATTCCTCGACTGGCGCGACCAGACCTACGCCGCGTGGATGCCGGGCGACCTGGCGTCGATGGCCAGTTCGAAGGCGCTGTCGACCAACGTCGTGATCTTCCAGGCGCTCAAGCTGGCGGCGCAACTGGCGCGCGAACAGCGCGATGCGGCCAAGGCCGCGCGCTACACGCGTTGGGCATCGGAGCTGAAACACGCGATCAACAAGGAACTCTGGCTGGCCGACGAAGGCATGTACAGCAGCCTCACCGCCGGCCACCTGGACGGCGCGCCGCTGCACAAGTTCGACTGGCTCGGCCAGGCGCTGGCCATCGTCAGCGGCGTGGCCGACGACAGGCAGACGGCGTCGATCCTGGCGCGCTATCCGCATGGCCCGATGGGAGCGCCGGTGATCTGGCCGCAGCAGATCGGCGCGCCGGTGTACCACAACCGCGCCATCTGGCCCTTCGTCACCGCGTACGGCTTGCGCGCTGCGGTGCAGGGCAAGAACGCGGCGGTGGCCGATGCCGCCTACGCAACGCTGATGCGCGGCGCGGCGGTGAATCTGTCGAACATGGAAAACCTCGAGTGGTTGTCGGGCCAGCCGCTGCTGCTCGACGAGAAGACCCCGGCGCTGAGCGGCCCCGTGATCAACTCGCGGCGCCAGTTATGGTCGGTCGGCGGGTATCTGGGCATGGTGATCGACAACGTGTTTGGCGTGCGCGTGCAGGACGACGGCATTGCGCTGCATCCGTTCGTGACGGCAAAGCTGCGGCGCGAGACTTTTGGCGCGTCGAACGAGATTGCCTTGCACGACCTGCGCCTGCACGGCAAGCGCATCGACGTGGTTCTGCGCCTGCCGCCAGCGGCCGAAGGCGACGGCTATCACCGGGTCGAGCGCATTCTGCTGAACGGCAAGCAGGTCGGGGACACGCTGCGCATGGGTGATTTGCAAGCCGGGAATCGCATCGAGATCGTGCTGGGCAAACTCGTTGCGGGTGCGCAGGGCATCCGCCGCGTGCAGGCCAATCCGTATGAAGAATCGTCCGTCACGTTCGGGCCGCGCGAACCGGTGATCGAGGCGCTGACACGTGCATCGTCCGGGGCCGTAGGGTTGACGATTGGCGCGAACGGGAATGCGGCGGGCGTGACCTACCGCGTCTACCGCGACGGCAAACTGGTGGCCGACAAGCTGCCGGCCGGCGCCTGGACCGACGACAAGGCCGGTGTGGCGTCGTGCTATGCGGTGGAGGCGCGCTTTGCCGACAGCGGCAATGTAAGCCACCACAGCCAGCCACGCTGCATTGACGCGGTCGCTGGTGCTGGCATCGACATCGGCGTGACCGACCCGCGCGTGACGTCGAACCTGACAACCACGGCGCCGGATGCGCGCTTTTCACTACCCGCGATCCGCGACTGGGGCCGGCCGCAAGACCGCTTTGCAGTGGATGGAATTCGGGTTGAAAGCGCAGGCGACTACCGGGTTCAGGTGCGTTATCACAATGGTGCGAACCAGGTGAATCTGGGGATCAGTGGCGGCGTGAAGTGGCTGGCGTTGAAGAACAGCGCGGGCAAGATCGTGGCCCAGGGCGTGATCCAGTTACCGCATGCGCCGCTGTTCAAGGGTGCGACGCCAACCGTGTATTCGACGCCGCTGGCGGCGCGCCTGCAGGCCGGCAGCTACCGCCTGGAGATGACGGACTTCTACAATATGAGCTACCTGGAGAGCAACCGGACCTTCACGGGCGCCGGTGGCGCCGAACCGGCGAACCGGTTCGACATCCATGGTGTGCGCTTGCTGCGGGTGAAGTAGGCCGACTGGTTCAGGCAGCGTCGCCAGGTGTGGCGGCGGCTGCCTGTGGCGGCGCCAGCAGTAGCTTGAGCCGCCCTTCCAGCACCCGGAACTCAAACGGCGTCGCCATTTTGCTGACTTCGCCATCAACGGCGACCTTCAGGCGCTTGCGCCCGTATAGCGACGGCGTGCGCACGGTCATGCGCTTGAACGAAAATGCCACGACGTCGTCGGCGTTGCCCAGCTTGCCAAGCGCGCCGCGCACCAGCAGGCCCAGCAGACCGAGTTTACCCATCGGCTTGGGCGCCAGCGCCGCCAGCTGGCCATCCTCGACCGCATCGGTCAACTGTTCCATACCGACCTGTTCCATCTGCAGCCGGTTATTGCCCACGAACAGCGTCGTCGTGCGCAAGCGCTGCTCCTTGCCGTCGAGCTCGAGCCGAATCTGCAGGTGGCGATGCGCCCGCAGCGCCATCTTGATGGCCGACAGAAACGCGACCACGCGGCTGCGTCCGAACTCGCGCTTGTCGTGCTCGCGTTCTTCGAGCAGCGCCGGGTACAGGCCAACACTCGCATTGACCAGGAATATCTTGTCGTTGAGCATGCCTACCTGCACCGGCTTGATCTTGGCGCGCAGCAGCGCGTGCACGGCCTCGGCCAGGTCTTCCGGAATCCCGTGGGTGCGCCCGAAGTAGTTGAAGGTGCCCTGCGGCAGTACGCCAAACGCGCACCCTGCCAGCACCGCCTGATGCGCGACCGTGTTGATGGTGCCATCGCCGCCAGCAGCCACCAGTACGCCGCCGCTGGCGACGGCCTTGGCCGCCATGTCCTTTGCGATCTGTTCGATGCGCTCGGGCTCGTCCACTACTTCCAGATGGCATACGCGGCCACCGGCGTCCATGACCTCGTTGATCGTGGAAATGCGCATCTCGGTTTCGGAATGACCCGACCCCGCGTTCAGAATAATGAAGAAAGGAGCGTCAGGTAGCAACTCGGTGGCTGGCATCGCAGGGTCGTTTCGGTAAGAGGTGGTTGATCGAGAATGCAGCCATCGTATCACCGGCATTGACGCCGCTGGGTGCGTTACACAACGCTCGCGTGCAGGGCCCAGGGCCCTGAGCATAGGATGCGAACCATGAACGAAATTCATCGTTGAATGAGTTAACATCACTTTTATTCAATCGACTGACTGGTCATAATCGACGGACCGGGCACACACAGGTGTGCTCTCAATCCCGGAGCAGCTGGCTATGATGAATGAAGATTTTACGTTTGCGATCAAGACCGTTCGGTTCGATGAACATTACCGCCCGGCCGACGGCACGCGAATCACGACCAATTTCGCGAACCTGGCCAGGGGAGAACATCGGCAGGACAATCTGCGCAAGGCCTTGAACATGATGGACGCGCGTTTCAATGCGCTGGCCCAGGTGGACAATCCCAGGGGAGATCGTTATGCCCTCGAGCTCGACATCGTGTCGGTCGAGATGGCGGTGTCGGCCGAAGGCGGTGGTGATGCGTTCCCGCTGATCGAAATATTGAAAACCACTATCGTCGATCGCGAGACCAATGAGCGCATCGAAGGCATCGCGGGAAATAATTTTTCTTCGTACGTGCGCGATTATGACTTCAGCGTCCTGCTGTCGGACCACAACAAGGATCGACAGGAATTTGGCGTCCCGGATAACTTTGGCGACCTGCACGGAAAGCTGTTCCAGTGCTTCATTGCGTCGGCGGCGTATAAAGAACATTTCGGCAAGCCGCCGGTGATCTGCCTGAGTATTTCAACCAACAAAACGTACCACCGCACCGAACATCAACATCCTGTATTGGGCGTGGAATACGTTCAGGATGAACCCTCCCTGACCGACCAATACTTCAGCAAGATGGGACTGCGGGTGCGCTACTTCATGCCGCCCGACAGCGTTGCACCACTGTCCTTCTATTTTGTCGGCGATCTGCTGGCCGACTACACCGATCTGGAACTGACAGGCACGGTCAGCACGATGGAAGCGTTTCAGAAGATTTACCGGCCCGAGATCTATAACGCCAATGCTTCGGCAGCGAAACACTTTCAGCCGAAATTGAAACACCAGGATTATTCACTGACGCAGATCGTGTACGACCGGGAAGAGCGCAGCCAGCTCGCCGTCAAGCAGGGGAAATTTGCTGAAGAACACTTCATCAAGCCATTCCAGCCAATCCTCGAGCGCTGGGCCGCCAGCTACACCTTCTGAAGACCAAACACGCAAAGCGATCTGACATGAAAAAATTGTTACCCACTTCAACCGCCGGCAGTCTGCCGAAACCCGCCTGGCTCGCAGAACCAGAAACCCTTTGGTCCCCCTGGAAACTGCAAAACGAAGAACTGGTCGAGGGCAAACAGGATGCATTGCGCCTGTCACTCGAAGACCAGCAACAGACAGGCATCGATATCGTCAGCGATGGCGAGCAGACGCGCCAGCATTTCGTCACGACCTTCATCGAACACCTGAACGGTGTCGATTTCGAAAAGCGCGAAACGGTCAGGATCCGCAATCGTTACGATGCCAGCGTCCCGACCGTGGTTGGCGCCGTGAGCCGCCCGAAGCCGGTGTTTGTCGACGATGCCAAATTTTTGCGTCAGCAGACGGACAAGCCGATCAAATGGGCCCTGCCCGGCCCGATGACCATGATCGACACGCTCTACGACAGCCACTACAAAAGCCGTGAAAAGCTGGCCTGGGAATTTGCAAAAATCCTGAACCAGGAAGCGCGCGAGCTGGAAGCAGCCGGTGTCGACATCATCCAGTTCGACGAACCGGCGTTCAATGTGTTTTTCGATGAAGTCAACGACTGGGGCATCGCCACGCTGGAACGGGCAATCGAGGGCCTCAAATGCGAAACGGCGGTCCATATCTGCTACGGCTACGGCATCAAGGCCAATACGGACTGGAAAAAGACGCTGGGATCGGAATGGCGCCAGTACGAATCCATCTTCCCGCAGTTGCAGAAATCGAACATCGATATTGTCTCGCTGGAATGCCACAACTCGCATGTCCCGATGGATCTGCTGGAACTTATTCGCGGCAAGAAAGTAATGGTTGGCGCGATTGACGTGGCGAGCAATATCATCGAAACGCCGGAAGAAGTGGCCAATACCTTGCGCAAGGCGCTGAAGTTCGTCGACGCCGACAAGCTGTGCCCTTGCACCAATTGTGGAATGGCACCGTTGTCGCGGCACGTCGCGAAAGCCAAGCTGGCTGCGTTGAACGCGGGCGCCGAGATCATTCGGCGGGAACTGTCAGCCTGATCGGGTGACGTTCTCGGGCCATGCAGGCCGAGTGTAGACAGTGCAATCCTACATTCGCGCCAGCTTCGGGACTATTCGTGCGCTGAAGGTAACTGCCTATCATGAGGCTATATTTCATGACAAGGAGATCAGCATGGCCATGCAAAATGAAGACAATGGCGTCAACGCACATCGTGATCAGCAGCGTATGGGTGACGGCACGGGCAACGACGATGCCGTGGGCAAACCGCCTGCAACTGAAGACGACCAGCAGGCCGCGATGCCGCCAAGTGAGACTGACGACGACCAGTACGACCAGGGGACCGTGAAGCGCGAAAGCTGAGCGTCGTTGTTCAGATGGTGGCGGCCAGATAGCCGCTACCGGATGCCTGTAACAGCATCCGTATCACCCGCCACCTACCCGGCGCGTCGTCATTCGTCGGCCAGTGACCTGGCAGCATACGACCGCATTACGCGGGCTCCAATCGGGGTCAGGTCTGACATTCAGACACGAGCTCAACAATAGGTCTATCCGTGATAGCCCTCGTGAAGGACCAAGGTAGAGTCCGGGTCCAAATGTCAGACCTGACCCTCACATCGTGTTGGCCGCCCAGCGCAGGATAGCAGGGTGCTGAGCTGAGGAAATTACGGACTGTCACCACAGGCAGGAAACAACCCAAAGCAGACAGTTACAGCTCTGCTTGATGCTCAGTCGGGCATTACCTCAACATTTTCCCCGAACTTGGCGAACTCATGAAAGATGTCATCGAGATAAGTAGCTAGGTCTTGCACTACCAAGTTCGACGGGATCACCACATCGTTCAGCCGCGCTCGCTTCCCCAGCTCTGAACGATACACGACCCAGAATTCGTTCTCACGTCGCACGTCTACTTGAAAGCGACCGTAAATATTGAATTTCATCGTGCCATTGCTCGTGGTAAGCGATTAGATAGCGTTACAAAACGACGGTCTTCTCTTGGCCGACCCAGACGTCGATCATCGTAGCAGGTTGCCAAGATCGAAATGCTACCAATGACCGGTTTCTACCCGCGAGGCACATGCAACCGCATCCGCAGCCCCCTTTACCCGCCCGGCGCGTCGTCCGCCGTCGGCCAGTGATCCGGATCCTGCAGCAACTGGTACATCACGTAAGCATCGATATAGCCCAGGCGCTTGTGGCGAAACGCCTTGGGCAGCGTCCCGACAATCGAAAACCCAAGCTTCTTCCACAGGCCGATGGCCGGTCCATTGGTGCTGACCACATGGTTGAATTGCATCGCCAGATAGCCGCGGCTGCGCGCTTCATTCAGGCTGTGCTGACCCATCGCGCGGCCCACGCCAGCGCCCTGCGCCGCCGGGTTGACCATGTACGAGGCATTGGCCACGTGGTGGCCGCGCCCGACCTGGTTCGGCACCAGGCGGTACATGCCCAATACCCGGCCGCCCGGACTCACCGCGACAAAACTGCCCACGCCCTCACCCAGCCAGTAGTGGTAACCGGCTTCGCGGGACGTCGCCGTGCTGAAGACATAGGTTTCACCTGCCTCGATATGGGCGCAAAAAATAGCCCAGATCGACTCAAAATCGGCGTCGAGCGCAGGGCGAATAACAAGGTCTTTCACAACAATCTACGGGAGTGCCAGGACAGGGCGGTCCGCTATTTTGCCTGAAAAACCACGAATTATCACGCGCTACATTGACAGTTTAGCCACGGCCGAGACGGAAGTCGGCGCTGTCGGGCCGGCCCGGCAGATGCAGGCGGCTGGCCGCCGCTGGCGCTTCGGACACGACCTGACCGCGCCGCAACACGAGGCGGCGCGGGGCGCGCAGACGGATCGCTTCCACCGTCGAGCCGGCGTCGAGGATCATCAGGTCGGCGTGGCAGCCCGGCGCCAGGCCGTAGCCTTCCAGGCCAAGGATGCGCGCAGGCGTCTCGGTAATGGCGGTAAAGCACGACTGCATTGCTTCCAGCCCCGTCATCTGCGCCACGTGCAGCCCCATGTGCGCCACCTCGAGCATGTCGCCCGAGCCCATGCCGTACCACGGATCGAGCACACAATCGTGGCCGAAGGCGACATCGACGCCCGCTGCCATCAGCTCGGGCACGCGCGTCATGCCGCGCCGCTTCGGGTAAGTATCGTTGCGGCCCTGCAGCGTGATGTTGATGAGCGGATTGGCGATCGCCGCCACGCCGCTCTCCGCGATCAGCGGAATCAGCTTGCTCACGTAATAATTGTCCATCGAATGCATCGACGTCAGATGCGAGCCGGCCACCCTGCCCTGCAGCCCCAGGCGCTGCGTTTCATATGCCAGCGTTTCGATATGGCGCGACATCGGGTCGTCGCTCTCGTCGCAGTGCATGTCCACGCGCAGGCCCTGCTCGGCCGCGAATTCGCACAGCAGGCGGACGGATTCGGCGCCCTGCGCCATCGTGCGCTCGAAGTGAGGAATGCCGCCGACGACATCGACGCCCATGGCGATCGAGCGCTTCAGGTTCTCGAACGCGTTGGCGCTGCGCAGCAGGCCGTCTTGCGGGAAGGCGACCAGTTGCAGGTCGAGATACGGCGCGACGCGGCGCTTGACTTCCAGCAGCGCCTCAACCGCCAGCAGCCGGTCGTCGCAGACGTCCACGTGGGTGCGGATCGCGAGCAGGCCGCGCGCCACCGCCCAGTCGCAATAACGCAACGCGCGCTCGATCAGCGCATCCTGGCTCAGTTGCGGTTTCAGTTCGCCCCACAGCGCGATTCCTTCCAGCAAGGTGCCGCTCTGGTTGACGCGCGGCAGGCCGTAGCTCAGCGTGGCATCCATATGGAAGTGTGCATCGACGAATGGCGGGCTGACCAGGTCGCCGGCGGCGTCGATCTCGCGCACGCCCCGTGCGGCCAGTTGCGGCGCCAGCGCCGCGATGCGGCCGTCCAGAATGCCGATGTCGATGCCGGTGCGGCCATCGGGCAGCGTGGTATTGCGGATCACGAGGTCCATGGTGACTCCATTGAATGGTTGTCCGATTGTAGCAACTGTGGCACAACCATATGGCAATGCTGCAACGCAATATCATCCGCGCCGAATAAGCGACCATCGTTCATTGCACCGGCCAACAATCGTGGGTACACTGACTTTATTGCAGCGCGCCATACTTGATAGATAGGAAACTTCATGACCTCACTCTCCGAGCAGTTGTCCGCAGCACCCAACAATTACCTGACTGCACCGATGAACGCTCAGCTCACGGTGCTCAATGCACTGGCCACCCAGGCAATCGACAGCGCCAGCCGCATCACGGCGCTCAATCTGACCACGTCCCAGGAAGTCCTCGAGCGCTCGGCGCAGACCGCCCGCCAGCTGATCGGCGCGCGCGATGCGCGTGACCTCGCCGTGCTGCGCAGCCATGCCGAAGAACAGGTGCACAGCCTGTTTGCGTATAGCCGCGAATTGCTCGGTATCGCTGTCGGCGCCCAGCCATTCCTGCTGCGCAGCGCAAAGCCCGCACCGGCGCCGGTCGCTGAGATGGCGCCGGTCGCCGAGATGGCGCCGGTCGCCGAGATGGCGCCGGTCGCCGACATGGCGCAGGCCGTCGTCGATGCCGGCAAGGCCACCGCCGACACCGTGCAGGCAGCAGCCGAGCGCACGATCGATGCCGTTGCAGCAGCGCCAACGCCAGAACCCGTCGCCGTCGCACCGGCGCATGTTGCCGAAGCGCCCGAGCCGGAAGTCGAAGCAGCGCCACAGGCAGAAGCAGCGCCCCAGCCTGCCCCGGCCATTGAGGCGGTGGCCAGCGTGCTGCAGGAACCAGCACCCGATGACGCGGCGCTGAATGTATTGTCGAGTCCTGCAGCCAAGCCCACGCCGATCGCCCAGGCTGCCGGCAACGGCGCCGTCCTGGCCGCGACGCCACCGGCGCCAGCGGCCGCGACGATCGAGCGGCGCGACCCGGACGCCCCTGCCACGGCGGCCACGCCACGCCGGCGCCGCAAGTAAAGCAGCGGCTCACGCCAACGCCGACAAGGCATCGGACAAGCGCGGCAACAACGGTGCCGCTGCGCCAAACAGGCGAAACGATTACACTAGCGGACTCTCGCCCTGATGCCGTAGGGTGGACGGCTCTGCCGTCCACGCGTTCAAATCACGCTGATACCGTAGCGGCGTGTTCAAATCACGCTGATTTCGTGGCGGCGTGTTCAAATCACGCTGATTTCGTGGCGCATTGACATTGGTTGAACGCGTGGGCGGGGACCCGCCCACCCTACGCCGGCATCAGGGTTACGGCCCGCTTTTTTTTCGGGCGCAACCGCAAGGAATTCGAATGAGTTTGTCCAGGCTGATCGGCGGCTTCGTGCGCCGTCATTGGCAATCCTATGCCTCGTCGGCCGTGATGCTCGTCGGCGTCGCGATCTGTACGGTTCTCATCCCCCGCAAGGTCGGCGCACTGGTCGACGCGCTCGCCAACAACCGCCTTGGCGAGCAGGACCTTCTGCTCGGCATCGCCCAGGTTCTCGGCCTGGGCGTGGCCATCTATGTGCTGCGCGTGTGCTGGCGAATCCGCCTGTATTCGGCCGCCTACCAGCTCGGCGTCGAGCTGCGCACGCGCCTGTATGCGCGCCTGGCCGCGCAAGGCCCTGCCTTCTACCAGCGCCAGCGCACCGGCGACCTGATGGCACTGGCCACCAATGACATCGACGCCATCGAGATGGCTGCCGGCGAGGCCCTGCTGGCCGCGTTCGACGGCACGCTCACGCTGGTGATGGTCCTCGGGATCATGACACTGGGCGTGGACTGGCGCCTGGCGCTGGTCGCGCTGCTGCCGTTCCCGCTGATGGGACTCGCGTTCTGGTACATCTCGACCCACATCCAGAAGGCCGAGGGGGATGCGCTCAAGGGTTTCTCGAAGCTGAACGACCATGTGCAAGAGTCGCTGTCGGGCGTGCGCACGCTGCGCGCCCTCGGCCTCGAAGCGCGCAGCAGCACCCAGTTCGGCGTGCTGACGGCCAACGCGGCCGAGGCCAGCCTCACCGCGCAGAAATGGGAAGCGGCCTACGAGCCGGCCGTTGGCCTGGCGCTGACTGCCGCCACCGGCCTGACGCTGGGCCTGGGCGGCTACCTGGTCTGGCAGAACGAGCTGACGGTCGGTGCGCTGACCAGCTTCACGATGTACCTGGGCCAGCTGATCTGGCCGATGTTCGCCGCCGGCTGGGTGGTCACGCTGATCGAACGGGGCCGCGCCGGCATGGCGCGCCTGCAGCCGCTGCTCGAGGCGCCGCTGTCGGTCGAAGACGCTGGCACCATCGACCAGGTGGGCCAGGGCCCGCTGGTACTTGATGGCGTCACGTTCACGTATGGCGTGAACGGCGCTGGCCAAGACGGCGCGTCCGCTGACGACACGGCGCAGGCGCCTGCCCTCTCCGGCGTGTCCGTCACGCTCGAACCCGGCCAGACGCTGGGTCTCGTCGGTCCGACCGGCTCCGGCAAATCGACGCTGCTGCGCGTGCTGCTGCGCCAGGCGACGCCGCAACAGGGCCAGGTGCGCTGGGCCGGGCAGCCGCTCGACGCCTATCGCCTGAGCGCCCTGCGCAGCGCCACCAGCTGGGTGCCGCAAGAGTCGTTTTTGTTCTCGTCCACGATTGCCGAGAACATCGCGCTGGCCCGGCCTGACGCCACGCGCGCCGAGATCGAAGGCGCCGCGCGCATGGCCGCCATCCACGACGACATCCTGCGCTTCCCGTATGGTTACGACACCCCGGTCGGCGAAAAAGGCATCACGCTCTCGGGCGGCCAGCGCCAGCGCGTGGCGATTGCGCGTGCGCTGCTGGCCGACAATCCGCTGCTGCTGCTCGACGACGCGCTGTCGGCGGTGGACACCGGCACCGAAACGCGCATCCTCGAACACCTGGCCGAACTGCGCCGGGCGCGGCCCGAGCGCGCCGCCATCATCGCCAGCCACCGCCTGTCGGCAGTGGTCGGGGCCGACCATATCGTGGTGCTGCGCGCCGGACGCGTGATCGAAGCCGGCACGCACGACGAACTCTTGCTGCTGGATGGCTGGTACGCCAGCCAGTGGCGCTATCAACAACTGGAGGCCAGCCTTGACGCAACCTGAAGCAACGCTGGACACAGCCGACGCATCCACCACCACCACCACGCCGCCGCCCAAGACCGATAACAGCCTGGAACGCGGCGTGATACGCGACCAGGCCAAGCTGGCCACGCGCCTGCTGCGCCGCGCCGCCGCGCCCGAACAGCGCCACCTGATCATCGCCACGCTGTGGCTGATCCTGGCGGCGGCTTTCGAAGTGGTCGGCCCGCTGCTGGGCAAGGCGCTGATCGACGACCACCTGCTCCCACGCAATCTCGACTGGCCGCAGATGGCTCTGCTGCTGGGCGGCCTGGTGGTCACCGGCTGGGTCTCGAGCTGGGTGCGCTACCTGCAGCTGATCCGCCTGTCCGGCGTGGCGATGCGCTCGGTGCAGCGCCTGCGCGAATGGGTTTATGGCCATGTGCTGCGCCTGCCGATGGCCTTCTTCGACCGCGCCATCACCGGTCAGCTGGTCAGCCGCGTGACCAACGATACCGAAGCCGTCAAGACGCTCTACATCCAGGTGTTGTACGTCATGCTCGACAATTCGATCGTCCTGATCGGCACGATGGTCGCGATGGCCTGGCTCGACTGGCGCCTGATGCTGATCGTGCTGTTGCTGGTGCCGGCGGTGGTCGGCATTGTCTGGCTGTATCAGCGCCTGTCGGCGCCGGCCGTCACCCGTGCGCGCGCCCTGCGCAGCGACATCAATGCGCAGATGGCCGAGTCGATCGGCGGCATGACCGTGCTCCAGGCCAGCAATGCGGAGCTGCGCTTCGGCGAACGTTTCCTCGTCACCAACCGCACCCACTACACGGCGCGCCTGGCCGAGCTGCGCGCCAACGCCTTCCTGCTGCGCCCTGCGCTGGATCTGCTCAACGTGGCCCTGCTGGCGCTGGTGATCTTCGCGTTCGGCCAGCGCGAGATCGGCGCGGTCGAAGTGGGCGTGCTGTATGCGTTCGTCAGCTACATCGCCCGCGTGGTCGAGCCGCTCATCCAGATCACGATGCAGTTCAGCGGCCTGCAGCAGGCGGTGGTCGCAGCCGCGCGCGTGAACACGCTGCTCGACGAAGCCGGCGCGCCCGAACACGACGTGGACCGCATCCATGGTCAGAATGCGTTTTCGCCCGACGCACCGGCCGTCAGCGTGCGCAACGTCGAATTTGCGTATGTTCCGGGCCAGCCGGTGCTGCACGACCTGTCGCTGGACGTTCCGCAAGGCGCGTTCTTCGGCGTCGTCGGCCACACGGGCAGCGGCAAGTCGACGCTGCTGTCGCTGCTGCTGCGCTACTACGTCGTCGAACAGGGCAGCATCGAGATCGGCGGCGTGCCGCTGGCGAAGATCGGCAACGAGCGCTTCCGCAACGAAGTGGGCCTGGTGCCGCAAGACCCGTTCATCCTGGCCGCCAGCGCGCGCGAAAACATCGACATGGGCCGCGGCCTGCCGCTCGAACGCCTGATGGATGCAGCGCGCGCGGCGCATGCGCACGATTTCATCAGCGCGCTCGAACAGGGTTACGACACGCAGCTGGGCGAAGGCGGCTCGCGCCTGTCGTCGGGCCAGAAGCAGCTGATCGCGATTGCCCGCGCACTGGCGGGCGAGCCGCGCATCCTGCTGCTCGACGAAGCGACGTCGCGCATCGACAGCGCGACCGAACAGGTAGTGCAACAGGCACTCGAAGAACTGCGCGGCAAGGTGACCATCATCGCCATCGCGCACCGCCTGTCGACGATCCGCGACGCCGACCGCATCATCGTGCTCAACCACGGCCGGATCACCGAAGCCGGGCCGCACGAAGAACTGATGCGCATCGAGGGCGGCCTGTACCAGCGCCTGTATCTGCTGCAGCAGATCGCCCTCTAGGACGGCACGCACCGACTGTGCGGCCGATTTGCCCGCCTCGGCTTATGATGACGGTTCATCATCACTGCACGCGATCATGACCTTACAACCGGCTGCAGTTCCGTCGTTCAACCAGCCGGGCCGCATGGCCCGGCGCCTGCGCGAGCATGACTGGAGCGTCTCGACGCTGGGGCCGCGCGCCACCTGGCCGCACAGCCTGAACCTGGCCCTGAACATCTGCCTCGACTCGCATTTCCCGATCGCGATCTGGTGGGGGCCCGACCTGATCCAGTTATATAACGACGCTTACCAGCCGATCATCGGCGACGACAAGGACGTCACAGGCTTCGGCGGGCCGGCCTTCGAGTCATGGCAGGAAATCTGGGACACCATCGGCCCCATGGTCGGGCAGGTCATGCAACAGGGCGAAGCCGTCAGGGGCGAGGATCTGCCGCTCTGGATCCGCCGTAATGGCATGCTGGGCCTCGCGCATTTCACGTTTTCGTACAGCCCGATTCGCGACGACAGCGGCGCCGTGCTCGGCATGTTCACGGCGGCCGTCGAAACCACGGCGCGCATGGACCTCGAACGGCGCCAGGCGTTTCGCCTGAAGCTGGCGCAGGACCTGCGCCAGATGCCGGGCCCGGACGCCGCGATGCAGGCGGCCAGCCTGGCGCTCTGCGACTACCTGGGGGCGCCGTTCGTGCGCCTTGGCGCCATCGACGCAGCCACGCGCTGCCTGGTCCTCGAACCGGCCACGCCAGATGGCGCCGCGCTGACGATTGCGCTGGACGGCCCGCGCGCCGCCTGGCATACGGCGCTCGATGGGGGTGCGCCCGTGCGGCTCGACGACCTGCGCGATCAGGCGCCAGTACCCGGCATCGCCTCGCTGCTGATCCTGCCGGCCATCAAGGATGGCAGCGTCGGCACGGTGCTGGCCGTCGGCAAACATGCGCCGTACCGCTGGACCGATGGCGACGTGCTGTCGGCCCGCGAAAGCCTGGACCAGATCGAGGGCGTGCTCAGTCGCCTGCGCGCCGAGCAGCTCGTGCGCCAGAACCTGGCCACCGAAATCGAACGCCTGCGCCACATGTTCGACCAGGCGCCCAGCTTCCTGGCCGTCACGCAGGGTCCGCAGCACATGTTCGACCTGGCCAATGCGGCCTTCGGGTCCCTGGTGGGCGAGCGCGACATCCTCGGCCTGCCAGTGCGCGCCGCACTGCCCGAGCTCGGGGGCCAGGGTTTCTTCGAACTGCTCGACGAAGTGTATGCAACGGGCGTGCCGTTCATCAGCCGGGGCATGCCGATCAAGCTCCAGCGCACGCCGGACGCACCGCTCGACGAACTGATGGTCGACTTCATCTACCAGCCGGTGCTGGACGCCGAAGGCACCGTCACCGGCATCCTGATCGAAGGCACCGACGTCTCGATGCAGTACAGCGCCCAGGCCGAACTGGTGCGCGAGCGCGATCTGAGCCAGCACGTGTTGTCGAGCATGAAGGAAGGCTTTGCCATCGTCGGCAGCGACCTGACGGTGCGCCAGGTGAACGACGAAGGCGTGCGGCTGGCGCGGCGCCCGCGCGAGGCGATTGTCGGCATGCCGGCCGGCGCGGTCTGGCCCTGGCTCGACGGCGACGCGACCGACGCGCTGTCCGGGCGCGTGCTGGCCAGCCACGCCGCCCAAATCCGGGACGTGCCGTTCGCCTGGCCGGACGGGCGCCAGGCGTGGATGGAACTGCGCATCTACCCGTCCCTCGACGACAGCATGGCGCTCTTCTTCCGCGACATCACCGAGCGCAAGGTGGCGCAGCGCCAGCTGCGCGAGGCCGACAGGCGCAAGGACGAATTTCTGGCCATGCTCGCGCACGAACTGCGTAATCCCCTCGCCCCGATCGGCGCTGCAGCCGACCTGCTGCGCATGGCGCACCTCGATGAAGCGCGCCTGCGCCAGACGAGCGGCATCATCACCCGACAGGTCAGGCACATGACAAGCCTGATTAACGACCTGATGGACGTCTCGCGCGTCACGCGCGGCCTGATCACGCTCGAACACGACATCCTCGACGCCAAGGCACTGATTGCCGATGCCGTCGAGCAGACCAGGCCCCTGATCGCTGCGCGCCGGCACAGCCTGGACGTGCACACGCCGCACGAACCGGCTTTCGTGCGCGGCGACCAGAAGCGCCTCGTGCAGGTGCTGGCCAACCTGCTGGGCAATGCGGCCAAGTACACGCCGGAAGGCGGCGAGATTGCCGTGTCGCTGGAGGTACACGGGCCGCTCGTGCGCTTCACGGTGCGCGACAACGGTATCGGCATGGCGCCGTCACTGATCGCCAGCGTGTTCGAGCTGTTCATGCAGGGCGAGCGCACGTCGGACCGCTCGCAGGGCGGTCTGGGCATCGGCCTGGCCCTGGTGCACAGCCTGGTCGAGCTGCATGGCGGCGCCGTGTCGGCGCACAGCGCGGGCCTGGGCCAGGGCAGCGAATTCACGGTCGTGCTGCCGGCCGTGGCGAGCGATGTCGATGCGCTGCCCGCGCCGGCGCACCGGTTGCCGGCGCCCACCGGACCGCGCCTGCGCATCATGGTCGTGGACGACAACGTCGATGCGGCGCAGATGCTGTCGATGTTCCTCGACGCGGCCGGGCACGACGTAATCACCGAACACAGTCCGCACGCGGCGCTCGAACGCGCGCGGGTCGACACGGTCGATGTGTTCCTGCTCGATATTGGACTGCCCGACATGGATGGCTACGAACTGGCACAGCGCCTGCGCCAGCGCGCCGGTGGCGCAGGCGCCACCTTCATCGCGATCACCGGCTACGGCCAGGAGTCCGACCGCGGCTCGAGCATGAACGCGGGCTTTTCGTACCACCTCGTCAAGCCGGTCGACACGCTGGAACTGGCGCGCCTGCTGGCGACGCTGGCCGAAAAGCCGGCCAGGTTCAAGGCCGGCTCCAGTTGACGCAGCCGCCCGGCGCGCCCGCCCCGCTCACCAGCAGCGCGCCGTGCCGGTACAGGGTAAGGTGATCCCGGACCGGGATGGCCATCACGACCACGCCCATCGCGCGGTCGCTCCAGACCAGGCGCCCGTCGACGGCGTCGAGCGCGGCAAACACTTCGCGCGGTCCGGCGCCCGGATGAAACACGACCGTGGTGAGGTTCTGGCCAGGCGGCGGTACCAGTGCCCAGCCACCGAGGGCCGCGCTGCCGGCGGCCAGCAGCACCAGGCCGACCACCGAAGCGCGCGCGCCCGTGCCGCCAGCGCCCGGCCGGCGCAGCCAGCGCAGGCCCAGCACCAGCGGCGCGATGCCGAACACGACCAGCCAGACCAGGTCCCACAGCAGCGGATCGGGACTGTCGACGCGGATGCGGTGGATGCCCAGCAGCCAGTGCGACAGCAGCGCATCGATCGCATGCCACGAGCCGAAGCCGGCCAGCATGGCGCCCGCCAGCGGCCGGCCCCAGTGCATTGCGCCGCGCCGCTGCGCGCGCCACAGGCCTGCCAGGCCCACAAGCGCCACCACGTACATCAGCAGATGAAAGTAACCGTCCCACAGCACCTGCAGGCGCAGGTCGTCCATGCCGGGCACGAGGCTGAACAGATGATGCCATTGCAGGATCTGGTGCAGCAGGATGCCGTCAAAAAAACCGCCTAGGGCAAAGCCCAGCGCCCCACCCCACCTGACCCACGGTGATTTCCACATGACCGGCCTCTACAGGGATAATCGTCCGGCCAGTATAGGGCGATGGTTCGACGGCGCACGCACGCTTGCCTGCGCTGCGTGGGACACTTGGAAACGATGCCGCTGTGTCATTTTTGTGACATTTCACGACAAATTGAATTTCTTGTTTGCAACAGCAATATAATGTTCCAAACCAACTTCCACCGGCTCTTGCCGGCGCGACGAAACCACGGCATGTTCGCTATCCTGCATCGCGCCTTGTCGCGCTCCCGATTCAACGCCGTGGCCTTGTCACTGTGCGTTGCGTCGGCCTGCGCGCTCGCCAGCGACAGCCCGGTGCTCGACGCGCGCCTGGCCGAGATCCGGGAAGCCAACCGCGTCGTTCCCGAACGCGCCCTGCCGATGCTCGAAGCCATCGAGGACGAAGCGCGCATTGCACCGCTGCCGCAGCGGATCGAATTCCTGAACCAGATGGCCGCCGCCCGCCACGGCATGGGCCAGCATGCCCAGGCAGTCGCGCTGGCCAACGAGCTCATTGCGCTGGGCCGCCAACACGATCACACCGGCGCACTGGCCAAGGGTCTGCTGATGCAGGGGTATGCCGCGTTCGCCCAGCACCGTCCGGGCGAAGCCCACCGCCTGATCTGGGAAGCCGAGAAACTGGCCAATACCACGAACGATATCGACCTGCGCGTGCGCACGGCGATTTCGTCAGGTGAATCGTATGCCGAAGAAGGCAATCTGCCGCGCGCCCTGCAGGGTCTGCAAAGCGCCGCCGCGCTGGCGCGCTCGAACGGCGATCCAATCCATATCGTGATGGCGCAGTACTCCCTGGCGCGCCTGTACGCCCGGATGCGCGAACCCGAAAAAGGCTTCGACGTGCTGGACGAGGCCTACGCCGCTGCGGCCAGCGCCAACTCGCCCGGACGTACGGCGCTGCTCAAGCGGATCGAGTACGGCCTGGCGATGGACACCGGCCAGAACGAGCGCGCCCTGCGCGCGCTGCAGGACGGCCTGGCGCTCGAACGCAAGATCGGCGCCACCAACCGCATCGCCGGCACCCTGGTCAACCTGTCGGACTGGTATCTCAAGATGGGGGATTACCGCAACGCCGTCGTCTACGCGCAGCAGGCGCTCGACGCGCTGAAAACCCTGAACGACCGCCGGCTCGACGCGATCGCGCACCTGAACCTGGGCCAGGCCTTCCTGGCCACCGGCCGCCTCGTCGAAGGCAAGCGCCATATCGAGGCCGGCATCGCCGGCTATGAAGAAATGGGCGACAAGCCCGAACTGCAAACCGCACTGGTGGAGTACGGCATGGCGCTCGAGCGCGTGGGCGACCTGCCGGGGGCCCTGAAGGCCTACCACCGCGAGCGCACGCTGTCGAACGAACTGTTCGAAAAGCGCCGCCAGCAGGCCATGCTCGAGCTGCAAGAGAAGTACGAGGCCGAACGCAAGCAGCGCCAGATCGAACTGCTGCGCAGCGAGAACACGATCAAATCGGCCGAACTCGACAACCGCCGCCTGCAGCAGCGCGTCTGGTGGCTGGTGCTGGTCGTGATCGCGCTGGCGGCCATCGTGGTGGGTCTGTTGTACCGCAAGGTGCGCCATGCAAACGCGCAGCTGCACGCCAAGAACTTCGAACTCAAGCAGCAGAGCGCGCGCGATCCGCTCACGGGCCTGTACAACCGCCGCCACTTCCTCGAGTACATGCGCGCACTGCCCCCATCGACGCCGTCAGCAGCCGGGGCGGACGGCGTCGGCGCGCTGTTCCTGCTGGACGTCGACCACTTCAAGCATATCAACGACACCCACGGCCACGCGGCCGGCGACACGGTGCTGACCACGATCTCGGCCAGCCTGGCCGAGATCCTGCGCGAGACCGACATGATCGTGCGCTGGGGCGGCGAAGAGTTCCTGGCCTTCCTGCCCTCGGTGCCGCGCCACCGGATGGACGAAGTGGCTGCGCGCATCCTGGGCGGCATCAACGCCACCGTCATCGATCATGCCGGCGTGCAGATCACCGTGACCGTGTCGATCGGCTTCGCGCCGTTCCCGCTTGCCGTCGGCAGGCAGGCCATGGCCTGGGAGCGCGTGGTCAACCTGGTGGACATGGCGCTGTACATGGCCAAGTCGCATGGCCGCAACCGTGCCTACGGCGTGCGCGGTTTCGCCGATGGCGAGCGTGTGAACCTGGATGTGATCGAGCAGAACCTGGAGCACGCCTGGCGCTCCGGCCAGGTCGACATGGCCATCGTGTACGGCGATCCGGACATGCCGCGCGCCGCCAACGCTTAAGTCGGCGCGGGCGATTTCCGGGCTCAGCGCGAAGGATCGGCCAGCGGATGATCGCGCCGGCCGGCGTCGATGCGCGCCTTGACTTCGCGCGTGCGCCCGTCCTCACCCCAGCGCTTGGTAAACGTGGCCAGGCGGGTGCGGGCCTGTTCGAAGCTGCCCGTATTCAGCAGGCGCTCGATGGCGTTGTTAGCGGTGGTCCACGCGGCGCGGCGCTGCCCGGCGCGGGTGCAGGCCGCTGCCGCCGTATTGAGCCTGCTCTGGACCTGGCGCAGCTGCTCGGGCGTCGCACGCGTCTTGCGCAGCGCAATCAACTCGTCCTGCGCTTCCTTCGGCTTGCACTCCTTGGCCAGGGCGATGGCCGACGCCATGCGCCGCTCGATGCGGGCCGCGGTCGGCTTGGTCAGCATCCAGGCCAGCCACAGGACGCCGAGGCCGATCAGCCACCAGCGCAGGCGGATCGGTTTGCGCGTTGGGACGGGCGGGCGTGGTGCGGGATTGGCGCGCACGGGTGGCAGCGGCGACGCTGGGGGTGCTGGTGGTGCTGGCGCCGGAATCGGCTTCGGCGCTGGCGGTGGTTGAACGACTGGCGCCGCGATGACTGGCGCCGGCGGCACGGGGGCCGTCGGTGGCACGGGAAGCGCGGGTGGCCTCACGACCGGCGGCGCCGGCACGGCGTTGACCGGCCGCTGCGCCGTACCGCACCACGGACAAAAATCGACCGGCTGTGGAAACGCGCGGCCGCAGCCGGTATTGATGCAGGAATCGTTGTGTGCCATGGTGCCCCGTATTTCGCTGTTGCCGTACATGCCGAAAGACGGCCTGCCAACCGCTGTCTTGATCGTGATGGAAGGCCGCATGATAGCGCCCCGCACGGCCAAGCGTCGCGCTGTTTGCCCGGTAGCGCCGCCTGATCCCTGACGGTGCAACGGAACGTATAATGGCTGCTTCCCTCTCCCTTCCTGTGCGCCGATGACCGCTGCCGCCCCCCTCCTTTCCGACGACGACCTGCCCGCCACCGTGGTGGACGCCGCGACCGCGCACCTGGCGGCCGTGCTGTCGATCGCCCTCGAACACGGCCCGGCGCACAAGGCGCTGGTCGTGTACGACACGCGCACGCCGCTGGCGCGCGCGCTGCTCGCGGGCTACCGGCGCAATCTGCCCGAGGCCGCGTTCGTGGACTTCGACAGCGTCACGCCCGATGCGGTGCTGGCGGCGTTCCGCTCGATGGCCGCGCACGACCTGGTGGTGCTGGTCCAGTCGACCAATTTCCGGCTCGACGGCTTTCGCATCCGCGTCGAGCTGTTCAAGCTCGATTTAAAAGTGGTCGAGCACGTGCACCTGTCGCGCATGCCCGGCATCCAGGGCGAACACTATGTCAATGCGCTGGCCTACGACCCCGCCTACTTCCGCGGCACCGGGCGCGCGCTCAAGGCGCTGATCGACAGCGCGCCGCATGGCCGCGTGGTCGGCGGCGGCGAGACGCTCACCTTCGCCTCGCCGTTCGAAGCGGCGAAGCTCAATATCGGCGACTACAGCGAGATGAACAACGTCGGCGGCCAGTTCCCGATCGGCGAAGTATTCACCGAAGCGCAAGACCTCGAAGCCGTGCATGGCCGGGTGCAGATCCACGTGTTCGGCGACACCAGTTACCGCTCGAACCATCCCGACGTACCAGTCACCTTGATCATCGAAGCGGGTCGCGTGACCGGCACCGAACATGCGACGCCCGCCTTCGAACAGGTGCTCGAAAACATCCGCCTCGAGGAAGGCGAAGTCTGGGTGCGCGAGCTGGGCTTCGGCCTGAACCGCGCTTTCACGCGCGAGCTGCGGGTCGACGATATCGGGACGTATGAGCGCATGTGCGGCATCCACCTGTCGCTCGGCGCCAAGCACGGCGTGTATACGAAGCCGGGCTTCAAGCGCAAGGATGCGCGCTTTCACATCGACGTGTTCGCGGTCACCGATGCGGTGTTTTTGGGCGAGGTCCAGGTATATGCCGACGGGCGCTGGCTGGCCTGAATCGGACCGCGCCTGCCTGCGGATGGTATGATTTCGACCTCATTGACCAGGGCCCCATGATGCCAGACACCGTCTCCCAGCATGTCAGGGAAATCCAGGCCATTGCCGCCGTGCCGCGCGTGCTGGAAACCGTGGCGACCATGACCGGGCTGGGGTTCGTCTGCATCGCGCACGTCACCGACACCACCTGGACCACCTGCGCCGTCCACGACCAGCTCGGGTTCGGCCTGCAGGCGGGCCACCCGCTGGACGTCACCACCACGCTGTGCGAAGAAGTGCGCGCGACGCGCCAGCCGATCGTCATCGACAGCGTGCGTGACAGTGATTCGTATCGCGATCACCACACGCCGCGCCTGTACGGCTTCCAGAGCTATTTTTCGATCCCGATCTTCCGTCCCGACGGCGACTACTTCGGCACGTTGTGCGGTCTCGATCCCGAGCCGGCCGCCTTGAGCGAGGGCGCCACGGTGTCGGCGCTGACGCTGTTTGCCGAACTCATTTCACGCCAGCTCGAAACCGACCGCTCGCTGCGCGATACCCGCTCGGACCTGCTGTCCGAACGCGAGACAGCCGAACTGCGCGAACAGTTCATCGCCGTGCTGGGCCACGACCTGCGCACCCCGCTCAGCGCCATCCTGACCGGCGCCGAACTGCTCAAGCACCGCAGCACCGATCCGGCCACCGACAAGATCGTCGAACGCGTGCGCAGCAGCGCCATGCGCATGGCCGGCCTGGTCGACAACGTGGTCGATTTCACGCGCGGGCGCATGGGCTCTGGCCTGGCGCTCGAACTGTGCCAGAGCACCGACGTGCACCTGATGCTCGACCAGGTGGTCGACGAACTGCGCGGCGTGTATCCCGACCGCGTGATCCGGTCCGACATCGCGCGTGACGTCGCGCTGCGCAGCGATCCGCAGCGGCTCGCCCAGCTGCTGTCGAACCTGCTCAAGAATGCGCTGCTGCATGGCGACAGCGGAGAGCCGATCCACGTAGAGGCGCGCATCGACGGCGCCAGCTTCGTGCTCGCCGTGAGCAACGCCGGCCCCGATCTGAGCCAGGCAGTCATCGACCAGCTGTTCAAGCCCTACTGGCGCGCCACCTCGCGCGCCGGCGACGACGGCCTGGGACTGGGCCTGTACATCGTCGACCAGATCGCGCGCGGCCACGACGGCGCGATCGGCGTCACCTCAACGGACGGGCGCATCACGTTCACCTTCAGCATGCCGGTGGCATAGCTTTCTCCCAATGCTTGCCGGCCTGGCCGCGCCTGCCCATACTGTTTGCCATTTGTGCAACCATGTCTGGAGAAGAAGATGCGTTCCGCCCTGCCCCGCCGCCACTCCCATGTTGCTTACCTCGCCGCCTGCATCGCAACGCTGGCCGCTGCCTGCGCATATGCCGACGACAGCGCCGCCATCGCCCGCATCGAGTCCGGCCTGCGCCCGGAAGTCGCCCTGGCCGATGTGCCGGTAGCACCCCTGGCCCTGCTCGACGAAATGAAACGGCTGAACGTGCCGGGCGTGAGCGTGGCCGTGATCAAGGACGGCAAGGTGGCCTGGACGCGCGGCTATGGCGTGGCCTGGACCGGCGGGCCGGCCGTCACGCCGCAGACGCTGTTCCAGGCCGCCTCGCTCAGCAAATCCGTGTCGGCCATGGCGGCGCTGCGCATGGTCGAACAGGGCAAGCTCGATCTGGACGCCGGCATCGACCAGGCGCTCACTAGCTGGACGCTGCCAAAGGGTGACGGCATGCCGAGCCTGCGCCAGCTGCTGTCGCACACCGGCGGCATGAGCGTCTCGGGCTTTCCCGGCTACGCCGCCGGCAAGAGCGTGCCGACGCTGCAGCAGGTGCTCGATGGTGCCGGCCCAGCCAACACGAAGGCCATCCGGGTCAACGCGGCGCCGGGGTCGGCCTTCCGCTACTCGGGCGGCGGCTACACGCTGGTGCAGCAGGCGATGATCGATCGCGCCGGCCAGCCATTCGACGCGATCCTGCGCGAACTGGTGCTGGCGCCGCTGGGCATGACCGCCAACACCTATGCCCAGCCGCTCCCGCCGGATCTGGCGCCCAATGCCGCGCGGCCGCATGACGAAGACGGCAAGCCGTTCCCCGGCGGCGCCTACACCTATCCCGAGCAGGCTGCCGCCGGCCTGTGGACCACGCCGCACGACCTGGCGCGCTTCGCGATCGCGATCCAGCAGGGCGCGGCCGGGGCAACGGACGGCGTGCTCACGCCCGCGATGACGCGCACGATGCTCCAGCCGGTGAAGAACAACTATGCGCTGGGCTTGCAGATACAGGACCACGGCAAGGGCTTCAGCCACGGTGGCAGCAACCAGGGCTTCAAGGCGGTGTTCTACGCTGCCGTCGCTGACGGCAGCGGCGCGGTCATCCTGACCAATGGCGACAATGGCATCGACGTGGCGGCAGGTCTGATGCGCGCCATCGCCTACGAGTACCAGTGGGACACCAACCAGACCAAACTGCGCAAGGCCGTCGCGCTTGCGCCGGAAACGCGGCGCACGCTGGTGGGCCGCTACAAGCTGGACGGCGCGCCGGACTTCGACATCGCCGAGCGCAAGGGCCAGCTGATGGTCAACCAGAGTGGCCAGTGGGAACCGCTGTACGCCGAATCGGACAAGGTGCTGTTTGTCCTGTCGCGCGATATCGAACTGCGCCAGCAGGATGCCGACAATGGCCAGATCGTCATGGGCACGTGGGTACGGGGGTATGCACGCGTGGCCAACATGCAATGAGCACGTACTAATCGGGCAATTTCATGCAGGCGCGCGTCATTGGTGTGGTGCGCGCCACATGTATCTGGATTTTTACAAATACGTTAAGCAATTGACGAATATCAACGATAGAATTCCTGTCATATTTCCAACAACAAATCCAGGGGAATCATGTTTCGTTTGCCAATCGGCGTAGCAGCTCTATGCCTCGCAGCATCTTCGTTTGCCGCAGCACCGTTCGACGACAAGTTCCGCCAGCTCGATGAGCTGCTGCCGACCCCAGGCACGATCCGCACCGCCTCCGGCGCCCCGGGCCACGCCTACTGGCAGCAACGCGCCGATTACACGATCCGCACCACGCTCGATGAAGCCAAACGCGCACTGAGCGGCGCCGGTACGGTCACCTACCACAACAATTCCCCGGATACCCTCAAATACCTGTGGGTGCAGCTCGACCAGAACATCTACAAGACCGATTCGGATGCGCGCCAGAGCGCCATCCTGCCTTCGCGTGACGCGTGGGCCAACGGTACCCAGACCACCGGCCTGAAATACGATGCCCTGCGCACGGTGCTCGAGGGGCGCACGTTCCCGGGCGGCTTCGACATCCTGGCGGTCAAGGATGCGGGCGGGCGCCCGCTGCCGTACACCATCAACAAGACGATGATGCGGATCGACCTGCCGCAGCCGCTCAAACCCGGCGCGAAGGTGACGTTCGGTATCGACTGGCGCTACAACATCAATGAGCAGAAGGTGCTCGGCGGGCGCGCCGGCTATGAAACCTTCGACGACAAGAACGACCTGTTCGAAGTTGCCCAGTGGTTCCCGCGCATGGCCGCCTACTACGATGTGTACGGCTGGCAGCACAAGCAGTTCCTGGGCTCGGGCGAATTCACGCTGGAGTTTGGCGACTACGACGTGCGCATCACGGTGCCGGGCGACCATATCGTCGCTTCCACCGGCGAGCTGCAAAACCCGGGCGAGGTCCTGACGGCCGCCCAGCGCGATCGCCTGCAACAGGCAAAGACCGCGAAAAAGCCGGTCATCATCGTGACCCAGGCCGAAGCCGAAGCGGCCGAGAAGGTCCGCAGCACGGCCATGAAAACCTGGCACTTCAAGGCGAAGAACGTGCGCGACTTCGCGTTCGCGTCGAGCCGCAAGTTCATCTGGGATGCGCAGGCGGTCAAGAGCGGCAAGCAGGACGTGCTGGCGATGTCGTACTACCCGAAGGAAGGCAATCCGCTGTGGGAGAAGTACTCGACCCAGGCGATCATCCACACCATCGAGCAGTACAACAAGTACTCGTTCGACTACCCGTACCCGACTGCGATCTCGGTCAACGGTCCGGTGGGCGGCATGGAATACCCGATGATTTCGTTTAACGGTCCGCGTCCGAGCAAGGACAGGAAGACCGGCGAACTGACGTACTCGCAGCGCACCAAGTATGGCCTGATCGGCGTGATCATCCACGAAGTGGGCCACAACTACTTCCCGATGATCGTCAATTCGGACGAGCGCCAGTGGACCTGGATGGATGAGGGCCTGAACTCGTTCGTGCAGTTCCTGGCGCAGGAAGCCTGGGAAGCCAACTGGCCGGGCGGCCGCGGCGACCCGCGCGCCATCACCACCTACATGAAGAGCACCAACCAGGTGCCGATCATGACGAACTCGGAATCGGTCCTGCAGTTCGGTAACAACGCCTATGCCAAGCCGGCCACCGCGCTGAACGTGCTGCGCGAAACGGTGCTGGGCCGCGAACTGTTCGACTTCGCGTTCAAGGAATACGCCGAGCGCTGGAAGTTCAAGCGCCCGACGCCGGCCGACTTCTTCCGCACGATGGAAGACGCATCGGGCACGGACCTCGACTGGTTCTGGCGCGGCTGGTTCTACACCACCGATGCGGTGGACGTCAGCGTCGACGGCATCACCGAGTACACGGTGTCCTCCAAGGACCCGGAAGTCGAGAAAGCCATGGCGCGCGCACGCCGCGCCGCCGAGCCGGTGTCGATCACGGACCAGCGCAACAAGGGCATGCCACGCCGCGTCGATGCGCATCCCGAACTGAAGGACTTCTACAACGAGAACGACGAGTTCACCGTCACCAACAAGGACCGCAACAAGTTCGCGGAAACGACGGCCGATCTGGAAGACTGGGAAAAGGCGCTGCTCAAGGAAGGCAAGCACCTGACGCTGGTCGACTTCTCGAACGTGGGTGGCCTGGTCACGCCGCTGATCGTGGAACTGACGCTGAAGAACGGCCAGAAAACCATCGAGCGCATCCCGGCCGAAGTGTGGCGCTATTCGCCGACCAAGATCACGAAGCTGTTCGTCACCGATGAACCGATCGTCGGCCTGACGCAGGATCCGAACTGGGAAACGGCCGACGTCGACGTCAGCAACAACAGCTGGCCACGCAAGGCGACGCCGTCGCGTCTCGAACTGTTCAAGACCGACCGCGATCCGAACAACCTGATGCGCGACTTCAATTCGAAGCTCAAGACGAAGGATGCGGAAGGGGCTCCGGCAACGGCGCCAACGCCGGCGGAATAACGCGGCATCCGTTTGGTTCATTACCCGGGCGGAGCGATCCGCCCGATGTCATTTTTTGGGCACCACGATCATGAAACTCCCCCACCTGCACGCGGCCTTCGCGACCTTCACTCTTGGCGTTGCGATGACCGCCAGCGCGGCCGGCCCGGCCTTCGACGACAAGTTCCGCCAGCTGGACGAGCTGCTGCCGACGCCCGGCGTCACGCGCAATGCGGCCGGCGCACCGGGCCACGCCTACTGGCAGCAGCGCGCCGACTACAAGCTGCGCGTGACGCTCGACGAAGCCAGTCGCGCGATCAGCGGCGCCGGCACGGTCACGTACCACAACAACTCGCCCGATACGCTGTCGTACCTGTGGGTGCAGCTGGACCAGAACATGTTCCGCAGCGACTCGGACAACCGCAAGATCACGACGCTGCCGTCGCGCAGCGCGTGGCAGGCCAGGGGCAACGACGGCGTGAAGTTCGACGCACTGCGCTTCACGCTGGAGGCAGGCAAGTTCGCCGGCGGCATCGACATCCAGAGCGTGACCGGCAGCGACGGCCGCGCGCTGGCGCACACGATCAACAAGACGATGATGCGGATCGACCTGCCGCAGCCATTGAAACCCGGTGCAAAGGTGTCGTTCAACGTGGCCTGGCGCTTCAACATCCCCGAGATGAACGTGCTGGGCCGGCGCATGGGCTTCGAGCGCTTCAAGGACGGCAACGACATCTACGAAATCGCGCAGTGGTTCCCGCGCATGGCCGCCTACTACGACGCCGCCGGCTGGCAGAACGCGCAATACCTGGGCGACGGCGAATTCACGTTGGAATTTGGCGACTACGACGTGGCGATCACGGTGCCGAGCGACCACATTGTGGCCGCCACGGGCGAGCTGCAGAACGCGGGCGAGGTCTTGAGCAGCGCCCAGCGCGGGCGCCTGCAGCAGGCGAAAACCGCGGGCAAGCCCGTGATGATCGTGTCGCAGGCCGAAGCGCAGGCAACCGAAAAGAGCCGCGCCACTGGCAATCGCACCTGGCGCTTCAACGCCAAGAACGTGCGCGACTTCGCGTTCGCGTCGAGCCGCAAGTTCATCTGGGATGCGCAGGGCATCAAGAGCGGCAAGCAGGACGTGATGGCGATGTCGTACTACCCGGCCGAAGCGAACCCGCTGTGGGAAAAGTACTCGACGCCGGCCGTGATCCACACGATCGAGCAGTACAACAAGTACTCGTTCGACTACCCGTATCCGGTGGCGATCTCGGTCAACGGCCCGGTGGGCGGCATGGAATACCCGATGCTGTCGTTTAACGGCCGCCGCCCCGTCAAGGACGCCAAGACCGGCGAGCTGACGTACTCGCAGGCCGCCAAGTATGGGCTGATCAGCGTGATCATCCACGAGGTGGGCCACAACTACTTCCCGATGATCGTCAATTCGGACGAGCGCCAGTGGACCTGGATGGACGAAGGGATGAACAGCTTCCTGCAGTTTTTGGCCGAGCAGGCGTGGGAAGAGAACTACCCGGCGCGCCGTGGCGAGCCGCGCGACATCGTCGACTACATGCGCAGCACGAACCAGGCACCGATCATGACGAATGCCGAGTCGACGCTGCAGCGCGGCGCCAACGCCTACGCCAAGCCGGCTACCGCCTTCAACATCCTGCGCGAGACGGTGCTGGGGCGCGAGCTGTTCGACTTCGCATTCAAGGAATACGCCGAACGCTGGAAGTTCAAGCGCCCCACCCCGGCCGACTTCTTCCGCACGATGGAAGATGCATCCGGCACGGACCTCGACTGGTTCTGGCGCGGCTGGTTCTACACGACCGACGCGGTGGACATCAGCGTCGACGGCATCAGCGAGTACACGGTGTCGTCGAAAGATCCGGAAGTCGAAAAAGCCTGGCAGCGCGCGCGCCGCGCCGCCGAGCCGGTGTCGGTAACCGACCAGCGCAACCAGGGTATGCCCCGCCGCGTCGATGCGCACCCGGAGCTGAAGGACTTCTACAACGAGCATGACGAATTCACCGTCACCAACAAGGACCGCAACAAGTTTGCCGAAACGACGGCCGACCTGGAAGACTGGGAAAAGGCACTACTCAAGGAAGGCAAGCACCTGACGCTGGTCGACTTTTCCAATCGTGGCGGGCTCGTGATGCCGCTGATTGTGGAGCTGACCTTCAAGAGCGGCAAAAAAACGATCGAGCGCATTCCGGCCGAGGTGTGGCGTTATTCGCCCAAGAAGATCACGAAGCTGTTCGTCACCGACGAACCGATCGTCGGCCTGACGCAGGACCCGTACTGGGAAACGGCCGACATCGATGTCAGCAACAATAGCTGGCCACGCAAGGTGACGCCGTCGCGCCTGGAACTGTTCAAGACCGAGCGCGATCCGAACAACCTGATGCGCGACGCGGCCACGCCTTTAAAATCGGCACCGACCGCGGCGCCGAAGGCGGCCCAATGACGCTGCACGGATTGAAGTCGCTGCTCCTGGTGCTGCTGCTGTGCGCCAGCGCTGCGGCCAGCGCGCACCGCTTCCACTTCGGCATGACCGACATCTCGTACAACGCGCGCACCGAGAGCACGGAAATCGTCCACACCTACACGGCGCACGATATCGACGCGCTGCTGCTCAATCTGTACGGGCGCCAGTTCGACCTGAGCGACGTGGAAGACCAGGCCGTGCTGCGCACCTACGTCGAGCGCCACTTCTGGCTCGCCGACAAGAACGGCAAGAAGCTGCCCGTGACCTGGGTCGGCATGACGGCCGATGCGCAAAGCGTCGTGATCTACCAGGAGCTGGCCGCCACGCCGCTGTCGGCAGCGGCCGTGATCCGCCAGGGCGTCCTGGTCGACTTCATGGCCGAACAGGTCAACACCGTGAACCTCAACGAAGGCGGCGCCGTGCGTTCGCTGACCTTCATGCGCCAGACGCTCGAACAGCCCGCGCGCTGAAACTTACTCTGAATTTGCCCATGCTGCTTCGTCCGATGCCTCTTCGCCCAATCGCGTGCGTGCTCGCCGCGCTGTTCGTCTCATCCACCGTTCATGCCGATGATTTCCAGCTCCAGCGCGTGCTGGTCGAAGGCGCCCGCGCCAGCCAGCTCGGCATCGCCGATTCGGCCGGCGCCGGCAGCGCCGGTGCGAAGGACCTGGCCGGGCGCATCGCGTACCGGCCGGGCGAGCTGCTCGAAGTCACGCCCGGCCTGATCGCCAGCCAGCACAGCGGCGAAGGCAAGGCCAACCAGTTCTACCTGCGCGGCTTCAATCTCGACCACGGCACCGACCTGGCCACCTGGGTCGACGGCATGCCCGTCAACCAGCGCAGCCACGCGCACGGCCAGGGCTGGACCGACCTGAATTTTTTGATTCCCGAACTGGTGGGCCGGCTCGATTACCGCAAGGGCCCGTACTCGGCGCGCGAAGGCGATTTCTCGTCCGCCGGCGTGGCCTCGCTCAGCTATGCCAATCGTCTGGTGAAAAGCATCGCGTCCGCAACGGTCGGCCAGGACGGCTACGCCCGCACGATGCTGGCCGGCTCGCCCGAGGTTGCCGGCGGTAGCCTGCTGTACGCGCTGGAACTGATGAAGAACGACGGCCCATGGACGCGCCCCGACGGCTACCGCAAGGTCAACGCCGTGCTGCGCTACAGCCAGGGCTACGCCAACAATGGCTGGAACGTCACCGCGATGAGCTACAGCGGACACTGGAATTCGACCGACCAGATTCCGCTGCGGGCCGTCGAGGATGGCCGTATCGGGCGCTTCGACCTCATCGACGACAGCGATGGCGGCAAAGCGCGCCGCCAGAGCATCTCGGGCATCTGGCGCAGCACGGATACCGATTCGGCCTCGAAAGTGAGCGCCTATGTGATCCGCAACGAGCTCGAACTGTTCTCGAACTTCACCTACTTCTTGAACGATCCGGTCAACGGCGACCAGTTCGCCCAACCCGACCGGCGCGTGACGACGGGCCTGGACGCCACACACACCTGGCACATGCACCGCAGCGACACGCTGTCGTCCGACCTGACGGTGGGCGCGCAGCTCCAGAACGACAATATCTACAACGCCCTGTACGACACCCGCAAGCGCGCGCGGATTGCCACCACGCGCGAAGACCACATTGTCGAGACGAGTGGCGCGGTGTTCGTCGAGAATGCCACGCGCTGGAGCGATGCGCTGCGCACGGTCGTCGGTGTGCGCGCGAATAACTACCGCTTCCGCGTCGATGGCGACCGGCCCGAAAACGCCGGCAAGGCGCACGACACGCTGGTGACGCCGACGCTGAACATCGCCTACGGCCCGTGGGCCTCGACCGAGCTGTATGCCAACTACGGCCACGGCTTTCACAGCAACGACGCGCGCGGCACGGTCGCCACGGTCGATCCGAAAACGCTCGATGCGGTGGATCGCACGCCGGGCCTCGTGCGCTCGCGCGGCGTGGAGTTTGGCCTGCGCACCGAGGCAATTCCGAAGATGCAGATGTCGCTGGCCGTGTACCGCCTCGACTTCGATTCCGAGCTGACCTATATCGGCGACGCCGGCAACACCGAGGCGGGCGATCCGAGCCGCCGCTACGGCATCGAGTTCTCGAACTACTACCGGCCCTACAAATGGCTGTCGGTCGACTTTGATGCGGCCTGGGCCCGCGCACGTTCGCTGGGCAACCGGATCCCGGGCGCCATCGAAGGCGTTGCGCAACTGGGCGTGACGGTCGACCGCAGCGGCCCGTGGTCCGGGTCCCTGCGCCTGCGCTGGTTCGGCCCGCGCCCACTCATCGAGGACGACAGCGTGCGTTCGAAGGCGAGCGTGACGCTCAACGGGCGCGTGGGCTACCAGCTGGCAAAGGACCTGCAGCTGGAACTCGAAGCGTTCAACCTGACGAACCGGCGCGCCTCGGCGATCGACTACTTCTACGAGTCGCAACTGGCGGGCGAGACCGCGCCCGTGGCAGATGTGCATTTCCACCCGATTGAACCGCGCTCGCTGCGCCTGACGCTGGTCAAGACCTGGTGAAGTCTGGCCGGGCGGCAATGAAAGTGCTAGGCTAGCGGGATGACCACTCCGCCCCTGCCCTATCTCGATCCGTCGCACCTGACGGCCGCACTGCGCGACACCGGCTACGCCCTGCTGCGCCCTGACGACGTTGCGCTGCTGGCCGGCTGCAGCCTGCCGGACCTCGCCACGCTGGTGCCCAGCTGGGACCGCCTCGAGCTCGATGATTACCTGAAGGATGGCGGGCGCTATCGGCGCCGGCGCCACTCGTGCTTCATCGACGATGGCGCCAGTCTGGTGCAGACGCCGCACCGCGCGCACTGGCAGCCGGTCGAGTACAACGCGCTGCACGGCGGCATGCACCGCCTGTTTGCGCCGATGGAGGCGGACACGGTCGCCAACCCGGCCTGGGCACGCCTGCTGCGCGCCCTCGGCGCGGCCTGTTCGGCGGTGACGCCAGCACAGCCATGGTTCGTGGAAGCGCACCAGTTCAGGATCGACACGGCGGACGGCATCGGCCGCCCGACACCCGAAGGCGCGCACCGCGACGGCGTGAATTTCGTGGCCGTGATCATGATTGGCCGCCACGGCATCAAGGGCGGCGAGACGCGCGTGTTCGACGCCGACGGCCCGGCCGGCCAGCGCTTCACGATGACCGAACCCTGGACCCTGCTGCTGCTGGACGACGCCGCCGTGATCCACGAATCGACGCCGATCCAGCCACTGGGCGAGCATGGTTACCGGGATACGCTGGTGCTGACCTGGCGCGCCGGGTCGTTCCAGGGCGAAAACGTCTGAACAGAGCAAAAAAAACGCCCGCAGAACCTGGTGGCTGGCGGGCGGCAAATCCAATTTTCGGAGAAAACTGGAGGAGACAGTTCCAATATAGTCCTTTTTATTGTGCAGTGCAATACGGTAGATCTACTGTTGTAAATTTGTAGAACGCCCTGCCAACACGCCTATTTTTCCGCACTGCACTATTTGTAACGACATCCGTGCAGCCCTGCCGGGGGCGCCACATTTGCTACACTCAGTTGCTTGCCGCAGCGCCGGACCGCCGGATTGCTGGACCAGGCCGCGATCACCCAGACACCATGAAAACCATTCGACATCCACGTGCCCTTGCCATCGCCCTCGGGGCCGCGTCGCTGTGCGCCGTCATTGCGCTGGCGACGATCAACCGCGCCGACGCCAAGGAAGAAAAGGCCGCGCCACGCCCTGCCCTGAGCGTCACCACCACCCGCCCCGCCACCGCCAGCCTGCCGATCAGCCTGACCGCCAACGGCAGCATCGCCGCCTGGCAGGATGCCGTCATCGGCAGCGAATCGAACGGGCTGCGCCTGAACGAAGTGCGCGTCAATGTCGGCGACGTGGTCAAGAAGGGCCAGGTGCTGGCCGTGTTTGCGGATGAAACCGTGCGCGCCGATATCGCGGGTGCGCGCGCCGCGCTGCTCGAAGCCAAGGCCAATGCCCTGGAATCCAAGGCGAATGCCGACCGCGCGCGGGCGCTGGAAAGTTCCGGGGCGCTGAGCGCCCAGCAGGTCACGCAATACGTGACGGGCGAGCAGACTGGCGCCGCGCGCGTCCAGTCGGCCCAGGCCACGCTCACGCAGCAGCAGCTGCGCCTGAAGTACACGCAGGTAACGGCGCCCGACAGCGGCGTGATCTCGGCTAGGGGCGCCACCGTCGGCGCCGTCGTCGGCGTGGGCACTGAACTGTTTCGCATGATCCGCCAGGGCCGCCTCGAGTGGCGCGCCGAAGTGACGGCGCAGGATCTGGGCCGTATCAAGCCTGGTACCCGCGCCATCGTGCGCGGCGCCAGCGGGCTCGAAGTCACGGGCAAGGTGCGCGTCGTGGCGCCGTCGGTCGATCCGCAGACCCGACTTGCGCTGGTCTATGTCGACCTGCCGCCGGCGCTGTCGGGCGATATGCCGCTCAAGGCCGGCATGTTTGCCAGCGGCCGGTTCGAACTGGGCACGTCGAACGCCCTGACCGTGCCGCAGCAGTCGATCGCCGTGCGCGACGGCTTCAGTTATGTGTACCGCCTGAATGCGGACAGCCGCGTGAGCCAGCTGAAGGTCACCACGGGCCGCCGCCTGGGCGACCGGGTCGAGATCGTCGGCGGCCTGGCGGCCGACGCGCCGATTGTCGTCACCGGCGCCGGGTTCCTGAATGACGGCGACCTGGTACGCAATATCGCCACGCCCGCAACCGCGCCGGCAGCCGCACCGGCAAAGGCCGCACGATGAATTTCTCCGCCCTGTCGATCCGCAATCCGATCCCGGCGATCATGCTGTTCGTCCTGCTCACCGTGGCGGGGCTGATGGCCTTCAATGCCAGCAAGGTGCAGGACTTCCCGGACATCGAACTGCCAATCGTCACTGTCACCGCCGTCCTGGATGGCGCCGCCCCGGCGCAGCTGGAGACCGAAGTCGCGCGCAAGATCGAAGACTCGGTCGCCACCCTGCAGGGCATCAAGAACATCTACACGCGCGTGCTCGATGGCGTGGCCACCGTCACCGTTGAATTCATCCTCGAGCGCGATTCGGCCGAAGCCGTCAACGACGTGCGCGACGCGGTCTCGCGCGTGCGCGCCGACATGCCGGCCGAGCTGCGCGAACCGACCGTGACCAAGGCCGCCACCGCCGGGCGCGTCGTCTCCACCTTCACGATCGCCGCGGCTGAGGGCTCTGGCCTGGACGACCAGGACCTGAGCTGGTTCGTCGATAACGACGTCGCCAAGCGCATGCTGGGCGTGCCGGGCCTCGGTGAAATCCGGCGTGTGGGCGGCGTGACGCGCGAGATGCGCGTGGAGCTCGATGACCAGAAGATGGCGGCGCTGCGCGTCTCGGCGCTCGACATCTCGCGCCAGCTGCGCAATGTGCAGCGCGAAGCGCCGGGCGGCCGGGGCGACGTCAGCGGCGTCGAGCAATCGGTGCGCACGCTGGCCACCGTCGGCACCGCGCAGGCGCTGGCCGCGATGGAGATCCCGCTGCCGGACGGGCGCCACGTGCGCCTGGACCAGGTGGCGCGCGTGCTCGACACCGTGGAAGAGCCGCGCGCGCTGGCCGAGCAGGATGGCCGCCGCGTCGTCGCCTTCGAGGTGTTCCGCACGCGCGGGGCCGGCGAGATCGATGTCGCCACGGGCGCGCGCGCCGCGATGGAACAACTCAAGAAAGAAAACCCGAAGCTGATCGTCAATGAAGTGATCGACAACTCGGTGTCGGTCGACGAGAACTTCGACGCCTCGATGCACATGCTGTACGAAGGCGCGCTGCTGGCGGTGCTGGTGGTGTGGTGGTTCCTGCGCGACTGGCGCGCGACGCTGATCGCCGCGGCTGCCCTGCCCCTGTCGGTAATTCCCGCCTTCCTGGGCCAGTACCTGTTCGGCTACACGCTCAATATGGTCACGCTGCTGTCGCTGGCCCTCGTGATCGGCGTGCTGGTCGACGATGCGATCGTCGAGATCGAAAACATCTCGCGCCACCTCCACATGGGCAAGTCGCCGATGCAGGCCTCGCTCGAGGCGGCCGACGAAATCGGGATGGCGGTCATCGCCACCACGTTCGCGCTCGTGGCCGTGTTCCTGCCGACCGCCTTCATGGGCGGCATTCCCGGCAAATTCTTCAAGCAGTTCGGCTGGACCGCCGTGCTGGCGATCCTGGCCTCGCTGCTGGTGGCGCGCCTGCTCACGCCGATGATGTGCGCCTACCTGCTCAAGGCGCCGAAGAACGCCGGCGTGGCCGGTCACGAGCCGCAGGACGGCGCCCTCATGCAGCGCTACCTGGCCGTGATGCAGTGGTGCCTGCGCCGCCGTGGCCTGACGATGCTGGGCGCAGCCGTGTTCTTCGCGGGCTCGCTGGCGCTGGTGCCGCTGCTGCCGACCGGCTTCATGCCGCCGGCCGACCGCTCGCAGACGCAGGTCAATGTCGAACTGGCGCCGGGCGCCACGCTGGCCCAGACCCGCGCCGTGGCCGAACAGGTGCGCCTGGAACTGATGAAGGTCGAGGGCGTGACGAGCATCTTCAGTTCGATCGGTGGCGGTTCGAGCGGCGACGCGTTCTCGCCCGGCGCCGCCGCCGAAGCGCGGCGCGCGGTGCTGACGGTGAAAATGGTGGACCGGAGTGACCGCGACGTGAAGCTGGGCGTCATCGAGAACACGATCCGCGAACGCGTGGCCGCCATTCCCGGCGCGCGCTTCACGGTCGGCATTCCCGACGCCGGCACCAAGATGCAGCTGGTGCTGCGCAGCGAAGACGCCAATGCGCTGAGCACCGCGGCGCGCCAGGCCGAGCGTGAATTGCGCGGCCTGCCCGGCATCGGCAACGTCAGTTCGAGCGCCTCGCTGGTGCGCCCCGAAATCATCGTGCGCCCCGACTTTGCGCGCGCGGCCGACCAGGGCGTGACGGCGGCGGCGATTGGCGAGACGGTGCGCGTGGCCACCGCCGGCGACTACGAGCAGTCGCTGGCCAAGATGAACCTGGACGAGCGCCAGGTGCCGATCCGCGTGAAACTGCCCGACGCCGTGCGGGCCGACCTGGACGCGATCGGGCGCCTGACGGTGCCTGGCAAGAACGGGCCGGTGCTGCTCTCGACCGTGGCCGACATCACAATGGAAAGCGGCCCGGCGCAGATCAACCGCCTGAACCGCACCCGCAACGTCACGCTCGACGTCGAACTGTCGGGGCGCTCGCTCGGCGAGGTCAATACCGCGGCGCGCGCGCTGCCCGTGTTCCAGTCGCTGCCATCATCGGTGACGATCGCGGAGCTGGGTGACGCCCAGGAAATGCAGGCGCTGTTTGCCAGCTTCGGCCTGGCGATGCTGATCGGTGTGCTGTGCATCTACGGCGTGCTGGTGCTGCTGTTCTCGGACTTCATGCAGCCGGTGACGATTCTGGCCGCGCTGCCGCTGTCGATCGGCGGCGCCTTCGTGGCGCTGCTCGTCACCAGCAATGCGCTGTCGATGCCGACAATGATCGGCCTGATCATGCTGATGGGGATCGTGACCAAGAACTCGATCCTGCTGGTCGATTACGCGATCCTGGCGCGCCAGGCGGGCATGAACCGCTTCGATGCGCTGGTCGACGCCTGCCACAAGCGCAGCCGGCCGATCGTGATGACCACCATCGCGATGGGCGCCGGCATGCTGCCGCTGGCGCTCGGGTTCTCGGGTGACCCGAGCTTCCGCTCGCCGATGGCGGTGGCCGTCATCGGTGGCCTGATCACGTCGACGTTGCTGAGCCTGCTGGTGGTGCCGGCCGTGTTCACGTATGTCGACGATTTCGAGAATTGGCTCAAGCGCACCGGGCGCAAGATGCGGCGCCAGCCGGCGCGGGCCGTCGAGGTGGACAACACCCCGGCCTGAGCGCGTGCCCTTCAGCGGGGTTCTTCGACGCCGGCAGCCTGCAGCAGCTGCCAGAGCGCGAAGAACTTCGCGCCATCATTGGCCGGGCAGTACTGCAACAGCCCGGCCCGGCTGGGTTCATCCACCGCAGCGACGATCCGCCCAATCATCGCCGCATCGTCGTCATTCACGATGGCGAGCGGATGCGCCCAGCGCGGACGGCCCGGTTCGCGGCCGAACAGCCAGACCGGCAGCACGCCCACCAGCAGCAGCGGGCACACGACGGGAATCAGATAGGTCCACCAGGGCGACCACAGCGCCCCAACGAGGGCGGTCAGTCCCAGACTGGCCACGATGGTCGCGCCATATAACAGCGCGCCGCACCGCTCCAGCCAGTCCGGCGGATACGCCCTTGCAAGCCGGTTCACCACGCCCCGCAGACGGAAATGGTCGCCGCGTGACAGGGCAATCCGGGCAGGGTCGACGACCGTGCGGAGCATGCTCATGATGGCGTGGCTTGCAGGGTGGCGATCAGCGCCACGACGATCGTGCACGCGATCCAGATCGACCACAGCGTATGCGTCATGAAATGCGCGCCGCGCAGCTGCTGCAGATAGCCGACCGTGGCGCCAGCGCCGATCGCCAGCAATGCGGCGGCGCGCGCCCGCGATGGCCGCGCCGGCAGCCAGCAGACGGCCAGCGCCACCAGCCACAACGCGCTCGACGCATGGCCGGCAGGCAGGCACTGACCCGGCGTCATGCCCGTAGGGAGCGTGCCGAACAGGTGCACGTACGGCTGCTCGCCGCCGTAGCGCACCAGGTCCCATGGACAGTGCGATGCGCTGAGCTGTTTCAAGGTACTGGTCACGGCCGGCACCAGGATGGCGGACAGCGCGACGATGCGCAGCTGCAGGCGGCCAAGCGCGCCCAGCGCGGCGCGGGGCCGGCAGGCATCGACCAGCACATAGCCGATGACGCCTGCCGCAAACACCATCATGAACTGCTTGACGATGACGTGGTTGAATGTGACGGTCAGCCACGCATCACGCCAGGGAAAGACGCGCCGGTGCGCGTCGAACACGGCATCGGACAGCACCAGATCGAGATCGGTCCAGCGTCCGAGCCAGAGGATCGCCAGCGCGCTGGCCGCCAGCATGATGGCCAGGCGCCGGATCGCGTGCGCCGACAGCAGCGTGGCATCGGCCCGCACCTCACGCACCCCGCACGCACGCATGGAACAGGTCCAGCCGCGGATTGAGCACAGCCGTGTTCACGTCGAGCATGCCGAGCACCGAGTGGAACACATTGTCGTGCGACAGCGGTTCGTTGCGCCGCGCGGTCAGGCAGCGCCGGTCGATGCGGAAACGCTCGCTGAAGCTGTCGGACATCCACAGCATCATCGGCACCTCGGTCTGCTCGCGCGGCGCGAACATGTACGGCGCGCCGTGCAAATACACGTTGTTCTCACCGAGCGATTCGCCATGGTCCGAGAAGTACAGCATGGCCGTATCGGCGTCCTGCGCCGCCGCGATCGCGCGCAAGCCGTCGATGGTCTTGCTCAGGAAGTAGTCGGTGTACAGGATCGTGTTGTCGTAGGCGGCCCGGATCGATTCGCGCGAGCAGGTGTCGAAGTCACTACTTGCGCACACCGGGCCAAAGCGGCCGAACCCTTGCGGGTAGCGGCTGGCATATGCCGGACCATGGCTGCCCTTCTGGTGCAGCACCACGACCAGGTCCTTGCTGCTGTTGGCGAGCAAGTCCGGCAAGCCATCGAGCAGGCGCTCGTCGTAGCACTCGTCGCCGCTGCAGTGCACGTTCTTGCCGTCGGGCCGCGAGAGGTCCTCGTACCCGACGCGGTTGCACACCCCCTTGCAGCCAGAATTGTTATCGCGCCACAGCACGGCGAAACCCGCATGCGCCAGCACGTCGAGCAGCCCTTCCTGGCTCGCCCCTTTCGACTGGCTGTAATCGTTGCGGCCGAAGGCCGAAAACACGCACGGCACCGACACCGCGGTCGCTGTACCACACGAGCTGACATGCGAAAAATTGATCAAGCCAGCTTGCCGTGCCAGCAGCGGATTGGTCTCGCGGGCATAGCCATCGAGCGAAAAATTCGCTGCCCGCGCCGTCTCGCCGACGACGATCACCGTCAGCGTCTTGCGGTGATGGCCCGCCCAGGCGGCGCTTTTCACGGCATCGCGGCCCAGCGGGGCGACCACGATCTCGGCCGCCCAGCGGCTGCGCAGATACCCATGCACGGCCTGGATGAAATTGGTGGGCGTGAGCAAAAAGCGCAGTTCGCGGTGCTCATGCAGCGTCGGCGCCAGGCTCTTGAACAGCAGCGCCAGCAGGACAAACGCCAGCAGCAGCGAGCCGCCGGCATTGCTGCTGCGCCTGAGCAGTCCTTTCACGCCGCTGGGAAACTGGATATTCGCGCGCGCGATCCACAGCGATGGCAGCACGCCCAGCAAGCCGATCCTGGCGGCCATCTGCCAGCTGATCAGTTCGGTCGCTTCGCGGGTATCGGTCTCGAATACATTCTGGATCATGGCCTTGTCGATGACGATTCCGTAGGTCGCAATGAAGTAGCCTGCCGCGGATGCCGCCAGCACGAGGGCGATCAGCACCGGCTTGGCGAGGTAGCGAAAGCTGGCCAGTGTCAGGCAGGCGTTGAAGAACAGGACGACAATCAGGAACGTGCCGGCCAGCAGGGGCAGGCTGGCCAGCGACACGCCACCGGTCGCATGAACCAGCACCGTCCAGAACGTGACGTTGCCGAGGCTTGCCAGCAACAGCGCCACCGCGAGTACGAGCAGCGGTGCATCGATCCGTCTTGCAAACAGCTTGTCCATCTCATGCCCTTGTCCACAGCGCAGCCGACGTCGCTGCAATGCCTCAAGGATAGAAAGGGTGATGGCAAGCCACCGTCAACACGGCGTTAGGATGGCGTGAACGACGCAGGAAAAACGATCGTGAAGCGACTGCCGCCACTTGGGCGGTTTTCGTAGACGAGCGACGCGCCCAGGTATTCGCAGATGCGCTTGACCAGCGACAGGCCCAGTCCGGTGCCGGCCGACCCGCTCGACGGGATCGGGCGCGCGCCCTCGCCCAGGGTCTGGCGTACCGCGTCGGGCAAGCCGCGCCCCGTGTCTTCGACCGTGATGCGCCCCGGTTCGATCACGACCGTCACCTCGCCTTGCTCGGTGTACTGGCAGGCGTTGCGAATCAGGTTGGCGATGGCCGACACGCACAGTTCGGCGGGCGCGCAAATGCGAAATGCCGCATCGCCGACACAGCGCAGCGTGACGGGCTTGTCCGCCACCATGGCCTGGTAACGCTCGGTTTCGCGGCGCGCGATCTCATTGACCGACACCGGAGAAAACAGGCCAAGCTGCGGTGCGCGCGCCAGCACCAGCAGCACGGTCACGCACTCTGTCGCTTCCTGCGCCGCCCGGTAAATGCGCTGCGCCGGCGCCTGCACCGCCGGGCTCCTTCCGTTTTCGACGAGGATCTCGGCCGCGCCCATGATGACGGTCAGCGGCGTGCGCAGCTCGTGGCTGACGTCGCCCGTGAACAGGCGCTCGCGGTCGAGGTATTCACGCAGCTCGGTCGTGTGCGCGGCCAGCGCGCGTGCCAGGGTTCCCAGTTCGTCGCCCCGTTCGGTATGCGGCAAGGCGAAGGCGCCCTGCCCCACGGCGTCGGCCAGTTCGCGCAGCGGCGTGACGATGCGCCTGCCGACAAAGCGGCCAAGAAACAGCGCCAGCGTGACGAAGCCGGCGAAAAAGGCGGCAAACATCGAGTACACCAGGACTTCGATCTCTTCGTAATCGCTTTCATGGTCGACCACCACATACGGCCCCCGCTCATCGGCGCCGGACAGCACATGCAGGCCGATGCCATCGACCTCGGCCTCGGACACGCCGGGCGGCAGCGCGCGCAGCGAGAGCGGGATATCGTCGCCCCGGTGGAAGCGCAAGCCGGCCGGCAGGTCGGCCGGCAACCCGGCGGCGGCCCGGGGGCGCGCCCATTTTTCGACTTCGGCCAGGCGCTCGTCGACCAGGTGCACTTCGATGCCCTCGACCACCAGCGCGGCCAGCACGGCAAAGAACAGCGACAGGACCACGCCGAACAGGATGAAGGCGCCGACGATTGGCCGGCTGAGCGAACTAGCCTGGCGCATCGGGCATCGCCAGTTTGTAGCCGACACCGGCGATGGTATGGACCAGGGGCGAGGCAAATGGTTTATCGACCGCCTGGCGCAGCGCATGGATGTGCGTGCGCAGCGCGTCGCTCTCGGGACGGTCCTCGCCCCAGACCGCTTGCTCGAGCGCCTCGCGCGGCACGATGCGCGGGGCCGCCGCCATCAGGCAGCGCAGCAGGACGTATCCGGTCTTGGTCAGCGCGATCCTGACGCCGTCGCGCGAGGCCTGTTGCTGGTCGGGATCGAACACGAGCGGACCGAAGCGCAGGACGCGGCTGAACGCATGCTGCCCACCGGCACGGCGCGCCAGCGCTTTCAGGCGCACGTCGAGTTCGACCAGCGAAAACGGCTTGACCAGGTAGTCGTCGGCGCCGCTGTCGAAGCCCAGCACCTTGTCCTGCAGGCTGTCGCGCGCCGTCAGCATCAGCACCGGCGTCGCGCTGGACAACTCGGTGCGCAGCTTCTGGCACAGCTCCAGGCCACTCAAGCCAGGCAGCATGACGTCGAGGATGATGACGTCGTAGTTGTTTTCGGACGCCAGCGCCAGGCCGCCATAGCCGTTGCGCGCCGAATCGACGGCGTAGCCCTTCGGCTCCAGGAACCCGTACAGGTTGGCCAGGATGTCGGGGTTGTCTTCGACGATGAGGATGCGCATGCTGGTCATTGTAAGGTGAATCGGTCGCCGTTTTCAGCGCGGGCGATAGCGCTGCTCGCGGTACAGGATCGATGGCAGGATCACGTGCGCCATCGCCTTGTCGACCTGGGCCTGCGCCGGGCTGCCACTGCCCGGGCTGAAATGCCCGCTGTCTGCATCATACCGGCCCGCCAGCGGCGATTGCCCGGGCCGCAGCACGGTGGCCGATGCGCCTTCGAGATAGGCAAAATAGTCGTTGAACTGGATCAGCGCGCGGCCCGGCGTCGTGCTGTCTTGCGCGAAGTCGCGCCCGATCATCGGGTGCGTGCTCGAGACGCCCAGCAGCGACAGCAGCGTCGGCGCCAGGTCGATCTGGCTGGCAATGGTCGCAATGCGCTTGGGCTCGATGTCCGCGCCCAGGATCAGGCCGGGGATGTGGAATTTCTTGATTGGCACGAGGCTGTCGCCATACACGCGGTTGTCGTGGTCGGCCACGATCAGAAACACCGTGTCTTTCCAGTAGGCCTGCTGTTTGGCTGCGTGGATGAACTTGCCCAGCGCGTAGTCGGCATACTTGACGGCGTTGTTGACGGTCTGCTTGTCGGGGTCATGCAGCCCGATCTTACCGTCCGGGAATTCGAACGGCTCGTGGTTCGACGACGTGAAGATCAGGCTGAAGAACGGTTTGTTCGCGGCGTGCAGGGTGTTCAGGCGCTCAAGCGACTTGTCGAACAGGTCTTCATCCGATGCGCCCCAGCTGGCGACGAACTTCGGTTTCATGTCGCCGATGTCGACGATCTTCTGGAAGCCGTTGCCGGTGAAGAAGCTGCGCATATTGTCGAAGTGCGCTTCGCCGCCGTAGACGAATTCGGTGTGGTAGCCCTGGTCGCCCAGGCCGGCAGCGAGCGTATAGAAATTCTGCTGCGACAGCGACAGCTTGACCGTGCTGCGCGCGGGCGTGGGCGCGTAGCCGGCGACCACTGCCTCGATGCCGCGCACCGAGCGGGTCCCGGTGGCGTACAACTGCTCGAACCACCAGCCCTCGCCCTTGAGTTTTTCGAGCTCCGGCGTGACGGCCAGGCCGCCCAGCGACTCGACGAACGTCGCGCCCAGGCTTTCCTGCAGCACGATGACAAGATTCAACGGTTTGGCGCGGGTGATGGCCGCGCTCTGGTAGTGCCGCGTCGGCTGATCGGGGTTGGCGAACCCGTAATCGCGCAGCCATGGCGCCGCCTTCACTTCGGCAAACACCTTCGCGCGCGGGAAGTCGCCATAGATATCCGACGACTTGGCTTCGTTGTCCATCGAGCGCATCGCGTCAAACACCGACCACGCCGAATTGATGACGAGCGAATTGACCATCGCGTCGCCCGTGAGCGCGAACATGGCCGGATTGGCGGGCCGGTGGCCGGTGGTCGAGCGGATCTGCATGAACACGAGCAGGCACAGGACCGGCCACACCAGCAGCATTTTGCGGCCCGGCCACATCGGCGTGCTGGCGGAGGCGCTTTTCAGCAGGCGCACCAGCGCGACACCCACGAGCACGGTGACCGCGCAGCCCAGCAGCACTGCGGTGCGGAAACCGTGCCACAGCGTGGAAAAGACTTCCCGGGGATTGTTCAGGTATTCGATGAACAGGCGGTTGGGACGCACGTCGTACTGCATGATAAATTGCGGCGACGCGACTTCCATGAACAGGATGAAGATCAAGGCCAGCATCGTCCAGCCCAGCGTGAAGCATTGCCACAGGCGGGCCGTCCGGCGATGCGCCAGCAGTGGCGCCAGCAACAAGGGAATGGCCAGGCAATAGCCAAGCAGGATCAGGTCGGCGCGCACGCCCTGCACGATGATCTCCAGCAGGACGCCGGTGGCACGCACGCGCTCCCATTGCCAGGCCAGCATTGCCAGGCGAAAGCCCGAGAGCAGCACGAGGCCGATGAGCAGCATCTGCATCAGCGGTGCGAAGGGGCCGGCGATGCGTGTGCTGCGTGCCAGCCAGGAAGATGCAGGGCGTGTCGGGGCGGTGGCCGCCCGGTGCAGGTAGAGCTCGTCAGTCTTCATGAATCCGTCGGATGGGCCGGGCCATGCGCTGCCCGACGATGAATCGATCACGCGGACCTGGATCCAACGCGCCTTCTGATGCGGTATGGATGCTAGATTGCCCACCGTCATCGTCACGTTAATCAGACGTTAAGAAAGCGTTAAAGCTCAGAATGAAAAAAGCCCGGCCAGCAGATGCTGGTCAGGCTTTCGATCGGCACATCGAAGATGCGCCGGAATCAATCCACGGTATAAGGCGTGGAATGAATTGCGCGGGAATTAATCGCGGTACGAGTTGTAGTCTTTGCGGTAGTCGTTGCGATAATCGTCACGATAGTCGCTACGGTCGCTCGAGCCACCCAGCAGCTTGGCCAGAATGAAGCCGACGCCGACTGCAGCCAGCAGTGCGCTGCCTGGGTTGTTCTTGACGTATTCCTTGCCCTGAGCCGACAGGTCCGAGTACTTCTCGGTGATCTGGGTCGAACGGTCGCCGAATTTTTCTTGCGCGGTGCTGATCAGGCCAGTGACCTTTTCGACGCCTGCGTGTGCTTTCGAAGCGATGTTGTCGACGACTGGCTGAGCAGCTTGCGCTGCCTTGTCGATGGCGCCGTGTGCTTTCTCAGGCGTGATCGACGACATTGCTGCCTTGATGCCACCAGCGGCGTTTGCTGCGGTGTCGCTGATCGACGATGCGGTCGACGAAGTCGACGAGGTCGATGGCGTCGACGACGAACCGGTGGTCGAACCCGACGTGTTGCCGGCGCCGGTGCTGGCGCTGCTGCCGCTGTTGCCCAGACCGCTGTTGCCGGTCACGGTGCTCGTGCCCAGCGAACCGGTGCCGGTGCTGGTGCTCGACGACGCGTTTTGCTGGTTGCCCGAACCTGGGTTCGAAGCGTTGGTTGCGTTGATGCCTTTACCCTCGGTAGACTTTTGATTATCCATGATGTAACCCTCATAAAATAGTGATCAACGCGGAGTAGAACGAAATTCGACTAGCACCACATCTTTGATTGAATAAGTCCGATACAACAAGCGGGAACGATCTTTGACTGCGCTACATCAACATCGATTTGACTCGGCGTCTCTGTACATTTTCTTTGCGTCCCATCCCGGTTGGCCACTTTGCGGCAACTTTCCGAGTCGCAGTATCGGATTCACTGCGTCGCGATACAAAAAATACAATGGGCACCCTGCGTAGACCGTGCGCTGACTAACAGAACCGTCACATCGGTTCATAAAGCGGTCATTTTGGGTGATTTAGGCGCACTTTGCGGCAGCTGGCGGTACCATACGCCCCTCATCACAGACAGGAACGCCTGACATGGCAGTAGAGAAGGACCCGGGCGCCGCGCGCCTGCCGCCGCTGCGGCGCACGGACGTGGCGCAGGCTGAACAGGACGCCGCAGCGCGCGCGCAGCGCGATGCGCAAGTGCGCGGCGTCGACTCGATTCCCGCCATGCGCGAGGCCATCAAGGCCGCGGCGCAGGCGCTGCCCACGTTCACGCACGTGCCACGCCTCGCGCGCCTTGATGCGGCGGCATTTCGCGCGCATGGGCTGGCCGGCATGCCGTTCCTGGTCACGGACGTGGTCGGGCGCTGGCCGATCGTGCAGCTGGACATCGCCACCCTGCGCGCGCAGTACGGCCACCTGCCCGTGCGCGCGCGCGTGGGCGACTACGTGCATACGGCTTTTGCACCGGATCGGGCCATGCAGGACATGCTGCTGCGCGACTATCTGGATCTGTCTACGCCGGTCGAATCAGGGTTGCCGCCGTATGTAGGCAACCTGGCGCTGCGCGAACTGAACCGGCTGTGCCACTGGCCGGCATACTTTGACAAGATGGGGCCGCCCCGCTTCTGGATCGGCCCGGCGCGCACGATCACGCCGCTGCACTGCGACTACGATGACAATATCTTCGCCCAGATCCGCGGCGTGAAGCGCATCTTCCTGGCCCCGCCCCACCATGACGCGTTCTTGTATACGCGGGAAGCCAATCCGCTCCTGTTCGGCTCGCCCGTCGATCCGGAAGCGCTGGACGACGAACGCTTTCCGCTGGCGCGCCAGGCGGCGCTGGTGGAAGTCATCGTCCGGCCGGGCGACATGCTGTATGTGCCGGCCGGCTGGTACCACCAGGTGCGTGCGCTGGAGTTTTCGCTGTCATCGAACCGCTGGGCGCGCGGGTTGCCGCTGGCGCTGGCGGGCCAGCAGCCCGGCTAGGCGGCCTTCTTCGGCCGTTCGACTGCAGGCTCGGCCGCCTTTTCCTCGCCCAGCTTCAAAAACTGCGTGGAAGGCCGGCCATCGGCGTTGTGCTGAACGATGCGCTCGGGCCTGCCCTTCGCATCGAGCCAGACCTGGCCGATGCCGGAACCGTTCCACAGGCGTTCGCCGTGCTTGCGCTGGTCGGGCAGGTGCGGCGTGATCGACATCGCGCGCCGCTTGGTGAACCAGTTCAGCGGCGAGCGCGGCGAATACAGCCAGCGATTGAGGCGGTCGAGCCAGTTGAGCAGGTCTTCGGGGAATTCGTTCTTGAAGCCGCTGCTGGTGATCTGCCAGATATGCGGCGGCCGGGTATCGTCGCGCACTTCGACGTCATAGGCGAACGAATAATGCACGTCGCCCGAGAGGATCACGTAGTTGCCCGGTGTGCGCGAGTGGCGGAAGATATTCAGCAGGCTGCGGGCTGCGCCGCGGTGCGCCATCCAGTTCTCGGCGTCGACGGTCAGGGCCTGGCCCATCAGCGTGGCAATCTTCTGCACCACCTCGATCAGCTTCACGCCGAACATCGGCGCCGCCGACACGATCACCGCCGCCGTCTCATCGATCAGCTCATGCTGGAACTCGGTCAGCGATTCCCAGTCCATCAGGCCCGATGGATGGCTCGGACGGCGCTGATTGCGCCAGCGCCGCGTACGGGTATCGAGCACGATCACGGCCGGCTGCGTGCGCAGCATGTAATCCCACTGGCGGAACGTCAGCAGCCGCTCGATCAGCGCGCCATGCGGTTCGGGTTCGAGACGATTCCTGGAATCCGGCCTGGCGGCCATCGCCGCCATGTCGTCCAGCACCTCGCCGAAGACGTCGGGCCGGTTGCCCCAGCCCTGGCACAGCATGTAGGCCACCAGCGCATTGCCCATGATGCGGCGCGAGAACGGGTGGCCGTAGGCGGTCTTTTCCCACTTGTACGACAGGTTCCAGTCATCGGTGACGTCATGATCGTCGAAGATCATCAAGGTCTGCACGTGCGCCATCAGGCGCGCGGCGCGCGGCAATTCGTCGCAGAAGCCGTGCAGGATGCCGGCTTCCTCGTGCCAGCGCTCCTGATGTTTGGGGTCGAGCTGGGGCATCGCGATCTCGCCCACGACCTGCCACGGCACCGGCGACCAGACCAGCAGGTACATGGCCAGCACTTCGCCCAGCGTCATCAGGTGGTTGTCGGCGTTGGCCGTCGTGAAGATCGGTTTTTCCACGCCGCCGAAGAACTTTTCGCGCAGCGCCTCGCTCGATTTAACTGCCGGCAGCAGGTGCTGGCGGCCATAGTAACCGTCGGGATGAGCGTACAGTTCGTCGCTGTCGGCGACGACGGCGCCTTCGACGCATTCGCCGAACAGACCCAGACGCTCGATCAGCGCATGGGTCGCGCCCAGCATCGGACCGGCCACGTCGTCGGCATACACCTGGTCACCGGCCAGCAGCAGCATCGACGGCCGCTCGCCGGCTTGCCCCAGGTGTTCGGCAATCAGATCATCCCCCCGCGCCAGACCGTCGCGCGACGGGTGATGCGGCTTGCGGCACGAGCCATACAGGATGTTGTCGGAGCGGCTGCGCAGCACCATGTTAGGCATCGTGGCGCCTTCGTGCACCAGATGCGGCGCCCAGGCAGCGATGCCCTGTTCGACGCCTTCGACATCCCTCAGCAACAGGTCGTAGTCGATCAGCGTGTCCTGCGGCAGCGGGTCGGGTAGCGTAACGTCGATAAAGTGAATGTGCGCATCGCGCCCGATCGGAATGATGCGGCACGAGTCCTCATCCACCACCAGCCGCTGTGCCTCGCCGCCATGCGGTTCGAGTACCAGAGTGAAGTCGAGCGGCGTGCTACCAACGAGCCAGAGGACGAGACGACCAGGTTCGAGGCGGCGCAACAGGGGACCGACGAGGACGGATGGGAGGCCGTTGGGAGTGTGTATGTGGATCACGCGGGCGACGGCAAGCTGTGGAAAAGATCGGGTCAGTGTAACAGAGCCATCCGGAAATCAAAGTTGCCCATCCAGGCGCGCGGGTATGCATGATCACTTCAGATGCGCTGTCGGGATACTAAGGAAAGTTGTAAATTTTGCTTGCGCGGCACGCAGACTGCGATAGAATAAATGAGAATCATTATCATTTGATAGAGGGCATCGCCCTTCTCTGCCATTTTCTGTGCCAAAGGATCTGCCATGTGCGACAAACATGCTTCGACCGTACCCTGCTCCAACGATGGCGCGCAGAGCTCGCGCCGGCGGCGCGTCTGGGAGTTGTCGCATGCGTCGCATTGTCCGCTGGTGGGCGTGGGGTTACCGTTGAATGGGTTGCGCAAGCTGGTCGAAAAGGTGACCGGTGGGAAGGTGCTGCATGATGACTACGATATCCACGTCGGCACCGTCAGCGAATGCGCATTGCGCACGCCGGTGGCCGATGCGGTTCAGAAAGAGCTTGAACGTCGCTATGCGCAGCATATCCAGCGCTTCCGCGCGGCCAAGACCACCGAGCAGGTCGAAGCCATGTGGGCGGCGGCTGTGGCGGCTGGCGATGTGGCGGGCGCATTCTGGGCCGGGCTGTCCCATCCCCGCTGCACGGTGGCGCTCGAAGAAAAAATGTGCCGCGATATCCACATGGTGCAGCACCAGGCCGGCGCCTGCGCCCGCGCCGATCTCAACAAGTTCAATGCGATCGTTGCCGACAATTCCCGGCTCGAACGCGAGGTCGTCCGCCTGCAGGAGCGCTGCAACGCGCTGGCACAAGAAAAAGCGCTCGACGCCGAGCGTCACGAGCAACTCCTGATGACGGCGCGCGCTGCCACCATTGCCCGCGACGGCGATGTCGCCACCCTGCGCGCCGAGCTGGCGCGTCTGCAAGCCAGCATCCCAGACCTCGACACCCGCGAGCGCATGGCCGAACGCATCGCGCAGCTGGAAGCGCGCGAGCAGGGTTTGCGCGCGCAGGTGGCCGAGCTGAAGGCGTCACGAGCCACAGCGCTGGATGCCGACGAAGCGCCCGCGCCGGAACCCGTCGCCGTCCCCGTTGCGATGCCGGTACGGCTGCACAACCGCGCCGTGCTGTGCGTCGGTGGCCGCAGCAGCAGCGTGCCGATCTACCGGACGATGATCGAGCGCGTCGGCGCCCAATTTGCGCACCACGACGGCGGCCTGGAAGACAGCAGCAGCCAGCTCGATGCCAGCCTGGCCGCTGCCGACCTGGTGATCTGCCAGACCGGCTGCATCAGCCACAGCGCCTACTGGCGCGTGAAAGACCATTGCAAGCGCCATGGCAAGCGCTGCGTGTTCGTCGACAATCCGAGCGTATCGAGCCTGGCACGCGGGTTGCAGGAAGCCGCGACTGAAGAGACGCAGCCCGGCTAAAGCGGCAGGCGCTCACACTGCCGGCAAGTGGATCAACGCCGCCAGGCAACCGATCTGCATAGCATTCTTCAAGAAGACGGTGCGAGGCGAAACTGGGTGCCAGCTCGTGCGATGACGTCGCGTTGGTCGTTGGCGCATTCGTCGATTTCAGCCCCTCCTCCCGTCACATCAACGACCAAGGCATCCAGGTCATTGTCAACCGCAAGGCCGCGGCGCCAAACAGCCTGTTGGCGCAACCAGGCCAAAGCAGCCAATGACGGCTTGACCTCCCGCGCCCCACCCCGCCTGAGCCCCGGCGACGCGTGCGGCCCCCAAGCCATGCCGCGCATCAGCGCTGCTGAACAGGACAGGCGCGATCGCGACCGTATTGGTATCCTGCACGAAGAGCTCGCCGCCGAAGCGCGCAGCGATGCTGCCGCGATGCAGCGCGCGCAGGATGCCAGCACAAAACCACCAAGTTATCCGCTGCAGACAGCCAGCGACTTCCCGAGGAGTTGTATGACCGTCAAAAAAATATTCAGGCACTCAATTCGGAACTGCGACGCACCCGCAGTGTGCAATAAGCTTCACGCGGCCATATGGTTGGGCGCAGCGCTGCTGGCGACGGCCCCTGCGCTGGCTGGCGACAAGATGGCCGTCGACCGCAAGGGTGGCGCCGACAGTCCGCTACTGAGCCGGTACAAGGGGTCGATCCTGTACATGTACGGCGACAGCCGCCTGGAGCAGGCGTCGGTCGTGACTGTGCAGAAAGGCAAACCGGTACTGATCCCGGTCGAGGGCAAGATCAGCAACCGCCTGTATCTTGCGCCCGACGACAGCAGTCCGCTCGAGATCTACCGCAACTACCGCCATGCGCTCGAAGCCGCAGGCTTCCAGACCTTGTATGCCTGCGAAACTGCCGCATGCGAACAAGCCAATGTGCAGCAACTGGTAGAGAATTTTCCGCGCAAGGCGCACTGGAACGGCTACGACAATGCCGTTCTTGGCACGTTCAACAGCGCCAATCAGCCGGGTTTTCATTACTACAGTGGCCAGCGCAAAGGACCTTCCGGCGTCACTTACGTGTCGATCGGGATCGTCTCCGGCTTTCCAAATTCGGGAATCATGAGTCGCAAGCGCCAGTTCGTGCAGATCATCGAACCGGCAGCAACCCAGTTGGGCAACGTCGAGGTCGACGCGGCGGCCATCACGACAGGACTCAAGCGCGACGGCAAGATGGCCCTGTACGGTATCGAATTCGACACCAACAAGGCAGTCCTGCGCAGCGATTCGGCCAGTCAGCTGGCCCAGATGGCGAACGTGCTGAAAGCCACGCCGGCCATGAAAGTATTCATTGTTGGCCATACCGACAACCAGGGCGAGTTTGCCGCCAACAGCACGTTGTCACAAAAACGTGCTGAAGCGGTATGTGCAGCGCTGGCCTCCACGTATGGGATCGCCTCGACAAGACTGGTGGCGCGCGGTGTCGCCAATCTGGCACCGGTGTCGACCAACGAGAGCGATGAAGGACGCGCAAAAAACCGACGCGTCGAAATGGTCGTCCGCTGAGCCACCTGCTCACCGAGCGGCTCGATAACAATTTTTCAGGAGATTTATTTGTTCACCACGTCCTTTCCCCCTCGCCTGCCGGCCATGATCGCGGCAATCCTGCTGCCATTCGGCGCAACTGACGTAAGCGCCGCGACGGCGCCCGCCCTGGTCAATTTGCCACCGCCTGGCCTGTACCGGATCGACGCCGATGCCAATGTCATACAAAGCAATGGCGCTGTGCTGAAGCAGAAAAACGACAGCGCCAGTGGCATGGCCAGTATGCGAGTCCAGGCGCCAGGTGGGGCGGCCGTTGTCGGCGCGCTTCCCACTCCGGGGCAACTGTGCATTGGCGCCACGGGCAGCGGCCTGTTGCCGCCAGCTGACCAGCAATGCACGAGTTCGGCACCAGTGCACGCAGCCGGCAGCACCACGTTCAGTTCGCGCTGCCCGAGCGCCGATACCACCGTTGCCGTCCGCAAGGTCAATGCCACTACCTGGGAAATGAAAACATCGGTCACCGAACGTATGGGGCAACAAGGCCTGCTCGACTTCGATCAACAGCGCAAGACGTTCGAAAACGCGTTGAAAAATTCCACCAGCGCCGATGAGCGTGAGGATGCGCGCTACGCGCTCCAAAACTGGGAGGAACACAAGGCCGACATGCGCGCGATTGCTGCTGAACGCGGCGGCGCCGGCGCTGCCGGCGCCGCCACACGTTCGAGCGTCCTGGTAACGCGCCTGACACGCATCGGCAGTCAATGCAAGGCGGTCAGCGCGTCGTCGGCGAAGGGGGCGCGATGAAGAGCATATTGACCGTCGCCTGCGCGGCCCTGCTGCTGGCAGGATGCAGCAAATCGACCGACGACGCGCCATCTGGCGATGACGCCGCAGTCCAGGCCACTCCAGTCACCGAGGGTGACAATAAGCATCCGGCTTACCGCGCTACCATGCTGAGATTGGCTGCCGGCAGCTATGGCGGCACATGCAACGGCATCGGTGGCCCCATGCCGCCAGAGGGGGTCACCATTGGACGCGACGGCAAGGTCGTTGCCGCCGACTGGACGATCAACCTGGCAGGCACGCGCATGAGTTTGGTACGTACGTTCGATGGCAGCGCAGCGCCGGCAGGCACCTTCGATGCCAGCGGCGGTGAACGGCCGTTCCAGCTGATCGTAAATAGTGCCGGCGGCGGCAGCGCCATGTTTGGCGAGGGTGGACATGTAGCCCAATGCACCAATGTATCGTCGGCATCAAACCTTGCGGCCAAACCGCTGTATCCGGCGGTGGCGCAATACTTCACCGGCGCTGGCGCCACCATGTCATGCGTCGAGGGCGGCGCCCTGCGCAAAATGGTGGTCAAGCCAGCTTCGGCAGGTGTCGCTTTTGGAGAGCATCAGCTTGGGTTCGATGCCAACGTGGTCCAGGAATCGATCAGCGTCGAGGCGGATGACAGCTCCTTGCAATATGGTGCCAAATATGCCGACCAGAGCCATGTCGAACTGAGCGTGGATGCCGCAGGCAAACTGGTCATGGCTTCCTACACCATCAGTAGCGGCGTAGCGGTCATGTGCAGTCCCGGCTGAAGAATTGCCACCATTCTCGCCGTTGAGAGCGGTACGGATTGCCTGCGACGTGCCAGTCCAGAAAAATGCAAAGGCGGCAAGCGAGCTGACGACGAACAGGATGAGCGCCTGCCGCTGCGTCAATACCGGCATACGGTGATAAAGCCAGACACCAGGCAGCCAGAACGCTCACATTCCAGGGATTCGCCGTGCATCGTCTTTCCAGGGACTGGGCTCGACATGGCGGGGGTGCGGATGCTCAGGCTCAACGGGGAAGTTGACGAGGCAAGCCACTGGGGCAGCGGTCACATCGGGCAACGGTCACGCCAAAAAGAAAAAAGGGTTACCGGCCGAAGCCTGTAACCCTTTGATCTGACTAACTAATTTTGGTGCCGCTGACCGGAATCGAACTGGTGACCTTCGCATTACGAATGCGCTGCTCTACCGACTGAGCTACAGCGGCGAAACCTGTGCTTCGCCTTCCATCATGCCCGACAAACAAGCCGTCGCTCACGAAAGAGCCGTATTCTAGCAAACAAACCGGCAACCTTGCTAGTGTGTATCGCGTCACTTTCGCAAGATTTCCGGTTTGCCTAATTTATACGCAGGCGAGCAGGCGCGCCATCAGCCCGCGTGATAGCCCGTAACGACTTCCACTTCTTCCTTCGAACCCAAAAACACCGGCACGCGCTGATGCAGCTTGGTCGGTTGAATATCGAGGATGCGGCCCTGGCCGTCGGTCGCCGCGCCGCCGGCCTGCTCGACGATCATCGCCATTGGATTGGCTTCGTACATCAGGCGCAGCTTGCCTGGCATGCTGGTGTCGCGCAGGTCGGCCGGGTACATGAAGACGCCGCCGCGGGTCAGGATGCGGTGCACGTCGGCCACCATCGAGGCGACCCAGCGCATATTGAAGTCCTTGCCGCGCGGGCCAGTGGACCCTGCCAGCAGCTCGTCGACGTAACGCTGAACCGGCGGATGCCAGTGGCGCTGGTTCGACATATTGATCGCGAATTCCTTGGTTGCCGCCGGAATCTGCATATCGCTCTGGGTCAGCACCCACGAACCCTGCTCGCGGTCGAGCGTGAAGCAATGCACGCCGTTACCCGTGGTGAGCACCAGCATCGTCTGCGGGCCGTACACGGCGTAGCCGGCTGCCACCTGCGTGCTGCCGGCCTGCAGGAAGTCCTGCTCGGTCGGATCCTGCATGCCTTCCGGCGCCTTCAGCACCGAGAAGATCGTGCCGATCGACACGTTGACGTCGATGTTCGACGAGCCGTCCAGTGGATCGAACAGCAGCAGGAACTCGCCCTTCGGATAGCGGCTTGGGATCTGGCGGATGGTTTCCATTTCTTCGGACGCCATCGCGGCCAGGTGGCCGCCCCACTCGTTCGCTTCGAGCAGGATTTCGTTGGAGATCACGTCGAGCTTTTTCTGCACTTCGCCCTGGATGTTTTCGGTGTCGGCACTGCCGAGCACTTCGCCCAGCGCGCCCTTGCTCACCGAATAGCTGATGCGCTTGCAGGCGCGGGCCACGACTTCGATCAGCAGGCGCAACTCCGCATTGATGCTCTGGTGCTGGCGTTGCTCTTCCACCAGGTACTGCGTCAGACTTACGCGTTTCATGGGTTCCTCAGGTTGTGTTGAATGTGTTTAGTTGGCCAGCGCCTTGCCGACGATCTCGCGCACGTCGTTCGACAGCTTGACCTGCCCCGCCACCTTCTGCAAGGCTTCGCGCATCTGCCACTGCAGCGCTGGCGCGTAACGGCGCCAGCGGTCCATGGCGCGCGCCAGGCGGCTGGCCACTTGCGGGTTCAGTGCGTCGAGTGCGATGACCTGCTCGGCCCAGAAGGCGTAGCCGCTGCCGTCCGGCGCGTGGAACTGTACCGGATTGTTCACGCAGAACATCGCCACCAGGCTGCGCGCGCGGTTCGGGTTGCGCAGTGTGAAGGCCGGGTGCGTCATCAGCGCGCGCACGGCCGCCAGGTCGGTGGTGGGGCTTGACGCCTGCATCGCGAACCACTTGTCCACGACCAGCGCCTCGTTCTGGAATTCGTCATAGAACACGGCCAGCGCGTCGGCCGCCTGCGGCACGCACGCGGCGACCAGGGCAGAAAGCGCTGCGGCGCGGTCGGTCATGTTGTCGGCTTCGTCGAACTGGCGCTGGGCGAGCGCGACGCTGGCGGCGTCCGGCGCGGCGTTCAGGTAGGCCAGCGCCAGGTTCTTCAGTGCGCGCTTGCCGGCCGAGGCGGCGTCCGGGCTGTAGGGGCCGGGCGTGGCGTTGGCTTCGTACTGCGCCAGCAGCTCGCTGCGCAGGCGCGCGCCGAGGTCGGCGCGCACGAACTGGCGCGCGATGTGCACGGCCAGCGGATCGACGCACTCGAGCTGCTCGGCCACCATCGATTCGGACGGCAGCGTCAGGCACTGCTCGCGGAAGGCCGGATCGAGCGTGTCGTCGACCAGGATCTTGCGCAGCGCCTCGATGAAAGTTTCGTCCAGGTTCAGGCTGGCGGCGGCATCGTCTTGCGCGCCCGCTTCGCCGGTGAGTTTCAGCAGGCGTTCCATGGCCAGGCGCTGGCCCGCTTCCCAGCGGTTGACGGGGTCGCTGTCGTGGCTGAACAGGTGCAGCAGATCGGCATCGGTGTAGCCGCCCTGCAGGATGACCGGCGCCGAAAAATCGCGCAGCACCGAGGCCACCGGTTGCCCGGTCACGCCCGTGAAGACGAAGGTCTGCTCGGCTTCGGTCAGTTCGAGCACGGCGGTCGTGCCGCGCTGCTGGCCATCGACGACGAGCGGCATGTCGGCGCCGGCGGCGTCGAGCAGGCCAACGGCCACCGGAATATGGAACGGCAGCTTTTCGGACTGGCCGGGCGTTGCCGGGCACGACTGGAACAGCGTGAGCGTGTAGGTCTGCGCCGCTTCGTCCCAGCGGCCTTCGAAGCGCAGCACCGGCGTGCCGGCCTGGCTGTACCAGCGCTCGAACTGGGCCAGTTCGCGGTTGTTGGCGTCGGCCATCGCGCGGCGGAAGTCGTCGCACTCGACGGCTTGCTCGTCATGGCGCGCGAAATACAGGTCCATGCCCTTGCGGAAACCGTCGACGCCAAACAGCGTCTGGTACATGCGCACGACTTCGGCGCCCTTTTCGTACACCGTCACGGTATAGAAATTGTTGATCTCGACAAACGAGTCGGGCCGCACCGGATGCGCCATCGGGCCGGCGTCTTCCGGGAACTGGGCCTGGCGCAGCGTGCGCACCTGGTCGATGCGGGTGACGGCGCGCCCGGTGGCGGTGCCGATCATGTCGGCCGTGAATTCCTGGTCACGGAACACCGTCAGGCCTTCTTTCAGCGACAGCTGGAACCAGTCGCGGCACGTCACGCGGTTGCCGGTCCAGTTGTGGAAGTATTCGTGCGCCACCACCGCTTCGATGCCCTGGAAGTCGATGTCGGTGGCCACGCGCGGGTTGGCCAGCACGAACTTGGTGTTGAAGATGTTCAGGCCCTTGTTTTCCATCGCGCCCATATTGAAGTCGCTGGTGGCGACGATCATGAAGCGGTCCAGGTCGAGTTCGAGCCCGTATTTTTCTTCGTCCCAGCGGATGCTGTGCTTGAGCGACTGCATCGCGTAGTCAGTCTTGTCCAGGTTGCCGTCCTCGACCCACACCTGCAGCAGCGCGTCGCGGCCGTCGGCCAGGCGGAAGGTTTCTTCCTGGCAGACCAGTTGCGCGGCGACCAGGGCGAACAGGTACGACGGCTTCTTGAACGGGTCTTCCCACAGTGCATAGTGGCGGCCATCGTCCAGGTCGCCTTCTTCGATCAGATTGCCGTTGGACAGCAGCACCGGATAGCGGGCCTTGTCGGCGCGCAGCATCACGGTGAACTTGGCCATCACGTCCGGGCGGTCCGGGAAGAACGTGATGCGGCGGAAGCCCTCGGCTTCGCACTGCGTGAAGAAGTTGCCGTTGGACACGTACAAGCCGCTCAGCGTCGTGTTCTTGTCGGGTGCGCACAGCGTTTCGATCTCGAGCACCACGTCGTCGGGCGCCGAGCGGATCGTCAGCAGGTTGTTGGCCAGCGTGTAGTCGCGCTTGCCCAGCGGCTTGCCATTGAGGCGCAGCGCCACCAGCTCGATGTCTTCGCCGTGCAGTTCGATGCCACGCGTGGTGGCGGCCGGGTTGCGCCGCAGCGTCATGCGGCTGGCCACAACGGTGCGCGCCGGGTCCAGGTCGAAGCCCAGTTCGACGGTATCCACCAGATAGCTGGGCGGGGTATAGTCCTTGCGGAAGATGGTCTGGGGCGTATCGGTGCGCATGGTGGGCTCGGGCTGACACAGTGGATGAGGGGCTTATTTTACCAACAAGCTTTTGGATCGCCGCCGACGAATTGCCATGTATCGCTTTGTAGGCACGGTAACCGGGTGTAAAAGTGGCTCCCCTGAATCTGAACAAGGGGTAATCTTGAAGATCGGGGAAAGACCGACAAGACAAACGGGAGATTTGCATGAAACGCTTCATCACCATCGCTCTGGGTACCGCGTTCGCGTTGCTGCTGGGCGGCTGCGCGACGAGCATCCGCAGCGATGTCACCACGTTCCACCAATGGCCGGCGCAGATTGCCGACAAGACCTATGTGTTTGAAGTGCCGTCGCCGCAGGATGATACCCTCGAGTGGCGCAGCTACCAGGACCTGGTACGCGGCCAGTTGGCGCGCCAGGGCTTCCGCGATGCCAACGGCGCCACGCCGGCGCTGACCGTGGCGATGCGCTTTACCACCACCGACGTGCCGGTGCGCGTGATCGAACCCATGATGACGCCGTATTTCTATCCGAGCGCGCGCTTCGGCTACGGCGGCTACCGCGGCGGCTTCAACCGCCGCTACTGGGGCGGCTGGTACAGCCCGTTCTACGATCCGTTCTGGGGCCCGTACCCGTCGTACCAGACGTCGATCGAGCACCAGTACCGGCGCGAGCTGCAGGTGGCGATCAAATCGTCGCGCGACGGCAAGCGCCTGTTCGAAGTGACCGTGCACAACACGAGCCGCAATATGTCGACGCCTGAAGTCATGCCGGCGCTGGTGCAAAGCGCGTTCGAGGGCTTCCCTGGCCAGTCGGGCGTGGCGCGCCGCGTGGTGGTAACAAAAGAACCGGGCGCTTGACCATGTCTTGAAGACGGCCCCGAAAGCCAGGCAATGCTGCCTGGCTTTTTTTACGTCCGTCTATTGATCGCTAGCTGAAATACGCCTCCGACCCGAACGTGATGGCCACGACCAGCAGCAAGGCCAGCACCAGCACGATCAGCAGCCGCCCGAACTTCGGCGCGCCATCGCCCGTCGGCCGCGATGGCGGCGTGAACGGCGGCTCGTCCCGGGTATCCCTCATGGCAGCAGCACCGTCGAGCCGGTGGTGCGGCGCGATTCCAATGCCCGGTGCGCGTCGGCCGCCTGCGCCAGCGGGAAGGTCTGGTTGACGTTGATGGTCACCTTGCCGCTCGTGACCATCTCGAACAGCTCGGCCGACATTGCCTCGGCTTCCTGCTGGTTGGTCATGTAGTCGAACAGCGTCGGGCGCGTGATGTACAGCGAACCGCGCTTGGCCAGCTCGCTCGGGGTAAACGGTTCCACGGCGCCGGACGCATTGCCGAAGCTGACCATCAGGCCGCGCCGCTGCAGGCAGTCGAGCGACGCGGCAAACGTGTCCTTGCCCACCGAGTCGTAGACCACCGGCACGCCGGCCCCACCCGTGATCTCTTTGACACGCGCGACGATGTCTTCGTCGTTGTAGTTGATGACGTGCGCCGCGCCATGCGCCAGCGCCAGTTCGCCCTTTTCCTTCGAGCCGACGGTGCCGATCAACTGCACGCCAAGGGCGCGCGCCCACTGGCAGGCAATCAGGCCCACGCCGCCGGCCGCAGCGTGGAACAGGATCGTCTGGCCGGCCTGCAGCGGGTAGGTCGAGCGAAACAGATATTGCACCGTCAGGCCCTGCAGCATCATGGCGGCTGCCGTCTCGAACGAGATCGCGTCGGGCAGCTTGACGACAACTGCAGCCGGCATCACGCGCAGGTCGGCGTAGGCGCCGTTGGGCCCGCCCGCATACGCGACGCGGTCGCCCGGCTGCACATTGGTCACGCCCTCGCCCACCGCCTCGACCACGCCCGCGCCTTCCTTGCCCAGCCCGCCGGGCAGCGGCTGCGGATACAGGCCGGTGCGAAAGTACACGTCGATGAAGTTCAGGCCGATCGCGTGCTGACGCAGCAGGATCTCACCCGGGCCGGGCGCACCCACGTCGACATCGACATATTCCATCACCTCGGGGCCGCCATTGGCGGCGATGCGGATTGCTTTGGCGTGCATGCAGTTCTCCTTTATGTTCACCAAGAATACCGTATTCGTGCTCGCCGCCGGCGAACGCACTGGCGCGCAAGACTGTTGTTTCCATGCCGATTCGCGCCCCCGGCTTGATGGCCCTTGGACCTTTTTGCAAGGGGGCGCTATGCTAGAATGTCGGCCACTCTTGCATACCGTCTAAGGAATTCTCGACATGGCTGGACACAGCAAATGGGCCAATATCAAGCACAAAAAGGCCGCAACTGACGCCAAGCGCGGCAAGATCTGGACGCGCCTGATCAAGGAAATCACCGTCGCCGCGCGCATGGGCGGCAGCGACATCCCGTCCAATCCGCGCCTGCGCCTGGCAGTCGAGAAGGCGGCCGATGCGAACATGCCGAAAGATAACGTCACGCGCGCCATCCAGCGCGGTTCGGGCGAGCTCGAAGGCGTGAACTACGAAGAAGTGCGCTACGAAGGCTATGGCATCGGCGGCGCGGCGATCATCGTCGAATGCCTGACCGACAACCGCGTGCGGACCGTGGCCGAAGTGCGCCACGCGTTCAGCAAGAACGGCGGCAATATGGGCACCGAAGGTTCGGTCGCGTTCATGTTCCAGCACACAGGCCAGTTCCTGTTCGCACCGGGCGTCGACGAAGACAAGCTGATGGAAGCGGCGCTCGAAGCCGGCGCCGACGATGTCGCGGCCGACGACGAAGGCGGCTTCGAAGTGCTGTGCGATCCGCACGCCTTCGCGTCGGTGAAAGAAGCGCTCGAAGCGGCCGGCTTCAAGGCCGAAGTGGCCGAAGTCATCATGAAACCCGCCACCGAAACGGTGTTCACGGGCGACGACGCGATCAAGATGCAAAAGCTGCTCGATGCACTGGAAAACCTGGACGACGTCCAGGAAGTGTTCACCAACGCCGTGATCGACGAATAACCTGGTAGGCAATATGAAAATTCTCGTAGTCGGCTCGGGCGGCCGCGAACACGCTCTGGCGTGGAAACTGGCCCAATCGGAACGCGTGCAAACGGTCTTCGTCGCTCCCGGCAACGGCGGCACCGAGCTCGACACGCGCCTGGTGACGGTCGACCTGCACGAGCCGCAGGCGCTGGCCGACTTCGTCGTGGCCGAACACATCGCGCTGACGCTGGTCGGCCCCGAAGTACCGCTGGCCGCCGGCATCGTCAACCTGTTCCGCTCGCGCGGCCTGAAGATCTTCGGCCCCACCCGCGAAGCCGCGCAGCTCGAGAGCTCGAAGGATTTCGCCAAGTCGTTCATGCAGCGTCACGGCATCCCGACCGCGAAGTACGAAACCTTCTCGGACGCTGCTGCCGCCCACGCCTACATCGACGCCAACGGCGCCCCGATCGTCATCAAGGCTGACGGCCTGGCGGCCGGCAAGGGCGTCGTCGTGGCCATGACGCTGGAAGAAGCACACGGCGCCGTTGACCACATGCTGGCCGATAACGCCTTTGGCGACGCCGGTGCGCGCATCGTCATCGAAGAATTCCTGGCCGGCGAAGAAGCCAGCTTCATCGTCATGTGCGACGGCAAAAACGTGCTGGCACTGGCCACGAGCCAAGACCACAAGCGCCTGAAAGACCACGACCAGGGCCCGAACACGGGCGGCATGGGCGCGTACTCGCCGGCGCCGATCGTGACGCCATCGATGCATGCACGCGTGATGCGCGAAATCATCAACCCGACCATCCAGGGCATGGCGCGCGACGGCATTCCGTTCACGGGCTTCCTGTACGCCGGCCTGATGATCGATGCCGACGGCAATCCGCGCACACTGGAATTCAATTGCCGCATGGGCGACCCGGAAACCCAGCCGATCATGGCGCGCCTGAAAAGCGACTTCGCCACCGTGCTCGAACACGCCTGCAACGGCACGCTCGACACGGTCGAACTCGAATGGGACCGCCGCACCGCCGTGGGCGTCGTGATGGCCGCCGCCGGCTATCCCGACAGTCCGCGCAAGGGCGACGTGATTGACGGCATCCCGCCGGAAGCGCCGGAATGCGTCACCTTCCACGCCGGCACGCGCGTCGTGGGCGGCACGCTGCAAGCCAGTGGCGGCCGCGTGCTATGCGTCGTGGGTCTGGGCGACAGCGTCAAGATGGCGCAGAAGCGCGCCTACGAAACGGTCGAGAAGATCCACTTCAATGGCGCGCAGTACCGGCGCGACATCGGCTGGCGCGGCATTAAATAAGCACCACCGTCACAACGAGTGACCACCACGTGCGCAGGTGTACAATCTGCGCTCTTTTCATTTCCCGACCGCGATCGTTCCATGCCATCCCTTCATAGCGCAGCCATCAAGGCCTGGTTGCTCGACCTCCAGGCGCGTATTGTCCAGGACCTCGAACAGGTCGATGGCAAGCCATTCCTGCGCGACGCGTGGGAACGGCCCGAAGGCGGCGGCGGCATTTCGCGCCTGATCGAAGAAGGCAATGTATTCGAGCGCGGCGGCGTGAACTTCTCGCACGTGATGGGCGCCGCCCTGCCCCCGTCGGCCAGCGCCGTACGCCCTGAACTGGCGGGCCGCGCCTGGGAAGCAATGGGCGTGTCGCTGGTGCTGCATCCGCGCAATCCGTATGCGCCGACGGTGCACATGAACGTGCGGTTTTTCGAAGCGACCGCAGCCGGCGAAGAGCCGGTCTGGTGGTTCGGCGGCGGCATGGACCTCACGCCGTACTACGGCGACGAAGCCGACGCGCGCCACTTCCACCAGAGCTGCCACGACGCGCTGGCGCCGTTTGGCCCAACGCTGCATCCGCGCTTCAAGAACTGGTGCGACGAGTATTTTTATCTGAAGCACCGCAAGGAAGCGCGCGGCGTGGGCGGCATCTTTTTCGATGACCTGAACGAACTGGGGTTCGAGCAGTCGTGCGCGCTGATGCAAAGCGTCGGCAACAGCCTCACTACTGCCTACCTGCCGATCCTGGCGCGCCACAAGGACCGCCCGTACGGCGAGCGCGAGCGCGATTTCCAGGCCTACCGGCGCGGCCGCTATGTCGAGTTCAACCTGGTGTGGGACCGCGGCACGCTGTTCGGCCTGCAGTCGGGCGGGCGCACCGAGGCGATCCTGATGTCGATGCCACCGATCGTGAAGTGGCGCTACGACTGGCACCCCGAGCCGGGCAGCCCGGAAGCGCGCCTGGCGACCGACTTTTTGCCGCACCGGGACTGGCTCGCGCCGTGACGGCCTGCATCGCCGTGCTGGGCGGCAGCTTCGATCCGGTGCACCGGGGCCACGTCGCGCTGGGCCAATTGTTTTGCGGCTTGCTGCAGGCGGACGAATTGCGCATCCTGCCGGCCGGCCGGCCCTGGCAAAAGAATGGCATGGAAGCCGGTGACGCGCATCGCATCGCGATGCTCGAACTGGCGTTCAGGCCACTGAACAACGACCAGTTGCACGTCGTGTTCGACCTGCAGGAAATTGAACGCACGACACCAACCTACACGGTCGAGACCCTGCGCGCGCTGCGCCGGGAACTCGGCCCGCAGGCATCGATCGTATTCCTGATGGGCGCTGACCAGCTGCGCAATCTGGATACCTGGAATGAATGGCGCGAACTGTTCGCGCTGGCCAACCTGGGTGTGGCCACGCGCCCGGGGTACGACCTGGCGCAAGAAACCTTGCCGCCACCGGTGGCACAAGAATTGTCGACGCGCCTTGCGACGCCCGACACCGTGCGCGCAAGCAGCCACGGAAAAGTTTGCCTCGCACCGACGCTGGACGTCGACATTTCGTCAAGCCGCATTCGTGCGGCCTTGCACGCGGGCCTCGAAGCGGACGCAAACGCGCTCGCGATGGCGCAAGTGCTAGACTATATTCAACAACATAACCTGTACAAAAACTAATGGATCTCAAGAAACTTCAAACCCTCGTCGTTGACGCCTTGGAAGATGTCAAGGGCCAGGACATCGTCATGTTCGACACGACGCACCTGACCAGCTTGTTCGACCGCATCGCCGTCGTCTCGGGCACCTCGAATCGCCAGACCAAGTCGCTGGCCGCATCGGTGCGCGACAAGGTCAAGGCTGCCGGCGGCGACGTCATCGGCATGGAAGGCGAGGACACCGGTGAATGGGTGCTGGTCGACCTGGGCGACATCATCGTCCACATCATGCAGCCGGCCATTCGCCAGTACTATCGTCTCGAAGAAATCTGGGGCGAAAAGCCGGTCAAGCTGGGCGCCGCCAAGCGCAAGTCGACCGCCGAAGGCGCAGAAGCCGACGAAGCCAAGCCAAAGTCGAAGCACCTTGCCGCCAACCAGGACAAGGTCGAGGCCAAGCCGGTCAACGAACGCAAACCGGCCGCCAAGCGCGCCGCCACGGTCGCCAAGACCATCGCTGCCGAAGGTCCTGCTGCTGCCAAGAAGCCGGCTGCCAAGAAGGTTGCCGCCAAGGCCGTCCCAACCGGCAAGACCGTGAAGGTCAACCCGAGCAAGACCGAGACCGCCGCTGTTGAAGCGACCAAGGCCAAGCCGCCGAAGCGCGCCGTGAAAGCTGCCGCGCCGAAAGAAGCGCCAGCGGTCGAAGCGCCGGCCAAGAAAGTAATCCGTCGTATCAAGAAGGATGCCGAGTAAGCGTTCATGCAACTGATCATTGCCGCGGTCGGTCACAAGATGCCGGCCTGGATCGAGTCGGGTTTCACCGAGTACACGAAGCGCATGCCGCCCGAGCTGCGCATCGTGCTCAAGGAAATCAAGCCGGTCGAACGGTCGGGCAGCAAGACCGCTGCCACGGCGATGGCGCTCGAACGCGAGCGCATCGAAGCGGTCTTGCCCAAGGGCGTACGCATCATCGCGCTCGACGAGCGCGGCCGCGACCTGACGAGCGTCGGCCTGTCGCAGCAGCTGGAAACCTGGCAACGCGACGGGCGCGACACCGCGTTCCTGATCGGTGGCGCCGATGGCCTCGATCCCGAGCTCAAGGCGCGCGCCGAGGGCCTGATCCGTATTTCCAGCATGACGCTGCCGCACGGTATGGTGCGGGTGATGCTGGCCGAGCAGCTGTATCGTGCCTGGTCGATCACCCAGAACCACCCTTACCACCGGGTCTGAATTTTGCTTGTTCAGTAATTCTTTACCTGCCTGACTGCTTTGCCAGATCGTCCGAGTCGATGAGAAATAACCAGAACAAGATTTACCTCGCTTCGAAAAGCCCGCGCCGACGCGAATTGCTGCGCCAGATCGGCGTCGACTTCGAGCTGATGCTGCTGCGCAGTGATCCGGCCCGTGCGGTGGACATCAGCGAAGACGTGCTGGCGAATGAAGACGTGCACCATTATGTTGCGCGCGTTGCCAAGGAAAAAGGCGCGTTTGCCTTCAACCTGCTGCTGCAACGGCGCCAGCCGCTGCGCCCCGTACTCACGGCCGACACCACCGTCACGATCGATGGCGAGATTCTCGGCAAGCCGGCGGATAACCGAGAGGCGATCGCCATGCTCGAGCGCCTGTCGGGCCGCACGCACCAGGTGCTGACCTCGGTTGCCGTGCACGCCGAACGCGTGGCCGAGCAGGTCACGCAGGTATCGAACGTGCGCTTTGCGAAGCTCACCCCGGAACAGATCCGCGCCTATTGCGCCACGCCCGAACCGTACGACAAGGCCGGCGGCTACGGCATCCAGGGTCCGGCGGCGCTGTTCATCGAGCACATCGAAGGCAGCCACTCCGGCATCATGGGCCTGCCCCTGTTCGAGACCGCCAGTTTGCTACGCAAGGCGGGCCTGACGGTCTGAATTGATCGCCTTCCCGCCCCGGCGATGCCCCGTGAGCGTGTATCATGATCACCCTGAACAATACGTGCGGCTGGGTCCATGAACGAAGATATTCTCATCAACATCACGCCGCAGGAAACACGCGTCGCGCTGGTCTTGCAAGGCGCGGTGCAGGAACTGCACATCGAGCGCACGCTCACGCGTGGGTTGGCGGGAAATGTCTATCTGGGCAAGGTCGTGCGCGTGCTGCCAGGCATGCAGTCGGCCTTCATCGACATCGGCCTGGAGCGCGCCGCGTTCCTGCATGTGGCCGATATCTGGGAAGCGCGCAGCCACGACGGCGCCAACGTTCCCCCGACCGCGATTGAAAAGCTGCTGTTCGACGGCCAGGTACTGACCGTCCAGGTCATCAAGGATCCGATCGGCACCAAGGGTGCACGCCTGTCGACCCAGATTTCCATCGCCGGCCGCATGCTGGTCTACCTGCCGCAAGACCAGCACATCGGCATCTCGCAAAAAATCGAAAAGGAAAGCGAGCGCGAACGCCTGCGCACGCGCCTGCAAAACTTGCTGCCGCCCGACGAAAAAGGCGGCTACATCGTGCGCACGATGGCCGAAGAAGCGCCGGACGACGATCTGGCTGCCGACGTCGACTACCTGCGCAAGACCTGGGGCGCCATCAATCAGGGCGCCCGCACCCGGCCGCCGACCACCCTGCTCTATCAAGACCTCTCGCTGGCCCAGCGCGTGCTGCGCGACTTCGTGCACGACGAAACCGCCACCATCCAGGTCGACTCGCGCGAGAACTACCTGAAACTCGTCGAATTCGCGCAGGTCTACACGCCGAGCGTGCTGTCGCGCATGGCGCACTACACGGGCGAGCGGCCGCTGTTCGACCTGTATGGCGTCGAAGAAGAAATCCTGCGCGCACTCGGGCGCCGCGTCGATTTGAAGTCCGGCGGCTACCTGATCGTCGACCAGACCGAGGCCATGACGACCATCGACGTCAACACGGGCGGCTACGTCGGCGGGCGCAATTTCGCCGATACCATCTTCAAGACGAATCTGGAATCGGCGCACGCCATCGCGCGCCAGCTGCGCCTGCGCAACCTGGGCGGTATCATCATCCTCGACTTCATCGACATGGAGAACAACGAGCACCGCAACCAGGTGCTCGCCGAGCTGAAGAAAACACTGGCGCGCGACCGCACCAAGGTCTCCGTGAGCAACTTCTCGGCGCTGGGCCTGGTCGAAATGACGCGCAAGCGCACGCGCGAATCGCTGGCCCACATCCTGTGCGAACCCTGCCCGGCCTGCTCGGGCAAGGGCCAAGTGAAAACCAGCCGCACGATCTGCTATGAAATCTTGCGCGAACTGCTGCGCGAAGCCAAGCAGTTCAACCCGCGCGAGTTCCGCATCGTCGCTTCACAGGAAGTGATCGATTTGTTCCTGGAAGAAGAATCGCAGCACCTGGCCATGCTGGGCGACTTCATCGGCAAGCGCATTTCGCTGCAGGTCGAGAAGGGGTATCACCAGGAACAGTACGATGTGATTTTGATGTAGCCAAATAACCTTTAAGAATCAATCATTTTAGATTGCATTTCTGCATTATATAAACGTAGCTATACAGCTAGCCACGCGGAAAATCGGAGCTTTCAGTAGACAATTCGACGCCTCCACCTGATTAAAACAGATCAGCTATCATAATCCGAGTTTTTCTACGAAGCCGGCACCTTTGTACTCGTCATATGGTAATCCCCCCATTTTTAGAGCACGCTAAAAGTAGAGGTTAAGCGGCGAGCACCAGTTTCTGTTTTAGCGTAATTCCACCGAGCGCCACGTTGGGCCGGTCGTGATTGTAGGTCCCCAACCAGTTGGTGACAAATTCCTGGATTTCGTCGAGCGTCTCGAACAAGTGATAGGCGAGCCAGTCGTAACGAACCGTCATGTTGTAGCGCTCAACGTAGGCATTCTGTTGGGCTAGCCGGGCTGGATGGAATCGATGCGGATGCCGCGTTTTTGCAGCCCATGCCAAGATCACTGCGCGGATGTATTCAGGCCCGTTGTTGCATCGAACGGACCCCGGCTTGCCGAGCTATTCGATGATTCTGTCGAGTGACCGGATCACCCGCTCGGGCGACAGCGAGAAATCGACCTCGATCCCCAAGCCCTCGCGGTTGAAGTCATCCCCTCGTGGTTGAAGTCATCAATCACATTGAACAAATGGATGCTGCGCCCATCGGCAAGCTGGCCATGCATGAAGTCCATCGACCAGCCCTGATAGATCGCACTCGGCACTGCCAACGGCAGCGGTTTCTCCCGCGCCAGACGATGACACGGTTTGATCCGCAGGTTCAGTTCTATTTCGCATTTGCTTCTGTAGACACGCTTGTGGCGTATTTGAATCCTCTCACGTTGCGCAGGCTACATGACGCACAGGCCAAAGCCTCAGTTGCGCCGGTTGTTCGTCAGCCGTACCAGCCAGTCGGCAATGAAGTTGTTTTCCGCGTCCAGCTTCGCTTTGTATCGGTAGCAGGTCTGGCTAGTGCCAAATGCCTGGCACGCCAGCTTGACCGTGGCTGACCGCTCCAACACGGCCCACTGCGCCATCTCCCGCCGTTTGAGATGGCGCTACCATTTTTTTGTGAGTGCCTCCGCGACGATCTCGGCCTTGAGGCGCTCCTCGACATACATCGTCTTGAGGCGACGGTTTTCCTCTTCTAGCTCCTTCGTGCGTGCCATCAGCGATGGCATCCATCCCGCCGAATTTGGAGGGCCACTTGTAGAACGTAGCGTTGCTGATGCCATGCTCGCGGTACAGCTCTGATACAGGGCTGCCGGCTTCGGCTTGCTTGAGAATGGCGACGATCTGGCTGTCGGTAAAGCGGGAGGTCTTCATGCAGAGCTTTCTGTGTGTCAAGTAGAAAAGTCTATTTCTGATCGCGCTCTTTTCTGGGGGGACTACCGGAAGTCAGCTAGGCAAATCGCTCATCGAAAACGCTTACCGAGCGGCAGGATTGCTAGTCAGCGGTGAGATCAACTGCCGACTACATATCAGCGGCGCAATTTTACTTATACCGCGCAGAGAGACGACAGCGTCTGCATTGGCTGGCAAAGAGGTTCCACGATTTGTAAACTTACGGAGAAGTGGTAACAATCGCGGATGCTCCTTTGACTAGAAACAGAGAAAGTAGATGATTTTACGCAATAGTGTCGCAGAATTGCTCCATCCATCGCGTAAATACAGGATTAATTGGACAACTGAGAATAACAAACTTAGTCTTAATCCTGCGGTTACCCGCAACAGACCTCTATTTCCCTTATGAAAAATCGATTGGCCTTGGAGAATAAATTGATCGCGGCAGCCTCTTTAGGGTTACCGATAAGGTGAAAGCTGGTTAGATGAACTGCGGGCGAGGTGATCGATAATTTTTCCTTCACAAGTGCAATTCACCCTAGGAGATGTCATGACTGAGCCAGTACTATATTGGAATAACATAGCCCTTGAGGCAAATCGCCGCGATCACAGCGGTCAGATGAAAGCAGTCCACCACGGAGGACCCACACGCAGCGCACGAGCGTTAGCAATAGCTCATATCGCAATGCATGATGCGTGCGTAAGATACTACAGTAACCCGTCATACCAGCCATGGTTAGAAACTGTGGATCTACCCGACAGTGCTACTAAAGCTCACGAAGAAGTGATAATGGCTATCTCCGGCGCTGCTTATATGGCGTTGAAAAAAATGTATCCTTCCCATACAGATCTTTTCGATGCAAATTTATTAGCCATGTCTACCGGGATTGACGAATCCATGGCCAATAAGGAAGCGCTCGCGTTTGGAAAGAGTGTAGGCGAGCGTGTATTCGAAAAGCGAAAAAGCGACATGAATAATCCGATCCCCAGTCTTTCAGATGAAATTTATAATGGAAACCACAAGGACGATCCGTTTAATTCTCCTCAACCTTTAGTGGGAAAAGACTTCGGCAGAACAGATCATTTCGCGCTGAAAAAACGTACCGCTCTTGATGTCCCACCTGGATACAAACAGGTCCAAGAGCCAAATCTGGCATATACATTGGATACATCAGCCTCAACTTACTCGGACTATATTTCACACTTCAGACAAGTGAAAGAGAAAGGCAGGCGAGACAATAATGAGCGAAAAATCGACGAGAAATTGATAGGATTATACTGGGCCTACGACGGAGTCAATGAAATAGGGACGCCACCTAGGCTGTATAATCAGATTGCTGTAGAAATTTTAAGTAAAAAGGTAACAGAGATTGAAACTACAAAAAGAACGGTCCATCTGGCCCGATGGTTAATGTTAATTAACGTTGCGATGGCAGATGCAGCAACAGAAGCATGGTTTCATAAGTTTAACTATAATGTCTGGCGTCCAGTCGTAGGCATTAGAGAGCACGGAGAAGAGCTTTCTTCGCTGGCCAGATCAAGGCTTAACGTCGACCCAGATGCTGATCCTTTTTGGGAACCTCTTGGAGCTCCAAACTCGAATAGCATTGGCAAAGACTTTACGCCCCCGTTTCCAGCCTATCCGTCTGGGCATGCCACCTTTGGCGCAGCGGCATTCGAAATGATTAGGCTTATTCATGGCTTTAAGTCAGGCGAAATGGACAATGTTGGGTTTGATTACGTTTCTGATGAGCTAAACGGTCAATCAAAAGACTCCTCAGGTACTGTGCGCCCAAGGCATAATCGCAGATTTGACAGCATGATAGAGGCCATGTATTGGAATGGCATCAGCCGCGTTTATCTAGGAGTGCATTGGAGGTTTGATGCAACAACCGCTGAAAAACCGTCGGAGCTATTGAACCTCGAAAATCAAACTGGAGGCATCCCGCTAGGTCGCAATATTGCAGCAGACGTTTTTACTAATCTTGGACAAATCTGATTATCAAAAGACTGACGGCGCGATTCGACTGCGTATCCTTGCGAGTTGAGTCGCGCACCGAAATTCGACATCTGGCTTTAAGCTGTGACTGACTAACGATAATGGTGAATTTCACTAGCCAGCGTCACTCCGCATACTGAATCTCTACATACTAACCTTTATCAACGGAAAATCTGCGAATCAGTCTCGTGGCAACCATACTGCCTTTATATAGGGGCAATTATCTGACGGCATTTACGTAATAGATCAGTGGCGCCCGAAGGCTGCGATCGACAAGCGCCTTATCCGTAGAAAAGGGAAAGATAGCAATGGCAACTTTATCGACCCTTCCAACAATGCCGATGCATTTTTCGTGATCGGGTAAACCATGAAAATCCATTGTGCAGTCGCGGCCCTAGCTATCGTCTCGGCCCACTTCGTGGCCCATGCGGCGCCACAAAACTTTGTGTGCCCCCAATCGATACCAAAAGCATCTCTTCACCCGGTCGCGCCTGATCAGGATTGGACACCGTTTGTCTCTTCACCGCTGTACTTGAGCAGCGCTGCGCCGGCTGATGGTCCGCCGGAACGTCTCGGCGTGCTTCGTGAACGCGACGCCACAAAAACCAAAACAGGGTGGAGACGGACATACGCACTGGATGGTCAGTACCCTGACGGTAAATGGCTCAGGTGCGACTACGGTGTGTTCGGCGAGGTGTCGTTGGCGAAACGGCTGCCTGATGAGATCACTACATGCACAGTGACAGGCACGAAAGGCGCCCATGCCGGAGAGACTCAGGTCGATGTCAGATGTCGATAGCGTCGCGCACTTCCCAGGAACAACGTGTTTAACTGACGTTTTCGCCATTGATGCCCGATCAAGATAACCTGACGCACTGGCAAGCAACCTGGGCATCCCTGAACCTGGCCCCGCCCGCCGGCTTGTGCGAGCAATTGCTGCGCGCATGGGACGACCCCCAGCGCCACTACCACACGCTGCAACACCTCACGGAATGCCTGACACTGTTCGACACGTTGCGGGCACAAGCCGAACAGCCTGCCGACATCGAGCTGGCCCTGTGGTTCCACGACGCTATCTACGACGTGCAGGGCCACGACAACGAAGCACGCTCGGCGCACTGGGCTGTCCAGGCCCTGGCGGCTGGCGGCGTCGATACGGCCCGCTGCCAGCGCGTGCATGACCTGATCATGGCCACCTGCCACACCGCCCTGCCCGCCTCGCCGGATCAGGCTTTGCTGGTCGACATCGACCTGGCCATCCTGGGTGCACCCGCCGCACGCTTTGCCGGGTACACGCGCCAGATCGCGGCCGAATATGCGTGGGTGCCGCCAGAGGTCTACGCGGTCAAGCGCCGCGCCGTGCTGCAGGGCTTTCTCGACCGCGAACAGATTTACACGACGCCCGCCGTCGCGCAACGCCTGGAGCAGCACGCCAGAAACAATCTGGCCAAGGCCATTTTGTCGCTCTGAACAACGATCCATCAACAGGCAGCAAGATTGATCCAGATCGATTGCAGCCTGCTTGACGAACGCGCCTGCAAACCTATTGAGATTCAGTCCATCCAAGTTGCATGGTGCGCCGTTGCTCCCACCCGCGAACAAACACGCAGCCAACATGCGCGCGTGATTTTGCGTGCGTTCCCATCGGTTCCGCTTGACTTGCGTCAGCAAAATACTTAGCGTCTCACAACAGGCAGCAGGAAACTCATCCCTTTTTCGCGCGTGAACCACAGGTGATTGCCATGCGAACCCGACTCCGCAATCGTCACAGCAAAGCACCGGACCAACTGCGCGATGCATTGGCACCGTCGCGCTATGCCGATGTGGTTGCCGATGACGGACTCGAAGCGTCCATGCGACAGCTGACCGAAGGGCAAATGCTCGTCAACCAGGCGCTGGTCGAAAAGATCATCGCCTGCCAGCATTCCGAAGCATCGTTACGCGCATCCGAGCAGCAACTGCACTCGTTACTGGCCCACCAGCGCGCCAGCAGTGAGGCCGAGCGCAAGCGGATCTCGCGCGAGATCCACGATTGCCTTGGCCAGAACCTGCTGGCATTGCGGCTCGACATCGTCACCCTGCACCAGCAAACGAACGACCACCATGGCCGCCTGCATGACTGGGTAAGCGCGGCGCTGGGCAATGTCGATGAGACGCTGCGCACCGTCAAGCACCTGCTGAGCGAACTACGGCCTGCCGGCCTCGAGCTGGGCGTCGTGGCCACGCTGGAAATCGAGGCGCGCAAGTTCACCCGTGCGAGTGGCATAGCCTGCGACGTGCAGGCTGACGGGCGTCTCGACGATCTGCAGATCGACGAAGACATCCTGATGAGCTTACACCGCGTGTTGCGCGAGTCGCTCGACAATGTGTGTCGTCATTCGCTTGCCAGCCGGGTTCAGCTGCACCTGGTCAGCGTGGACGGCATGCTCGAACTGGGCATCAGCGACAACGGCGTCGGGTTCAACCCGCAGGCGCCACGCAAGTCCGGCAGCTTTGGCCTGGCGACGCAGCAGGAACAAGTGGCTGCGCATGGCGGCACGCTGGTCATCGACAGTGCCCACACGCAAGGCGCGCGCCTCGTCGTGCGCCTGCCACTGATGGCGCAGCAAGCGGGTTTGAAGCGAGTTGATCGGCTAACGTAGGAGCCTGCTGACACCTTGTTGCGATGCTGCACTGCCCCGCGATACACATCAATGCCGTACGACTATCTTGTTTATTTTAGAGCAAACCAACGATTGAAAATCCTGATCGATATCATAGGAATAATTAAATACTGATCTTCCTGTGTGTGTGTGACCTCACAGTGGAGGTTTGACGTGCTGCGCTATGTTATTGGGAGTTAATTATCTCTACAACAAACAAGGAACAGCATGCCAACATCAAAGCACCCCAGCTCATTCGATGGCGCCGGATCGGTCCTGAGCACGGTAGCCGGTCCATCCGATGCCAAGCCGCCACAAAGCCTTGGCGTCAGCAACCCGATCGCGGATCGTTTGCTCGATAAAATCCCTGCAGAGCAAGAGCTCGCAGCGGCACGTCCCTTCAATGCCAACAAGGCTGGCGAGTATGGCGACGCGTCGCGTACGCCAGCAGTCGGCGAAAGCTTCAAGCCATCGACCCACGCCGCCACCGGCAGCACGTCGAGCGAAATCGTTGCCAATGACAAGGTCGGCGACGGCAATCCGCCAAAAGGCGAAAACGCCACCGTCGATCCGCTCGACCGCGTGCGCGTCGACCCGGCGGACCGTCACCTGACGACCAACCAGGGCGTCCCGGTCTCGGACAACCAGCATTCGCTGAAGGCCGGCCTGCGTGGTCCGACCCTGCTCGAAGACTTCGTCCTGCGCGAAAAGATCAGTCACTTCGACCATGAGCGCATCCCTGAGCGCGTCGTGCACGCACGCGGCTCGGCTGCGCACGGTTATTTCGAGTCCTACGACAACTTCAGCGCGCTGACCCGCGCCATCCCGTTCGCCAAGAAGAGCAAGCGCACGCCAGTGTTCCTGCGCTTCTCGACCGTGGCCGGCGAACGTGGTTCGACCGACACCGCACGCGACGTGCGCGGTTTCGCGGTCAAGTTCTATACCGAAGAAGGCAACTGGGATCTGGTGGGTAACAACATCCCGGTGTTCTTCATCCAGGACGCCATGAAGTTCCCTGACCTGGTGCACGCTGCCAAGCCGGAACCGCATCACGCGATGCCGCAGGCGGCCACTGCCCATGACACGTTCTGGGACTTCGCCTCGCTGTCGCCGGAAATTGCGCACATGCTGATGTGGACGATGTCGGACCGCGCCATCCCGCGCAGCTACCGCACGATGCAGGGTTTTGGCGTGCACACGTTCCGCCTGATCAACGCACAGGGCGAAGCGCGCTTCGTGAAATTCCACTGGACGCCAATGCAGGGTACACACTCGCTGGTGTGGGACGAAGCTGTCCGCATCTCGGGCGCCGATCCTGACTTCCACCGCCGCGACCTGTGGGAAGCGATTGAAGCGGGCAATTTCCCTGAATGGGAACTGGGTCTGCAGATCTTTACCGAAGAACAGGCTGCCAGCTTCGCCTTCGACGTGCTCGATTCGACCAAGCTGATTCCGGAAGAGCTGGTGCCACTGACCCCAGTTGGCAAGATGGTGCTGGACCGCAATCCGGACAACTTCTTTGCCGAAACCGAGCAAGTCGCGTTCTGCACGTCGCACGTCGTGCCGGGCATCGACTTCTCGAACGATCCGCTGCTGCAAGGCCGTAATTTCTCGTACCAGGATACCCAGCTGACCCGTCTGGGCGGCCCGAACTTCCACGAGATCCCGATCAACTCGCCGATCGTCCAGATCCAGAACAACCAGCGCGACGGTTTCCATCGCCAGGCCATCAACCGCGGCCGCGTGAACTACGAACCGAATTCGCTGGGCGGCGGTGTGCCATACCAGGCTGGTCCTGCAGGCTTCACCAGCTTCCCGGAGACCATCGCAGCGGACAAAGTGCGCGGCAATCCGGAACTGTTTGCTGACCACTATTCGCAGGCACGCCTGTTCTGGCAGAGCCAGAGCTCGGCCGAGAAGAACCACATCGTCAACGCATTCCGTTTCGAGCTGACCCGCGTGCAGACGCCGGCAGTGCGCGAGCGTGTGCTGGCGCTGCTGGCCAACGTCGATGACGTGCTGGTGTCCCGCGTGGCCGAAGGTCTGGGTATGGACGTGCCGGCACCGCTGCCACTGGCGACTGATGCGCCGATTCCAACCTATCCGCCATCGCCAGCGCTGTCGCTGCTGAGCCGTCCGGGCGTCACCGGCATCAAGGGCCGCCGCGTCGCGGTGCTGATCGCGTCGGGCGTCGATGACAAGGCAGTCAAGGGCCAGTATGGCAGCCTGCTCAAGGATGGCGCCGTGCCACGCATGGTCGGCAATATGCTGGGCAAGGTCAAGGCGCTTGACGGCGACCCGATCGACGTCGAGATCTCGGTCGAAGCTGGTCCATCGGTCATGTACGACGCAGTGATCGTGCCGGACGGCGACCAGGCAGTGGCCACGCTGGCCAAGAACGCACAGGTGCTGGAATTCCTGCGCGAGCAATACCGTCACGGCAAGCCGATCCTCGTGTTCGGCGCCGGTTCGGACCTGCTGACCAAGGCCATGATCCCGACCACGCTGCCGGATGGTTCGGATGATCCGGGCCTGATCATGGGTGATGCAGCCAATGCCGATGCGGCCCTGGCAGCGTTCAAGACGGCACTGGCCGGCTTCCGCGTGTTTGCCCGCGAAACCGATCCGCCGTCGGTGTAAGTCAGCCCAGCCCGCTTGTCAGCGATCACCCCTGTGATTGCCGACAGGCGGGATAGGCAAAAAATTTAGTAAGAAGTAAGAAAAAAGACACCGGCTGGTGTCTTTTTTTTTGCTCGCTCCACCATCACAGTGGGAGACTGCATGGACGGCCGCCAGTATTGATGCGTGGAATTGGGTGAGACTTCCGCAGGGCCACGATCGCTATAATCGTGCTGCGGCATTGCAGGGCGCAGCGTTGCGCCCCCACTTTCAGGAAAGTCTCTCATGTTCTGTTCTCATTGCGGCGCCCCGATGGCACCGGATGCTGCTGCGTGCGCAGTCTGCGGCAAGTCGGCGGCCGTCCTCGCAGCGTCGGCAGTCAACCTCGACAAAACATCGCTTCGCGGCGCCAGCGGTGAGATTCCCGATGGCGTGAAAGGCTGGAGCTGGGGCGCATTTTTCCTGAACTGGATCTGGGCCATCGGCAACCGCTCCTGGATCGGCCTGCTGGCACTGGTGCCGTACGTGGGCTGGATCATGGCATTCTGGCTGGGATTCAAGGGCCGCGAAATGGCCTGGAAAAACAAGCAGTGGGACAGCCTCGAGCACTTCAACCGCGTCCAGCGTAAGTGGTCGCAATGGGGTGTCGGCCTCACGGTGGTCGCAGTGATCATCGGTGTCCTGGCGGCCATCGCCGCCCCTGCATATCAGGACTACACGACACGAGAGCGCGACGAGCAGCGCGCTGCCGCCCAGGCCGCAGATGCCGCGCCGCTTGCTGGTGGCAGCGTCCTCGACAGCAATGCCGACAACCTGCCGGCGTCGCTGCGCACGGTGGCCGGCCTGCTGGAACGCAAGACCGGCGCTAATGATGCCGGCATGCTGCTGCTCGATGGCCAGGCGCTGTTCACGGGCGAAGATGCGCGTTGGCAGTTCCCGCTGCGCAGCTTCAAGCTTTCCGGCGGCAAGGAAGCCATCCTGGTCGCCAGTAGCGGCGGACGCGGCAACAGTTGCGAGACGCTGTTCTACTTTTTGCTCGCCGATGCATCCGGCGTCACACCCACGCCGCTGTTCGGCACCTGCGCTGCACAAGGCAGTATCGCCCAGCGTGGCGACACCATCACCATCAAGCTGCCGGACGTAAACCGCGCCTCGACGATCGTGTTCGAGAACGGCATCGTGCGCGCCGACGGCCAGGTCGTGAGCCTGACCGGCATGAACGATCCATCGCGCTAACTGCGCCGCTTTTTCCAGTTGTAATCGGCGCCTGTGACGTCCACGCCGGGATGGCCCACGACGTCCGGATGCTCCGAGCACATGGTGATGAAGCGTATGCCTTCGCCGTCACGCTGGCGCTTGCGCAGTGCCTCCATGAACCCCATTGCCGGGACCATGTCAGCCGTGTCGAAGCCCTGCGCGTGCGCGTGTGTGGCCGCGCCGTCCACCACTGTCCAGTAGACCATGTACATGGGATTTCCTCCTGCGTTGTGAAGAAACACATTGTCGCTTGAATGGATCTACTCTGCAGAATTGCCACGCTACCCAAAAAACCATCGGCAGAAGGTAGGACTGGTCCGAAAAACGCCCACTATGTGAACCACTTAACATAGTGACTGCCCGGTGACCGTTAGTCTATTGTCATGTTCACTACGCAGGTAAGCCTTCATGACTCTTCGCACCGATTCCCAGCCCGACCTCGCCCTGTGGGGCGGGCTCGAATGCACGGTTAACCGCGTACGCGACGACTATTTCAGCCAGATGGACCGCAACGGCCATGCTGGCCGCCTGCAAGATATTGAACGCTTTGCATCGCTCGGCATCCAGGCGATCCGTTACCCGGTGCTGTGGGAGCGCACGGCGCCTGACGGCATCGACAAGGCCGACTGGTCATGGGCCGACGAACGGCTGCCGGCGCTGCGCGACCTCGGAGTCAACCCGATTGTCGGCCTGATCCACCACGGCAGCGGCCCCCGTCACACGAGCCTCGTCGATCCCGCCTTCCCCGACCAGCTGGCCGAGTACGCCGGCGCCGTGGCTGCCCGCTATCCGTGGGTCGAGCACTACACGCCCGTCAACGAGATCTGCACCACCGCGCGCTTCTCGGGTCTGGCCGGTGTCTGGTACCCGCATGGCGGCGACGAAGCCACGTTCATCCGCGCGCTGCTGATCCAGTGCCGTGCGACGGTGCTGTCGATGCGCGCAATCCGCGCCGTCAATCCGCGCGCAAAACTGGTCCAGACCGACGACCTGTCCAAGACCTACGGCACGCCCGAGATGCAGGACATCGCGAACTATTTCAACGAGCGCCGCTGGCTGGCCTGGGACCTGCTGTGCGGGATGGTCGACACGGGCCACAAGCTGTGGGACTACCTGCTCGACTCGGGCGCCACGGCCGATGAATTGCGCTGGTTCCGCGACAACCCGTGCCCGCCTGACGTGATCGGCGTGAACTATTACGTCACCAGCGAGCGCTGGCTTGACCATCGCCCTGAACGCTATCCCGAAAGCCACCGCCACATGTACCGGGGCGTGGCCCACGCCGACATCGAGGCGCCGCGCGCGCTGGCCACGCCCACGCCCGGCATCGCCCCGCTGTTGATGGAAACCTGGGAACGCTACGGCTTGCCGATCGCGATTACCGAAGCGCACATCGACGCCAACCGCGAAGACCAGTTGCGCTGGCTCGTCGAAATCTGGAACGCCGCCCTCAAGGCGCGCCAGCAGGGCGCCGACATCCGCGCGGTCACGGTCTGGGCGCTGCTGGGCTCGTTCGACTGGAACAGCCTGGTGACCGCTTGCCACGGCTACTACGAGCCGGGCCCGTTCGACGTACGTTCGCCCACGCCCCGCCCTACCGCGCTGGCAACCCTGATGCGCGAACTGGCCAGCAAGCGCGCGCTGTCCAATCCCGTCCTGCAGGGCGAAGGCTGGTGGCGCCGGCCGGGCCGCTTCTGGTGCAAACCCGTCGCCACCCGCACGGCAGTGGCCGACATCGCCGTACGCAGCCAGTTCAAGTCGGCGCCCGTGCAACCGATCCTGATCACGGGCGCGACCGGCACGCTTGGCGCGGCCTTCAAGCGCATCTGCGAGGCGCGCAACCTGGCCTGCCACGCACTCACACGGCAAGAAATGGACATTACCGATCCGGCCTCGGTCGACGCGGCGATCGTGCGTTTCAAGCCGTGGGCGATCATCAATGCGGGCGGCTTCGTGCGCGTTGACGAGGCCGAAACCGACAGCGAGCGCTGCATGCGTGAAAACACGCTGGGCCCGACGGTGCTGGCGCTGGCCTGCATGCGCCACGCGCTGCGCTTCATGACGTTCTCGAGTGATCTCGTGTTCGACGGCGCCAAGGGCGCGCCGTATGTCGAATCCGATGCGACCAATCCGCTGGGCGTCTACGGACGCAGCAAGCTGGACGCCGAAGCCCGCGTGCTCGATGCCGATCCGCAGGCACTCGTGATCCGCACCAGCGCGTTCTTCGGCCCGTGGGACCGGCACAACTTCGTGACCCAGGCGCTGGGCGCGCTGGCCAATGGCGAGCCGTTCCAGGCCGCGAACGACATGATCGTCTCGCCAACCTATGTGCCGGACCTGGTGAAGGTGGCGCTCGACCTCATGATCGACCGCGAGCGCGGCATCTGGCACCTGACCAACGGCGACGCCGTGAGCTGGGCCGAACTGGCGCGGCGCGCCTGCGCGGCAGCGGGCATGTCAGCCGATGGCTTGCAGGAGGTCACGGCCGAAGCCGTGGCTTATCCGGCGCAGCGGCCGGCATTCAGCGCGCTGGGCAGCGAACGAGCGCGGCTGCTGCCGTCGCTGGACGATGCGCTGCGGCGGTATGCGCATGCGGTGCAGGAAGCTGCCGGCGGCGCGGGGATCCGGCAGGCCGGAGAAGCGGCGCATTACGCGCGTTGAGGATGTCGGCTTGATGCCGCTGCCAACCATCACCGCGTGGACGGCGTAGGGTGGACGGGTCCCCCGTCCACGCGGCGATCGTTACCGGTGCCGCTTTCGTGCCGGATGATCTGGCTGCCAACCATCACCGCGTGGACGGCGTAGCAGGCTAGACTGCCTGTTTCTTCTCGGCCGTGAACTGCAGATAGTACAGATTCGCGTACATGCCCTTCATGGCCAGCAGCTCGTCGTGCGTGCCCTGCTCCACGATGCGCCCTGCTTCCATTACCACGATGCGGTCGGCCCGCTCGACCGTCGACAGGCGGTGCGCGATCACGATCGTCGTGCGCCCGGCCATCAGCGTGTCGAGGGCCGACTGCACCGCGCGTTCGCTCTCGTTGTCCAGCGCCGACGTGGCTTCATCCAGGATCAAGAGCGGCGCATCCTTGTAGATCGCGCGCGCGATCGCCACGCGCTGGCGCTGGCCGCCCGACAGGCGCGAACCGTTTTCGCCGATGCGCGTGTCGATGCCGTCCGGCAGGCGCGCCACGACGTCCGTCAGGTGCGCCGCGCGGATCGCGCCAGCCAGGCGTTCTTGGTCGATGTGCTCGGCCCCGTAGGCGATGTTGGCGGCCAGCGTGTCGTCGAACAGCACGACGTTCTGGCTCACCATCGCCAGCTGGCTGCGCAGCGACGCCAGCTTGATGTCGGTATACGGCACGCCATCGAGCAGCACGCGCCCTACTTGCGGATCATAAAAACGCGTGACCAGGTTCACGAACGTCGACTTGCCACCGCCCGAGACGCCCACCAGCGCCACGGTCTGCCCCGGCAACACCTCGAGCGAGACATCGTCGAGCGCGGGACCGGCTGCATTCGGGTACTGGAACGCGACCCGTTCGAACACCAGGTGGCCGTTGGCGCGGCCCAGTTCACGGCTGCCGGTATCGACTTCCGGCTCGGCGTCGATGATGCCGAATACCGTCTCGGCGGCCGACATCCCGCGCTGCATCGGGCCATTTACTTCGGCCAGCGACTTGAGCGGCGTGAGCAGCATCAGCATCATGGTGACGAACTGCGTGAATTCGCCGACCGTCATGTCGGCCTGCATCGCCAGCACGACCACCAGCGACAGCGCCAGCGAAGTCGCGATCTGGGTCACCGGCGTGGTGGCGGCAAAGGCCACCGTCATGCGCTGCGAAAAACCGCGCAGCGCGACACTGCGCTGCTGAAAGCGGCGGCGCTCGTAGACTTCACCGGCGAACACGCGGATCACCTGGTGGCCGCGCGCGGCTTCTTCGACCACGCCGGTCATCTCGGCGGTCACGCGCTGGCTTTCGCGGTTCAGGTTGCGCAGGCGCTTGGTGGTCGTGCGCACGATGACGGCGGTCAGCGGAATCACGACGATGGCGATCAGCGTGAGCTGCCAGTTCAGGTAAAGCAGGCTGCCCAATAGGCCGATCACGACCAGCACGTCACGCACGCAGGCGACGAACACCGACTGGATCATGTCGACCACCTGGCGCACGTCGTTGACGACCGTGTTGATGATCTTGCCGGTGCTCTCGTCCTGGTAGCGCGCGACCGGCAGGCGCAGCACGCGCTCGAAGGCCATCGCGCGCATGTCGTTGAGCACGCGCGAGAGCACCCAGTTGTTGAAGTAGGCGGTGCCGAAGGTGCCAATCCCGCGCAGCACGAAGATCGATACCAGCACGGCGGGAATCAGCCACAGGCTGAACGAGATGCGCTCTTCGAAGCCGCGGTCGAACAGCAGCTGCATCGCCTTGGCCAGCAGCGGCTGCGTCGCGGCGGTGATCGCCATCGACAGCAGCGCCAGCGCCGCGCGCGATTTGTACGGTTTGACGAGCGCCAGCAGGCGTTTGACGATGACGTTGGTTTCCACGTTGTAGCCTGATTATCTTTAGGTTCGTACCCAGGCACGCAGGCGTGCGGCCACTTGTGACGGCGTAATGGACGCCATGCAGGTGCAGGTCGCCGCGTCCTTGCAGCCGGCACAGGGACGGTCGGCGCACAGCACTTCAGCGCGCGTTCCGAGCGGACCCCAGCGGCCAGGGTCGAGCGGCTTGATCGGCGGGAACAAGCCGAGCGCACGACTGCCCACCGCAGCCGACAGGTGCAGCGGCCCGGTGCTGCTGGCCACCAGGCCATCGCAGCGCCCAATCAGCGCCAGCAGGCCATCCAGGTCAAGCCGGCCGCAGACGCTCTCCACGTTGGGCAGGGCCAGCAGGTCCGGCGCCTGCTGCGCGATCAGGGCGCCCTCTGCTGCGCTGCCGGTGACGAACAGGCGAATCTCAGGGTCCGCCGATAATTCGCGCGCCAATGCCGTGAAGTGACCGAGCGGCCATTCACGCCCGCTGCCGTTGGACTTCGGATGCAGGATGATGTGGCGCCGCCCGCTCTCGAACAGCGCATCGACTGCAGGCCGTTGCGGTGCCTCGAGACCGTATAGCGCCGGGATCTCGTCAAGTGTCGGCACGTGGTCGATTCCGAGCGGACGCAGCAGCAAAAAATTCAGCTGCGCTTCGTGCAGATCCGATTTGACGCGGCTGAAATGGGCCAGCCGGTTGCAGGTGAACCAGTGGTACAGGCGGTGGCTGGTGCCGATCCGCTGCGGCACCCGCGCGCGCCTGGCTGCCGTTGCCAGACGGCGATCGGGGAAGGCGAACAGTACTGCGTCGTATCCGCCCTGTTTGAAGAACGCTTCCGGCTCGCCCACTTCTTCGATGGTGATCACGCGGTCGAGGAAGCGCGAGTGACGCATCGCCGGCGCCACGTAGGCGCGACACAGCAGGTCGACGCGCGCTTGCGGGAAGCGCGTTTTCAGGTAGCCGGCCAGCGGCAGGGTCAGGACAACGTCGCCGATGTTGTCGGTGCGGCAGATCAGGATGCGGTCAAGTGATGGACGCATGACGATCATGGGAAGAAATGCGCGTTACCGGCGCTGGCGCCGACCTGGCGACGAGGCAGAAGCCAACCAGTACAGCGACCATGGTGGCATAGAAGACCTTGGTCAGCATCAGCCAGAACATGACGTCAGTCAGCCCGAACACGATGAAGCAGATCACCAGCAGCAGGCCGGCCAGCGCCGGGGCAGCGGCCGCAGGTGGACCATTGCGCAGGGTACGCATGAAAAAAGTGAACGGGGCAACGTAGATCAGGAGCAGGAAGCTCAGGTCGAGCAAACCGCCAGTGACCAGTGTATTGAGCACGTCGTTGTGCGGCGTGCTGTACGTGAGGGCGAGCGACTTCTGCAACCGCCCTTCGCGCTCGAGCGCCTGCAGCTCGCCATGGAAGGCATCGCGGCCAACGCCGATCAACGGATGCTCGGCAATCAGCATTGCCGATGCCTTCCACAATTCGAGGCGGATGCCGACGTTTGTGCCAGCGTCGTTCAGGGTGTTGTAGCGCTCGATGTCGGACACAGCGTCGTTCATCCTGCCCGCCACACCTGTCTGTGGCGTCATGTAGGCCCCAACGCAGGCTACCAGGATCAGGCCGACAGTGTAGCGGATGGTCTTGCCATGCAGGTGGCTGCCGTATTTGAGCATCGGCCACAGCACCACCAGCAGTCCGAGCCAGGCGCCGCGCGAACCCGAAAACAATGCCGCCAGCGCCCCGCACAGCAGCCCCACCGCCGGCAGCCAGGCCACACGCGTGTTGCGCAGGTCGTTGAGCGCGCAGAACGACATCACGCCCATGGCCACGGCAATGTCACCGAAGCTGATCGCATGATGGGTAGCGCCGACCGCGCGCGCTTCGCCGAGCGCAAACCACTGGTAGCCGCCGATCAGCGCGGCCCCGATGGTACCGATGCCCATGCCGATCCAGAACATGCGGATATTCGGACGCAGGATGCCGACGAAGCCGATGCAGCCCAGCGCCAGCAGCAGCCGCGAGGGACCGTCGAGCGTGCCGACGGAATCGCTGAACCAGATCATGCGCAGCAGGGTCACCAGAAAATAGCCGCCGAAGGCCAACGCGATCCATCTGATGTCGCGTACATGGGCGGCGTAGAACTCTGCCAGGCCACGCCGCGCCAGGAAGGCGAGCGAAAGCACCACGATCAACAGAGTCAGGTGTACGCCAAAGCTGGTCGTCAGAACCGACGCGGGGAACAGCAACATGAGCCAGCTCGCCGCATTGCGGGCGCGACCGCCAGCAGGTTCGGGCGTAATGTTTTTTTCTGTCATCATTGAACAAGCACGCGAACCGCGTGTGGAAGAGAGCGCATTATAGACGAAAGCATCCTCAGGTCTGGACGAAGCCCTGGCGGTGCCATGCCCATCCCTGCCCTGCGCTCACTACGGGTTCAATACTGACCGCCACGGCCTGCGTGAACATGCTGCCGTCAGCCGGTCGGGCCGGCTGACGGCCAGACGTTACACGCCCGCCGCCGGCAGCGTCTGCGCAAACTGCGAGACGCCGTCAAGATTGAACAGCTCGACCTTCATCGCCTTGCTGCGCGGGTCGATATTGACTTCACCAAAGAACTGGTAGCCGGCAAACGGCGAAGAGTTCTGGATCAGCGGGCTTTTCGAGAAGACCGCCGTGGGGCCGAAGGTTTTGTCGAGCACGCCCGGACCGAACGCACCGGCATTCATCGGGCCGGCAACGAATTCCCAGAATGGCGAGAAATTCGTGAACCGGGCCTGTGCCGGATCGTAATAGTGCGCGGCGCAGTAATGCACGTCGGTGGTGATCCAGACCACGTTGGGGATTGCCTTGATACTGCTGAGCAGACGCGCCATTTCGAGTTCGCGCCCCAGCGGCACGCCGTCGTTGCCGTTGGCGATCGCCTCCCAGACGTCTTCCCCGCGGGCGTTCTTGCCGTCGCCGACGTTCAGGCCGATGGGCATGTCAGCGGAGATGACCTTCCAGGTTGCGGTTGAGGCTTTCAAGCCAGCGATCAGCCACTCCACCTGTGCGCTGCCCAGAAACGCCGAACTGGCATCTTCCCCGGTTTGCAGATTCGCGCTGTTCGGACCACGGTAGCTGCGCATGTCCAGCACGAAGACGTCGAGCAGCGGGCCGTGCGAGATCGTGCGATAAATGCGCTGCGGCTCGCTCTGCTTGTAGTAGCGCATGGGCGCATATTCGAGGAAGGCGCGCCGGCCGCGCGTGGTGAGCGTGGCAATGCTTTTTTCGGTATAGCGTGCGTCGCCCGATAAATCCTTGGCGGCGCTGTAGTTGTTCGTGACTTCGTGATCGTCCCATTGCCAGATCTGCGGCACCTGGGCAGCGAACTTGCGAAAGTTCGCATCCAGCATATTGTAGGCGTGACGGCCGCGGTATTCCTTCAGTGTTTCAGCGACCTTGCTGACTTCCTCCGTAACGACATTGCGCCAGACCTGGCCGTTTTCCGCCGTCACCTGGGCCAGGATCGGCCCATCGGCATAAATCGTGTCGCCGTTGTGGATGAAAAAGTCCGGGTCGCGCAACCGCATCGCTTCATAGATTTTCATGCCGCCAAAATCGGTATTGATGCCCCAGCCCTGGCCGCACTGGTCGCCGCTCCAGTGAAACCGCACGGCCCGGGTGCCATCGGCCGCCGGGGTGGTCCTGAATTGGCCCGAGATGGTTTCGCTTTCGATCTTCGAATTATTGGGATCAACATAGCGCACGCGCACGAACACCGTCTGGCCGACCGGCAAGCCGCCCAGGTCGACACGGGTCGTGAAATCGGTCGCGTCGCTGGCCGTGGGGCCGACAATGCGGCTGGCATTGTTGAAACGCTCGCTGGTATCGTATTCGACGATCATCTGTGCAGGGCGGTCGCTGCGGCTCCAGATGATCGCCCGCTGATCGGTAATGTCACCGAACTGTATCCCTGACGGCATCTTCGGCCGCTCGTTGTCACTGACGCCGATTGCCGCATGGCTGCTGCCGCCGCAGCCCCCGAGCAGCAGGGTGCCGCCCAAGGCCGAACTGCCCACCAATGCCCCGCCCTGGGTCAGGAAAGTACGACGCGATTGCGATGAAGTCATGCCAGCTCCGTTCATGTAAGAGCAGGCAAGCTTATTTTTTTTGTATGACGTGGCGATGAAACCGTCAATCGAATCGCGCGGCATTTGCTTCTTGAACGCCGCGACACAACCAGCACGGGCAGCTGGTCAGTTCAGCACTTGCGTATCCGCGGTCGTGGCAAGAATGTCGAGCAACTTGCTGATGTCCAGGGGCTTGGTGAGGTGATGATCAAATCCCGCATCGTAAGACTTGCGGATATCTTCTGGTTGACCGTAGCCAGTCAACGCAATCAGGGTGAAATTTCTCAAAGCAGCGTTGGCGCACAGGATGCGTGCAACCGCGTACCCGTCCATGCCGGGCAAGCCGATATCCAGCAGGACGACGCTTGGCAGCACCTGATGAAAACAAGATATCGCTTCCTGCCCATCAAAAGCGACCGATACCTCATTGCCGAACGCCCGAAGCAACTCGGCCACCATGGTTGCGGCATCCTGATTATCGTCAACCACCAAGATCTTTCTGACACCAGGCATGGCGGGAGACGAATGCGGCATTGACGGTTGCCCGGAACCTAGCTGCACCAACGGAAGAAGAATACGGAATTCACTGCCAGTACCAGGCCCGTCGCTATGGACGGCAACCGTGCCGCCGTGCTGTTCTACCAGTCGATGGACGACGGTGAGACCCACGCCCAATCCCCCTTCGGAACGGGCCAGTGTCCGTTCGGATTGCGTGAAGATGTCGAAAACACGGGGCAATAATGTGAGCGGAATACCCATGCCGTTGTCCCGAACAGAAATTTCGACAGCCTCGTCGATTTTCCTGGCAGCCAGATGAATCGTGCCGCCATGCGGCGTGTATTTCGCCGCATTGTTTAACAGGTTACCAATCACCTGTATCAATCGGTGAAGATCGCCGTTGACCCGTAAACTCTCCGTCGCAAGGTCAGTGAAAAGGACATGGCGTTTTTCATGCAACATCGGCTCAACCAGTTCCAGTGCGCTGTGAATCGCCAGGGAAATATCGAGCACTTCGCGATGCAAAGTTATTTTACCGCTGGAGATCCGGGACATATCCAGTAGTTCGTCCACCAGTCGTGTCAGGTGCTTGACCTGCCGATTCAGCACACCGCCGGCACGTTGGAGCGCCTCGTTGCTTGCGTTTGGTAGTCGCTGCAGTTCAAGGGCGGTCTTGATGGCCGACATCGGATTTCGGAGCTCGTGACCAAGCATGGCCAGGAATTCGTCCTTGCGTCGGTGCTCATCCTCGAGCTCAACCTTCCGGGCCCTGACCTGTTGCTCAAGTCGCCAACGTTCGGTGATATCGTGAAACACGAGCACGACGCCGATGAGTGTTCCGTGTGCATCGCGAATGGGTGCGCCCGAATCATCGATATGCAGTTCTGAGTGGTCTTTCCGGATCAGGATGGTATGGTTCGCCAGCCCGACAATGACCCCCTCCGCAAGTACCCTTCTCACCGGATTCTCAACCGCTGTTCTTGTCTCCTCATTGACAATACGGAAGACTTCTTCAACGGGCCGACCAAGGGCGTCTGCGAGGGTCCAGCCGGTCTGGGATTCCGCAACGGGGTTCAGGAAGCTGATGGCCCCATGGATATCGGTGACGATCACGCCATCACCGATACCTGCAAGAGTGACCCTGAACCACTCGCGCTGCTCGATCAATTCGAGTTCAGCGCGGCGCCGCAGATCGATTTCATGCGCGAGTTTCTCGATCTGCCGATTCATGGCCAAAAAACGGCTTTCGGCCGCGTGTTTTGGAATGAGTCGCAATAGCACCCAGCACGATGTCGGCTGTGCGCCCGGGGCGAAGCGCGCCCCTTGGGCACGCAGGGGAAGCGCAGTGCCGCAAGGTAAGCGGAAGGTCAGCGTTGCGGGCATGAGTGCGACAACCCGGCGGCAATTGCGCAGATACTCCGCCACCTGTTGCGGCGGCTCGATGCACAGCGCTGCCAGGGCTGTCAGTCCCGGTTCGATATCCAGCTTGCCCAGCTGCCGTCTTGCAGCCGCATTGGTCGCCTGAATCAACCCGTCCATGTCGACCAGCAGCATCGCTTCTGGCAAGAGATCAGCCAGGTATTCGAATTGCGAACGTGTATCCATCGGGGGCGACTCAGCCGGAAAAATATTCACGCCCGTCGACATGGTGCGCGTCCGGTTGCGGTTTCAGATACACCACCACGCGGCATTCAGGATCGCCTTCAGCAATCGTCTGCTCGAGCGCGACTTTGGCATAGCCCAGGTTTTCTGCTGCGATGGTACCGAAGACATTGGACGTCATCATGCACATCGACGGTCGCCCGATCACCTTCTCGGCGAAAGGGCAGACGCGATTGCCGAATACAATCTTCTCATCGGTTTGCTCTAAAATGAAAAAATCACCTTGAATTCTTCGTTTCAGATCCACCAATACTTGCGCCACTTGTTGCTTCGATAGTAGCTCGACGCCCAGCGCCGACCGGTAACTGAGATTGATTTGGTCGCCAATGCGCTGACCAACTGCACTGACAAAACCTGAAGCTTCCTCCAAGCCGACGACATCTTCCAGCGTACCGGCGAGCTCGCGTATCAGTGTTCTGAGGAATATATCGCGATCGAGTTCAACAGGCAGTTGGTGGATTGGTATCGTCCTGGTTCCCATCATGTCCTCAGCCTTACTTCAAATACTCAGAATTCCTGTTGTAACCGTCATCTTGACCAGCAGGAAAGTGGACATTGACCTGGTTTCAACCCAAGATTGGGCGCCCTTGCCCGTATGTGTGAAATCAGTCGCATTTCTCAGGCTGTTAATTATCCCACACGACAGCGACATAGTTTCATCAATTGGGAATTACAAACAGGCTGTGTCCGCAGAGTCGGGGGCTATCTCGACATCACGATACCCTGATGCAAAGGCGCGCCAGTTTCGTGACAAGCCTTATTGCTGGCCCACACCCAAGGCAACCCCGCGCCGCGCTGCCACCTCGCCCCAGGCTCGCACCCGCGCGGCCACGTCCTGCGCCCCAGCGGCCCGGATCCATCGGCTTGATCGGTGGGAACAGGCCCAGCGTCGGCCGCCCCCAGCGCTGCCGACAGGTGCACAGGGCCTGTGCGCATGATTGCATTCAATATGTATCGCCGATACCGGCCGCCCGTTGCAGTGGCTGTTCACGGACGACCAGGGACACCCCATCGAACGATGCACTGGGCTGCGTTGCCTGGGTCAATACGGGCGGGGGCTTGTAACAGACCTACCGGTTTGCGGCGATCGAGGCGAGAAGTTGGCATGAACAGGAACATGCTTCCTGCAGTCTTGCTGATGTTCAGGGCCTTGCTTACCAGTGCGCTCTTTGCCCCCGGTAAACAAGGCCCAGCCTTCTGCATGTTCACGACCGCTTGCCGGGCGCCCGAATCAATCACTACTTTTTTAGCGCGTACCCAGGTCAAGCTTGAGCACGGCCCCTGGACGCGTCAGGTACAGGGTATTCGCGCCCTGATAGGTGATGCTCTGCAGGCTATCCATGCTCCAGTCGTTCTGCTTCGAGGGCAGATCGAGCACGGTCGATACGATACCTTCTTTTGTGATCTTGCGGATCGCAGTATTGCCGCTATCGCTGATGAACAGGTTGCCGTTCGCATCGATCGTGATGCCAGTCGGATAGACAAAGCGTGCGGTCAGGCCCGGGCCGTCTACCAGGCCGCCCTCGTGCTGCTTTCCAGCGATCGTCACCACCTCGCCGGCTGGACTGATCTTGCGCACCGTGTAGTTATAGATATCGACCACGTAGAGGTTGCCAGCGCTGTCGATGGTAATCCCATTCGGTTTGCTGAAGGTGGCTTGCGCCCCAACGCCATCCCGATCGTTGCTGTCGTCACCGTCACGCTGTTGCCGACCGGCGATTGTCGATACGGCGCCAGCGGGCGATATCTTGCGGATGGTCGGGCCATCGGTCACGAAAAGATTACCGGCGCTGTCCCGCGTGATGGCGGCAGGGAGGATGAAACTCGCCTTGCTTCCAACCCCATCGACCAGATCGAAGGTGCCGACGGTGCCAGCGATGGTGGTTACCTCGCCGTTGACGGCAATCTTGCGAATCAGTTTATTGCCTGAATCTGCGACGAACAGGTTGCCAGCGGCATCAGCCACGATGCCCTCAGGACCGGAAAAGCGTGCGGCAGTCCCCATGCCATCGGCGCTGCCGCGCTGTCCAGCCTGGCCTGCGATGGTGGTGACCAGCCCATCGGGCGTGATCTTCCGGACAGTATTCGCATTACTGTCGGTGATATACACATTGCCCGCGCTATCCGTCGTGGATCCGTTCATGAGCGCGCCGAGTGTTGCCGCCGAGCCGGTACCATCGGTATTTCCCTGGCGCCGCGCGGCGCCGGCGATGGTCGTGACTTCAGCCTGGGGCGAGGCTTTTCTGATGGTGAAATTGCCGTAATCTGCAATATACAAGTTGCCGCCAGCGTCGACAGCCAGCCCCTCTGGCCCTTTGAATTGTGCCGCCAGGCCCACGCCATCGGCGCTGCCCGGACTAGTGACAATCAATATGCCATGGGTATCGAACAGCAGCTGTCCTGGCGACCCGGCAAACACGCCGATCTGGCCAGTCGCCGCTGAATAGGCGTAAACCCTGTGATATTGACGATCTGAAAAATAGACATTCCCCGAACGATCAACCGCGCCCCCCGCGTAAGACGCTTCTGACGGTACATCGCCCAGGGCCGTCACTATGCCGGCAGGTGACAATTTCAGGAGTTTCGGCGTCCGCACTGGCACCACTGCGGCAGGCGATCCGGCAACCGGCCGGCTTTCAGTCGTATCGCCGCCAACCAGGCCAATCAACAGCAGGTTGCCCGATCCATCCATGGCAATACCGCTGCCACGGACGGCAAAGCCGGCATCATTGCTCTTGATCGTTGTGACGGTGCCATCCGGGGTGACTTTTCGGAGCGTGTTGGCTGTGTCGTAGCTGCCGGTCGGTTGGTCGACAACGTACAAAGTACCAGCAGGGTCGCTGACCATACCCACGGGCCGCTGGAATCTTGCGGCGTTACCTTGTCCATCAGCATCACCGGACGTGCCCGCCGCGCCTGCCAATGTCGTTACTGCCCCACCGGGGCTGATCTTGCGAATGACGTAATTGAACGAATCGGCGACGTAGACATTCTGCGCAGCATCGACCGCAACCGCGTCGGGCGAGTTGAAACGCGCCGCAGCACCCTGGCCATCGACATATCCAGTCGCGCCAGGTGAACCTGCCAGCGTGCTGACTTGCCCATTGGACATCTTGCGGATCGTATTGTTATAGCTGTCGGCGATATACAAGGTACCGTCGCTCGCAATCGCAACGTCGCGTGGGAGACTGAACCTGGCAGCACTGGCGGCGCCATCGTCGACGCCGGGCCCGCCGGTATTTCCTGCAAATATGGTCAGGGATTGCGGGATTGGCACTGGCGCGGACGGTTGCTGGCTGACCGGGGGCGTTGCCGTTGAAGGTGCGTCGCTCGAACCACCGCATGCAGAAAGCAGCATGGCAACGAGAACAAACGGTGTGAGGAATCCGGGCTTTCTTGAAACACGGTGATTTTTCATGACGGTTACCGATGTGATTTGGTCTGCATGCACTATAGGCGACTTTGCAACCAATCGGTCTCTCGCACAAATGATAGACGACGTTTTACCCTGGTCGCATGCGAATCACCCGATCGAGATGAGGGCTGTGGCGCATGGCCGGGCCACGCAGGCACGGCACAACAGGTCGCTGCGCCTGCGGAAAGCGCTGCCTGAGGTAGCCGGCCAGCGGCAGCGGCAGCGGCAGGACGACGTCGCCGATATTGTCGGTGAGGCCGATCTGCCGTTACCCGAATGCGCGCTAGTACTCGACTGCGACGTCCTTCGCGCCCAGCGACAGCTCCAGCGCCGCCTTGAGCGTATCGGATGGCGCCACGCGCCAGTCGTCGCCCAGCTGCACGGTGAACGGAATATCCTGCGTCTGCAGCCGCAGGCTCACCGGCATCCCGTCATGCACCCGGTGCGGCTGCAGGATCTCGGCCAGGCGGGCCGCGCTGACCGACTTGTCCAGATCCATCTCGAGCTTGTGCCCGTACTGGATGCGCGCCGTGGCCAGGTCGTACACCTTCTCGGCCGTGATGCGCAGACCGCCGTTGAAGCGGTCTTCGGATACCTTGCCCACCACGAGCAAAAATTCGTCTTCCTTGAACGCGTTCTTGTTGGCCTCGAACACTTCGCTGTAGACCGTCACCTCATGCACGGCGGTCTTGTCGTCCAGCGCCACGATCAGGATCTTGCCGCGCTGCGTCATCTGCGTGCGGATGCCCGAGATCACGCCGCACATCATGCGCGGGTCACGCGACGGCTCCAGGTCTTTCATGCGCGTCTTGGCAAAACGCCGCACCTCTTGCGCGTACGAGTCGAACATATGGCCCGACAGGTAGTAGCCCAGTGCGATCTTTTCTTCGGACAGCTTCTGGCGGTCGGTCCACGGCAACGCCTTCACGTACTCGGGCGGCGCGACCAGGTCGGCATCGTCACCACCGAACAGGCTGACCTGGTTGATGGCGGCAGCGGCCTGGCCGGCCGCTTCCATCGCGAACGACACCGACGCCAGCAGCACCGAGCGATCGACCCCGAATGCGTCCATCGCGCCGGCGCGGATCAGCGACTCGATCGTGCGGCGGTTGATCTGCTTGCGGTCGACCCGGTTGCAGAAATCGAACAGGTCCTTGAACTTGCCGCCCGCCGTGCGCGCGGCGATGATCGCCTCGATCGCGCCCTGCCCTGCGCCCTTCACGCCGCCCAGGCCGTAGCGGATATTGGTGACCTGCTTGCCCGTTTTCGAGCGCGCCTCGCCCTCCGGCGTGAAGCGGAACTGCGATTCGTTGACGTCCGGCGGCAGGATCGTGAGCTTGCAGACTTCTTTCGCATCCTCGACCAGGATCTTGATCTTCTCGGTGTCTTCCATCGCCAGCGACATGTTGGCTGCCATGAACGCGGCGGTGTGGTGCACCTTCAGGTACGCCGTGTGGTACGACAGCAGCGCGTAGGCGGCAGCGTGCGACTTGTTGAAGCCGTAGCCCGCAAACTTTTCCATCAAGTCGAAGATCTCGTCGGCCTTGGCGGTGGTGAGGCCATCCTTGGCCGCACCGGCGCGGAAGATCTCGCGGTGCTCGGCCATTTCTTCGGCTTTTTTCTTGCCCATCGCGCGGCGCAGCATGTCGGCGCCGCCCAGCGAGTAGCCGCCGACGATCTGCGCCATCTGCATCACCTGCTCCTGGTAGACCATGATGCCGTAGGTCTCGGACAGGATCGACTCGGTGCGCGGATCGGGGTAATCGAATTTTTCGCCGTGCTTGCGCTTGCAGAAGTCGGGGATCAGGTCCATCGGACCCGGGCGGTACAGCGCGACGAGCGCGATGATGTCCTCGAAGCGGTCGGGCCGCGCATCCTTGAGCATGCCCTGCATGCCGCGCGATTCCAGCTGGAAGATCGCGACGGTCTTGGCGTCGGATAGCAGCTTGTACGATGCGCGGTCGTCCAGCGCCAGCTTGGCGAGATCAAATTCGCTCTCGGCCGGGTCAAGCTGCTTGATGTACTTGACCGCACGGTCGAGGATCGTCAGCGTGGTCAGGCCCAAAAAGTCGAACTTGACCAGGCCCACGGCCTCCACGTCGTCCTTGTCGTACTGCGAGACCACGCCGGTATCGCCGCCCTGCGTGTACAGCGGGCAGAAGTCGGTGAGTTTACCCGGCGCGATCAGCACGCCACCGGCGTGCATGCCGATATTACGCGTGATGCCTTCAACCTTCTGCGCCAGTTCGAGCAGCGTCTTGACCTCTTCTTCGTTCTCGAGGCGCTCCTTGAGCATCGGTTCTTCTTCGATCGCCTCGGCAATCGACACCTGCTTGCCCGGCTTGAACGGAATCAGCTTGGAGATGCCGTCGCAGAAGTTGTAGCCAAAGTCGAGCACACGGCCCACGTCGCGGATCGCGCCCTTGGCGGCCATCGTGCCGAAGGTCGCGATCTGCGAGACCGCATCGCGCCCGTACAGGTCTTTCACGTGCTGGATCACCAGCTCGCGCTTTTCCTGGCAAAAGTCGATGTCGAAGTCGGGCATCGAGACGCGTTCGGGATTCAGGAAACGCTCGAACAGCAGGTTGTACTTGAGCGGATCAAGGTCGGTGATCTTGAGCGCATACGCCACCAGCGAGCCCGCGCCCGAACCGCGGCCCGGGCCAATCGGCACGTCGTTGTTCTTGCCCCACTGGATGAACTCGGCCACGATCAGGAAGTAGCCGGGGAACTTCATGTTGATGATCGTTTGATTCTCGAAGTCCAGGCGCGCCTCGTAGCGCGGGCGCTCGCGCTCGCGCTCGGCCTCGTTCGGGTACAGCTGCAGCAGGCGGTCTTCCAGGCCTTTTTTGGTTTCGGCGATCAAAAACTCGTCGATCGTCATGCCCGGCGTCGGGAAGTTCGGCAGCTGCGGCTTGCCCAGCGTGAGCGTGACGTTGCAGCGCTTGGCGATCTCGACGGAGTTGGCCAGCGCCCCCGGCAAATCCTTGAACAGCTCGGCCATCTCGGCCTGCGACTTGAAGCACATGTTCTCGTTGAAGCGGCGCACGCGCTTGGCGTTGGCCAGCATCTCGCCTTCGGCAATACAGACGCGCGCTTCGTGGGCGATGTATTCGTCCTTGTCGAGGAACTGCACCGGGTGCGTGGCCACGACCGGCAAGCCGAGGCGCCCGGCCAGCGCCACCGAATGGCGCACCTGCTGCTCCTGATTGAGCTGGCCGGCGCGCTGGATCTCGATATAGAAGTGGCCCGGGAACACGCGCGCCCAGCGCGCGGCATTGGCTTCGGCGCGGGCGATGTCGCCGTTCTCGATGGCCTGGCCGACGTCGCCGAAATGCGCGCCCGACAGCACGATCAGGCCATTGGCCTGCGACTGCTCGGGATGCAGGGTCGACGTGGACGTGGCCAGCGCTTCGAGCCATTCGGCGCGCAGTTCGGCGCGGCCCTTGTGCTGGTTGGTGAGCCAGGCACGCGCCAGCAGGTCGCACAGCTGCAGGTAGCCGGTGTGGTTCTTGGCCAAAATGAGCAGGCGGTGCGGCTTGTCGCGGTTGTCGTCGTTGGTGATCCACGCATCGACCCCGACGATCGGCTTGACGCCCTTGCCGCGCGCCTCTTTGTAGAAGCGCACCAGGCAAAAGGTATTGGCCAGGTCGGTCACGGCCAGCGCCGGCTGCCCGTCCTTGACCGCCGCCTTGACCAGCTCGTCAATACGGACCAGGCCGTCGACGATGGAGTATTCGGAGTGGATGCGCAGATGGGTAAAAGTCGGGGAAGTCATCCCCGCATTTTACCGCGCCCCGGGCAGTCGCATGGGGTAGACCAACGAGAATGGGGTTGCTGAAATATCTCCCGGCATCGGTTGACCCGGGCGTGTGAATCTGCGCTGTGACTCTGGGCCATGACTCGGCCTCGTTGTCTGGTAAACGCAAAACGTCGTTCCCGCTTGCGCAGGGAACGACGTTTTCAGACTGACGCTGGCGAGCAGACTGACGCCTGCGCGCGCTTGCGTAATCAGCCGCGCTTGTTGCGACGGGTGAATGCCAGGCCAGCCAGCGCCAGACCCATCAGGGCAACGCTGCTTGGCTCAGGCACTTCAGCCGCGAATCCGCTGACGCGCAGGTTATTCACGTTCACGCTCAGGCCTTTGTCCAGACCCAGGGTACGAACGCCGATCGTGTTGAACGACGTCAGGCTCGAGTTACCGGTTGCTTTCAGGTCGGCGCCGGTCAGCGACGCCTTTTCGGCAGCCGTTGCATTGAGCCACATGTCGAAGCGGTTGTAGGTGGTCGAGCCAGCGGCCTTGTACAGGTTCGCGAAGATGTTGTAGGTGGTGCCTGCAATCAGATTGCTGTTGTTCATGAAAGGGCCGCTCTCGCCGCCCAGGCGTGCGAACAGGTCGTTGGTGCAGCTGCCACCCGTGCCGCAATTTGCCTTGAAGCCGACGTTCGGGCCTTTGTAGGCCTGGGACATGTTGTTCGAATTGCCGAACCACAGGGCCAGGAAATCGTTGTTGTCGACCGTGGCACCCGTGTAGGTGAAGTTGAAGTCGATCAGCACGCTGCCGCTCTGCGCTGCCGGCAACACATTCGTGTAGGCAGTGTTGCTATCCGAGTTGAAGGTCAGGGTAGCAGGAATGGTAGCGGCCGAAGCAGCACCAGCAGTCAGCGAGAGGGCCAGCAGAGCGATATTACGGATCATTGTTGTTTTCCTAGTAGATCAAAGTTTGACAGCACAGCCCTCCTATAAGCAAGCTTGATGCCAGCTAAGTGCTTACCATAAAAATCAATGACTTATTTGATCAGAGTCAATGCTCTGATGCAATGGTGTAAATCTATTCGACAAGCATATGGCGCTTGCCTGCTGGTTGGCGCGGCCGACTGACTTATAATATCGGCCTGTCCGTTCACCGCTTTTCTTCTCTATCGCCATGTCTTCCGCTCAACAGTACGTCAACATCGCCGCCTACAAATTTGTCACGCTCGACGATCTGGAAACCTTGCGCCCGCAGTACCAGGCGCTGTGCAACGAGCTTGCCCTGAAGGGCACGGTGCTGCTCACGCCGGAAGGCATCAATATGTTCTTGTCGGGTACACGCGAGCACATCGACACGTACCTGGACTGGGTGCGCAGCGACGCCCGCCTGGCCGACCTGACTTGGAAAGAAAGCCTGTCGACCGAACAGTCGCACAAGCGCATGCTGGTCAAGATCAAGAAAGAGATCATCACGATGCGCATGCCGCTGATCAAGCCCGAACTGGGCCGTGCGCCAGCGGTCGATCCCGTCACGCTCAAGCGCTGGCTCGACCAGGGCCACGATGACGACGGCGTCGAGGTCGTGATGATGGAAACGCGCAATGCCTTCGAAGTCGACGTCGGCACGTTCGAGAACACGCTCGACTACCGCATCGACAAGTTCACCGAATTTCCCGAGGTCGCGGCGCAGCACCGGGATGAACTGGCCGGCAAGACGGTCGTGACCTTCTGCACCGGCGGCATCCGCTGCGAGAAGGCAGCGATCCACATGAAGGAAATCGGCTACGAGCGCGTGTACCAGCTCGAGGGCGGCATCCTGAAGTACTTCGAGGACGTCGGCGGCGCGCACTACACGGGCGACTGCTTCGTGTTCGACTACCGCACCGCGCTCAATCCGAAGCTCGAGCCGACCGAAACCGTGCAGTGCTTCGCCTGCCGCGCGATCGTGACGCCGCGCCAGCAGTTGTCGCCTGATTATGTGTATGAGGTGTCTTGTCCGCATTGCGTGGGCAAACATGCCACCACGAGCGCAGTGGCCGCCGGCAACGCCAGCAACGCGCCTGGCTGACCCCACGCAGCACCATTGAAAAAGGCCTACGCGCTAGTTGCTCGTAGGCCTTTTTTACGTGCGGCAATGGCGCCGCCGGATTACTGGAAGTACGCGGCCAGCAGCCTGACGTCATCGCGGCCAAGCGTGCCGGCGGCAGCCTTCAAGCGCAGGGACGCCAGCATGTAGCCGTAGCGCGCCTGAGCCAGGTCGCGCTGCGCGATCGACAGCTGGCGCTGCGCATTGAGCAGATCCAGGTTGATGCGCACGCCGCCCTTGATGCTTTGCTCGGTGGCGGTAACCAGCAACTGCGCCGAATCAACCGCCTTGATCAATGCATCGATGCGCGGCACGCTGCTTTCAGTGAGCGTGTACTGGCGACGCAACTCAACCAGTGTACGGCTGATCTGGGTTTCGAGCTCGGCCAGTGTCCTGCCCTTGTTGGCCGCCGCCTGGCGTGTCGATGCGCTGATCGCGCCACCCGAATAAATCGGAATATTCAGCTGAAAGCCGATACTCTGCGTCTTGATATCCTGGTTGACGGTGTTCGTGGTATCGGAAATACCACGGTTATAGCTCGCCACCGCATCCAGGCGTGGATAGTGCGCGGCGCGCTGTCGCTTGATTTCCTCGGTAGAAATTTGCACATTGAATTGCAGCGCCTGGATATCCGGATTGCGCGCCAGCGCAGTTTCTTTCCAGCGGTCGTAGCCGAGCACATCCTTTTGCTCGACGCGGAAGCCTGGCTGGAGCTGGGTCAGCGTGTCAACCTGACCACCGACAATACCAGCCAGCGTATCAAGCGCCGACCCCAGCGTGTTCTGGGCTTCAATCAGCGCAGCCTCTGCCAGATCCAGGCGCGACTGCGTTTCGAGCATGTCAGTCTTGGTGCCTTCGCCTTTTTCGAACAGGCGGTTATTGACGCTGCGCTGCTCGGCGAATACTTCACGCTCGGCACGTGCCAGCGCGACCTGATCGGCCTGGAACAAGGCATCGAAGTAGGCCTCGGCCACGCGCAGGATGACGGTCTGCTCCTGGCTTTGGAACTGCGCAGCTGCATAGCTCGTCTGAGCGACGCCCTGGCGATAGCGCGCCAGCGCGTCCATGGCGAATAGGGGCTGGCGCACCTGTACCGTGGTCGAGCGTGAAATATAGCGCTCATCACGCAGGGTACGGCCAGCACTTTCAGTCAGGTTGTCCACCTTGTTGGCGCCATGGCTCGCACTTACGCTTGGCAGCAGCCCGGCGCGGCCAAGAATGCGGTTTTCCTTGCCTGCCTCATTGGCAAACTGCGCGGCCCGGAATGCCGGGTCGTGCTGCAATGCCAGGTCATACGCCTCTAGCAAGTTGACCGCTGACGCCTGGGCGCTGAGCGCGACCAGCGCGGCCCCCAACAGGCCGGGCAACAGTTTCATCGAAAAAATGCGCATCAGTCCTCCGACATCGATGTCTGGGCGCGATCGATGATCGGCTTGAGCAGGTAACTCATCATCGAACGCTCGCCAGTCTTGACGAAGACCTCGACCGGCATACCAGCCTGGATTTCCATTTTCTTCTGGGCGATGATGCGCGCGCCTTCCGGCGTGACGCGGGCTTTGACCTTGTAGTAAGGCACGCCGGTATGTTCGTTGATGGCGCGGTCGGCTGACACTTGCGTAACCTCACCCGGAATGTGCGGCGTGCGGTTTGTGTTGAACGCCGAGAAGATGAGCTCGACCGGCAAGCCGACATGCACCTTGTCGACCATGTTCACCGGCAGTTCACCTTCGGCAATCAGCGCGCTGTCGGACGGCACGATGTCCATCATCTTGGCGCCCGGACCGACGACGCCACCGCGCGTGAAGATCGACGAGCCGACGACGACACCGTCAGCCGGCGCGCGCACTTCCGCATTCTTCAAGTCGTAATCCTGCGCCTGCAAGCGCGCGCCCTGCGCTTCGGCTTCGCGCTGCACTTCCACCAGTTGGGTGCGTACTTCTTTCTGGAAATCCTGGACGCGCTGGACCTTGCGCAGGTTCAGTTCCATCACCTGGCGCTGCGCACGGCCGATATTGCCGATGTCTTCCGACATCTCGCCGCTCAGTTGCGCATACGTGCGCTCGACGTCGAGCAGCCGATTGCGAGCGATATAGCCGTCCTTGGCCAGGTCGCGCATGCCGCCCAGTTGCTCTTTAAGGAACGTGGCCTGTTCGCGCTTGCTCGCCCGTGCCTCTTCCAGACCCTTGATCTGCATGCGCAGACCGGCGACGTTCTCGTCAACAGCATCCAGTTCGCTGTCGAGCGAGATGCGACGCGACGCGAACAGCTGATTTTGCAGCGCCATCGCGGCGCTCACCTGCGGATCGGCTTTGAACGGTTCGAGTGCCGGCGGGAACGCGATCGTCTTTGCCCCGCTACCCTCGGCCTGCAGGCGCGCGATGGTGGCCCACGCCGCAATGAACTGCGCGCGGGTGGACTCGACATTCGACGATGCCAGCACATTATTCAGACGCACGACGACCTGGCCCTGGCGCACGGTGTCGCCATCCTTGACCAGGATGTCCTGTACCGTACCGCCGGTCAGGTGCTGCACCGACTTGCGGTTGCCTTCGGCGACCACGGTGCCCGACATCGGGACGCCGCGATCCAGTGGTGCGGTGGTGGCCCACAACAGGGAGCCGCCAAAGCCAACGATGATAACCAACCACCCGAATCGGCTGTAGCTGCGAGCATCTGTTTTTACTTCTACTGGCGTCACTTCATGAGAAATGACTTCAGCCACATCTTCATTCTTATTCACTTTAGTGAGTTTCATTTTTCCTGCTCCGTACGTGCTGCTGCGGCCTGTTGTGCTGTGAGCGCATCCGCTTCGGCCTGGGCCGCAACTTGCTGCTGCGCAGCAGCTTGTGCTTTTGCCTGAGCCGCTTGTGCCTGGGCCTCGGCGGCTTGAGCCTGAGCCTGAGCCTGAGCCGCATTTGCCTGCGCAGCTTGTAATTGCTTCTGATTTTGTTCTTGCAATGCATTGAGTACGTCGCGCGTCGGACCGAACATTCCTATTGACCCATCACGCAGGAGTAGCAACTTGTTGGTGACGGAAATTACCGAAGTCCTGTGGGTAATCATCACGATTGTTTTACCGCGTTGACGCAAGTCAGTGACAGCGTCAGTCAACGCCTTCTCACCAAATTCATCTAGATTTGAATTTGGTTCGTCCAGGACCAACAACGCAGGATCGCCATACATTGCCCGCGCAAGTCCCAGACGCTGCTTTTGGCCGCCAGAAAGACCTGCGCCGCCATCACCGAGCACAGTGTCATAGCCTTTTGGCAGATGCAGGATCATTTCGTGTACGCCAGCGCGCTTGGCTGCTAATACGACTTGTTCTGAGTCGATTTCACCGAAGCGACCAATATTTTCACTCACGGTGCCTGCGAACAGTTCGATGTCTTGCGGCAGGTAACCAATATGCGGACCCAGTTCAGCCTTATTCCACTGGTATATATCAGCACCGTCCAAGCGAACCTTACCTGCTGTGGCCGGCCAAACGCCCACCATCAAGCGTGCCAAGGTCGATTTTCCTGACCCACTAGGGCCAATGACGCCAAGTACGTCGCCGGGCTGAATCGCGAAGTTCAGTGAACGCAGGACTGGAACGGTCGATCCTGGTGCGATGGCGGATACCGATTCAACGCTTAGCTGGCCAGTTGGTTTCGGCAATGCCATTCCGGAATGACGCTCTGGATTTTCCTCCAGTAATTTAGTCAACCGCTCGTGCGCGCTGCGGGTTGAAGCAAAATTTTTCCATACTGCGATCACCTGCTGTACAGGACCCAGTGTCTTTCCTAATAGAATCGATGCAGCGATCATCATACCTGGCGAAATCTCACCTTCGATCACCAACAGGGCACCCAGACCGAGCACCAGCGACTGTAGCGAAGTCTGCACGAATTTGGTCACCGCACTAACCTTGCTCGCCTTCTCGCTGGCATCAGCCTGGAAATTCAAGAACCGTGAGTGCAGTTTGAACCAGCGAGCCATCAGATTTGGCAGCATGCCCATCGACTCGATGACCTCGGCATTACGCAAATTGTTCGTGGCATGTACATTGGCGGCAATAGCCGTTGTGCTTGCTTCGGCGAGTGGCTTGTGTGTCACACGTTCGTTAAAGAAGGCCAGAGCTATCAAAATAATCGTGCCACCCAGCGCGAACAGGCCCAGTTTCACATCGAACATGAAGATGACGGACAGGTAGATCGGAAACCATGGTGCGTCGAAGAAAGCAAAGACGCCGTTTCCGGTCAAAAACTGACGCAGGGTGGTTAGATCATTCAACGACTGTCCTGCAGCGCCACCAGAACGCTTCAGATTTTGCTCGAATGCTGCTGAGTACACCCGCTTGTTCAGCTTCAAGTCAAAATGCGCTCCTACGCGAACCAGCACAAAACTACGGGCTACGTCCAGGCCGGCAACAATCAAGTAAGCCAGAAGCATCATGAGTGTCAGCATCAATAACGTAAGCTCATTCCGGCTTTGGAGAACTCGATCGTATACTTGCAACATATACAACGATGGTGCCAGCATCAGCAGATTGCTGACTGCTGAGAAGGCTCCTACAGTAATGAACGCACTCTTGAACGAGGCCAAGATCTGCATGATCTCGTTCTTTTTATTCAGGGGATTCTTCATGGGGACTGACGTCAGCTTCCAGCGTTAATAGGTGTTTTCATGTGATCTACATCACAAAGTTTCGAGAGCGTAGCACACGGCTAAAAGCTTTGCCAGCGGATTCGTTGATTCGTTGTGGTAACGAAAAAAGGTCAGACAAAATGCCTGACCTTTTAACACTGCGATAGAAGGTGATCAAATTTTAGATAGACAATGACTATGTAAAAACGTTGTCAGTATGCCTTCAACCCAGTACTACGCCCGGTATGATAGCGGCATTGTCAGCATTGAACATGTAAGGCTTTGAGTATTGGCAGGCGCTGGGCCAAAAATTTCTCTGCAAGACCCACCGCAGCAAGATGCTCGGCTTCACTCGATTCAGGCACTTTGCCGTTGACGAGCATTCGCTGCCCTTGGGCTGCAAGAACTTGTAGCAAGTAAGCTGCCCAGCTATCTGTCTTTCCCGGCGCTTCCTTGTGGCCCAACAAGAAAATTTGTTCGAACCTGTTCACGGCGATGCCCCCGCCTGTCACCGGCGAGCTCAATGCCGACACTGCATCCGAATAGCGAGCTTGGCTGCACAATGCGTTATTCAGTCGCGTCGACTGCTTGGCTGCCGCTTTGATAGTAGCGTCATCTTGGGCGAGGTGCACACTACCATTTCCCGCCAGTATCATTAAAGCCTGAAGCACGCCGTCAAAGTCGACGAGACTCGACAGTGCACGTTCGATCTCATGTACCGTGTGAATTTTGTAGTCTGCCAGCAGATCGAACAGTGGCCGGTAAATCTTCTCCAGCAGGTCAGCCTCACCGAGCACCCCCGCCACCTTCAATTTGATATCTTCTCTCATTGCAACTAGCACCACACGCTGGTGACGCAACTGCTCGACACGCTCCAGCGTCGACAGTTGACGCGGCCCACGTACCCAATAATCGCGCCGAAATTGCTGATTGACCATGAAATCACGGACCGATTCACGGAATTCGGCGTCTGGAATTTCCTTGAGCATCTGTTGCTGTTCAGTTGTCAAATTGATGGGATCAACGTGATCAAGATACGAGGCCGAACAAGCGAATGTGAGCTTTGCATCGTCAAGCCAGTTCTTCATTTTGGAGAACGACATCGGCACCCAGTCGCGATTGAAGTATTCGTGGGCGACGTAATTGCGGTTCTGACCCTTGAGGGCTTTTATTCTCTCTGCAACCTGTGGATTGACGACGCCGTAGCGGGCTCCCATGCCCAGTAGTTTTTCGGCAAAATCGAGCGAAGCGTCAATACGCGGCACGATGCCATTTCCCGGCGCACCCATTAGCTCTGCATGCTCGACCAGCAGGTCACGCATGGGTGCCATCGCCGCCCAGCCTGGTTGTGTGTTGTAACTGACGTACAGTACGCCGCCGACTTTCAGTTTTCGGCGTACAAAGTCGGTAATCAGGCACCTGTTCTCGTCCGAGATCCAGCTCCAGATACCATGTAGTCCGATGAAATCAAATTGCGGCAAGTCGGGGCGACTACAAAAGTCCGCAAAGGCTTCGTCATACAAGTGGGCCGATGCACCCGACGATGCAGCCAATTGCTGGGCGAAACCGGCCTGGGAAGGGTTGAAGTCGGTACCGTACCAGCTCGTTACCGATCCTGCAGCATGAAGATTGCTACTCATGCCCTGACCGAAGCCGAGCTCACATGCATTTGCACACTCTGGAAAAGCCAGGCCAGCCCTGAGAAACGCCAGTTTGATACGTTGCGGGTTCAGTTCGACGTAATAACCATGCGTATATCCAATATCTGCAACATAACCACCGGTCCAGTCCGACATTTGTGCTCCAAACATAATAAGAATTACATAATGGTAGCACTATCAGTTATTGAAATTAACACTAAATGGTACAGAACTCGTGCCATCGCGTCCTGCTTGGACCTGATCACGTGTAGAAATACAACTATCTCACGCGTTCACCATGATGAAATGAAACCAACCCCTCACATACAAAAAGCCCCGCTGCCTTGCGGCAGCGGGGCTCTATTGCTAAATCAGACTAGCTGATTAAGGAACGATTGGCGTGTTCAGTTCCAGGATCAGTGCATCTTGATTGATCAGGCCAGTCAGCTTGACGACGATATCGTTTGCATCGATCAGGCCGTTCGAAACAGTGTCTTGCATGATGTAGGTATCGCCACCGAACGCGAACACCAGGGTGTTGTGCGCGGCGTCGGTGTTGTTGGCAGCAGCAGCTGCTTTCAGCACCAGGTCGATATCCGTTTCGGTCGAAGTGAACTTGGCAGCGGTCACAGAACCGGAGCCAATAACCAGCGAATCCGAAGCTGCGCTATCGATGGCAGTGCCAGCGGTATTCAGCACCAGGTTCAGGCCAGTGACGGTGTCCCATGCGTGGGCAGCACCGATGCCGCCGTAGGTCGATGCGCTCAGCGTGATGACGTCGATGCCAGCACCCAGCTTGATGGTTTCAGCAGCAGTGTTGGTCGAGGTGTAGTTCAGGCCAGCAGCAGCTTCGCCATCGACATCCACGCTTGCCAGACCGGACGCGTCAACGTTGATCAGCTTCGTGCCATTGACCACAGTTGCCGAACCGTTACCGGTCAGGGTCAGCGAGGTCAGACCACCCAGCGAGGTGTATGGACCAGTAGTTGCAGAGGTAGCAGTGGTCACCGACACGGTTGCGAGGGTTTGTGCATCATCAGCGTCAACACCATTTGCCAGTGCAACGGTTGCGGTTTTCACGTCGCCGGTCAGGATAGCAGCGGTAGCAGCTTCACCTGCGGTTACGGTCAGGGCAATGCTTGCAGCTTTTGCCGTCACGGTCGCATCGGCAGTTGCTTCGACTTTCAGGGCGCCAGTGGCGGTGTCGGTCGAGTACACGGTGGTGCTAGGTGCACCAGTGGTAGCAGCGGTATAACCTGCTGCTTGCACAGTCAGGTCACCACCGGTCCATACCGATTGGTCAGCTGCGACTTTGGTGATGAAGCCACCATCGTCAAAGGTGAATTCCTTGAAGGCTGCGACTTGCGACGCATCCAGTGCCGTGGTGGTGGCACCAGCAGTGGTCGAGAACTTGATCGCTTCAAAGTTTTTCAGGACTTTGGTGTAGACCAGGTAGTCATCGGCGACGTATGCAGCCTTGCCAGTCAGACCGATCGTGTCCTTGCCTTCGCCGCCGTCGATGACGTCGCCGGTTTTGACAGTGCCGACCAGGGTGATCAGGTCGTCGCCCGCGCCGCCGGTGACGTTGTATTTCACGCCGGTGACCAGGTTGACAGTGACCTTGTCATTGCCAGCGCCTGCATCAACAGTGACAGCGCCGTCGGTAACGCCGCCTGCAACTGCCGAAACGGTGATGACGTCATTACCAGCGCCGGTGTTCAGCGAAGCTGCTTTGACAGTGCTGCTGAACTCGGTTGCCAGAGTGACGGTATCAACGCCGGAGCCAGTGGTAATGGTCGCAACGTCTGCATCGCCAACGAACGTGATGTTGCCGGTCGAGGCAGCAGCAGCGATCGTGGTGATTTCTTTGGTAGCGTCAACGCCTTCGTTGACGACCAGCGTGGTGTTCAGCGCGGTGTTCAGCGTGAAGGTCTGTGCATCTTTGGCAAGCGTTGCGGTCAGTGCGACCGATGCTGCGTCGTCACCAGTGTAATCTTCGTTGTCAACCAGTGCGCCCGACAGGGTTACGCCGGTCAGTTTGGTACCAGCAACGGCCAGTGCAGCGACGTTGTTGGTATCGGTGCCGGACAGGTTGTCCAGAGCGACCGAGACGATCGAAGCCGAACCGGTTACCGACAGATCAGCAGCAGCGATTGCACGGAAGCCAGCGGTGGTCGAAGCACCGACATTGGTGACGTCAGCAGCACGGCCGATTTGCCACACAGCAGATGCGCCCGAGAATTTCGATGCATCGACCGAAGTGCCACCGAACAGCGTGCCGCTTTCAGCGTTGAAGATGTTGATGGTTTCAACGTTCTTCACGGTGCCGGTTTGGTCAACGTTCTTGATGCCATCAGTATAGATGTTCAGCGTGTCCTTGCCTGCGCCGCCGTCGATCGAGTCGAATGCGCCCAGGGTGTCGGTCGCGACGCCGGTTGCATTCAGAGGGATGGCGTTGAACACGTCATCGCCTGCGGTGCCGACCAGGGTGTCGACGCCAACAGTCAGCGCCGACGTGTTGCCTGGAACAGCAACGTTCACGATCGTGTTGATCGCGTCGTCGATGTTAGCTTGATACGCGGTCACGTCGGTGGTGTTGCTCACGCCTTGCAGCAGCGAACGACCGGTAGCGGCAGCAGCGTCGCCAGCGTAGGCGTTGAACTCGGTTGGGGTGTCCAGGGCAGCGGTGAAGGTGGTAGCAACGGTCAGCTTGTTAGCGACGGTGATTGCATCCTGCATGCCTTGAGCCGACGTGTTGGTCGAAGCAGCTGCGGTGATGGCAGCAGCGGCGTTAGCCTTCGACAGGGTGCCCGACGAGATGGCGTTGACCCAGAAATTGAAGCCAGCGGTGTCAGCTTCGCGACCCAGGACGTTTTGGTAGATGGCAGCGACGAATTTCGACACGCCGATCTGCGAATTGTCGTTGCCGTACAGAGCAACCGACTCAGCCGAATTGTTGAAGCTGTTCACCAGCTGCGCCAATGGCGAGGCACCGTTGGCGCCAACAGCAGCTTGCAGAGCAGCGAAGGTCTTCGGTGCGCCCATTGCATCGAGCTGAGCCGAGAAGTTCTGCAGGCCGAAGTAATCAGCTGGGCGGCCGAAGTACGAAACGTACAGTTGCTGCACTACTGCGGTGTAATCTTGTGCTGCCATGATGTTGAATCCTTTAAGAGTGGTTATAACCAAGTCTGCTGTTCACAACCGCATCAACGTTTGTGAACTCCTATTGCAGAACTGCGACGTATATTGCCAGATCAGGGATTTTTTGTTGTGATGGACGTCACAATTCCCAGTTTTTTAACGCGCAAATACGAATTTCTTACATTTTGTATCAATGACTGCTTAAATATACAGCAAATTTAATGCAAGAAGACTGATTTTATTAGCGATTCCACAACGTAGCACCTGTGACGGTAATCCCGGGCGTGCTGGTATTCCTGAAAATATATCCAGCTTGCTCAGCATTAGCCCCCCCTAGATAACCATAGATGAGGGTTTCTGAGCGACTATCGTGATAGAGCATCCCTTTATCGGTAATGATGCCACTGCCAACTACATTTGCGCGATCAAGTCCGGCCTTTACCGTCAGCACCGTATCGAAGGTATGCTTCGCAAAGTCCATACTCAGCTGCCCGTCTTCTACCGTGGCAAACCGGCTGCCGCCAACGTTCGTCATAATCGCTTCACTATTTGTCAGCCTGAAGGCAGCCATTCCTTCTTTTGGCATTACCAACGCTGAATTTTTCAAGCGAGTAATTGCATAAGAACCATAATACGTTGCCAATTCCACATCTGCGTCACCAACCCGGCCAAGCTTTACTCCTTTACCCGCAATTGCTTGCCAGCGCCCCCAAAATATTTCAGGAACAGCCGGTTTTACTGGCACTGGAATGACAGGCACTGCAGGAGTGACAGGTACCACTGGTTCGACGACCATCACCGGCGGCCCCACAACTACAGGCTCAGGCACAACGGGAGTCACCGTTTCTGGTAATGGCGCTGGGCGAGCTTTGTCAATTGACTGCGCACGTTTCGGATCCAGATTGACCTGTGTCATCGGCGTCGACGGTGCGGCCTGCTTGGCTGCCGGTTCATCCCCGCGTGGCTTTTCGGTCTGGTCCGGTGCCAGTGCCGGGTTTTGCATCACCTGTGGAATGTTGTTATTGCGGTCAACCTGCAACAGCAAGCCCCGCTGGCTTGCGAACAACTCCTTCGCGTTGCGCCCTTCACACGGTCCAGTGCCGGCAGCCAGGCAGTTGGCGCCAAAGCCGCTCATCACCACGCCGCCCGAGACAACCGACACACGGCTGGTCTGCTGGTCGGTGTACACGGTGAAGTCGGTGCCGCGCACGCCGATCGCAGCCACGGGCGTATTGAAACGGAAGTTCTGCTTGGCCTGCTGCACGCCCTGCCCTGAAATCGCGCGTGCAACGCCCTTGGTCAGTTCGAGTTTGACCTGGGTTTTGGAAGGATCGTTCTTGTCGATCGAATAGGCCACCACCCGCGCCGCGCTGTTGGGGCGCAGGATCAGGAAGCCGTTGTCGACCGTCTTGACGTAGACGTAGCCGTCGGCGCCCGTCGTGAGGCGATCGCCTTCCTGTACAGCGCCGTCCTGCATGGCCGCACGTCCGCCCACCTGGACTTCACCAGTGACGAAGACGACCTTGCCTGCCTCGGCCGCAACCGCGCTGTGGGCAAACAAACACAGCGAACCTGCAGCCAATGCGATCTTTAGTAGCATAAATTTCTCCTCACCTAGCATTGTCCGGGCACAGCTGCTAAAGTCTGTGACTCCCATCACATATTACAATTATTAAACAAACGGGGACACAAGCTAACATTTCTCTAGCGCACGACTAATCGTTATACTTCGCGCTCGACCGTCCTTACACTGCCAAGTGCGTCCAGCCTTGCCCATCCGATCCATGAGAATTTCCGCACCTGTGCGCACGTTCCTGCGCGATACCAGCGTCCTGCGCTGGCTGATTGCATCCGGCGCGCTCGTTCTGGCGGGGTGGCTGCAATGGCATGACGGTGCCGGCTCGGCGGCAGACGAGTGGATGCGCGACACACTCATTCAATTGCAGGCCAGCAGCGAGCCTGAACGGCGCGTGCTGGTGGTTGACATCGATGAGAGCAGCGTGGCCCAACTGCCATGGCCATGGCCTCGGGCGCGCATCGCCGACCTGGCCGAACTGGCGCTGGGCGACGGCGCGCGCGGCGTCGCGCTGGACATCCTGATGGAAAAACCGGCTGACGTCGATGGTGACGTGCGTTTGGCGATGCTGGCAAGCCACGGTCCGCTGGTGCTGGCCCAGATGTTCGATTACGTACATGCAGAAAGCCCATTATCTGGCGGCCAACTGATCGGCGGCACGCCCGTGGCCGGCAGCAGCAAGCAGGCGATGACTGCCCTTGGCTATCTGGCCAACCATCCGGGACTCGCGCAAGCCCGCTACGCGGGCAATATCGGCGTGCTGCCTGATGCGGACGGCACCTTGCGGCGCTTGCCGATGCAGACTGCGTTTGGCGGCCGCAACTATCCCACCTTGTCGCTGGCCCTGCTGCAGTGCTGCGGAACGGGTGTTGCGCCACTGCCGCCCTTGCGCAGCGTGGAACGGATTCCCTACGCCCGGGACTGGAATGCCTACGAGGTGATCAAAGCGACCGACGTGCTGACAGGGCGTATGCCCGTCGGCATGGCGCGCGACCGCTTGGTACTGATCGGCTCGTCGTCGCTGAGCATTGGCGACCGCATCGCAACCCCGCTCGGTGCGTCGAGTCCGGGCCTGCTGGTGCATGCCGCCATGCTGAGTACCTTGCTTGATCGGCAACAGAGCCTGGCGCCAACGCCGCTGCCGGGCAAATCGATTGCCTTTCTGTTTACGCTCGTGATGGTGGCAATTACCGGCGCCACCCTGCCCCGCTTGTCCGCTGCCAGCAACGCTCTGCTGCTGGGCGCCACCTCACTGCTGTGGTTGCCGATCGCCTGGCTGTTGGTACCGCGCGACCCTGCTTTCGCACCGGCCGGTCCGCTATTCTGCAGCCTATACCTGCTTGCGGTGGCAGTACCATTTCATTGGGAAATGTCGCAGCGCCGCTCACGCCAGCTGCTCGGCACGCTGCGTCAATACGTGGCTGGCGAAGTCGTCGACGAATTGCTGCGCAGTGGCCTGAACGACCCGCTGGCACCGCGCCGCCTCGATGTGACAACGCTGGTGGCCGACATGGAAGGCTACACGAGCCAGGTCGAAACGCTGACGCTGGAAGAAGCTGCGCGCCTGACGACCGACTTCCTTGAGTGCCTGACACGGCCGGTGCTGGCTCACCGAGGCACACTCGACAAGTACACCGGCGATGGTCTCGTGGCGTTCTGGGGCGCACCGCTGCCGAACCTGGACCACGCCGACCTGGCGCTGGACGCCGCCGCGCGCATCGTGCACGAGGTGGCCCAGTTCTCGGCCACGCGCGTGGCGCTCGGCAAGCCGCCGCTGCGGGTGCGCATCGGCATCGAGAGCGGCGCCGCGATGGCAGGCGACTACGGCACCGCCGCACGCAGCATTTATACGGCCGTCGGCGACAGCGTCAACACGGCTGCCCGTCTGGAGCAGGCGGCGCGCGACTATCCCCATGACGTCATCGTCGGCGAAGGTACGGCTGCATTGAGCCGCCGTCATCAGTTGCTGCTGCTGGGCGAACGCCAGTTGCGCGGCAAAGGCCGTCCGACACGCGTGTACACGCTGGAAGGTGCGGCATGATGTTTTTTCCTCGCAAGTTCGCAGCCCTGACCATCGCACTGGCGGGCACGGCCTTTACCGTGCCCTCCTATGCCCAGCAGACGCTGGGCACGCCGGCAACAGGCGCCGAAGCCGATCCGGAGGATGCGCTCTACCGCGAAGCGCTGCGCCTGCTCGATGAGGGCCACACCGAAGAAGCGTCACGCATGCTGCAGCAGTTTGTCGGCCAGCAGCCCAGGCACGCCGGCGCCTGGCTCGACCTGGCAATCAGCCAGTGCGAACTGGGCAATACGAGCGAAGCGGAGCGCCTGTTCAGCGAAGTCGAACGCCGGTTCCAGCCCCCAGCCGGGATTCTCGAAGCAATCGCTCACTACCGTCAGCGCGGGTGCCGCAAGCCGGCCGCGCGCGGTGGCGCCTGGCTGCTCGCGGCCACCCGCGGCTACGACGACAATGTCAATCAGGGCGCCAGCAATCCGCGCTTCGCCATCGGCACCGGCAGCGAACAGACAGATTACGAACTGTCGCCGGCCTTCCTGCCACGTTCTGATGGCTTCAACCAGCTATCGGCGTCATGGCTGCGCCCGGTGACCGCAGCCGGGGCCGGGTCCACCACGAATGCCATCGTGCAAGTGTATTCGCGCTGGCACGACCGCGAGCGCGACCTCGACACCACGTCGCTGCTCGGTGCGATTGAGCAGACCTGGACCCCGGGCGCCTGGCGTGTGCGCGGCACGGCCGCACTCGGCGCGGTGACGCTGGATCGCACGCTTTACCAACGACAGCAGCAACTCCAGGCACGCGTGAGTCCGCCGCTTGGGCTACCGTCCGAGGTCGAGTTCGCGTTTTCGGGCAATGCCAGTCGGGTCAGCTACCCGACGCGCCCGGCCTATGATGGCAATACCATGGAGCTGGGAGGCATCCTAGGCTATCGCAACAAACGCCACCTGACCCAGGCCACCCTGACGCGGCTGCATGACGACAGCAGCACGAGCCGCCCGGGCGGCGATCGTGAAGGCTGGTTCGGCAGCGTGCAATGGTATGGCGAAGTGTCGGAGCGTCTGATCCTCGAAGCGGGGCTGAGCCATCAGCACTGGCGCAGCGCCGACATCTATTCCGCCGGGTTGATCGAGGCGCGGCGCAAGCAGAACATGACGACCGTGCGTGCTGCCGGCCAGTGGAACCTCCGGTCCCACACGAGCCTGGTGCTGGAATGGCGCGGCACGTTTAATAAAGAGAACATTTCGCTCTTCCAATATAATAGCCGTGCCCTGCAGCTGAGCCTGCGTTGGGATAATTTCTGATGCCGGGTTTCGGTGTACACAAACTTAGGCGGATGATGTCCTGGGAATTGATAGTCTTCATAGCCGCCTCTGGCGCGGTCGTCCTCGGTTGCTTGCTTCCTGCGGGATGGATTCCTCCGCTTCCCCACGACAAGCTGTTGCACTTTGGGGCCTTTGCGTTACTGACAACGCTGGCCCTGCGCATCGAACCGGACTGGACACTGCGTGCGTTCTGGCTGACCGGTCTGCTGGTGGCAGGCTTTGTGATTGAAGTGCTGCAAAAACGCGTACCTGGCCGTAATTTTTGCTGGCGCGACATGGCAGCCAATGCAGCGGGCATCGCACTGGTGGCGCTGGTTTTCGTACTGGTCCAGGCCGGCTGATACAAGCGACCGACATTGCACGATGAGATACCGATGACATCTTCGAACAAACGCAAGAACGACGCCGAGATCGCCCCGAGCGAACTCGTGCCCGACCCAGGCGCAGTAATGGACGCCAATCCGGTACCGCAAGAAGTCAATCTGCACATCCATTTGCGCAAGATTCCGCTACTTTCGAACCTGACCGACGAAGAGATCCTGCAGGTCAAGTCGCATATCCGGATCCGCCAGTACACCAAGCGCGAAATCGTGCTGCAAAAAGGCGCACCGGGCGACAGCCTGCTATTCCTGCTCACCGGTTCGCTGCAGGTGATCGACATTACTGAGGACGGCCGGGCAATCGGTCTCCGCCTGTTGCAGCCGGGCGACTTTTTTGGTGAAATTGCCGTGATCAACGGCTCGATGCGCTCGGCATCCGTCGTGGCACTCTCAACGGTGCTGGTGGCCCTGCTGCCGCGCGCGATTGCCCTGCACCTGTTTTCGCACTCGCCGTCGGTGGCCAACCAGATGCTGCGCTTCCTGGCCGAAAAAGTGCAGCGCGATTCCGAATTTCGTGCCTTGCTCAGCATTCACAACACGTCGCGTCGCATCTTCACCTTCCTCGACCTGCTCAAGGAAAAGAAGGACGGTGACGTTCATGTGGTCGAAAACCTGCCGACCCACCAGGATATCGCCAACATGATCAATACCAGCCGCGAAACCGTGACGCGCGCATTGCTGGCACTGGTGCAGCAAGGCATCATCGAAAAAGGCGCGCACCGCATCACCATCGTCAAGCCGGAAGAGCTGCAAAAGCTGATCCAGGGCTGAACCGCACGCGCCGCCGTGCGGGCGCCATGCGGCTGCCTGCCTCATCAAAATGTCACCATTTGTAGTGCGCCGTAGAAACTTGTGACACCCTGCCACGTGTCAAATGGCGATACTTGCCATGTTATAATCGACGACTTATCCCCATTTTTTTCGCCACTGGACGCGTCTCGCGCGACCCCGATTCCCGATGCATTGAGCAGCGTTTTCTACCTATGATTTCCCGAAATATGTTGGGCGGCGTGTGGCGTTACCGCGGTTTCATCGCGGGTAGCGTCCGCCGCGAATTCCAGGCCAAGTACCGCAATTCGCTGCTCGGCGCAGCATGGACGGTGCTCAATCCGCTGGCCATGATCATCGTCTACACGGTGATCTTTTCGCAGGTGATGGGCACCCGCCTTCCGGGCGGCACCGGCAACTTTGCCTACAGCATCTACCTGTGCGCGGGCGTGCTGACCTGGGGCCTGTTTGCCGAGATCACCACGCGCGGGCAGAACGTCTTTCTCGAACATGCCAACCTGATCAAGAAGCTGCAATTTCCACGCATCTGCCTGCCGATCGTGGTGGTGCTCAACGCGCTGGTCAATTTCGCGATCATCTTCGGCCTGTTCCTCGTGTTCCTGGTCGCGACCGATGCCTTCCCGGGCTGGAGCGCGCTGGCGCTGCTGCCGGTGCTGGCGATCCAGATCATGTTCTCGATCGGCCTGGCGATGGTGCTGGGCGTGCTCAACGTGTTCTTCCGTGACGTTGGCCAGTTCTTCGCGATCCTGCTGCAGTTCTGGTTCTGGTTCACGCCCGTCGTCTATCCGGTGACGGCATTGCCGGCCGAAGTACGCCCGCTGCTGGTCTGGAATCCGATGGCGTCGGTGGTGCAGGCTTATCAGGGCATTCTGTTGCACGGCGAACTGCCGCACTGGGAGAGCCTGATTCCCGTGACCGTGCTGTCCGTGCTGCTGTGCATGCTGGGCATGCACCTGTTCCGCAAGCGTGCGGGTGAAATGGTGGATGAATTGTAATGGGCGCGATTATCGTCAAGGACCTGGGCAAGGCCTACAAGCAGTATGGCAACCGCTGGAGCCGCCTGGCCGAGTGGGTGCTGCCCGGTAACAAACCACGCCACAAGCTCAAGTGGGTTTTGCAGGACATCAACTTCCAGCTGGCGCCGGGCGACGCGGTCGGCATCATCGGCATCAACGGCGCCGGCAAGAGCACGCTGCTCAAGCTGATCACGGGCACGGCCCAGCCCACCAGCGGCAGCGTCTCGATCAGCGGCCGGGTAGCTGCCCTGCTCGAACTCGGGATGGGCTTCCACCCCGACTTCACAGGACGCCAGAACGTGTTCATGGCCGGCCAGTTGCTGGGCCTGGCGGTCGACGAGATCGCCACGCTGATGCCGCAGATCGAGTCGTTCGCCGAAATCGGCGACTACATCGACCAGCCGGTGCGGGTGTATTCGTCGGGCATGCAGATGCGCCTGGCCTTCAGCGTGGCTACCGTGCGCCGGCCCGACGTGCTGATCGTCGACGAAGCGCTGTCGGTGGGCGATGCGTACTTCCAGCACAAGAGCTTCGAGCGCATCCGCGAATTCCGCAAGCAGGGCACGACGCTGCTGATCGTCAGCCACGACCGCGCCGCCATGCAGTCGATCTGCGACCGCGCGATCCTGCTCGACAGCGGCCGCCTGGCCAAGCAGGGCACGCCCGAAGAAGTCATGGATTACTACAACGCGCTGATCGCTGAACGCGAAGGCAGCACCGTCGAGCAGGTACGCACGCCCGAGGGGCGGGTGCGCACCACGTCCGGCAATGGCAGCGCGAGCGTGATCGATGTGGCGCTCGAGAACGAGGCCGGCCAGTCGCTGGAAATGCTCAATGTCGGCATCCCGGCCACGCTGCGCATCCGCGTCCAGGTCAACAAGAACCTGCCGCGCCTGGTGCTCGGCTACATGATCAAGGACCGGCTGGGCCAGCAGATCTTCGGCACCAACACCCATTACCTCGACCAGGCACTGACGCAGCTGCGCGCGGGCGAAGTCATCGAGTACCGCTTCCGCTTCCCGCTGAACCTGGGCCCGGGCAGCTATTCGGTCACCACCGCGCTGACCAGCAGCGAAACGCACCTGGCCGATAACTACGAGTGGCGCGACCTGGCGGCCATCTTCATGGTCATGAACATGAACCGGCGCGAATTTGTCGGCAGCAGCTGGCTCGAGCCACAAGTGGAGATCCAGCGATGAGCCAGACCACGTTCTACCGCGCGTTCGAAGACCGCTATCGCGGCTCGCGCGACGTCATCAAGGAGCGGCTGCGCGCCTATGCCCGCTTCACCGATACCCTGCGCACGCTGCCGGGCGAGCCGGTGGCGCTTGACCTGGGGTGCGGCCGCGGCGAATGGCTCGAACTGCTGGGCGAGAACGGCTTCCGGGCCGAAGGCGTGGACCTCGACGATGGCATGTTGGCGGCCTGCCACGAACGCGGCCTGGCCGCGCGCCATGCCGACGCGCTGGCGGCGCTGCGCGCCTGCCCGGATGCCAGCCTGGCGCTGGTATCGGCCTTCCACCTGGTCGAGCACCTGCCGTTCGACCTGGTGCGCGAACTGATCGCCGAAGCGCTGCGCGCGCTCAAGCCTGGCGGCCTGTTGATCATGGAAACGCCCAACCCCGAGAACCTCACGGTCGGCGCTACCAGCTTCTACCTCGATCCATCGCACCTGCATCCGCTGCCGCCAGGCCTGCTCGGCTTTGCCGCCGACCACGCGGGTTTTGCGCGCCACCGCATCGTGCGCCTGCAGGAAGACCCGCAGCTGCACACGGACGCGCCGGTGGGCCTGATCACCGTGCTCGAAGGCGTCAGCCCCGATTACGCGGTGGTAGCGCAAAAAACCGCCGGGCCGGCGCTGCTGGCGACGTTCGATGCCGCCTTCGACGCGCCGCTGGGCGTCACGCTCAGCGCGCTGTCGCAGCGCTATGAACAACAACTGGCCGGCCAGCACGCCGAGATCCACCACATCCTGGGCCGCATGGGCCTTGAGGCGAGCCACACGGCGCGCGACCTGGCGGACGAACGGGCGCATACCGTCGAACTGGCGAAGGCGCATGCGGGCCTTGCACTGCAGCAGCAGCAGTTCGCGCAGCACGGCGCCCAGCTGGCACAACAGCTCGACGAATTGCGCCAGCAAGCGGCGCGCCAGGAAGCGCGCCTGGCCCAGGCCGAAGCGTATGCGACCGAGATGTCGCAGCGCGTGGTCGACCTGCTCGCCAGCAGCTCGTGGCGCGTCACCGCACCAATGCGCAGCGCCATGACGCTCGCCTACCGGCTGCGCAATGCGCAGCGCGAAGGGCGCCTCGGCAGCGCAGCCCGTTCGCGCGCAATGCGCCTGACCCGGCGCCTGGGCGGCGCCGTGCTGCGCCGGCCTGCCATGAAGCGCGCGGTACGAGCCGTGCTGCGCAAGGTGCCGGCGCTCGAAGCGCGCCTCTACAAGCTCATGCTGGACCAGAGCAGCGCCACCCCGGTGGTGCTCGACACGCAACCCGGCGAACTGTCGCCACGTGCGGCGCGTGTCTATCAGCAGTTGCAGCAATTGCAAAATCAATCGAAACAGAATCAGGCAAGGACCAGCGATGCGGATAGTCATTGATCTCCAGGGCGCCCAGTCGGAAAGCCGCTACCGCGGCATCGGGCGCTACTCGCTGGCATTGGCGCTGGGCGTGGCGCGCAACGCCGGCCCGCACGAGGTGTGGCTGGTCCTGAACGCAGCGCTGGGTGAAGCCGTCGCGGACATCCGCCAGGCATTCGCCGGCCTGGTGCCGCCGGAGCGCATCTGCCTGTTCGATGGCGCTGGCAACAGCGCCGAAGTGCATCCGGTGAACTCGCCGCGCGCGCGCGCCGGCGAGCTGCTGCGCGAATATGCCATCGCCCAGCTGCGCCCGGACGCGGTGCTCGTCACCAGTCTGTTCGAAGGCTATGTGGACGACGCCGTGGTCTCGATCGGCCAGTTCGACGATGGCGCCGCCACCGCTGCCGTGCTGTATGACCTGATCCCCTTCCTCAAGCCGCAGCAATACCTGCGCCAGCCCGAACAGCGCAGCTACTACGATCGCAAGATCGCGTCGCTGCGCCAGGCCGGCCTGCTCTTGGCGATCTCGGACTACTCGCGCCAGGAAGCGATTGACGCGCTCGGCCTGGATCCGTCGCGCGTGGTGTCGATCTCGACCGCCGTGGACGAGACCTTCCACCCGGCCGCACTTGACCCGGACCACCTGGCGGCGCTGCGCGCCCGTTTCGGGATCGTGCGCCCTGCCCTGATGTGCGCGCCGGGCGGCTTCGACGCCCGCAAGAATATCGACGGCCTGATTGCTGCCTGGGGCCTGCTGCCGGCGCCACTGCGCGCCGCGCACCAGCTGGTCATCGCCGGCAAGATCAATGACGACGAACGGCATCGCCTCGAACAACTGGCGCGCCAGAACAACCTGGCTGCGGACGAACTGGTCCTGACCGGCTACCTGAGCGACGCCGACCTGATCGACCTGTATCGCAGCGCCGCGCTGTTCGTGTTCCCGTCGCTGCACGAAGGCTTCGGCCTGCCGGCACTCGAGGCAATGGCCTGCGGCGCGCCGGTGATCGGCGCCGACAGCACCAGCATTCCTGAAGTGATCGGCAATCCTGACGCACTGTTCGACGGCCGCAAGCCGGCCGCCATCGCCGAACGCATTGCCGCCGTACTGGGCGACCCGGCGCTGCAGGCGCGCCTGCGCGCGCATGGCGCCGTCCAGGCCCGCAAGTTCAGCTGGAACCACAGTGCGCAGCGCGCGATCGCCGCACTTGAAGCCCACGTGGCGCAACCTGCCACGCCAATTGCCGCATCGGCCAAACCGCGCATTGCGTTCCTGTCGCCGCTGCCACCGGAACGCACCGGCATCGCCGATTACGCGGTGCGCGTGCTGCCGGCACTGCTGCCGCACTTCGAGGTGGAACTGATCGTCCAGCAGTCCGAGGTCGTGCTGCCGCCGGAACTGGCGCACCTGCCACAGCATCCGCCGGCCTGGCTCGACCAGCACCCGGAGCGCTACCAGCACATCGTCTACCAGTTCGGCAACAGCCCGTATCACAGCCACATGGTGCCGCTGCTGCAGCGCCATCCGGGCGTGGTGGTCCTGCACGACTTCTTCTTGAGCAGCATGCTCTCGTACGAGCAGATCACCGGCGCGATGCCGGGCATCTGGACCCGCAGCCTGCTGCATTCGCACGGCTACGCCGCAGTGCAGGCCAGCGTGGCGCCGGACGGTCTGGAGCAGGCCAAGCACGACTGGCCGGGCAACCTGGAAATCCTGCAGGATGCCAGCCACGTGATCGTGCATTCCGAGTATGCGCGCCAGCTGGCGCGCAACTGGTACGGCCCGCAGGCCGGCGCCGACTGGAGCCAGGCGCAGTTGCCGCGCGCCGTGCCGCTGGAAAACGACCGCGCCGGTGCGCGCCGCGCGCTGGGGATCGGCGCCGATGATTTCGTGGTCTGCAATTTCGGGTTCATTGCGCCGACCAAGCATTGCATGGCCCTGCTGCAGGCCTGGATCGCCTCTAGCCTGCACGCCGACCGCGCCTGCCACCTGGTGTTCGTTGGCGCCAACCACGGCGGCGACTATGGCCGCCAGATGAGCGAGACCATCGCCGCCGCCGGCGCCGGGCGCGTGCGGATTTCGGGCTGGACGTCGGACGAGGATTACTTCCGCTATCTGCAGGCAGCCGACGTCGGCGTACAACTGCGCACCGGTTCACGTGGCGAAACCTCGGGCACGATCCTCGACTGCATGATTTACGGCTTGCCGACCGTCGTCAATGCCAATGGCGCGATGGCCGAGTTCCCGCACGACGCCGTGTGGATGCTGCCGGACATGTTCGCGCAAGAGCAACTGGTCGACGCGCTTGAAACCCTGCGCACCGACGATGCGCGCCGGCTGGCGCTGGCCCGCGCCGGCTTCACGCTGATGGGTACGCGCAACAGCCCGGAACGCGTCGGCCTGATGTACAAGGCGGCGCTGGAACACGACGCGCGCCGCCGCCGCGTGGACGGGCGCGCCCTGAGCCGCGCCCTGCTCGCCACGCCCGGCCTCGAACCTGACGACGCGATGCTCCAGCGCCTTGCGCGCTCGGTGGCGCGCGCACCCGATCCGCTCCAGCCGCGCCAGTTGCTGCTGGACGTGACGACCATTGCGCGCAACGATCTCAAGACCGGCATCGAACGCGTGGTGCGCAACCAGTTGATGGAACTGCTGCAACTGGGCGCCATCGGCTACCGGATCGAGCCGGTCTACCTGGACAACAGCGGTGAACAGCCGCACTACCGGTACGCGCGCAACTACGCGGCCCAGCTGCTTGGCATCGAGGCCGTGCTGCAAGGTCCGGATCCGGTGGTGGACGTGCTCGCGGGCGACATTTATTACTGCGCCGACCACTCGCCGCATGCGGCAATGGAAGCGGCGCGCAGAGGCCTGTATGGCGCCTGGCGCGCGCGCGGCGTGTCGATCAACTTCGTCGTCTATGACCTGCTGCCGGTGCTGCGGCCCGAATTCTTCCCGGCGCATGCCGATATCACGCATGCCGCCTGGCTCGAGTGCGTGGCGGCCGAAGCCGACCGCCTGATCTGCATTTCGCACGCCGTGTGCGCTGATCTGGATGCCTGGCTGGTCGAGCGCGGCATCACGCCGCGCAAGGGCCAGTTGCGCACCGGCCTGCACCTGGGCGCCGACCTCGAACTCGACATGCATGCCAACGCCGCGCCGTCGCCCATCGTGCAGCAGATCGCAGCCCGCCCCAGCTTCCTGATGGTCGGCACGATCGAGCCGCGCAAGGGCCATCTGCAGGCGCTCGAGGCGTTCGAGCAGCTGTGGGCCGACGGCGTCGACGTCAATCTGGTCATCGTCGGCCGCGAAGGCTGGAAGGGCCTGGCCGACGCCGACCGGCGCACGCTGCCGCGCATCCTGGAACGACTGCGCGCGAGCCCGGAACTGAACCAGCGCCTGCTGTGGCTGGAAGGGATCGACGACGACACGCTGCAACAGGTCTACCTGGCCAGCACCTGCCTGCTGTTCCCGAGCGAAGGCGAAGGCTTCGGCCTGCCGCTGATCGAAGCCGCGCACCACGAACTGCCGCTGCTGGCGCGCGACCTGCCGGTGTTCCGCGAAGTCGCCGGCAACCATGCCTGGTATTTTGACGGCATGGCGGGCGCCGACCTGGCCGCTGCCGTGCGTGCCTGGCTGGCGCTGTTCGCTGAGGGGCGTCACCCGACGCCGCAGGGCATGCGCTGGATGACTTGGCGCGAACAGGCGCGCGCGCTGCTCGCCCTGCTCGATGGGTCAGCCCCGCCCGTGCCGGCGCCATGAGGCCGCTGCTTCGCAGCGCAGCGCCCGGCGCCCGACGCTGGCGGCCCGATGCAAGCTGGTTGGGCGTGGACGACGCCGCCGGCCTGCTGCTGGCCGCCGCACTGGGCCTGGGCTACGCCTGGTGGTTGTACGGCTACCCGATGCTGCGCGGCACGTCGCCGTTCTGGTGGCGCGACAATGCCGACATCACGCAGTACCTGGCCGGGTTCAATGCCTACGTCCACGAATCCTGGCACTGGCCGCTACTGCGGCTGAACTCGCTCAACACGCCCGACGGCACCGTGGCCACCTTCCTCGACACGGTGCCGCTGTACGCGCTGATGCTCAAGCTGGTGCACCCCGGCGCCGGCTACTGGAATCCGTACGGCCTGTGGATCGCGCTGTGCTTCACGCTGCAAGGCGTGGGGGCATGGTGGATCTGCCGCGAGGCGCGCGTGCGCAACTGGGCCGCGCTGGCTGCACTTGCGCTGCTGCTGGCCAGCTTCCCGGCGCTGACCTTCCGCATCTCGCATACCAGCCTGATGTCGCAATGGCTGCTGGTGTTCGCGTTCGCAGTCTATCTGCGCAGCTCGCGCCTTGAGCGGCTGGCCACCACGGTCTGGACGCCGCTGCTCATCGGCGCGTTCTACATCAATATCTACCTGTTTACGATGGCCTCGGCGATCTTCGCCGCCGACGTGCTGCGCCAGCTGCTGCGCGCCCCTGCCACACGCGCCTCGATCGGGCATGCGTTGCTCGCGCCGGTCGTCGTCTACGGCCTGCTGTTTGCCAGCATGTGGATCATGTTGCTGCCGCTGCCGCCCGGGGCAAGCAGCCGCGAATGGGGGTTCGGTTACTTCTCGATGAACCTGCTGGCGCCGCTGCATGGCGGCTATCTCCTGCAGCTGGTGCACCCGATGGCGCACGACGGCCAGGGCGAAGGATTCAACTATCTCGGCGTCTTCGTGCTGGGGCTGGCGCTGACGTCGTACAAGCTCCTGCAGCGGCGCGAGCCGGACTTCTGGCGCCGTCACGGCGCCCTGTTCGGCGTGCTGGCGCTGCTCACGATCTTCGCGCTATCGAATATCGTCTGGCTCGGCAACACGCGCCTGTACGCGCTGCAATTGCCGGAGTGGATGGAAACCGTGACGACCACGTTCCGCGCCTCGGGCCGCTTCTTCTGGCCGGTCGGCTACGCGATCGTGATCTTCGCCGTCGTCGGCGCCGCGCGCCACCTGGCCTCGTGGCGCGCGGCCGCGCTGCTGGCGCTGGTGGTGTGGCTGCATCTGTGGGACCTGCAGACGCACCAGGATTACGTGCGCCAGACCGTGGCCCAGAACGCTGCGCCATCGATCGACGAAGCGCGCTGGAACGCGTTTCTCGGCCCCGGCGTGCGCGCCATGCACTTTTATCCGCCGTTCCGTTGCGGCGAAACGGCCGGTTCGCATGCACTGCTTCCAGTGATGCGCTACGCAGTCGCGCACGGCTATCCGCTCTCAACCGGCTACATCGCGCGCGCCGCCAAGTCATGCGAAAACTATGGCGTGACCATCTCACGCCTGCCGGCCAGCACGGCGGTCGCCTTCGAGAAAAAGCTGTTCCCTCTTCAGGCCGATGCCGAGCGCCTGATGGGCAATGACGCTACCTGCGCCGACATGAACATCGTGTTCCTGTGCCGCCGTAACAGTATCCCACTTGCCAACGACAAACCATGAAGAAACGCGTATCCCTGGTTGCCCCGTTCTACAACGAATCGGGCAATGTGCATGAGTTCTTCCGCCGTGTGGCGGCGCTGGCGGCCACGCTGCCGCAGTACGATTTCGAGGTTATCGCCGTCAATGACGGCAGTCGCGATACGACCTGGGACGAGCTGCTCCAGATACGCGCCACCCACCCGTGGGTCAGCGTGATCGACCTGTCGCGCAACTTCGGCAAGGAAGCGGCCATGACGGCGGGCCTGGACCGTGCCAGCGGCGATGCCGTGGTGCCAATCGACTCCGACCTGCAGCACCCGCCCGAGCTGCTGACGCAGATGCTCGAGCAGTGGGAACTGGGCGCCGAGGTCGTGCTGGCGCTGCGCACCGACCGCAACACCGATGGACGCCTGCAAAAGTTGTCAGCCACGTCGTTCTACCGCTTCCACAACATGATTTCGAAAGTCGAAGTGCCGATGGATGTGGGCGACTTTCGCCTGATGGACCGGCGCGTTGTACAGGCGCTGCGCCAGCTGCCGGAGAATCACCGCTTCATGAAGGGCCTGTTCGCCTGGGTCGGCTTTCGCACCGTGACGGTGCCGTACACGCCCGCCAGGCGGCATGCCGGCGAATCGAGCTTCAATGCCTGGAAGCTGTGGAACCTGGCGCTCGAGGGCATCACCAGCTTCTCGACCGCCCCACTGAAGATCTGGACCTACATCGGTTTGGGCGTCTCGCTGCTGTCCCTGATCTACGCCATCACCATCGTGCTCGACACCCTCGTCGTTGGCGCGGACGTACCGGGCTATCCGTCGCTGATGGCCGGCATGATGTTTCTGGGCGGCGTGCAGCTGATCGGCATCGGCGTGCTGGGCGAATACGTCGGCCGCATCTACCATGAGGTCAAGCGCCGCCCGGTGTACCTGGTACGCGAAGAACACGGCAACGAAAGCATCGATGACGTTCGCTGAGCGCCTCCGGTACCTGCTGGCCCGCTATCGCGCGTTTCTCGTCTTCGGCGTGATTGGCGTGATCAACACGCTGCTGCATTCCGGCACCGTGATCCTGCTGGTTGAAACCGGACTGACAGGACCGGTCGCGGCCAATGTGGCCGGGTTTGCCGTTGCCAACACCGTCTCGTTCTTCGCCAACTGCCGCTATACGTTCCATGCTTCACCTGACTGGCAGCGTTACCGCAAGTTCCTGGCCGTATCGATGGTCAGCCTGGCGCTGACCGTCGCCCTGTCGGCACTGGCTGAGACGATGCACTGGCATTATTTGATCGGACTTTTGCTGGTCCTGCTGTTCGGTCCCGTGCTCACATTCGCGCTGCACCGCGCCTTCACGTTCCGCCCTCAGGCCTGATATGACCCAGCCCCTTGCCACGCCGTCACGTGACCATGCACTGGACGGCATGCGCGTCGTCGCCACGCTGCTCGTCATCGTCATCCACGTCAGCGCCAAGGGATTCGGGCTGATGAGCGAGCGCAACTGGTGGGCGGTCAACGCATGGGAAAGCATCGCGCGCGTATCGGTGCCCCTGTTCTTCATGCTGAGCGGTGCGTTGCTGCTGTCACGGCAGCACTCGGTCGCTTCGATCGGCCGGCGCGAGTGGCGCATCGTGTTGCCGCTGATAGCCTGGTCAGTGCTTTATCTCCTGTGGTTCCGCCACACCGGCCAGCAGCAGACCAACTGGCCAGCCCTGATCGTCAACGGGCCCGTGGTGGGCCACCTGTGGTACCTGTATGCGCTGGCCGGCGTGTACATTTTTCTGCCTGTAATGGCAGCATTCCACCAGAACACCACGCTGCGCATACAACTGTTCTGCCTGTTTTTCTGGTTTATCGCAGCCAGCGTCGTGCCGCTTGAAATCGCGCTGACCGGGCGCCGGGCGGTGGGGATCGACTGGGCCGCGCTGCATCTGTATCCCGGCTACATGGCGCTGGGCGCCGTGCTGTACCGCTACCTGCCGGCAGTGCCGCGCCGCCCGCATGTGGTCGGCGCCTGGCTCGCGTGGATCGTGCTGTCCGTGGCGATCGCGGTGGCGACCTGGTGGCGCAGCCATACGCTTGGTGGCGCCAATGAAACCTTCTATGTCTATTCCAGCCCGCTCGTGGTGCTGGCCGGCGCAGCCGCCTTCGTGGCCCTCCGCGCGCTGGGTGCAACGTGGGCGCCCGAGGGCACATTCAGGCACCGGGGCATTGCCTGGTTTGCCGCTACCAGCTTCGGCGTCTACCTGATCCATGTCTGGGTCCTGTTTGCTCTCGACGCCAAAGGGATCGACTACCGCTTCATCAACCCCTGGCTCGGCATTCCGCTGCTAACGCTGCTGGCCGCCGGGATCTCGGCGTTGTTGATTCGCATCCTGCAAGCCATCCCGTTCGTGCGCGCAATCGCACCGCGCTGAAGGTAACCCCGGGGTTTGTGCGCTCACGAACGGAAACGAGCCTGCCAGTCCAATTAAAGTACAGGCCACAACCTCCGCTTCAAGGAAACGCATGGTACTCGGACCACCCAAGGACGACACGCTCAAGAAAGACCTCGATGTGCAAGGAGGCGGCCAGAGCCGCGGCGTACCGGCCGCCGGCCAGGTCGAGGGCAATGCCGTCAATCCGATGGGCCCGACCGAGGACAATCCCGGTGTGAACCACTGGCAGGCCAGCTATATCGAGCACGGCGGCCTGGACGAGCGCGGCAACATCTTCTTCGCGGCCGTGGAAATGACCCGCATGCCGATGCTGATCACCGACCCGCGCCAGCCCGACAACCCGATCGTGTTCGCCAACGGCGCGTTCGAAGACCTGACCGGCTACAAGCAACAGGATATCCTGGGCCGCAACTGCCGTTTCCTGCAGGGCCCCGACACCGACCGCAACACCGTGGCCGAGCTGCGCCAGGCCGTCGATGAAGCGCGCGCGGTAGCAGTCGACCTGCTGAACTACAAAGCCGACGGCACGCCGTTCTGGAATGCGCTGTTCTTCGGTCCGATCTTCGACAAAGACGGGCAGCTGCTGTTTTTCTTTGCGTCGCAGATGGACATCACCGAGCGCCGCACGACACAGGAATCGTTCCTGCAGGCGCAAAAGATGGAAGCGATCGGCCAGCTGTCGGCCGGCATGGCGCACGATTTCAACAACCTGCTGCAAGTCATCAACGGCAACCTGGACGTGGCGCTGCTGGGCACCGAACGCCAGCACAAGGCGCTCGAGCCGATCCGGCGCGCCCAGCGCGCGACGATGCAGGCGGCCAAGCTCACCCAGCAACTGCTGACCTTTGCACGCAAGCAGCGGCTCGAGCCGAAGCGCCTGAGCCTGAACAGCCTTGTGGTCGAGTTTTCCGACATGCTGGTGCGCACGCTGGGCGACAAGATCGACCTGCAGCTCGACCTCAAGCCGGGCTTGCCGGCCTGCACGATCGACCCGACCTATCTCGAGATGGCGCTGCTCAATGTGGTGCTCAATGCGCGCGATGCGATGCCTGGTGGCGGTGCAGTCAAGGTCGGCACCACCGTGCTGTCCGAAGAGCGGCGCCGCCAGCTGGGGCTGCGCGCCGGCGACTATGTCTGCATCTGCGTGGTCGACGAAGGCCAGGGCATGACGCCCGATGTCCGGCGCCGTGCGACCGAGCCGTTCTTCACGACCAAGGGCCCGGGTACGGGTCTGGGCCTGGCGATGGTGCACGGTTTCGTGCAGCAGTCGCATGGCCGCCTGGACATCGACAGCGAACCGGGGCGCGGCACGCAGGTGCGCATGATCTTCCGTGTGGCTGACCAGGCCGAGGGGGCTGCGGACGCCGGCGCAACGGCGCAGGGACCGGGCGCCGATGGCAAGCAACGCTGCCGCATCCTGGTGGTCGAAGACAATATCGACGTGCGAGAACTGGCCGAGGCGATGCTGCAGATGGCGGAGTATGACGTGGTGGCCGCGCCCAGCGGCGAGCGCGCGCTCGAGATTCTCGATGCCGACCAGGGGTTTGACCTGCTGTTTACCGATGTGATCATGCCGGGGGGAATGAACGGACTGGAGCTGATCGAGCGCGTGCACGCCCGGCTGCCCGAGATGCCCGTGCTGGTCACGACCGGCTATATGGAGCAATTGCCAGGCTCGGACCTGCGCAGCGACGGCCTGAACGTGCTGGCCAAGCCGTACCAGCACCAGGACTTGCTGGACCGGATCAAGGCGGCGTTGAAGCGCGCGCCCTGAGGCTGGTTTGAACGCGTGGACGGGAAACCCGTCCGTGCGAACCAACGATTACTTCGGCCCGCCGCCGAGCAGGAACGCCAGCTTCTGCTTGCCCGGCTTGGCCGGTGCGTTGACCGGATCGGGATCCTTGCGCGGGCTGCTGGTTGGCTCGTAGGGCTTCAGGAACCACGGGTCGACGCGCTCGCGGCGCGAACCCGGGCCAGGTCCGGTGCGCGGTGTGCGTGGCGCGCCACGGCCGGCTTCGGCGTCGCGGCGCGGGCCGCGTTCGGTATCGCGTGGCGCTGCCGCGTCGCGGCTGCCATCGCGCACGAATTCGCGGCTGGCGTCGCGCGGTGGACGGGCAGACTCGCGGCCAGTGTCACGACCGGATTCACGGCCGCCAGCAGCATCACGCCCACGGCCGGCCGGCGCGACGAAGCCGTCGAGCGTGCCGCGCGTGATCGTCTGCTTGATCAGCTTTTCGATGTCGAGCAGCAGGCGCTCGTCTTTTTCGGAATACACCGACAGCGCGTCGCCCGAAGCGCCGGCGCGGCCCGTGCGGCCGATCCGGTGCACGTAGTCTTCGGCGTTGTACGGCAGGTCGTAGTTGATCACGGCCGGCAGGTCGGTGATGTCCAGGCCGCGGGCGGCGACGTCGGTCGCGACCAGCACTTCAACACCGCCATCCTTGAACGCGTCCAGGGCCGCCATGCGTTCCTGCTGCGTCTTGTCGCCGTGGATCGCCGAGGCCTTGATGCCACGCTTTTCGAGGTGCGTCGACAGGCGCGAGGCGCCGATCTTGGTGTTGGAGAAGATGATCACCTGCTTGAGGTTGCGCGAGCGGATCAGGTGCTCGACGACGTCGCTCTTCTGGCCTTCGTCGACCTTGTAGACGATCTGCGTGACCTTGTCGGCGGTGGCATTGCTGCGCGCGACTTCAATGGTCAGCGGATTGTTCAGGAAGGTGTTGGCCAGCTTCTTGATCTCGGGCGAGAACGTGGCCGAGAACATCAGGTTCTGGCGCTGCTTCGGCAGCAGGTTGATGATGCGCTGCAGGTCGGGCAAAAAGCCCATGTCGAGCATGCGGTCGGCTTCGTCCATCACCAGCATCTGCACCTGGCCGAGGCTGACGTTCTTTTGCTCGATATGGTCCAGCAGGCGGCCCGGCGTGGCGATGACGATCTCGACACCGGCGCGCAGCAACTCGGTCTGTGGCTTCATGTCCATGCCGCCGAAGACGACGGTGGCGCGCAGCGGCGTGTGCTTGGCGTAGGCCTTGACGTTTTCGGCCACCTGCACCGCCAGTTCGCGGGTCGGCACGAGGATCAGCGCGCGCACCGGGTGGCGCGCCGGCGACATGCTCGGATTGGCATGCTGCATCAGCAGCTGGATGATCGGCAGCGAGAAGCCGGCCGTCTTGCCGGTGCCGGTCTGGGCCGCGCCCATGACGTCACGGCCCTGCAGCACGACAGGAATGGCCTCGGCCTGGATCGGCGTCGGGTGCACATAGCCCTGGTCCGTCAGCGCGCGCAGGATTTCCGGCGCCAGGCCGAAATCGGCAAAGCGCACGGCCGGGACGGCGTCGGCAGCGACCAGCACGTCCACGTCTGGCGTGACAGCGACTTCGGTATTGTTCGGGGTATCAGACATAGTTTTTTCGGGAAATCATTCGTTCAGCTCTACGATCGGGCATGTTGACCCATCGCGATCGGCAGTACGCAGCGAGGGGTGACAACGGAAACCGGACGCCGGCGCAAGGCGGCGGGACCGGAAGATTGGCCTGCAAGCGGGCCGGAGAAAGCGGACGTAGAGACACTTTTAGCGGGTGACAAGATACCCGAAATCGGCACCCCTGTATATGCCCGCCACTTTTTTAAGCAGTTTATCAGAAGAAACACCGGGAAGTGTGCAGCGCGCGGCGATGCCATCCTTACCGGATCCAGCCGCGTTGCTGGGCGGCGCGTTCGGCGGCCGGGTCGAGCGCGTTACCGGCGATGCGGGCCTCGATGGCGGCGCGCACGGCAGGCGGCGGAATGCTGCCGTCGAGCCAGGCAGCGCCGGCCGTGCCCTGGGACAGGACCGGAATCGTCCAGCGCCCGCGGCGCAGGCAGGCCAGGCCCGCGGTGGTATCGACCACGAAGCTGCGGCAATAGCCGCCATCCTTGGCCACGAACGTGATGCCGATGCGCACGCCGCTGTCGGACGGGCCCGGCGTGGCCAGTTGCTCGGCCAGGGCCGTGACCAGCGCGCCGCGCGCGATCAGTACGCCGTTGTCATGGTCGAGCACGGCCACGCCCGTGCCCTGCCCCAGGTGATGCCAGCCGAACGCGCCCAGGATGGCGCTGCCCAGCAGGGCCGCCGCCAGCGTCACCCAGTGCAGACCGACGACGCGGTTGGGCGCGGGAGGTTGCGGCATTGGCATCGGGCGCCCGGGGCGCAGGCTGTTCAGGTGCACCACCTTGGCCCCGTGCGGCACGGCGCGCTGCGCGTTGGGACCGCCATCGTGGCCATTGGCCGACACCCCGATGCTGCGCCCGTGCCCGCTACGCAGTTCGGCCCGGAGCTGGGCCACGCGCGCCGCCAGGACCGGATCGGCCCGCGCAGCCCGTTCGACCGCCGCACGCGCCGGTTCGGCAAGGTCGCCGTTGATGTACGCAATGAGCAAGTCGTCCGAGAATGTCATGCTGGCTGGACCCCGATGAGCGGCTAGGAAGTGATCAACCCATGTTCGTCGAGGACATCGTGCAGCAGTTCGAGCCGGATCACGGGATTATCAAGCATCAGCATATTGTGCTTTTGCTGGTTGGGCAATGGCAATAGCTCGCACCAGCGATTGGCGACCCAGCCACAGTCGTCGAGCCGGAACGGCGGCTGCACCGGCCAGCGGTGCTGCGGGACTTCGTGCAGCGAACTGAGCACGCGGTCGAGCGCATCGGCGGCGCCCTGCAGCTCGGATGGAATGCGCACGATCTGGTCGTCTTCGGCCAGTTCGGCTTCGGCCACCCACAGGCCGTTGACGCGCTGCTCGGCGGTGACGACATTGAAGCGCGCCCCGCCACGGCACAGCACCTGCAGCAGGCCAGGGGATTCAGCGGTGGTTTCGGTGACCGAGGCGATGGTGCCGGCCGCCACGAAGCGCTCTTGCCCGGCGTCGGCTTTGCGCACCTCGTGCCCGCTGGTGAGCAGGACAACGCCGAACGGCGTGCCGTCGACGATGCAACGGCTGATCATGTCGAGGTAGCGCACCTCGAACACCTGCAGCGGCAGCACCCCGTCCGGAAACAGCACCGTACTGAGCGGGAACAGTGGCATGGAAATCGTCGACATGGGTTCATGATGACAGAATCGCCGCCAACACGGGACACGATTGCCCGGGCCCACGGCTGCTGCGGATCACCCCGCCTCAGAGCCCGCGCCGCAGCCCATCAGTCTTGCGGCGAGCGCAGCGGCAGGTAGCGCACCCACTGGCGCAGGCTGCCCAGACGCCAGACCAGGCGCGCCCAGCCGGGACCGGGTGCGGCCACCACGCGCACGCGCACCACCTTGCCCAGCACCGGCGGGCACACGTACTCGAACACGCCTTCGTCACTGAATGGCAGACGCACGTCGCGCCCGGGCGCAACCTTGAGCGGACCGAACACGATTGGCACCCGGTCACTGTTGCGTAGAAGCAGCACATCCTGCACGCCACGCGTCAGGCGGATTTCGCCCGGTACAGTCATGCCACTCACCGTCACGCCGGGTGGAAATGCCAATAGTAACTGGTGACTGCGCCCCTTGATCGGCGCCAGCATGCTCCACAGCACGGCCAAGCCAAGCGCCGCGGCCAGCACCGTGAATGGCAGATGGCGATGCAGAAATTGCCTCATATTGCACCCTCGTACTTACAAGAAAGGCGATTCCGGCTAGAATGTTTCATAAAATAAATTAACAAGGGACGAGCCCGATCGACAGCTCATTAACAAATTAGCAAAGTTGCGTGCGCCCCGTGAATGCGAGGGTGCGTATCCTGTGGAGACCTTACCGCTCCCATCTACTGCGCCACCACGGCTGCACTACACAAGGACATGCAGCAGACTCCCACCCGCCCTCCTGCCTCACCGCCGCCGCCCACCGCCGGCCATGCGCCACTATTGATGGCGCTGCTGGTGTTCGTGCTCACGCTGCTGGTGACCTGGGCAGCGTGGTCGAGCGCGCAGCGCAATGCCGAGGCGCAGCTGCGCGAAGCCTTCGATTATCGCACCCGCGCGATGACCTACAACATCAGCCGGCGCATGCTCGTCTATGAACAAGTGCTGCAAAGCGCACGGGGCTTCCTGCGCGGCTCGGTCGACCTGCCGCGCGCCGTGTTCGGCGAGTATTACCAGAGCCTGGACCTGGTGCAGAATTTCCCCGGCATCGGCGCGCTCGGCATCGCCACCCGGCTGGCGCCCGGCGACGTGGCGGCGCACGAGGCGCAGGTGCGCGCCGATGGCTTTCCCGATTACCGTGTGCAGCAGGCGCCAGGCGAGCCGCCAGCCGGGACAGTGCTGGCAGTCATCTCGCACATCGAGCCGTTCAATGCCCGCAACCTGCGCGCGTTCGGCTTCGACATGGCCAGTGAACCGACGCGCCGCGCGGCCCTGGTAGCGGCGCGCGACAGCGGCCAGGCGACCCTGAGCGGCAAGGTGGTGCTGGTCCAGGAAGACGATGGCAGCGCCGAATCCGGGGTGCTGATGTACCTGCCCGTGTATCGCACGGGCCGCCTGACCGACGACGCCGCGCAGCGCCGCGCCGCGCTGACCGGCTGGATCTACGCGCCGTTTCGCATGGATGAGCTGATGCGCCGCGTGGGCGGCGTCAGCGCGCCCGAACTCGACGTCACGATCCACGATGGCGACACTCTCTCACCGGCGACGCTCCTGTACCAGTCGGCCGGCGTCGCCACGCACACGGCGCCGCGCCTCTCCACGACCACGCGGATGATGATCGCGGGCCGTGTCTGGACCGTGCGGATGGGCTCCGGCGCCGCGCTGGACGCCACGCTCGACACCGCCAGGCCGCGCATGATCGCCCTCGCCGGCATCATGCTCGGCGCCCTGGCCAGCCTGATTGTATGGCTGCTGGCCAGCTCGCGCCGGCGCGCGCTGGAACTGGCGCACGCGATGACGCTCGAATTGCGCGAGTCGCACGACCGCATCGCCGCCGACGGCCGCCGTACCCGCGTGATTCTCGAAACCGCCTACGACGGCTTCGTCGCGCTCGACCGCCAGGGGCGCGTGACCGACTGGAACGCGCAGGCGTCGCAGATCTTCGGCATGGAAGCCGAAGACGCCATCGGCCGTCGGGCCGAGGAGTTGCTGCCCGCCGAAGGCCATGCGGCCTTCCGCAGCGCGTTCGACGCGTTTGCCAGGAGTGGCGTGGGCCCGCTGCCCGGCCAGCCGGCCGAGACCGAAGTGCTGCACACGAGCGGCCGGCGCGTGCCGGTCGAACTGGCGGTGGCGCTGTTGCCGCCCTCGGACGGCGCCGGCGCCACCGTATTCGTGCGCGACATCACGTCGCGGCGCGCCGCCGAAGAACGCGAACTGCAGCGCCAGGCGCGCCTGGTCGAAGCGCGCATGGCGCTGCACCGCGCGCAAAAGCTCGAAGCGGTCGGCAAGCTGACCGGCGGCGTGGCGCACGACTTCAACAACATCCTGCACATCATCAGCGCCAACGTGCAGCTGATGCTGCGCGCCGATGGTCCGCCCACGCGCAAGCGCCTGCACAACGTGCTCGATGCGGTCGAACGCGGCTCGAAACTGGCCGGTCAGCTGCTCGCGTTTGCGCGGCGCCAGCCGCTGCACCCGAGCGTGGTCAACGTGGCCGAGCTGCTCGACCGCAGCGACAGCCTGCTGCAGCGCGCCGCCAGCGACGCCGTCAAGCTCGAGCGCAGCAGCGCGCCCGACCTGTGGCCGACACTGGTCGATCCCAACCAGCTCGAGCACGTGCTGCTCAACCTGATCATCAATGCACGCGATGCGATGGACGGCGGTGGCCACATCGCGCTGCGCCTGGCAAACGTGACGATCAGCACTGCCGCCGGCCAGCTCGATGCCGAGCTGGCGCCGGGCGACTACGTGATGATCACGGTGGCCGACACGGGCCACGGCATGCCGCCCGAAGTGATGGAACACGCGTTCGAGCCGTTCTTCACCACCAAGCCGGAAGGCAAAGGCACGGGACTGGGACTGTCGATGGCGCACGGCTTCGTGCGCCAGAGCGGCGGGCAGATCCGGCTGGCGAGCAAGCCGGACGCCGGCACCACGGTAACGATCTACCTGCCGCGCCATACGGCGCATGTGCTGCCGACGCAGGCTGCGCCAGACATGGGCGCGCTGCTGTGATGCCGGCCGCCGGCTGTCAGCCGACGCGGGTGCGGTAGCGGCCCGAGATCCGGTTGCGCCCGTGCGCCTTGGCGTCGTACATCGCCAGGTCGGCGCAGTGCAGCAGCGCTTCGCCATCGTCGCCGCAATCGGGATACATGGCGTAACCAATGCTGCCGGAGATATTCAGTTCGCGCGGGCCGTCGATGAACGGTTGTTCCAGGCAGGCCAGGATGGCGACGGCCACGCGCTCGGTGTCCTTGGCCTGCGCGCAGCGCGGCAGCAGCACGGCGAATTCGTCGCCACCTACCCGCGCCAGCGTGTCCGATTCACGCAGCACCGCGCACGCGCGCCCGGCCACCATGCACAGCAGACGATCGCCCACCGCGTGGCCGTAGGTGTCGTTGACCGGCTTGAACTTGTCGAGATCAAAATAGATCAGGCCCACCTTGTGGCCGTCGCGCGCCGCGACCCGGATCGCCTGGCGCATGCGGTCGTCGAGCAGCACGCGGTTGGGCAGCTTCGTCAGCGGGTCTTCATGCGCCATGCGCCGCATGCGCTCTTCTTCCTGCTTGCGTGCGTCGATGTTCGAGAACGTGCCGACCATGCGCAGCGGTTCGCCACGTTCGCCCCATTCGGTGACGGTGCCGCGCGCCTCGATCCAGCGCCAGCTGCCATCGCGCATGCGGATCCGGTGGACCATCGCATAGTCCGGCGTGACGCCGTCGATATGCTCGCGCAAGGCCTTGCGCACGGAATCGAACTCGTCCGGGTGCACCAGCTCGCCCAGGCCCTTGCTGCCGAACCACGACACGGTTGCGTGTTCGCTGTCGAGGATGCGCTGCGCACTGGGAGAGAGCAGCGCCGTGCCATTTGTGACATCGCAATCCCAGACACCGTCGCCGACAGCGTTGAGCGCCAGCTTCCAGCGCGCCTCGGCGGCCGCCAGCGCCCTGAGCGCGCGCCGGCGCCGGTCGGCAGCGCCGATCGCCGCCCAGCCCAGCAGGCCCAGCACGAGCGAGACGACCACGCCCACATTGCGCATCATCGCACTTTGCTGGTTGAAGCGCGCTTCAGCATCGTGGACGGCCTGGCCGACCGTGACCACCAGGCCGTAGTCCGGCATCTTGTACCAGGCAAAGAAGCGCTCGATACCATCGAGTAAGCTGACTTTGCGGAACATGCCGCTGTTACCTTTGGCGCGAAGATGCGGCGCCTGCGCCATATTGACGCTTATATAGCGTTCGCCGTCCGGGCGCGAGCTGCGCGCGATGATGGTGCCGTCCAGCCGCATCAGGCTGACAGCGGCATCCGGGCCCAGATCGATGCTGTTGTAAAAGCGCAGGAAATACGACGGCGGAACCGCAGCAGCAATCACGCCCGTCAAGCGCCCGCCGGCATCGCGGATGGGGCGTGTAAACTGGGCCGACCACTGCCCGCTGACGCGATGTCTCTCGGGGCGCCCAACATACAACTGGTCGCCGGCCTGCGTGCGGTGAATGGCGAACTCGGGCAACTCTCCCAGCGCCAGCCCCGGCGGCCCAGCATCATCATTCGAGTACAGCAGACGGCCGGCGGCATCGGTGACGGTGAAATGGATTGGCATGCGCAGATGACGCGCGTGCTCGGCCACACCCTGGGCGAAATCGGCCGGATCGCGCTGCCACGTGCCGCGCAGCTGGACCAGCGACAGATCGATCAGCCCGACGGTGGCCTTGACTTCTTCCGAAAATGCGCGCGACAGGTTCTGGACATTGCTCTTGCCGCCGGCTTCGGCCAGCTCGGCAAAGCGCGCCTGCTCGACGGCGACCAGGCCCCAGACGACCAGCAGCATCAGCGCCAGGTACTGCAGCAGGTGGCGCAGTACGCGGCGCCTGACGTAGCCGCCGAACACGGCCACGGATGTATGGGACGACATGGGATAAGGCATGGAAGACGGCCGGATCGAGCCAGGCAACAGACGGCAGCACATGGAATGGATAGCCGGGCGTCAAAACAATTCCTGGTACTACCAAAAAAAACGCGCCCGTCGTTGGACCCGACATTATACTGATTTATGCGCCAAAAGTTGCAAAGGGGAATTTAAAGTTGCGTAACGATATACGGGACAACCACGCTTCATGCGGGTGAGTCGCAGACGATGCATACTGAATAGTCATTTCGACAAGTTTGATCCGAGGGTGCTAGAGTAACGCCATGAAAGTCTTCTACAACGTCCTCGGCGTGCTCGCTGTACTGCTGGGCATCCTCGGCATTTTCCTGCCGCTGCTGCCGACGACGCCCTTCCTGCTGCTGGCCTCGGCCTGCTTCGCGCGTGGCTCAGTGCGCCTGCACCGCTGGCTGATCGGGCACCGGGTATTTGGCAAGTACATTGCCAATTTCGAGGCCGGCCACGGCATTCCGCTCAAGGGCAAGATCGTGGCGACGGTGATGCTGTGGGGCTCGATGGCATGGTCGTCGCGCCACTTCGACAGCATCGCGATCCTGATCATGATGGGCGTGATCGGCGCCTGCGTGAGCACGTATATGTGGTGGTACCTGCCGACCCTCAAGCTGCCGCCCACTTCCGCCACACCCACCGAACCCATCGTTTCCCGCACCGAGCTGCCGTAAATTCCCGTTTTTTCAGCGCGTCGTGATCTGCTGACCGTTTTTGTACTATCATTAGTTACATGAAACGCGACAGCAAACTCTCTTCCGTCCTCCACGTGCTGCTGCACCTGGCCCACAGCGACCGCCCGATGACCTCGGAGCAGATGGCTGGCATGCTCGGCACCAACCCGGTATTGGTGCGGCGCGTGCTGGCCGGCCTGCGCAAACGCGGCTACATCAGCTCCGAGCGCGGCCATGGCGGCGGCTGGACCGTGACGTGCGACCTGGCCCAGGTCACGCTGCGCGATGTCTACGATGCCGTCGGCGCGCCCACGGTGTTCGCGATGGGCAACCGCAACGAGCACAGCGACTGCCTGGTCGAGCGCGTCGTGAATGCCTCGCTCGAAAGCGCCTTTGCCGACGCCGAAGCGCTGCTGGTCGAGCGCCTCGGCCAGGTGAGCCTGGCCGACCTGTCGCGCGACTTCAACGGGCGTTACGACAATCACCTTCATACGAGGCCCAAGCATGAACACGACTGAACCGACACCTGCATCTGTTTTTGACAGTGACTACGACGCCATCATCATCGGCGGCAGCTACGCCGGCCTGTCGGCCGCGCTGCAACTGGCGCGCGCACGGCGCCGCATCCTGGTAATCGACGCGGGCCAGCGCCGCAACCGCTACGCCGCCAATTCGCACGGCTTTTTGACGCGCGACGGCCAGCCGGCCGCCGACATCGCCGCCGGGGGCCGCGCCAACGTTGCCGCCTATCCCAACGTGGACTGGCACGATGGCACCGCGACCTCGGCACGCCGGGATGGCGATGCGTTCGTCGTCGAACTCGATGGTGCCGGCACCGTACGCGCTGCACGCCTCGTGCTGGCCACCGGCGTGCGCGACGACCTGCCACCCATCGACGGCCTGGCCGAGCGCTGGGGCAAGAGCGTGTTTCACTGCCCGTACTGCCACGGCTACGAACTGAACGAGGGCCGCATCGGCGTGCTGGCGAGCGGCCCGCTGTCGGTGCACCAGGCGCAGATGCTGCCGCACTGGGGCCAGGTGACGTTGTTCACCAACGGCGTGTGCCCGCTCGACGACGCGCAACGGGCCGACCTGCACGCACGCGGCGTGGAGGTCGATGAGACGCCGGTGCGCCGGCTGGTGAATGTCGCCACGGTCGTGCTGGAAGACGGACGCCAGGAAATCATGAGCGGGCTGTTTACCTACGGGCGCGTGCACATGGCCAGCCCGATTGCGGAGCAACTCGGTTGCGCATTCGATCAAGGGCCGCTGGGGCCATTCATTCGCACGGACGAAGGCCGGCAGACCACGGTGCCCGCCGTGTTCGCCGCTGGCGACGCGATGCGCGCCGCCAGTTCGGTGGCGCTGTCGGTGGCCGATGGCGCGATGGCGGGCGTCGGCGCGCATCGCTCGCTGCTGTTTGGCGTGACGCCGTTTGCGGCGCCGATGATCCCTGCCGCGGCATCGGCGTCGCCTGCGGGCACGCGCGAATGAGCTTCTGCCGGTTTGCGTTGGCGTGACGGATAATGGCAACGTCACTTCACGGGAACCGCTTATGGAAATCATTGTCCTGGGTACGTCGGCCGGCACGCCGACCCGGCAACGCAATATGTCCGGCCTGGCGCTGCGCCTGCGCGGCGCCAGGCAGTGGATCCTGATCGATTGCGCCGAAGGCACGCAGCACCGCATCCTGCGCACACCCCTGTCCGTCATGAGCCTGCGCGCCGTGTTCATCACGCACCTGCACGGCGACCATTGCTACGGCCTGCCGGGACTGCTCGCCAGCGCCGCCATGGCGGGCCGCAGCGACGCCTTGACGGTCGTCGGCCCGCCGCCGCTGCGCGGCATGATCGAAGCCATCATGGTGGCGAGCCAGCTGAGTCTACCCTTCCCGCTCGTCTGGCTGACGCCGAACGACCTGGCTGGTGACCTGGCCGATGCGCCGCTCATGCCCGAGCTGGCGGTGGATGCAACGGCGTTGTCACACGGCCTTCCCTGCTGGGCCTATGGATTCACGGAGGCGGCAATGGCGCGCCATCTGGACACGGAAAAATTGCGGGCGGATGCCGTGCCGGCGTCGCCGTTGTGGGGCGATCTCCAGCAAGGGCGCGATGTGACGCTGGCCGATGGGCGCGTCATCAAGGCGACAGACTACCTGCTGCCGCCACGCAGGGCGCGGCGCATCGTCGTCGCCGGCGACAACGATCGGCCAGAGCTGCTGGCCACCGCAGCGCATGGCGCAGACGTGCTGGTACACGAGGCGACCTACACCGAAGACGTGCTGCAAAAGATCGGGCCGGGCCCGCAACACACTTCAGCAATGCGGGTAGCGCGCTTTGCCGAAGAAGCGGGCGTGCGCAATCTGGTGCTGACGCATTTCAGTCCGCGCTATCAGGACCGTGGCGCGCTGCCGATGTCGCTGCTGGAGGATGAGGCACGCGCGCAGTACAACGGCAATCTGATCCTGGCGCGCGATCTGGATCATTATGTGCTGGACCGCAGCGGCGCCCTGGTGCGCACGGAGCAAGCGCCCACCGGCGTCAGGGCGGCGCCGCCAACTTCCGACACACAACCGCGTTGAACTGGCACCGTATTACGCTGTTTCACCAAATTCGGTTCTGGCGACCTGCACCCGTTTCATGGCGGTATCCGGATCGATGCCCGCCATGATCAGGTTGACGATTTCCTGCTTGTCCTCCTGCCCCATCCAGGCGCATTCCTTGCGGTGCGAGCAGAAATAGGCGTACCACGAAACGTCGGCGGGCCGCTCCTTGCGCGGCTTCAGGCGTGCCGACACGGCGGCGCGTGCGGTCGCAGCGTAGTCGGCAAGCTGCGCGTCGATCGTGGTCCAGTCGAATGCGGCAACGGCGTGGCGGTCAGCGTCCCAGTCGCCCTCGTACTGCGCAGGCGGCCGCATGGTCGTCGGCCCAACGGCCAGCGACGCCAGATTGGGGTAGTCATGGGCCGCGCAGAACGCCTCGACGAACCGGAGTTTTGCGCCAATACCAACCTGCACTGCGCGGTCGAGGATCAGGTCTTTCGGATACAGAAGACGGGCTTGCCTGAGCAAGTCCTTGTAGTTGACAGGCATGCCCTGCGCAGCGCCCGCGTGGTGCCGCAGAGCGTCGACCAGACGCACGCCGACGTCGATATCGTTGTGCGTACGCTGTGTATCTGCGGCGGTGTGAATAACCATGCGAATGTCTGTCAGAAGAATCTGGCCGTGGCCCTAATCCGTCATTATGCATGGCTTTGCACGCCCGATGAATGGTGCTCGACCAGATTCCACGCCCCGCGGCAAGCGGATATGGCATGTCAATGTTTCGCCGAACGCTGTGCTTCATGATTTCGCCCTACAATTGGACGAATAACGTTCTGACATACAGCACTCACACCGATGGAGGCTGCAGGCGTCTTGCCTGGGAGGCCGACCATGATGTATGAATTCCTGTCCAACAATGCCGACGATCTGATCCAGCGGTGTATCGACAAAGTGAACAAGCGCCCTCAACGGAACGCATCCAGAGAGCAACTGCGTACTGGCATACCCATGTTTTTGGAGCAATTAACCAAAACGCTGCACGCAGAAGAAATGATTGACACAGCGGCTGCGATGGCCATCTCTGGCGCCTCCGGGGGCGAGAGAAAGGACGCATCAGAAATGGGCGCGACGGCTGCCGCGCATGGCGCCGCGTTGCTTGCGCTGAATTACACGGTGGACCAGGTGGTCCACGATTATGGCGACTTGTGCCAGGCGATCACGGACCTGGCCATCGAGCGCGACGCACCATTTTCAGCGAATGAATTTCGTACCCTCAACCGCTGCCTGGACAATGCCATCGCCAGTGCCGTCACTGAATTCTCATTCCAACGCGACTGCGCCGTCTCTGATCGCCACGCCTCCGAAACCAACGAGCGCCTTGGTTTCCTGATGCATGAACTTCGCAATTCACTGAGCGTGGCCACCATGGCGGTTGCGGCGATGGAAGTTGGCCATCTGTCCATTTCAGGCGCAACCGGCGCCTTGCTCAAACGTGGGCACGCGGCGATGCAGCGCCTGATTAACCTGTCACTGGAAGATGTGCGAACCGAGGGCGCAGCGTCGGGGCCGAAGGGTGTTTTTTCGCTTGCCGATTTTATTCACGAAGCACGTGATTCGGCGCAACTTGAAGCTGACACGCGAGGCTCGGCACTCGTCGTCGCTGACGTCGACAAGCTGCTGGCCATTCAGGGCGATCGGGATCTGTTACTCGCCGCGCTGGCCAATCTGCTCAATAACGCGCTGAAATTTACATGCGCGCATACCGCCGTCTCACTGACAGCCTATGCGGAAGGGCAACGTGTTCTGATCGTTGTGCGAGACCACTGTGGTGGTTTGCCAGCGGGGAATGCAGAAAAAATGTTTTCACCGTTCACGCAACGTGGCGATGATCGCTCGGGGCTGGGCCTGGGCTTGTCGATTGCGCGCCAGAGCATTTCGCGTAATGGTGGTCAGCTGTCGGTGGAGGATTTTCCGGGTGTGGGCTGTGCATTTACGATGAGTTTGCCTCGTCATCTGGCGCTGGATGGGATTCCGCCTGCTGAACCGACGCATTGAGTGATTAAAAAAGGGTCAGCTTGTCAGCTAACCCTTTTTATTGCTGGACCTCCGGCTTGTGCAGGGCTTTAGGGCAAGTTGCGTAGGTCACTGACGTTCATTATTTCTTGACTCGCACAGCATCAAAAAACCAACCTTGCCAAAAAATGACCAAGTGGTTTGGCTTGGTGATAAAGACCGAAGTAAAGCTCAGGTCGAAGACCGTAACTGGCGTAGGCATACCGAGTTCCTTTGAACTCGCATGAAACGCTTCGCGCAAATGAAGCTGTGGTTCGACCTTGTGCGCTTCGAACGCCGTTTTTCCGCAGTCCATTTTTACAAATTTTACCTGCTCTTTTCTTATTGTAAAAACTTGGCCAAGTAGTTGTTGTGCTTCATTCTCGTCGAGGGGGGCAATCTCCGCACCGTCAAGCGCAGCAGTAAATCGCCATTCACCAGTGACTCTGCGCTCAATCGAGTCCGAGGCGTGAGCGGATGGCAATATGCTCATAGCAATGAGTACAATAAACAACAATAAATTGCAGCGCTTAGTCAAAGCCGTACATGCAAGAAAAGACATCTCCATTCTCCTCATTTACTGGCGGCAGCTGAAGTATCTTTCATAAGAAACGGGGCGCATTCTTCAGCTCGCCGCTTTATGAGGCTCGGTGCAATGGACGTATTTCCTCTTGCCGTCCACGACCACTTGGACCTTGATCATCAATGCCATATTTGCGGCCGCCCCAGCAAAGTCCCCTTTATTCACAAGATTAGAAGTGGTCGAGGGGCCCTTTGCCCCGGCATTGTAAGACAAGCTGCATAGCGCATCGAACTTGGCTTGATTAAGTGGAACATTATTATTACGACGCGAATCGAGTCGAAGCCCAGCTTGATGTGGCTAACTACATCGCCGGCCTTTACAACTGCGAGCGCTTGCATTCTGTATTGGGCAATCTGCCGCCCAGCGTCTATGAATGCGCAATGGCAAAGAAAGAACTTATCGTCGTGTCCAGAAATACTTGACCACTACAGTCTTGCCGACAGTGTTGTAGATAGGGAAGCGGTAAAGTGCCCTCAGCGTGCTCGTAGTCGAAATATTCGAATGTGATGTCGGCTACCAACGCCGTCGAGGCGCTCGCGCGTGACATCGTGTGCTGCGAGATGGCTAGCTGCAGCACACGATGTCAGCTGGAGGCGTGATCGCGCCGCGTTTCGGCCTCACCTACTTCTGAGCGGCGCACGTTGAGTGCCGCAGTTTTTTGAGTGTGAGGTTAGAATGCACATCCAAGATAGCTTCGACGCCAGCGGCGCGAAACTGTTCAAGGTTTGAAATGCAGATGCAAGAGGAGTTATCGAATCGGCCATGGAGGCTAATATCTCGATTGATAAGGTCCCGCGCCTTGGCGCGGCGCAGGATGCATTAACTGATAGCGGAAAATTGTTAGTGATATCAGTTAGCGGATAGGTTAGTGCCATTCGAGCCTAATTTAAGCTTTGGCCTGCATGTCATGGATCTCAAGCCCTGCTCCCTTGTGCTTCTGGCTGTTCTTAGCAGACACGACCTCTTCAGAGCGTGTTTAAATCGACTACGCAGCCGATTTGAGAATTCGGTACACAGATGCGATACCAACGGAGCAGGAATCTGCAATTCCCTGTTTCGTCAAACCCTCGGCGTATAACGACAGTACCTTGGATGCCTTTGCTTTTGCTGTGGAGGCTCGGCCTCTGTACTTTCCGGCCTCCTTTACAACGGCGATGCCTACTTTCTGACGTTCAAGCACGATTTCCCGCTCGAACTGTGCGATGGACCCGAATAGGTTAAAGGTGAGACGTCCTTGTGGCATGCTGGTGTCAACATTCATATCGAGAATGCGAATGGAAGCGCCAGCTACAGCAGCTTCAATCTCAATCATGTGGACCATCGAGCGTGCGACCCGAGACAAGCTAGTGAACACCAGGACATCACTATTATTAAGCTTTGCCAAAACCTCTGAAAATTCTATTCGATCAGCCATTGACGCTGCTGATCTGTTCGGAATAAATCGCCTGATCGGTGCAACCTGCGGCCTTGAGCTTTGCAACCTGATCAGCCAACCCCGCAACCTGTGAAATCGTGCTTGTTCGTGCGTATCCGTAAATTTTCATCTACTAAGCCCTATAAAAAGAGTCCGGACCCAGAGATATTATCACTAGGATCTAGAACTTACGATGCCTTTGATAGTTTTTAAACAAGAGTTAGCGAATACTACTGGACCCTGCCTCAACGATCGACAGCTTGCTCATTCATTTGCAGCAACGCTGAGCTGAAAATTCGTATCGCCATGTCAAGACAAAGTCTCAGATAATCCTTCCGAAGTCGTAAAAATCGAAATCTCGCAGGTCCCATGAGTTGGCTCGACAGCTGTCGAAATAGTTAGAATTGTTATCGCTTGAGTCGATAGATGCAGGCTCTCACCAAATTATATTGACTAACGGAAAATATAGTAATACATTGTCTATATTTGAATTCTATACAGAAAATATGACTACCGAGAATTTTCTTTTAAAAGAATCTGCGTTGGCAGGAAACTTACTTCCTATCGTAGGCGCAGGCGTGTCGATGTCGCTGTTAAGTCCTTCTGGAGTGCGCGTCTACCCATCCTGGGCGGAGGTATTAGAGAAGGCTGCGGCAACTTTACAAATTCACGGAAAAAATCCTCAGGCGTCTGCGATCCGAGCCCTCGCGATAACTCAAGAATATCAAATGGCCGCAGATTTTGCGAAGAAAAACTTTGTTGGTTCTACCTGGCAGGATTTCTTCAATGCTACGTTCGATATCCCCATAGAGAGCATAGATGAAAGTTCATTAGACCTCCCAAAAAGTCTATGGAAAATCAGCAAGAAATTAGTAACACTGAATTTCGATAAAGTCTTGAGGATAACATGTCCCACGCGCACAGTCATAGAATTTGATAATACACAGTCATCACAATTAGCAAACTTTCTGGACCCAAATGATTTGCGGCATTTTGTATGGCATCTGCACGGCAGAATTGACAACCCAGAGTCTATAATCTTCACGGGAGAAAGCTACAAAAACCTTTACTCTGCGGATTCACATTTTGCTGCCGCGATCTCAGCTTTATCTAGTATATTGACCACTAAGCGAATGTTATTTGTAGGTTGCAGTTTATCTGATGCAGAACTTCTGCATAAGATTTCTGAAATGTCTAAATTGTTCGCGGAAAATGTCGGCCCTCATTTCGCACTTGTGCATAAAAATGACGAGCAAGTGGTGCGCGAGAAGTTGAAAGAGCTACCATTTGAGATTATTTGTTTCTCCGACTTTGGCCCACCACTAGTCCAGCTAATTGAGAAATTACGGCCGTCTTCTGAGAAATCTATCACTGCTTCAGATATAGAAAAAAAGAGTGCGATAAACGAAGTACAAAGGATTGCGATTTTAGTTGCTGATCCAATAAATCGCCGATACACCGATTCCGGTTTGATGCTTGAACTCAAAAAACTGAAAGGTGACGTCCATTATTACTCATTAGATCTTGAAAATCTCCGGGCGCTTGAAGATTTTAAGTACGTATTTATTGTCAGCAGTGTCTTAAAGGGTAACCTCGTTGTAGAGGATGCAGCGTTTGCTTCGATGCGGATCGGTATTGATGATTTGCTTGATAATATTTCTACAGCTAACTTACTGGGAATATTTGTCTTTTTGGACTCCTTAGAGCTCGACGTAGAAGCGTTAGAGAAAGCCAAGTCATGCGGTATGCCGGTAGCCATTTACGGAAAATTCGATCAAGCACAGTACAGTAGCGTTGCCTTTAAACTATTCAAGAAGAAAACGTTGGATTTAGGTGCAGATAACATTTTAATAAACTCAAACGACTTTGCTCTACAGGTATCAAGCGATCAGTGCCGCGAATACCGCAAGCTATCGCCTTTGTCGGATCTGATAGATCCAAATAATAAAAGGAACTTTGTTGGTCGAGCCGACGACTTACGGATCCTGTGTAAGAGAGTTTTAGAAGCTAATGAGAGAAATGATATTGTGACACTAAAAGGTGCCGGCGGCATGGGGAAGACGGCACTAGCAAAACGTGCTGCGCTCGAGTTTAGATCACGATATCGCTTCTCAGCTGGAATTAACTTCATCGACTGTGAGTTTATTGATAGTTCCGTGACTCTACTTCAGCAATTTGGAGTGGTGTTCGATCTATCTGCATCTAACGATATTCGTGGGAGTATGCGTGAACATAAGGGTTTGGAAGATAGATTAATTATTCTCGATAATGCCGAAAGTTTGCTGCTACTTGATGACATTGATGAGATCAAGAGCTCTATTAATTTTTTCGCATCTTACTGCACAGTGCTTTTGACAAGCCGCGAGCTTCTCGAATTTGACAATGAATCGGTTATTGAACTTAGAGCTATGACCACTGATGAAGCGTACCAGCTTTTTCTGACTGGCCTCGATAATCGTCAGTTTTCCGCCACAGAGGAAAAATTTATTCGCCAAGAAATATTGGAAGAGCTCTTGGACAATAACCCACTAGCAATTAAGTTGGTTACGAGGAACGTCCCGAAGACAAAGAATATGGGATTTCTTGCTAGGGAACTAAGTGAGGATGTATTTGCAAAATTGAAGGATGAAGACGTTGACATATTTACGTCAAAATCTGATCGGAATGTTGAAAGAAAGCGTTCGATTTTCGCTTCTATTCAATATTCCTATGGGAATCTAAATGATAAAGAAAAGTCCGCTTTTGAAATTTTATCTCTTTTCCCGTCGGGCATAAGCATCGAAGGTTTCAAAAGAATATCCGCCTTGTCACCAAATAAAAATAAACGAAAAAATAACTCTCAAAATAATCCTGCTACCAGTTTAATCGTCACAGATTCTTTGATCAAATCATTGGAATCGAAATCGCTCGTCGAGATGGATAAAAGCAATGTTTCCCTTCAATCTATAGTGGGACGTTTTGCAGAGCACGCATTTATCAAACGTAGTGCTGCAGACATCCGCAAATATAGAAGGAACACTTTTTTCTATAATAGTGACTTTGCTGATTACCTCAGCGATATAATGTTTCGTGAATCGCACATGGTTGGCAGGTACTTTTGGAAGTACCAAAAGAATTTCCTAAAGACGTTTCGGGAAATTGGAAAGCTCGATCTTGATTCGGAAGTTATTTCCGAATATGTGTTGAATATTTCGAGACTTTGCATGCATACTTGTGCTTACAAAACATTCTTAGAAAATTTGAAAATTGCAGAATTGAATTTCGAGCCTGGATCAGTTTCGGAAAGTTCAGTAAGGATCATGGAATTGAATCATCAATATTTCGATGGCGATTTTACGAACGCTTTCGCTGATATGCAGAATGAGTACCCACTGAGTTCAGTTGCTCTTATGTCTGATGCCGATCTGGAGAGCAGGAGTATGGCTACAGCTGCCTTGGGCATGTACCAGATGGAAGGATATATTGTTGAGGTACTCCCTTTATTGCCGCGGTTCATGCGCGCTCATGAAGGATATCCAGATTTATTATTTAGTACAGGTGACTTCGATCATGCGCTAATAATCAATTCTACAGACGACTTTATGACTTTCGAAGCAAAGCTCGCCATCGGCATTCTAAGTATTGAGGAAATTGACGAATACATAGATTCGCTGCACAAAAGTCAGCACCTAGAACGCATGCAAGCGAATTACGTTAGAGTAAAGATGGCAGGCGCTACAAAGATCCCTATTGATCAGTTTGTTGTTATAAATCCATATACCAATGGAATTAAATTATTAATGTTAGCAATGATAGAAACCAATATTGAAAAAAGCATAAAATATTTTGATAGTGCATTCGATCACCTCGTGCATATAAAATATTACCATGTTGAGGCGCACGTGCTTTTTTCAATGAGATTAAAAAAAGCCAGAATGGAAGAGAGATTCAAAGAAATGGCTGGTCTTGCGCTAAAAATGGCTCATCAACACTCATATAGGTACTTGGAGTATTTGGCAGTCCGTAGCTTAGACGAATTCTCACAAGAATATAGTGCATTTTTTTACAAACTAAGTGATGAGGCAGAGCAAGGGTTGGCGACCATAAAAGCGAATCAGAAAAAATATGGCCTTACAAAGTCAGATGTAGCAAAATATCATAGAGTTAAAAATCGACGAGATGGCTAAGTAGAGAAAATTTTGTGAATTTAATGCGCATAACAAGTTATCAGATGGACTAATTCTTACTTTATACGGCGTCGTGGCTCTAGATTTTCAATCCCAACATCTTTATGGAAAGACTCCTATTGGGCCTTTACATTTGCCGAGGCTTTCACGTCTGATCGGCACTAAATATGTAATTTGGAAACAGCAAGCATTGCCAAACCTCCCATCAAAAAATGAAAATGTTTAATAATAAGGACGCTTTTTCCTAACAAAAAAAATCCGCTTTTCCCTTGGGAAAGCGGATTTTAGGTTGGTCATAGCGCTGTCAACGACAAACGTTGGTTTGCCCCGAAAACTGACCCGCTTAGCCGCATAGTTTTGCATCAGAAAATCTGACCCACGCTTAAGACACAATCCTTCTTATAACATCGAGTGGAAAATTGGAGTAATCAACGTGTCATTACTGGTAATTATCCGACGCTGGCCCATGCGCGACCAGATTCCACGGTGGGAAATCGCCAGACGACTTGGCATCTCAAGAAACACCGTCCGACGCTATCTATGCTAGGAAACGACAGAGCCGTCCTGCGCAGACAGGCGCTCACCCAGTGCAATTGACAAATACGCTTTCCAACTTTCTGGCTTGCTAAAGACCGAGTCGGCCAAGTCACGCAAGCAGCGGCGCACCTCGAAGCAGCTTCATGAAGAACTAAGGGAATTAGGCTCTGAAGGGTCTTACAACCGGGTCGCAGAATTCGTGATGGTATGGAGGGCGAGTCAAACTGACAGGGTAAATTCAGCTAGCAAGCGCACATTCACGACCATCAAAACACCTACGATATCACCTTGAGAGCTCAAAGAAACGCACGTCTTGTATGCACACTGCCTAGGTGGGGGCTGAGCACAACCTATAACACCAGGTCGACACGACTGCGGGCAACTAGATGCATACATCTAGCGGTCGCACGTACTGCCATTGAATGTTTGTTTCCAGCATATTAACGAAATTTTTCGACTCGGAAATTCATGGATCCTAGTCGATCGTCTGATATATCGCCATGGTTAAGCTCCAACTTTGATGCTATATGAGCCTACTTTGACAATATACAAATCGTTGATAAGAGCCGTGTGATCGAAGACCGGCGTGGGCCTCGCGCTTAATCCTGAGTCGCTCGGCATGAACGCTCCTTCATCGCATCGCACGGAGCTTAGGATTACCGAAAAAGGGTTCGCTTAAATAGCTAACCCCTTAATTTTATTGGTAGGCCTCCCGTGAGGCGAACAGGGCACCAACGGATTATGAGTCCGCAAAAATGGGGATTCAGGCTCGTTGAATAATGTTGAATATTTCGACAAAAGCTTTAAAAATCATAGTCTTAGAATTTTATCACGGGTTCTTGGTGTTGATGAGAGTTCATTGATATACTTAAAATTCACTTACATAGCCGTTACATGAAACTCATCAGCGGACAAGGGCACAGCGATAAATGTCGAGAGTAAAACTGACAGCAGGCCGGATTGAGGCCTTCAGGTGCGAGGACGGGAAATCGCAGTCGTTCCTGTGGCACGCGACGGTGCATCAGCTAGCACTGCGGGTTACCAGCACCGGAGCCAAAGCATTTATCTTTCAGTCCACCCTGGCGAGCAAGACGATCCGCATGACCATCGGTTCGCCCAAGGCCTGGACAATCGAACGCGCCGAGAGCGAAGCCAGGAGGCTACAAACCATCGTCGACAGCGGTAAGGATCCGCGCCAGGTCAAGCAAGACGAAATCGAAGCCATGAAGTTGGCTGCAGCCGCGAGGGCTGCCGCTGACCTGGCTGCGAAACACGCAGCAACGCGAGACGCCCTCACTTTGAAAACAGTCTGGGAAACTTATGTTGCGGACCGGTCGACGCACTGGGGCGAGCGCCACTACGCTGATCACCTCAAGCTAATTAAACAAGGAGGGGAACCACGGACGCGAAGCAAGAAAAAAGTGACGGAACCTGGTCCGCTCGCAGCCCTCGCTGACGTGCGCCTTGTCGACCTCGCACCAGAACGAATCGAAGCATGGGCAAAGGCAGAGGCGGCCAAAAGGCCTACAAGTGCGAGACTTGCGCACCGCATGCTCAAAGCTTTTCTGAACTGGTGCATCGAACATCCTGTCTATGGCAGCGCCGTCACCACCAATGCTGCGCGCAGCAAGAGGGCTCGCGAGGTCTTGGGCAAGCCTGGTGTTAAACGTGACTCGCTACAGCGGGAACAACTTGCTGCATGGTTTGCCGCAGTTCGAAGCCTTGGCAACCCTGTGATGGCGGCTTATTTGCAGACCCTGCTTCTCACCGGGGCGCGGCCGGGCGAAATCATCACAATGAGGTGGGACGATCTGAACCTTCGATGGAAAGGGCTTACGATTCGAGACAAGGTAGAGGGCGAACGGGAGATTCCGCTGACCCCATACGTTGCAACCCTTCTTGCTGCCCTACCCCGCCGGAATGATTGGGTGTTCTCAAGTACGAAAGGTGGACATATCACTAGTCCAAACTATCAACTCAACTCCGTATGTGCTGTTGCTGGCATAGGAGGGCTAACGTTGCATGGGCTTAGGCGATCCTTCAAGTCGCTGTCAGAATGGCTCGACTTGCCTGCTGGTGTGATCGCACAAGTCCAAGGGCATAAGCCGAGCGCTACGGTTGAGAAACACTATACGAATCGCCCCTTGGATCTTCTCCGAATTCATCATGAGAAGCTGGAAGCTTGGATTCTAAAGCAAGCAGGCGTCAACGTTCGCTCGGGAACTCCCGCATTTCATGCAATTGCTGCGTGAGAGAATGGTATCTGCCGTGCGAGTGCGTCGGGCATTGAAGACCATGCCTTGGCATTTCCGAAAAATTCTTGCAATTGATTTTAAAGAGGTCCGACGGGCGCAGCATCCTGCGGATCGACGCTTTCAAATGCGGAATAACCCTTCAGAATTCTACTTCAACGTGCGTAGAAGCGGTATCAGCTGCCATTCTGCAAATTTCTTTGCCCGTATTCTTCAGTTCTGGATGGAACTGACAGCGCCATTTTCGAGATAGATATAATTGCCACTTCCGTAAACCCACTGCTCGTGAACGCCGTAGGAACCGGTACTACGATTAATTTTCTCTGGCTTGCCCCAGTTGGACGCGCGTACCTGCTCTGCGGTCATGCCAACCCTAACTCCTCCTCTAGCTTTGCGCGTGGCAGCAGCAGCGGCGGCGACAGCGGCCGACTTTTCACGCCGTTTACGTTCAGCACTACGAAACTGCTCAGGCGACATAGGGAGTATGTGCTCAATATCACCTTTCTGCCTTCGCTCTCCTGGACGGAGCAAATTTTTGAACAAGGGATACTCGGCCTTCCCATCGAAAAGCGGGTACTCCTCGAGGTAAGCGATTTTCCCGTCAGGAAAGCGAACTTTTACGTATTTCCCACCGGTCTCGTCTTCGTCAAACGCTTCGACGACGAATGAAGTTGCCTCCGTCACAACAAATTTACCACGTCCGCCGGCTTCGCCATAGCGGAAGTTCTGAAGAAATTCATTGCGATGGAAGGCGTCCGCATCTGGGACGATCCAAAACGTTCGGCCCAAGTATTTTTCACGCGCGGCTTCCAAGACTTTTTGCGTTGCTGAATGGCGAGAGTTCGCCGCCTCTGTTACCGACGCGTACTGAGCATATACTGGCGCGCTGAGCGTCACAACAAGAACAGTGAACCAGTAGCGTACAATTATTGACATGGAATTTATCGAACCTTAATCTCAAGCGAGAATCATAATGGTTTGCGTCAAAAGTTGTCAAAAATTTAGCTCGCTACGCCCATCAGCTTCAACTGGTGCTGGACGGAGCAGAACAGCAACAGCGTTTCCTCTCCCCTATACCTGCTGAATCTGCTCAGATCAGGTTCGTGCAGCAAAATTCAACGCGAATCGTTGCCCGTTTCGAGGTTGCCACGCCAGCAAAACGGCAACGGCCCCTTTAGAACGCACATAGCTGTTGCTGCCGCCCAGTGCGGAGCATTATTGCCTGCAGCGCGGTCGCTGTGTAGACGTGGTATCTCTCTGGCGCGCAATGCGCCTGAGCTAATCGGCTAGGCTGCGTTTGTCAAACAGGCCAATGGCATGCTAGGTTCGTGCGTTTATCTTGGGCTCCCGTGCCTCGACGCGCTCCTCCGCGGTGGCGCGCTTTGTAACCGGTAAATGAAGGCGCAGTTGCGACAAGGCTGTATCGGCCCGGCTCTCGCCTCCCGCAACGGCGAGCAGGCACCATTCATATGCTTTTATCGAGTCCCTCGGCACGCCTACTCCGGCCATGTAGACACGTCCGGCGGCGTCTACTGAACAATCTCTTGAAGCCCGCATGGGGTGCGGGTCTTGTTATGACTCTGATAAAAGTTACTCGCAAAGTTACTCCCGCAAAGGACTCGCTGCTCGACATGTACTTTTCAGGAACTTCGGTCCTTACCTGCTCTGCCGAAGGGGATTGAACTAAGGTTCGCAAGTATTCTACTCGCCTGCCAGCTTCATAGCGCTGGTGCTAGTCAATGCGGGGTACTCAGGCAACCGCACGCGAGGGCAACCAGCACCAGTAAGTGTCCAGCACGGCTGTCTCCTGTTGCGCGCGCGGCAGACAGGTCAGAAGCGGTTGGCTGGGGACGCTAAGCTGTTGCCCGCAACCGCAACCGCAACCGCAACCGTAACCGTAACCGAAAGCGAAAGTAGTTCAGCGCGTGCAATTTGGCGGGATGCGTCGTTAATATTTCCGCACGCTTTCCGAACGCACGCACGCGCGTGTGTGTAAGAAAATTCAGGGAGAGCATTCGCCACTTGTACTTCGGGCGGGGTCTGGCCTCATTGAGCAGCAAACGCTCTTGCACACGGCCGCCACTCACTCAGTTGCCGTTTGGCGATGAGGTTGGCCGTTCACTCAGGGCAAAGACGCTTGAATTCATTCGCGCCATAGGCTGTTCAATAAAGCAACAGTTTGAAGGGCAGCCGGTCGTCGATTTTGACATCCGTCATTGCATTTGTTACTGTTATATTTCTTCCTAACAAGTTTCCCAGAGGCTCAAATTGCGTTACATTCTCGCCATCATTTTGCCGCCACTGGCGGTCCTTTTATGCGGCAAACCAATCCAGGCCGTACTAAATATTTTTCTCACTCTGCTGGGCTGGATTCCGGGCATGATTCATGCAATTCTCGTAGTGAACAGCCTTAAAGCAGACCAGCGCGCCGCCCGGATCGAAAAGGCAATCAAGGCGGCTGCGTAGGCAGCTAAAACAGAGAGAAGCGCGGGTTTTGCATAGACACAACTTGACCAGCCGCTAGCAGCTTGTGCGGAACTCAGGCGCGGGTTCTGTCGCGTTAGCAAGCGCCGGCGGGCCAATCAGGTAAACTGCGGCGCCCGAACCGAGGACGAATCGACATGCTCAACTTCAAAGCGATGCGCTTTCCGATCGATGTGATTCTGGTCTGCATCCGCTGGTATGCGGCCTACCCGCTAAGCTACCGGCACCTCGAGGAGATGATGGAAGAGCGCGGCGTGTCGGTTGACCATTCATCGATCAACCGGTGGGCCATTCGTTTCCTGCCGCTCATCGAGAAGATGGCCCGGAAACACAAGCGCCCGGTTGGCGGCAGCTGGCGCATGGATGAGACCTACATCAAGGTCAAGGGCGTCTGGAAATACCTCTACCGCGCTGTCGACAAGCAGGGCAAGACCGTCGACTTCCTGCTGACAGCCAAGCGCGACATAGCTGCGGCGAAGCGCTTCTTTGACAAGGCAATAGGAGCGAACGCCGATCCGAACAAGGTCACGATGGACAAGAGCGGTGCCAACAAGGCGGCCATTGATGCGATCAACGCCGGCCGCGACGTGCAGATCCTTGTGCGCCAGGTTAAATACCTCAACAACATCGTCGAGCAGGACCATCGAGCCATCAAGCGGGTGACCAGGCCAATGCTCAACTTCAAATCATTCCGCGCCGCCGGCTCCGTGCTCGCCGGCATCGAACTGATGCACATGATCCGCAAGGGCCAGTTCGCAATCAACGGCGCCGATGCCATGTCGTTCGCCGACCAATTTTCTGCGCTGGCAGGAATGGTCTGTGCAGTTTGAGCGGTACAGTGCCGTTCCGGAAAAATTCCGCCGCTTGACCAGCAGCGCGACAGAACCGACCAAGATCACGTCAATCGGAAAGCGCATACCTTTGAAGTTGAGCATGTCGATTCGTCCTGGATTTGGGCACCGCAGTTTACCCGACCGCACCGCCGACGTTCGCCAATGCGACAGAACCGGAAATCGACGGTCTTACCCTGCTTGTCGACAGCACGGTAGAGATACTTCCAGATGCCCTTGACCTTGATGTACGTCTCGTCCATTCTACAGCTCGTGCCGAAGTGGCGCTTGTGCTTGCGCGACTGCTTTTCGATCACTGGCAGAAAACGGATGGCCCAGCGATTGATCGTTGAATGGTCGACCGACACGCCGCGCTCTCCCATCATTTCTTCGATGTGCCGGTAGCTCAGCGGATAGGCTGCATACCACCGGATGCAAACCAGGATGATATCGGTGGGAAAACGCTTTCCTTTGAAGCTGAGCATGTCAAATAGTTAAGTCTTCGGGTGGCACAGTCTACCTGACAGGGCCAGCCACGTCGTCAATTCGACAAAGCCAATTGGCCAGCGTCCCTTTTGGAATGCTGACGCGTGCCGCCACCTGCTCAATGGACAGGCCCTGCGCCAGCACCAGCTTCACGGCTTCTTCTTTGAGTTCCGGGGTGTACGTCTTTTTCAATGTCTTCTTAAAGGCTCCTGTTGGTGGACTTTACCAGACAAGAGTGTCCGAAAAAATCAGAGTACTCAGAGTTCGTTCATGAGACCTCGTACTTCAAGATTGATGGGATGTGAAATACCTTGTTTTCGGAGCAGCATCGCAAAAATATGTACCAATAGTCAATGAATATTTGCAATAATCCATACAGCAGCCTGTCTGGAACTGAAAGCAAACAAGAACCACAGCAGTGTTGCCGTACGTTCTAAATTGACAATATTGCAACGTTTGCTTCATTTCCCGCACTCTGGCTACGATCATTCTGAAAATTCATGACCATCAATTCCTCAACAGCGAATTTTGAGACCTACGGTCAGCCGAGTGCTGCACAACATTCGGAACTAGCGCAATTCGTTTCAAAAGACCCTACCTTCCCATCCGCCTACCTTAGGGCGGTCGCTGCGATCGCCAGCTCTGATGGTGTGCTTAACGTTGCTGACTTTAATGCCCTAAGCGACGTTGCATCGCTGTTCAACGATTCCGCATTGGCTCAAGTCGTGTTGCTAGAAAACGTTGAGCATCCGCTGCCGTTGAAGGTTGCACTTCAAGATCTAGAGCGCGCGTCTGCAGGGATTGACGAAGCTACTGCGGCAACCTTCTTCAAAGCAGCACGTGGGCTCCTTGCGGTGCAGGGCACCCGTAGCAGGGACATGGCCAAGAGTTTAGCCAACGCATTGCGTTATCAATTTCGCCAAAATGAGTTGGAAGCGTTCGCCGCTGACGAGCAAACTATCTGGAGCAGAGTCAGTACCGGCTCAGTGCGGATGATCAAAGGGCATAAATATGCAGACTTGGCCGATCTGTGCGTTCGAACCACCGGCGATCTAGCTCTCGCTGCTGCTGTCCTTGAATTCGAACAAGGCTCACTAGACAAAGCCGAACTAACTCAACGAATGACCGTCGCATGTGCCCGTGCAACTCAGGAAATCTCCGCGTTTAACCAACGAATCGCAGAGATGGAACGGACCCATGACGCATCTGCAGCCTTCCTTCAATCAGCTTATGCGCTTCAAAAGCAAGTGAGCCAGCGCCTGGTAATGGCCGATGCGCGGATTGCATTCGAACGCGAAACTTTCGATGAAGATATGGAGGAATATATCCATGATGCAGGGAATGCGTTCGAACGAGACATCGTCGATCGCTTGAAAACCGACCAGTGGAAACGTACTACTGCGTGGGAAAGTATCGCCAAGTCGACATTCGGAAAAGAGCTCGAGCGAAGGGTGAATCGAATAATTTGCCGCCGTGAAGACTCGCTTCGGCTCATTCGCGAGGATCTGCGGCTGTTTCAAGAGGAAATGGCGCTATCTCGCACCACCCTTTTACATCGTCTGCATCACACCCAACTAGCAAAAGCAGCGCCTGGCCTACGCTGGAGTACGCGCATCAAAAATGCGGCAGAAGACGCCGCGAATAAAACGCTTGCCGCTGGCAGTGCCGCAGCTATTGGAACCGGCGCAGCTGTGTATTTTTTGGGTGCGTCCGTCGTTATGCCGGTACTAGCCCCAGTCGTACCAATCGTGGGCGGGGCGCTTCTAATCGCTGGTGCTGTCAAATGGGTAATGAACCCAGACGAACGTAAATCCGACGAAATCGGGCATCAGCGTGAAACGTTTGAGAAAGCGTTTCGAGGGCAGCTGGAGGCGGCGCGCCGAGAGTTAACAGCACAGTTGGATGCTACCTCGCAGCAGTTCCATTCAGCTGCGGAGCGCTTTGTGCGACCGGTAATCCTTGAGGCTCAAGCAGCGGATAGGCTAGCTTCTCTTCACCTAAAAATAGCACGTAAGTTAAACGATCATACGCAAAAAGCGCTTTCAGACATGCTCGCATCGTTCGCCACCTAGGTTTACAATATTTTATGGCTCCGCTTCCTAAAAAACGCCCTTATGTAACTTGCTACTGGTGCTTGTTCGGTCGCGGTGACGGGACTACCAAGGAAACTAAATTAGAAGACCCAGGTAGTAGACGAGCGAGATGCGCGCAGCGGCCCAATGTCTAAATTTCGTGGTAATCAGATAGCTTCATAAGCGTCAATAGCATGTTTGTGAAGTTGCCTTTCAGCAAGCATATGGTTAACTTGCCCATTGCACCACTAGACGCAGAAACCACGAACATGAATCAACCGAATTCGTACGATTTTAAATTATCTCTAGAGCAGCTTTCCCTTATAAGCACCGACGAGGTAACAAACGGCTTCAGAATGCTACGTGCGCATTACAATGCGGAACGTCAAGCATTAAGCGCGGAAGAGCTGGCGGTAGCTGCCGAAATGAAAAACTACAGTGCTGCGAACATTCATTACGGTAAATTTGCCCGACAGCTTTGCGGCTTGCTGGACTATGCCCCTCCAGAGGCCGATAAGAATAATGACACACGTTGGACGTATGTATTGGCTACTTACCCAGGTGACAGAAACGCCAAGGGCGATCACCTGTGGTTCTTGCGTCCGGAGGTTGCGCAGGCGCTTGAGGAGTTGGGACTCGTGCGCAAGCGCGTGGTGGACGACCCCGTAGCAGAAATCGAAGCAAAGCAGGCGTATCTGAACACTCTAACTGAAAAAGACTGCGCTGCAATGATTCGCGCTCGCCTTGGGCAAGGTGAGTTCCGAGACAAGCTTGTGCGGTTCTGGGGCGGCTGTGCAGTGACAGGGTGTACGACGCTGCAACTGTTGATAGCCTCGCATGTGAAGCCGTGGCGTGATTGCGATGCCTCCGACGCGAAGGACCTCAGCAACGGACTGTTGTTGACGCCAAATCTCGACGGGATGTTCGATCTCGGATATATCAGTTTTCAAGATAATGGAGAAATTATCCTTTCGCCGATGCTAACTAGCCAAAGTGCATCCGACCTAGGTGTCTCGGAGAAGATGAAACTGCAAAAGGCTTTACTCACCGAGCAGCAGCAGTTCATGCAGTATCACCGTTCGAATATCCTGCTCCGATAAGCAGTACAAACACCTTTGAGAGACTATGAAAAAAAATATTGCCGCTGCTGCCGTTGCTGGGCTCCTCGTCGCTGCGTTCTTTCTTGGGTGGGAAAAATTCCAGCCGGCAGATCCGCTAGAAGCGAAAGTACGTACATTGCAGGCTGAAGTGATCTCGCAGCGCGAAGAATTGCTCGGTTATACCAAATATACTGATTACCTGTACGCCAGCAAGAAGCAATTGCAAGGACAGATGAGGTTCATTGCCGCGACTGTCGTGCGTAGGGAGGGCTATATGCGCGTTGTCGACAAAAGCATCCTAGGTATGAAGTTCAACTCGATCGTTGCGATATCGTACACATCCGAATATTCGTTCGGGTACGCGCTGAGGCCAGGAGATTACGACATTAACAGTACGGCCACAGGAATCAACGTCACTCTAAGAAAACCGGTCCTTGTCGCGGGTCCGGCCACTAGCAAATTGAGTCATCAAATATTAAGTGGCAGTGTTTTTGCCAATAGTCAAGCGGCAGTTATTGGCCTCTACCAAGGCCTCGATAAGCGTACTTTGGAGAGTGGACGCGTGCTTGCTGCGGATGAGGCAGTCGTTGCTTTGTGCGAAAAGAAGCTTGTGGCGTTCTTGCATGATTTTTTCGCAAAACAGCCTGGAGTAGCACGCATTCCAAACATTACTATTTCGTACAAATCATGAAATGCGCAAGCGTGCGCAGTAAAGTGGATTCGATTTCACGAGGTTCTGTCGCATTAGCGAACGGGGTGGGCCTGTCGGGTAAACTGCGGTGTCGAATCCAGGACGAATCGACATGCTCAACTTCAAAGGGATGCGCTTTCCGATCGATGTGATCCTGGTCTGCATCCGCTGGTATGCAGCCTACCCGTTGAGCTACCGGCACCTCGAGGAGATCATGGAAGAGCGCGGCGTGTCGGTCGACCATTCGTCGATCAACCGGTGGGCGATTCGTTTCCTGCCGCTCATCGAGAAGATGGCCCGGAAACACAAGCGCCTGGTCGGCGGCAGCTGGCGCATGGACGAGACCTGCATCAAAGTCAAGGGCGTCTGGAAATACCTCTACCGCGCCGTCGACAAGCAGGGCAAGACCGTCGACTTCCTGCTGACGGCGAAGCGCGACATGGCCGCGGCGAAGCGCTTCTTCGACAAGGCTATGGGAGAGAACGGCGATCCGAACAAGGTCGCTATGGACAAGAGCGGGGCCATCAAGGCGGCGATCGATGCTATCAACGCCGACCGCGACGTGTCGGTCCTTGTGCGCCAGGTTAAATACCTCAACAACATTGTCGAGCAAGATCATCGCGCCATCAAGCGGGTGACCAGGCCGATGCTCAACTTCAAATCGTTTCGGTCCGCCCGCTCCGTGCTCGCCGGCATTGAACTAATGCACATGATCCGCAGCGGCCAGTTCGCAATCGACGGTGCCGAGGCCATGTCGTTCGCGGACCAATTTTCTACGCTGGCAGGAATGGTCCGTCCAGTTTGAGCAGTGCCGTGACGTCCCGTGGAATTCTCGCCGTTTGATCAACAACGCGACAGAACCGCTGCGGCCATGTCGTTCGCCGACCAATTTTCTACGGTGGCAGGAATGATCCGTGCAGCTTGAGCGGTGCAGGCCGGATCGGGGTAAATTCCGCTGTTTGACCAACAACGCGACAGAACCCAAAGAATTGCATTCTCTGCAATAATTTCCGAGCCCCGGTAGTCCCCCATTTTAGAGCGATCTAAAAGTAGAGGTTAAGCCGTTATTTCACAGTAATAATAAAATTTCCAGGAAGAAATACTTGGTTTATAATTCAACGACAGAGTAATTTTTTTTGCTTACAAGCCATTGGGACGCGTGGGCTGACTATTTACTGGCTTCGTAGCGCGTACGCTGCCGCAGCTTCAACTAGCACATCACTTTACAGGGGTTACGATTCGATGTCTATTTTTAACGTCCTTAACGAGCAGGGCTTAGGGCTCAGTGAGCAGCAAAAGCGCCAGATCGAAGCCAAGCTTGGCGAAATGCTTGAGTACAAGGCGAAGATTGGCGTGCTTGGTAAAACAGGAGCCGGAAAGTCGTCGCTGTGCAATGCGCTGTTCGGCCAGCAGATCTGCGAAGTATCAAACGTCGCTGCGTGTACCCGGAGCCCACAAGAAGTCTTAGTTGAAATTGGAAGTGGCCAAGGCATTACGTTGGTGGATGTACCCGGCGTCGGCGAGAGCCGTGAGCGTGATGAGGAGTATGGCGCCCTGTATCGTAAATTGCTGCCGCAGCTTGATGCGGTGCTGTGGGTGCTTAAGGCAGACGATCGCGCGTATTCGGTCGACATCGAGTTTTATAACAATCTCGTGAAACCGTATCTAGAGCGCGGCATTCCGTTCATCGTCGTGCTGAACCAGGCTGACAAAATCGAGCCCTTTAGGGAGTGGAACGTCAAGGAGCGCCGTCCAGGTTCCGCGCAAGCGAAAAACATCGATGCCAAGGTGATGGACGTGGCTGCTAGCTTCGGACTGAAACAATCGCAGATCATCCCAGTGTCGGCAGAAGAAAAATACGGTCTTAGTCGTTTAGTGGATGAACTGATCTTCTCCTTGCCGGACGACAAGAAGGTTTCGGTGTTTAAGGAAATCCCGAAGGAAAATATCTCCGCTGAGGCAACTGAAAACGTTAAGGGCTCGCTCTTGCGTAGGATCGAAGGCGTCGTCAAGGGTGGCGCAACAGGCGCAGCGATTGGCGCTAAATACCTTGGCAAGCCCGGCGCCATTGCAGGCGCCGTTATTGGCGCGATCGGTGGCCTATTCGCCTGGTGGTAAGTACCCATGCTACGTTGCGAAATTCGGTTTGAGCGGCCGGTTGAAAAACTTGCATCAGCACGCAGCGCCTTCGGTTTCCTGCGCGACTGCGTGCCGAGTCCGGCGCATGCGACTGCCTGGAACCGTGGGGACACAACCTCGGTAGACATTGGCGTAGTCGCTGTCGGTAAAACTGGCTATGGCAAGTCGACTAGCCTGAACGCATTGCTCGGCGTACGTGCGTTCGCCACCAGCGACACGAGCGGCTGCACGCGGACGATGCAGTCCGTCGAGTACCGGTTTGCTGGGACCAAAACGGCGCATTACTTCTCGTTCTCTGATCTGCCTGGCATTGGCGAGAATCTAAAGCTGGATCGGGAATACATGGCGCTCTACCGCGAGGCGCTCGGAACGGCGCAAGTCGTGCTGTATTTTGTCCGAGCCGACCAGCGAGACTTCAGTATCGACCAGCGCGTCTTTGATGAGCTAATCGGCAAATCTGATGTGAAGAACAAGGTCATTCTTGTGGTCAACGCCATCGACAAGATCGAGCCGCTCAACCGCAGGCTACCGTTCGCACCCAACCGCGCGCAACTCGAAGCGCTTCGTGAAAAACTTGATTACCTGTCAGTCATGTTCGGTATCGGTACTGACGACATCATTCCCATTGCTGGAGCGACCGGCTTCAACCTTGACGCCTTGGCCTCGGCCATCGCACGCAGGGTCGGACCATACGTTGGTGCCAGCAGGCAAACTGTCGCACGCTTGCCGGTTGCGAGTCGGGCGCAGCTTCAGACGATTGCTGAATTCCTTCCCAGTTCGCTCTATCCTGCTGCTAGGGCTGCGGCCGAGCAGGCGGGTGATACGTCGTTGTCGGCGACCCTGGCTCATCTAGGCTTTCTCGCAGCATCGGCCGGAGCCTTCTCGCAGCAAGACTGATTTCGGAATCAGCTAGGCAGCACCTAGCACCGCTCCGGGCTCCGTCGCATTAGCGAACGCCGGCGGGCCGGTCAAGCAAGGCGGAGATCGCGCGACCTTGGCATTGGCTGCCAATTTGCTGAGACGGTGGTGTAGAGACGCCGACGTGGATGCAGAGGTCGCAGTCGGAGCGAGAAGGTGTCGACCCAGGAGTACGAACGCGTGCGCCGTGCGCTGGCAAATGTCAAAAAGGGAGCGAGACAGCTTAAAAAAGGCGCTAGTCTACTTCGCAGCCGACCTCAAATGAAGTACGGCTTCATCGCCAAATATCGAACGATCTGGGCGACACGAACAATATGTCGCCTGCCCGGCGTCTCGAGCAGTGGTTTTTACGACTGGCTCGGCCGGCCAGTAAGTGCGCATTAACGTGAGAATGCCCAGATCCTCAAGGTGATCAGGCACAGCCACGAAGCCAGTGGTGACACATACGGTTCGCCGCGCGTAGTGCAAGACCTTATCTATGGTGGCTTTGCCTGCAGTGAGAACCGCGTGGCACGGCTAATGAAAGCCGCCTGCATTAAGGCCCACCACAAGCGTCGCCTAGCACCTGGGCAACTCGATTCGCTAGTCCACGCCATTGCGCCAAACCTGCTAAACCGGCAGTTTGAAGCGACAGGCCCGAACCAGCAGTGGCCGCAGACTTTACCTACGTGGCCGCGCGAATGCTGGCTGTTCGTCACTGTCGTCCTCGACCTATACTCGCGGCGTGTGATGGGCTGGTTGATGCAGCCGACGATGAGGGAGCAGCGGGTAATGGATGCCCTGCTGATGGCCATTTTCCGCCGTCTGCGGCCTCGGGCAGTATTGCATCACTCGGACCAGCGCTCGCAATACACCAGCGAAGGCTTCCAGCGCTTGCTCGAATCGCACAGCATCGTTTGCAGTATGAGCCGTCGTGGCAACTGCTGAGACAATGCTGCAATGGAAAGCTTTTTCTCCATGCTTAAGACGTAAGCGTCTTCCCAGTAACGTCTGTACCCCCTGAGTTGCTGGCGGCATGATTGAGTGCGCACAAAATAAATTGTGCCCACAAATTCAGTTATGGACACAAAAATTCAATCAGTCATTTCACCTGACAAGCGCGGTCCATACTGGCTCATAAGCTACAACTACTGAACGGATCACTCCTTATCAAACACGAGGAGCGGCTTGAGGTTGTTGATGTCAAATTTTTTGAAGGAAAAGTTCCACCGCTGCTCCGCAAACCGTAGCAATTTTTCGCCTCGTTTTTCTACATGCGAGGGCAACCAGTCCGAGTAATCTGTCGCGACCTCGGTTTCGGAGAAACTACCGTTTGCAAACCGAGGTCGCTTCGCATTTTCTTTGCTTTTTCCTTTGTACGGGTTGTTCTGGAGCGCAGAGTTTTTACTTCTCGAAAGGAGCAGGAGATTTCCCAGCGAATGACAATAGCTGTTGCGCTTTCCCTTCTTGTTGCGGGTCCCTAACTTGTCATTGAACCCGGTCCATTGGATTGACTCCTGGGGGTAGATGTGTTCAATAGTTTCGTTACCAACCGATCCCCACTTGACCTTGCGATCTCCCCGATGCACGGTGCGTAAGTGGTCCTCATACTCATAGAGCAGGACCTTGGTCAGCGAAAGCCCGTAATACCCCTCTCCCTCTTGCAGATCGCGCTTGATTTGGGTTGCGAATGCCTCGAGATTGATCCAGCCATGCCAGGTGAACTCGCTATCTTCGTAAGTCCATTCGCCGTTCACCCACTGCCCAAAATTTTCCACCGAAGCTTTTAGATACCTGGCAACATAAACGAGCGACTCTTCTGTACTCATCGCGACGCCATCTTCGCGCAAGGTTCCTTCGTATAAAAAATAGGCAAGTCGGTAGAAATCCTTGCGCCCGGTATGGCTGCGCCGGCCACTCATCAAATAGATCAGCACGATGAAACGTTCGATCTGTATGAGCAATTGGACCAGTTGCTTGTCTTGACCCTCGGTCTTGCGCAAATCAATCGCTACCTGCTTTCCCTCGACCAGACGCATGTACGCAGCAAGAATAAGCGGGTCAAATACTGGCCGGTGAACGTGTTCGATTCGCTCCAACCACAGCAATTGTTGTCCAGGCATATCGCGGGGACGACGTATGTGTGACCACAGGAGTGCGGCAAGCCGCATGCTGTTCAGGTATCTGGTCAACTCGTCGCCGGTGAGTGTGCCGGCGGTAGCACTAGCGACGCTGAACTGGCTCTTGAAAAGTAGGTTCTCGAGCCAAGCCCCCTCTGAGGTATCGGCCTTGAAATAGACTAGACTATGGGTACGCAGAAACTCGTCCTCATCAAGAGGCGTCTTGCCGCAGCGCCCGAGCCAACTGTAGATGTCGCTCCAGGTCGAGTTGACCGCAGTCCGCATTTCGGTCTGGTACTGCTCGCAAGTTCCCGCATAAATGGCAGGACTGCGAATCATGGTCGTCAGGTAAATCAGTCGGTTTTTCAGCAGTTCGAGGCGGGTCAGGGGACGGCCCCGATGATTGATCGATTCGAAGGCGACGTGGATGTTGAACTGAGCCGGGTCGACCTGGACAACGTTAAAAAGGAGCTTGTTTTCAATCTTATCGCGCAGCTGTACCAGTACCTCAGGCGAGAGACAACTGACCTTAGCTCTTAGTGTTTCTAGGGCGCTTGAAAGGTTTTGAGTGTAGGCGCTGCCGAATTCGGCTGCGCGCGCGACATACGCGGGATCCTTGAAAACCTGGAAAGCAAGATATGGCCACGCGTCATGTGTGCTTCCATACCTGAACTTTGGTTTTTCGACCGATCCAAGGAAGCGGTTGCGAACCTGTTGCGCGTCTTTGGAGAGTCCGCCCAAACAAAGTGCGTCGGCCAGCGCTGATATCAGCAATACCGTCGTGGTTAACCGCTGCTGGCCGTCGACTACCAGCGCCCTATTGCCAGTCCCGGCCACCTCAAGGATTAAGGTGCCCATGAAATGGCGCGGATTATTCATCCCGACACATTCCAAGTCGGACCAAAAATCTAACACATTTTCGTCCTGCCAGGCGTATCCGCGCTGGTAATCCGGCGTTTCAAAAGCATGGCGCGAAAACAATTCTGCCAACGATACTAACTTCATGTCGTGTCCCAGGACGTGGTAATCGCCATGATCATACGCCAAAGCAATTCCTAACACTGCTCTCAGTCCCACCCCTACACGTCTTTCGTGAGCACTTGCCCCACAAAACCGCTGTGCCCATCTCGACCGTGCTTGCGCCCCCACTTAGATTCACGCGCAAGCTCCTTTTTCCAGCATTTGACCGAACACGAGACGGCGTTCCGCGATTTGGCTCACCCACGTCTTCAGGTATCCAGGCTGAGTTGCCAGCAATCTCCGCAACCACCAATGAATTTGTGGCAGCAGCTAAAGCCAATTTACGCCGCCGGCGTCACCAGGAGAGCAGAATCCTGCCCAAGGGACTAGGCTAGATCCACGGGTGTGCAACTTGCTGGCGTGCCGGGAGTGCTGAGTGGCCACACGTCGGCACTGGCTTGGAATCGCCAGGGTTGAAGCAGGAACAAACGCGACGCTCTATGGCTTGGGTATGCGAGCCGTGCCCCCCGGTTGTTGATCTTGGCCGGAATTACTGATTCTTTTCTCAGTCGTCAATACAGAATGTCGCATTGCAGAGTACGCGTTGCCCAAGTTGCCTACTTTCTCTTAAATATGCTTTCAGGAATTTAGTTTTTTGTACATAATTCCTGAACGAATACTCAATGAAGCAACCTTGCCGAGCTGCTAAGTGCTGTTTACAAGATCTGCCTACCTCAGCGTTCTTAGGTACAAGCCGGGCTATCAGACATGGCCCTGCCCGGCTTCCGAACCCAGACTAATCGAACCTCGCCCATATGCACACCAGCAACATTGCAGTACTGCAAGAAGAAGCCCAGCGCCTGATCTCTCTTGAACGCGAAATCCTCGAGCAAATGCTACATGAACCCAGCATTCTCGGCGAAGCGGGCAACGGCCTGCGAGGCACATTCACACGCAAACAGACCAGCTTCGACCTAGAAACCCTTCATGGCGAGCACTTAAAGCTGAAGCAACTCGAGCTCGTAATTGCCGTTGTTGGAACCATGAAGGCGGGCAAATCAACTACGATCAATGCTATCGTCGGCACTGAGGTCCTGCCCAACCGCAACCGCCCAATGACGGCAATACCAACCCTGATCAGGCATACGCCGGGTCAGGTCGAGCCAATACTGGAATTCGACAACAACGTGCCCATCGAAGCCTTGATGGTCCAGTTGCGCAAGACGGCAGACCGTTTAGACAACCAGCCGCTCGTGCGGCGTTTGGAGGCCGACAACGACATGGCTCGGGTGCTGGAACAGGTCGATGCGGGAGAGGCATTCCCTACCCAGTATCGCGGCGCGGATGCGATCTTCGGCTTCCTTCGCACCTTGAACGACCTGGTACGACTCAGTGCCGCACTGGACGTTCCGTTCCCGTTCGCGGACTACGATGAGATCCATGAGATTCCGCTGATACAGGTCGAATTTGCGCACCTGCAAGGCACCGAACAGTCACAGGGTACGCTGACCCTGCTAGACACCCCGGGCCCTAATGAAGCTGGTCAGCCGCACCTGCGCAAAATGCTCAGCCAGCAACTGGCCAAGGCCTCGGCAGTACTGGCAGTTCTCGATTTCACCCAACTGAAGTCGGAGGCAGACGCGCAAATTCAGGCCGAGTTAAAAGAAATTGCTGGGGTGGCCCAAGGGCGAATGTACGCCCTGGTCAACAAGTTTGACGAGGCCGACCGCAACAGCGACTCGCCCGATGAAATCAAGCGCTTTGTGGCGGATGAGCTGACCGAAGGGCGGATTGCACAAGGCTGCATTTTCCCCGTGTCCTCGCGCCGCGCCTATCTGGCAAACCGTGCGCGTTCAACACTCGCTGCACAACATACACTGCCGTCGGCCGACGAGCATCCCTGGGTTGCTGACTTCGGCGTGGAAGCGTTCGGCAGCAGGTGGGCGAAACGGATTGGGGATGCTGATGAGGTACATGAAGCGGCAGCGGATATGTGGGACCAGTCCCTGTTCGAAGCGCCTGTGAACGACATCATCCGCTTTGCGCAGAGACGCGCCGCGATCCTGGCGCTGAGCTCGGCCGCATCGAAATTGCTTGATACCGCGACCCGTCTGGCGAACTTTTTCAATACCCGCGAAACGGCGCTGGGTAAAAGCTCGCAGGAACTGCGAGCGCAGATCGAGGCGCTCCAGAGCGACATCAACCGCGTTGAGGAAAGCGAGAGCGGCGCGCGTAGGGTGGCAGATGCCACCCTGAAGGATCTCAAAAAAGATTCTGACGCAATGATGCAAAAGGTGAAAACCCAGATCAGTATCGCAATCGAACATATCTTTGAGGAGCGGAAGAAAGAAGAGGAGGCGCAGGCTGCCGTGCTGCGCAAGGCCGTAGCCCCAACTCCCGTCAGATGGATGCTACGCGTCAGTGATTTTTTCGAGGGTGTGGCAGGGAACTCGCGCGATCACGAACGCTCGGACACACCCTATTTCGATTCCAACAATCCGGTCATGCGATTCACCTCGCGCGCCGAGGCGGAAGCAAAACTGACTGCCGTACACAAGGAACTGAAGCGCATCATTGAGGCCGGAGAGTCGAGCATGAAGGACTCGATGTCGAATGCACTGGGCAGTTTTCAGCAAAATTTCACTGAGAATGTTCTAGCGCGCGCTCGGCTGATCATCGATGAGATGCGTAGCCGCCTCAAGGAGGACGGCTTTGATCTGCGCCTTGACATTCCCGCCGCCGCTACGCTCTCCCTGGCAAGCGCCGGTTCGCAACTGATGGGAGAGCTGATCGCTGAAAAAACCGAAACGCAAAGCAAGAGCCGCCGCCAAAGCGGCGCTTGGGGCACGGTGTGTAGCTGGTTCGGCACCGATGACTGGGGCTGGGAGGACTATTCGGTAGATGTTGACGTCTTCGAAATTGACAGTCGGGCAATCAGGAAAGCGGTTGGGAGGGACATCGACGCCCTCTTCGAGGGCCTGGATGACGCACTGGTAGAAAAAATCCGGACTCCGTTACGAAAAGGGATCGACAACTTCTTCCGCCAGTTCAGGGAAACCGTCGAGAATATCCGGGGCGACATGTTGCAGGGCATGGAGGATAAACACCGTAGCAAAACCGAGCAGGAAGACCTGCTGCGCTGCCTGGCTGAACTCAGGAAAAACCTGCCCGCCATCCTGGCCGACACCGATGGCCTGAACCGGGATGTAAACGAAGGTCTTAGTCGCACGGACGGAGTACTGGGATGAGCGTAGTGATCGGAAAAGACGCTGCACTGCTTGAAGTCCTTGGCGTGCTGCCGGAAAAATTTGTTGTCGACTTCGCCAATGGCATCGATGTCAGCCGCGATCACATTGCCATGCAGCGCCAGCACACCGGGATGTTCGACCGGCTGTATGACGGTTTCACCGGTAAGGGGCAGCGGCGTCAGGTCGAGATCAATGCTAGCTTGGCAGACGGGGTATCTGGTTCGCTGGTCTGGTTGACCGAGATGACGGGATCACTGGCAAAAAGCAACCTCGCAATCACCAAGGTGAAGCAACGGGTGGTTATGCTGCAGGGGGCTATGACCGAGGTAGCGCTTCATGCGGGCGACACGCGCGAGCAGTTGCGGCAGCTCGATCAGCACCTGAACCGACGCGTTAATGGCTTCGCCGAAGAGTTGGTTCGCATCGACATGGTCCAGCGCGCCGGTATCCATATGGATCTTGTGCTGAGCAAGTGGCAGTCTGGTGTCTTTGCCCAACTGCCGCTGGCCGGACGCTGCTATGCGGCTCTGGAAGAGCTGCGTTGGGGTGCATTCGGCGACTTTTACCGCAACACGGCAGTAGCGCAGCGTTCCACTCACCTCGAATTGCTGTGGCACCGCGCACTCGGGCAGTTGGCGGCCGACGCCAGGGTCACAGGCAGTGACCGCATCGACACCGCCGGCTGGCTCGCCGCTCATGACAGCGCACGCTCGGCTGAACTGAGGGAAGGCCTTGCCTATCTGGGCGACTGGGCCACCCCGGAACGTACGCCGTTTGTCTTTGCTGCTGCCAACCTGCCTCGTGACCTGCCCAAGCTGTTGCCGCGCCGTTGTTCGGCAGAGCGCCTGGCAGGCGCCTTGGTGACTGAGGTCTTCGATGGAGCTGAAGGATGAGCGGGCTACGCGTGGGCCTGGTGCTGTCCGGAGGCGGCGCCAAGGGCGCCTACCAGGCAGGCGTGGTCAAGGCGCTGGCAGAAATGGGGACGCAGGTGGAAGCGGTAGCTGGCGCCAGTATTGGCGCGCTTAACGGGGCTATCCTTGCTTCGACCCCTTCGCTCACTGCAGGAGCGGCGAGGATGGAGGAAGTATGGCAGACACTAGCTTCCGAACCGCCACTGAAACATAATCTTCCAGCTTACCTGAAGCTCGCACTGGCGGGCGGAATGACTCTATCGGTTACCGATCTCGACGTCCACCTGAAAAGGCTGTCCGAAGCGGCAGGACTGGACATTCCTGCCGACTTTTTCCAGTGCATGGGTGAAGGCCTGTTCTCGTCGGCCCCACTGCAGACATTGATCAACCGTTACCTGGACCCGGAAGCATTGCAGCGTGGCGTACCGCTCTACATTGCAGCGTACGAAAGCCGCGATGGCACAAAAGACCTTCTGGCCGCGCTCGCAGCCGAAGCAGGCCTGCGCGATACCAGGCCCGCTGAGTTCTTCCATGTGCAGTCAATGCCACGCACACAGCAGCGCGACGCCCTGCTCGCATCGGCTGCAATTCCGGTACTATTTGCGGCACGCAAAATCGGCGAGAAGTCGTATACAGATGGGGGACTGGGTGGATGGATTGCATCGAAAGGTAATACCCCGATTACGCCCCTTCTAAAAGCCGGGATTCGTAACGTGATCGTCACTCACCTGTGTGACGGCAGCCTGTGGAGTCGGCACGCGTTCCCTGATGCCAACATCATCGAGATCCGCCCGCAGACACCGATCGCACGCAACGGTGGCTTCAGCGACCTGCTGGGCTTCGACCAGCAGAAGATTCCATCGTGGATCGCCCAGGGTTATGCGGATACCCGTGCATGCTTGCAGCGCGTAATGGATGCTTCGGCCGCACGCGGGGCACTGGGCCTGTCGGAGAATGATTTGTCCGTGCACGATGACTCTTTGCCGGAACTTGATGCGGATCTTGGCGCCGCCATGGAACGGTTACGCCGATGAACGACTGACCAACAGGTCAAGCGGTCACATTTGCTACCTGACCTGTACGAACGGAGTAGATGGCCGCACTGTGAACTTGGGCATCAAGGCGCGGATCTTCATCTGTCCTTACCACTAAACAAAATCGCAAGGGCTCGGTTAGTGATGGCCGTAATCAGCGCCTTGCGGCACTCCCCATACTTCTCGGCAAGGCCAGGTAGCGCTCCGGAAACAATTTGCCAGTGCATGGTGTCGAGTCGCACCAGAGGCCCCAATCGCCGGGAAATTATCGCCAGACAGCTTTTTAATTTTAACGTCCATCGGTAGTTGTGTATATCGTCTATGGATCGCTACAATAGCTCTACAAATGCGGCGTATTCCCGAGCCAATCCAAACAGATTATTGAGACTAGAGCCATGTCAGGACAAGATCTACGAGACAAGATGGCTGAACGAGCGGAAACTTATGCCCAAAGGTCGCTTCAGTCCTACGAAATTACGTTTTTGAAATTTATAGGGACATACGTTACCGATGAAGCGCATCAGAGATTGTTGTTCTCAATTCTGACAGACTACGTTTTTCGCATATTTTTCATGTCGGCCGCAGCGCGCTTTCCGGACGATAATTCATTAAAATCGGATGCGATTAAAAAATTTCTCAGAGAGAGGACATCGATCCCGGACGACGATATCGACAGAATTCAGCGACTTTTAAAAGCGGCTCTTGGATTCAGATACTCGGCTCGGCCTAAGAACGAACGAAAGGCAAGGATTCGTGAAAAGGCTTCGGGAAGATGCTATCTCTGCGGCTCTATCGTCGACGAGGAAGAGGATGAGAGTGAAATTGACCATGTGTGGCCACACTCGCTTGGCGGAAAGAATAGTAAGGACAATCTAAGAGTTGCACATGCAGCGTGCGCAGCGATCAAGGCGGATTCTGCTACGCTTGCGGACGTGCTGACCGGCGGAGCAGCCTTTGCCGTAAAGCCAAGTGGTCTTACATCGCCCGCACATGAAATGGTATTGTGGCCACATGAAGTAACAAAAAAAAATGATTTCAACGGCTATAGACGGAAAATTCTCGTCTCCAACATGCGCCTAGTCGTCTTAATGAAGCAGAATTACAAATGCTTTAGCTGTGGAGTAGATTTCTCGGACGCAGGTGAGCCTGAAATCTTGAATGAAGAGGACTCCAAGGAATGGAGTATCCTGAGTATGAATGCATATTGCGAAACCTGCTCCCCTAACAACGTTGCTCAGAAAGAAATCCATGACTGATGAATTTCGCCACACTTTTTCTGGTATTTATGTAGATCAACGAAGCACTGCTGAGTCACCGAAATTGTTTCTGGCAGCTATCTCGGCAAAGGACTTGAAAACATGGGTCGAAGTTGTTCCGACAAGTAAAGAACATGGTGGAGTCCAGCGCATTCTTTCCGATGCCCACGTGAAATCAATTAAGAACTTCATCTCTGCTGATAAAAAAAATATTATCCCCACCACGATTACCATCGCTCTTGCAGAGGGCCAATATACCTGCGTCCCGCAGAGCGAAGGATTATGTTTGTCCCAACTTGAAATAAAGGCTCCCCCAGGGAAAAAGCCCGGTATATTGATTGATGGGCAGCATCGCCTTGAGGCTTTTTACCAAGTTGACAGCAGCATCCCTTTAATGTGCACAATTATTCTTGGCGCGGATGACTTGGAAAGGGCGCTGAATTTTGTCGTCATTAATAACAAGGCAAAGCGGGTTCCGTCGGACTTGGTGAAGGCGATAGTCGCTGAAATGCCGCCGGCGCAGCAAGACAGCTTTAAATCAAGGGTTCGTGCCGTCGGGCTTTCGCTGGGAGAGTATGCTAATGCCCTGAAAATATTATCCGAAGATGATTCCAGCCCGTTCAAGGCCATCCTTGACTGGGATATTAATCGCAATGGCCACCGGGTGGTAAAGCCGCTTGCGCTTGAACAGTCTCTGCGCACTGTACGCAATGAGCTGATGGTAGAAGTCGAATTGGATATGGATGAGGCCATTGAGATTCTCGAGGCCATGTGGCGCGGAGTGCAAAGTTCCGACGGTTACGAGCAACACTGGACAGACACGGACTCGAAACTATTAGGAAAATCAGGACTGGTGTCGACCACGGGATTTCTCATCGAGAAATTAAATTCGCAAACCGAGGAAGGAGCAGTAGATGTGACTAATCTGGCCGAGGTAGAGCAGCACTGCAAGGAAGTGATGGATCGAATTCCTTCCGATTTTTGGACCCAGGACTGGGACGAAAAAGGATTAGACACTAGCGCCGGGCATAGGTTAATCCGTGCAGCGTTATCACAAATTCGTGCAAACGTTTCGCGGAATGCTGCTGATCCATATGCAAAAGTGACTATTTTGAAAAGGAACGCCCTAGCAGATGAATAACCGAGGTTTTGAAGCCAAGTTGCGGGCAATGCTGGCGATGAGACCAGCGTCAGAAGCGCAGGACTCGTCGAGAACACAACCGGCACGCGGGTTCGGCACGATCAATCAGCACTAAATGATAATGCTCGAGAAATGTCAGTTGCCGCAGCGATGTTGCGGCGCTCAAACCGATAACTTTGGCCAATTGCGTTAGCGTCGGCCTATCCGCAAGCCCGCGCGGTAGAAAGCGTAAATAAGCGAACCAGACTGTCGAGCAGGCTATGGAACAGTTCCCGCGCGTAGCGGTAAAGCATCACCACCGACATACCGTTTTTTGTACGCAAAGTACAGTCGACTCATCCTCGGTAAATCAGTATTAGAACAATTAACCTGATCGCACCCACTTGACAATCGGTTTCCTCACGTACAATTTATTCACCGTCAATTTGAGCAAGTAATCTTTGCTCGACGACCTGGGCCAGACTCGCCGCGCCATTTCCCTTCGCCCAGCAAAGCGTCGCGCTCTCGCCCAGCGCTGCCTTCACGCAGAACCAGGCCTGATGCGTAGCACAACGCCATGCGAACACAAACCAATCGACTTGTTTAGCAAGATTGCGTAACTCGGCCGTACAGACCTCATCGTGATTCACGTCGACCCTCAGACCAGGATAGCTTTGCAACAGCAGTGCACGTGCGCGCTCTGCAGTTCCTCTGTCGAGCGTATAAATCGCGACCCGTCCTTGTACCGCAACGGCCGAAGGCTCGACCGGTGCGCATTGCATCGGCTCAACCGCGAAATGCAGACCCGAGTCCGCCGCGATTCGTTCGAGCAGTTTGAGCTGCAATGGCGTGAGCTTGCGACCGAACTGACTGGACATGCTCACGACACCGCTCAGGAAACGTAGGCGGGCCTCTTCTAACCCGCAACGCGCCTGCAGCAACTGGTCAGCAAGATCGATCGCCCAGTCGATCAGGTACGACGAACGGTTTCCTTCCAGCACCCCGGTAAGATCATCCACCATTACTCCGTAGACCGCAGCGCTCGGTCCGCATTCAAGCACGCATGCGGCAGCACGCTTAATCAGCGTAAGCTCATCATCGCCGTAGGCTGCACGCACGCGTAACGTGGCCAGCAAGGCGAGGTAGACGGGAACGAGACGGGTGTCCGGTATTTCGATACGGTCGATAAACAGTCGATACCATAGTGGGAAGACCTGTTCGAAAACTTCAGGCGCCTCGATCGCCAGCGCCTCGATGATGTCCGCCGCCTTCCGCCCGCAATCGATTTCCGCGAGAATGTCCGCAGGCTCCCATGAGGGCACGCCTTCACGCAAGCGCGAAACATACTGCTCTGCCGTTTCGCCTGCGCTTTTTAGCCAGCCCAGGCGCCCGACCGGCGTCAACTGAGCATGAGTTTCCGAGGTAACCACGTCCAGTGCCGCCAATTCGGTGACGCACTTGTACATGCGTGGACTACGCTTGGCAACCTCTTCTTTTGCGCCCTCCCTGTCGAGCAAAGCCAGTACAGTCTGCGCGGTCGCTGCATCGTCGATCTCCCGCGCACAGCGCAGCATCACGCAGAGGACCTCCAGGGTCGGCGGCAGTGCGCTGTACAGTTCGAAGGCGCGCTCGAATTCTTCGGCATTCAATGCCGCTTGCGCCGACACTGTAGGATCAGGCGCTTGCAACTGCTTGCAGCGTTCCCGGATCTGTTGCTCAAGTCCCGCCGGAAATGCACCCGCCGGCAATTGGGACAGCAGCAGTAAGCATTGCTGCGGATTTGGTGCGGCTAAGGACAGTTCCCTGCAGACGGCGCCTTTGAGCACTGCCGGGCGAGTCGAGTGACGGCGGGTGCGGAACAGCGCAGGGTAGGCCTCAAATAACGACGCTTTGAATTTTTCCAGTAATTTATCGAGATCACCGCGCTCTTCGGCTTTGTGCAGCAACGTCTTGTACAGCGCCTCGAAGATATCGCTGTAGGTCTCTGGCGGCAGCTTGAGGTTGATGAGTGCCGGCAGCAACGGATACTCTACGATTTGGTCCCACTGCCCGAGCGCTGCGTAAAAACGTATCTTGAGGAAGTGACGGTTCTCTGCGCTCAGGTTGCGCGCGGCCAGAGCGTTGAGCCACTCCTGGGCCGCCGTCTGGTTGCCCGCCAGGAGCGCAAGGTCGAAGCGCGCCCGTAGTTGGGTAAACGAAGTGACGGTATGCGTTGCAATATACGGTCGAGTCCGCAGCAGGGCCGCGTAGTTCCTGATCTGTTGGTTTACCTTGGCTACATAGCCCCCGGGTACCGTGATTTTCAGGACCCGCCCCTCGAATTGATGATTAATGGCGCTCTCGATCGGATCAGCCAGATCGAGTTCGGCCCGCACTGAAGGGAAATACGCATAGGTGGGACCAATGAAGGCCCGCATTTCGGCGAGCAAGCCCCGCAAGTGCGCTTCGCTATATGCACAGGCATACCAGGTGATCCCTGCGTCTCCGAGAACGGCGCGGGGCAGTAGCAACGGCCATTCGCGCCCACCCTTGAGCCAGGCGAGGATGATCGGGGAAGCGGTGCTGACCGGATCGACGGGTTGCCCCGTCGCGGTGCTTGAGGACGGCGGGTAGCGCAGCAGGTTCGGGGCGGCGAAGACAGTGTTGACGAAGGAGGTCGCCGCGGGATCGATGAGTATCATGTCAGCTCTTGATGTAACTGTCGAAGTGGACGCGAGCTGCGGCGATCGCATGCGGGTCGAAGGTGACCGACACGCTCTCTTCGAGGACGCCGACGCCGTTCTCGGTCAGGTTCATAGACCCCCTCAGCAGCGCATGGCTGCACAGAATTCCTTTCGTATGGAGGTCCGCGATCTGATAAAACGTGCATCGGTCGCCGGCACCCGAGTCCAGCATGGCGTCCTCGAGTTGGCTCTTGAAGCGTTTGTTGTGCGGATCAGGACGAACCACGACGTGAATCCTGGTGTCGCCGGCGGCCAGCGTCGCCAACACCTCAGCCAGGCGAACCTCGCGTTTGCCCCACTCCGGATTGAGGGTGTCGAAGTTGCCGCTGCGGTTGTCGAGGATGACGACGTTGCTGATCCATGGCTGGACCAGGACTATCTCCTCGCTGCGCACCAGCAGTTCCTGGGTAAAGAGGGCCGCCAGCACGTCGCGCACGGCATGCTGCGACGAGGTGACGCTTTTGTAGATATGGCGTTCGTTCATCACATCGACTCCCGCAAGTTAAACTGGAGCTCATAAAACTGGCCGTTGCGGCGTAGTCCGCCTAGCCTCGGATACAGGTTCAGGTACTCGAGCTGGATCGGTTCGGAAATCGACCATGCGATCACCTCACGCACCAGTTGACGCTCGGCGACGGGAACCGCCACTGCGACCTGTCCCGCTGCGGCAAGTCTCCCGCTGGCCAGTTCGCGCCAGTCCGGGGCAGTAGCGTCGACCGGCACTTCGGGCGCAGACGCCCACTGGCTGACGAGCAGGCGTTCGACGGCAGGCACGCTGTTGGCGAACCGGTTCGGCAACTGCAGGGTGGCTGAGCGTAATTGGTTCCCACGCACCCACAGCAGACCATGAAGGACGCTGAAGCGCCACCCTTTCACGCCTTCGGCCGGGGGCACGAAGCCCATGCCCTGCAGCGCGGTTTCCACGCGATCACTGTCGCTATAGAGCGTACAGACGACACGCGCATCGATTTCTACGCCGAGTTCGCTTTCGATGCGTTCCCAAGTTTCGATCATTTCGTAAAGCAGCAGGTCGAAGTCGCGAGGCATGTCGCGTCGCAGCAGACGCGTACCGAGTGCAGAAGCGAATCCATGGAACACGGCCATCCCGCGCTCGATCAGGGCCCGCCGCAATGCCAGGTAGGCGCGGTCCGCTGTCTGCACGTCCGGCGCGCCGCGCACTGCCATCACCAGACGCACCAGATCCTGGTCCGGGTTCGCGCCGCTGATGCGCGACAGCACCATGCGCAATTGTGCGTCGATGACCTCGAACTCGGACGATGCCAGAGCGGCCTCGAGCAGCCTGAAGAAGCGGTCGGGCTCTTCCTGGTAACTTCCATAGAACTGCTCGATCAAACCGTTGCCGCCGGGGTTGCTCTCACTGATCCAAATTTCGTCCGATTCCGGCTCACTACCGTCCTGGCGCAGGCCCGGATCGATATCGACCATCAGCTGATCGCTCTGCAACTCGGGGCAAAATTGCTGGAGCGCTTCGAGGAGTCCTGCGGCTAGGGTCTGGCGCACTGTCGTCCTCAACCACGCATCCCATTCGGAATCGATCGGGGCCACCAGCAACTGCGCGATCGTGGCCAGCGCTTGCAACACCTCAGGCCGGGCAAACTCTTGCGCGAGGTCCTTGCGCAAGCGGTCTGGGCTCTCGCCCTCGGTGGTAATCGGCAGTTGATAGGTGGCCTCCATGACCTCATCGAATGCCGACGCGGCGCTGTTGCCGCCGCTGCTCAGGTCGGCGATCGCCTGCGCCAGCGGCATTCTGTCGCGTTCCGCCCTGAGTGCCGCCGCGGCAGCGAAAATCTGGACCAGCAGGTCGCGCCGGAAGACGTTCCCGACCACTGCCGACAGTTCATCCCCGTGGCGCGCCTCCCATAGATAGCGGCACTGGCGCAAGGCGCGCGTTGTCGCCGCAACGCTCCAGTCGACTGCGACCGACAGCGAAGGCGGCAACTGCAACGCAAACACGACTGCGTCGGACTCGATTTCGAAACCAATGCCGCAAGACGCCCCGTCGTGCTCAAAACGCCAGCGCGCTTCGCATTCGGTATTTTCGCCGTTGCGCTTGATGCGCATTTGGGCGTGGGATGCGGTGGCGTAGCGGCGCACGGTTGCCGGCGCCTGCAGGGCGTGGGTCTGGAAATCGACATGCCTGAACAGCGCGGCGACAGCGATGGCCGCTGGAAGCGTCGAGCGAGCTCCTGCATTTTCAGCGAATATTTGCGATTGCCAGATCAGTCGCGCGTTCGATGTCGAACCAACGTCTTCGGGCGTACGGCGTAGCGTCAACTGGTGTGGGCGAAACGCCGCGCGCTGCTCGACCACACCATCCTGCAGGAACATGATGTCCGGTTGGCGCTCGACGTCGTACCAGCTGCGCACATCTATGCCAGATTCGTTCAGTCCAGCGTCGCTCAATTGCAGCACCACATCGTCGTCCGGCGCCAGCCACAGCGCCGTGTCGAAACGGCGCGAGACTTTGCCGGGCGCCATCTCACCCAGTGCCTGGAGCACCGGCAGGAACCGGTCTTCGGTCTGCGGCACGCTGTCGGGCAAGCACAGTTTCACTTCCGGCAGGCTGAGGTCACTGAACAGCGCAGCCGGGATGAACTCAGGCAGGGGTGCGCCGGTCGAATAGTCGGATCCGCCATTCACCGACCGCCAGTCAGCAGAAACACGCCGCAGTGCGGTTGGAACGGCTCCGAGCAACAAGGGTCGCGGATGGTCCCAAAGCAGCGTATGCGCCTGGGGTGCTGACAGACGCATTGCGTCACGCAGGTATGAGAGGAACTCAGCCTGCTTGCCGGTCTTGGACAGCAGGTCGGAAAGCAGTCTCGTCAAGGCAATCAGGCGCAAGCGACGGGTGATCCAGTTGCGTGCGTCATAGTTCCTGTTTCCCAGCATTTTCCAGCCGATCTTGTGGACGCGTCGGATCAGGGCGTCGACGCCCGCTTTATCGGTGAGCGCCGGAAGGTCGGTCAAGACCTTCTTCACCTCGATCAAGCATTCAGCAAAGTCCTCGGCGCTGGCCTTCGGGGTAAGCGGCCCGCCAAGGTCGCGCCATACCGATCCAGTTGCCGCCACCTGCTGCATTTCGCGCCCCAGGTAGTCGATCAGGGTATATACCGCCTGCATGCGCAGCACGTAACGGTTCGACAATGGCAGCATCCGACCCGGCAGCAGGGGATCGAAGTACTGCTCATACGCCTGGTAAGCCAGGCGATCGCGGCCGTAGTCGGAAAGCACCATGAGTGTCCACGGACGCATGTGGCGGGTTCGACCCGCCCGTCCTTTGCGCTGCAGAAACTGGGCCATATCGCGCGGGGCCTTGTGCTGTAACACGACGCCGACATGAGGATCGTCATACCCCACTTCCAGCGCAGCGGTAGCGATCACTACCTCGGCCTGGCCGTTGACTCCCTGATCATAAGAGGTAGTGCGACTGACCCGGTGGCGTGTGTCGAGCCGGTGCCCGAGGGACCGTGCGAGGCGCCAATCCTGGCCGCCGAGGTAACGATAGCGCTCGGCGCGCGGTTCGCGCAGGTGCGCCAGGCCGCCGTCAGGCCTGCGCCGATTGGGCTTGCCGTCAACCTGCATCCCCTCGGCGTCGACCAGGTCGAGATAGAGGCGGTTGGTCGAATCCATCTGGTCGGTGAAGGCGAACGCGCGCCAACCGTAAAACGGCCGGGTCGCCATATCCGCCCGCGGATCGAGGATGCGCGAGGCCAGCAACAATGTCTGAATCGATGTCGACAGCAGGGCACTACGCGATACAGGGTCGCCACGTAAAGCCATCATGTACTCAGCGCCCTCGTTCTTCATATCATCCGGTTGAGGGCTGACTTCAGCCACCGCGCTTGGGTCGAGACCAGTCAACGCGGCGAAAAACGCCGCGCCGTTCGACAGGGTCGCCGACAGGCCGACGAAACTGGACCGGTACTTGGTCAATGCGGACCAACGGCGCAACAGATAAGCGACCTGGGCGCCGTAACTGCCCGAGTAGATGTGCACTTCGTCCAGCAGCACCATGCGCGGCGCCATCAGCGCGCGCGGCCCCAGCCCGAAAACATGGCGGAGGTCCGAATTGGTCATCTGCTGATTCAGCATCTCGGTGGTCATGAACAGCACATGTGGCGGGTCTGCCGCGAGGTCGTCGCGTGTCAGGCGAACCTCATCTGATTCGACGGTAGCCCCACAGGCGCAGACCAGTCGCCCGTTTCCATTGTCGATATCGGTGCGAGAGATCGTCAGGTCGCCGCTGCACTTTGGGCAGCGCAGGTAGGGGCAGACCCACCGGTCGCCCCTGATGCGCCAGCTCCGTTTGGTCGGGATCGCCGCTAATGACTGCGGTGTATCGCCGAACAACACGCCTACCGTCAACTTACGCCCCCCCCGATTTGCCAGGTAGCTGTCGAATTTGCGCGACTGGTCATAGACTTCCGCAAACTGGTCCTTCAACAGTTCCTTGCGCGGATAGATCGCAAGGATGCGCGTGCCGGGTACCGGCGATTGCGCGACCTCGGCGGCAAGTGCGCTCAGGCCCGGCAGGTAGAACGCAAGCGTCTTGCCGCTGCCGGTGCCTGCGGCAACCATAGTGCCCTGGCGCTTGTTGTCCTGCAGGCCGCGTAGGATGCGCGTGGTCGCATCGACCTGGAAACGTGCCAGTTTCCAGTCGCTCGCTTCCTGTCCGATACGATGCTCGAGCACCTGCAGCGTTTCGGCGGACAGTTCGACGTCGCGAAATTCCGCCAGCGCCTGCGCCCCAAGAATGTCACGCTTCGGGTACTTGCGATTGCGCCAAAGGAAGCGGTAATCCGCCACCAGGGTGGGCGCGGTGGTCCAGCGGTCACCCTCTTTATGCTTGGAGAACAATTGTCGCAGGCGCGCGAAGAGCCGCACCGACTCGGCCATCCGGCTGCGGAAACCCAGTTCGAAAGGCAGCTCGAACACCAGCCGCTCGGTACGCAGGCGCTCAAGCACCGCGTCCGTGTCGAACAAGGTGCAGTCGGGCCGTTCCATCAAATCGGCGGCCTCCTTCGAGTCGAGCGCGCGCACCACGACCTCCCGTAGTTCGTCGGCGGTGAAGGAGGCATCGACAAGGCCCCAAACCAAGACCTTTGCCTCATGCTTCTCGATCTCGTTCAGAACACATTCGATTACAGCAAGATCAGTATTCCAATTGCTCATCGGCTCACCACCATAAATGCCTCGGCCTGCCCTTCGGCCTCCAGCCATGCGCGCACTTCGTTGGTGAATAGTGCTAATGGTGCGCCCTGCCCGCTGCTGATGGCCATGTAGAACTGGCTGACGGCTTCGGGCACTTCGGAGAAATTGAAACGTGCTGCCGTCTCCTGCAGGCGTTCGGCCAAGCGACGTAGCGCAAGCACTGCTTCGAGCGTGGCCGGACCTTCGGTTCGGGCCAGGCCTTGGAATCGCCCATGTATCTCGCTGTATTCGTCGAAGGCCTCGCGATTCCCGGGCCGGCTGAACGGCAGCGTGGCCCGGATGGTTGCTGGCGGCGTGAAGCTGCCCAAGCCCGCGACAAGCGTATTCCATCCAATGACGACGAATTCGGTGAACTGCGCGACGAGCTTGTCGGTCGCGCCCAAGGTCTTCGCCCAGTGATCCTCATGGGTCAGCCGTTCGTCTGCGCCACCATCCTGCAAAATTTCCGTCGCCTTCGCGACCAGCGTGCGAACCAGTTTCACCTGCGACTGGCACTCCTCCAGGGTATGATCGCGCACTTCGATCCAGTCCAGCTGATCGACTACTTTCTTCAGCTTCTTGTACTGCGCGGTCCATTCAGCACGTCGTTTGTCGAGCGCCTGCGCATCGTACTTGCGGCGCGACCACTCCTGCAGCGCCAGCAGGCGTGCCTGCGTCTCCTGCGCCTTCACCATCATGGTCATTTTGCGTCTCCCATCAACATCATCACGGCAGCCTGAAGTTCATCAATGAACGCGGACCGCACTTCGCCCACTTCATCGCGCTGCGCTTGCTGTTCCGCACCGGCCATGTTGCGGCCAATCCCGTCCAGCAATAAGTCGAAGCGGCGAAGTTCCCCCGTCGAGCGCAGCAGCAAACTCACGTCAACCCGACCGTAAGCGCGCATCCGCTCCTCAGGCTCCTCCTCCTCGGACACCAGCAGCGCCTGCTGCACGGACCGTACCAGTTCGGTCAGCGCAGCACGGCCGAGATGTTCCAGCCTTGCAAAATCGCTCTTGGTGTCGAAATCATAGGGCATGAAGCCCTGCGTCTGTGCCAACTGTAGGGCCTGGCGAACACTGCTAATCCACGCGTCCTTATCCAACTCCTCGCCCAGTGCAGTCACCAAGTAATCGCCGTGCTTGGCAAGCACCTGTGAAAAGTGGCTAGCAATCCTGGCGTAGCCACCAGGGCCGTTGCCAAGTTCAGTGAGATGGTCCCTCACCTCCTGGTCGCTGACCTGGCGTAAGTGGATATCGTCCAGCTTACCGTTCCAGGCCGCTGCAACACGTGCATAGTCAAGCGCCAACACCGTATCGCCGCTCCCCTGGAAGCAGGCGGCCTCGGAGACGATCGCATTCTGCAACTGGGCGCGTATTCGCCGTGTGCGCGTCAGCACGCGTCCCAGCGGGGCGGCACGGTCGGCTTCGCCGAACGTCAAAAAATCCGCCTCGTTAAAACCAGTCGGAGCAGGCTCGAAAATCTTGGAAAATACCGTAGGCATCGCGCGGGACACGCCAACGCTCAACATCAGGTTTTGGCGGTAAGCAATATGCAGCGCCGCAGTCAACCGCGACTGGCCAATGCTTTTCAGGTAACGCTCGACCTGCGATGTGAGCTCATCGAGCAGGCGCTGCGCGTGGCCGTAGAAGTCTTCCGCCATCGGAAAATCCCAGCCTCTAGAGATGTCATGCCTGTCCAAGCCGATCAGGGCAAGACGCACCCAGCCCGCCACTTCGCCGACTTGCTCGGCGAGGTGAAACATGGGTGCCGTCTGCGGATTGCCGTGGTCTACATACGGCAGCCAGATCCAGTCCGCCACCTTCTTCAGCATTGTCGTATCCAGGTCAAGCCGTTGCCCGACTCCTTCTCCGACGAGGACGCGGATGCGCCGGGCAGTTGCCTGCCTCGGTTTGTTTGCGACCGACCAGAGTTCGACGTCCTTCGCGAACGGACTCGCGGGCGGTGGCGGTGGCGGCGGTGGCGGTGGCGGTGGCTGCGGTGGGGGCGGCGTGACGACACCATCGCCGCGCTTCGTCGGTTCCTTCATGTCGGCCCGCCTCACTGCCCACCTGTCCGCGAACGGGAACGGCAGTCCAAAAGCATCGAACACCGCCGCATCCACAGGGGCAGCGCCTCGAAGGGTTGGCGGGTTGCCGCACCAGTGGACGAGCATCGTTTTCAGGCGCGCCTTGATCGGCGCAGGATGCATCGAGCCGTCCAGATCGGTGTCGGTGCCGGATGGCAGGGTCCCTGGCTTGAAAGCGGCAGGAGGGAACGCACCATGCTCGTACCAATGGCGCTGGGCCAGTGTTTCGCGCAGTACCCGGTTGATGAACGCGCGCGGATTAAATACAAGCTTGCCGCCGAAGCGCAACTCGCGTGCGCATAAGGAGCGCAGCGATTGCGCGTTCAGGGGAAAGAGTGGATAACCGGCGCCGGTGTAGCCGAAGGCAGTCAGACGATCGGCATCGCCGGCATCGAGGTTATCGTCGACGTAGGGACGTATCCAGCCGTACAGTCCCGTCGCCGACTGGTCGCTCCGCTTCTCGAATTGGGCCCGCAGGGCGTGGCGTCCCCAACGCGCGGCGTTCAGGTACCGCCCGGCCATCTCGACCAGGCTGTCGAGCAGGATTTCATCGTTGCCATAGTCGCTGGCAATCACCCATTCGCCGCGCGCCCGGGTCAAGATCGTTGCGCGTTCTGGCATGAAGCCGTCGGTAACCGCGAGCGCGGTACGGATCGGGGCGCGCTGGCGTCCGCTCGCATGCTCGCTCTCGGCAATAATCATACTGAGCAAAGGTCCCTGAATGCCGGAAAGCGCGGCAAAGTCCTCGATCAGCAGGACGAGCTCCTTGCCTTCTTCCAACAACTGGACCCTGATCTCATCGACGATCTCTTCGATCGTTCGCCCGCCGAGTGCCTGCGCGAACCGGAACACCATGCGCATGGCGGGATCGATGACCGAGTTCAGCACCTCAACCGCGACCGCCTTTGACTGGCCCTCATGGTCATTCAAACGTTTGAAATATTCCTGGGCAGGGATGGTAGCGTCAGCAAACGAGGCCCGGGACTTCCAGTCAAAGTCCTCTACTTCGAACTGCGGCAGTTGTTTGGATCCGCTCGCGTCGCCACTTACGGCTCGGTCGACGATGCGCTCCAGTGCAGCGTTCAACATTCCTTCCCGGAATATTGGGTCACTCAAGAAAATTTGGAGTCTCTCAGCGTGGTAAGCTCTCTGCTTGACAGTGCGGTCAAAGTTGGAATCTAACGTCGCGACCCATTCCTTGGCTTTGCGCTTGAGCTGAAGACCCAGTTCGGTTGCGAGCCGCGGGGGAGCATCTTCTTTCGAGATTGAAGCGATCGCAGTAGTCAGACTGGTGCGCAACTCGTCATATTCAGCGCCCTGCAATGGCTCTAGAATTAGTTCCACTACCTGTCGCAGGCTGGCAGTTTTTGGCACTAAGATCACGACCATCTTCTGACGGCGCTCATGTCGCTCCAACTGGGCATGGAGCCAGCGCACCATATGCGACTTACCAACACCAGAGGGCCCGGTCAGAGAAACGACCACGGCACTACCATCCGCGTTGTTGCGCAACAGCGCATCAAGCAACTCCTGCTCGGTTTTCTCTTCCTCAACCGCCCCTGCCTCACTGCGATGGAAGATGCGAGCCGTCTGGTGCACCGCCAGCAGGACAGCCTCGTCAATCGTCTCTGCTTCGGTGCGGATGCAGTTGTCGACTTCGGCCTGAAGCGGCCAGTAGTTGGACAGACTCATGCTTGATCCTTTTTGCGCATCACATGGGTAAACCGGAGGTCGGGCCGCACACCGTCGCGTCCGCTCAGGGTCATACCGCCGCCGACGAGGTCCGACGCTGTATCGAAGCGCAGTTCGCCGCTCGCGTGCAGCGCCAGCAATGCGCGCGACAGCGAAGTCGACACTTGTCCGGGCGCCGGTACGAACATCGACTCGCGGTTCAGTTTTTCTTCAACAGCGTTACGATATACGCCTCCGTCCAGCACCGGCAAGGCGCTGGCGAGGTGATCGAGAAAGGCGTTGGCCACCATGGTCTGGCCGGGCGCCATCCATTGGCCGATCGATTCGCGCACCGCTATCGTTGGATCGATCTCGGCGCCGTCCGGCGTGCGCACAAAACCGAGGAAATGCGCCCACTTCCTCAGTCCGTTAATTCGGGTGTTGTTTCGAATCAGGCGCAGTTCGGCATTCACGACTTGCGTAGTTTCCAGGGCCTCAAGTTGGCTGATGCCGGTCCGGTACACATCCTGCGCCAGCAGCAGACACAGGGTTCGCGTCAGATCCGCCGCTTTTGCACTTTCCGTGGCCCATAAATTCGCATTGTTCTCCGCCGCAAGGGCGCACTTGCGCACGGCGCGGCGTATTACACCCTCAACATCACGGCGCTTCATGTCGGCGAGAGGGGGAAAATAATCCGTCAGGCTGACTGTGTCATTCTGACGCTTGAACAAGCCCAACTCGACCCAGCGGTTGAGTGTCTGACGCACCATCTTGCGCTCATCCTGGACGATGTGTTCAGGTGCTACCTTTGCCAGCAGGTCGGCCTCTCCGACCGTCCCCTTTTCCAGGAGCAGCACGCCACATATTGCTGCTAACACGTTGGGCAGACCATCGTTGGTTGTATTAAGTAAGCTCATCCGATTAACCTGCTGACAAAATCCTCAAGATTGATATGGGTCCGCGTATCGAGCAATCGCCGCAGCGGATCGTGTGGGTCCGGCAGGTCGCACGGAACGAGCACGACTTGTAGCGCGCATTCGCTCAGCCGGAGTGCCCGCGGAAGCGGTGCGTGCGGATCGGCGACGACGATCCGAACCTCTTCGGCAGCACCGTACAGCGCATCGTCGTCATCGCCCGAATAGTTATCCAGGAATACGGCGCGCGACCAACGCTCCGTCAACTGTCGCCGCACGGCCTGCAGGAGAGCGGGATCGGAGCGCTCAGCCAGCAGCAACGTGTGCGCTGGCAGCGCGTCGAGCAGCAAGCCGACAAGCTTGGCGGGGCCCGTTCCTTGAAAGCACTCCGGAGGAAAGGCGACTAGCAAGGTGTTGTCGTGGCTGTTCATGTTCCACTGGCGCCGCCAGGCGTTCAGGTCGGCCGACTGTGTTCGCGGCAAGCGCGAAACTGCCGGGTCTCGATAGCTGGCCCGCCGCTCGTGCTGCCCCCAGTCGCGCGGGCATCCGCCGCAGCAAGTTTCGACACCGACCGTCGCGCCGGGAAGGCGCAGCGCATAGAGCCGCTCGAGCACCGACGACATCTCGTGGCGCCCTTGCGAAACCTCGACCATCAGCTTGACGCTCAACTCGGACGCGTTAAAGGTCTCTGTGCGTGCCTGGCCAAGAGCCCGGTTGAATACGGCCGGGTCGCGGTGACCAGGGTGAATGGTGCGCAGCGCGGCACGGGTAAGATTGTCGACCGCAGCCGCACCGTCCACGCCCGCCTCCCCGGCATCGACGGCGTGCAGCTCGATCAGTTTCGCGCGTGCCATCAGCGTCAGGGTGCGCAGGTTCCAGGCCTTGTTGGCGCGCGATTTTTGCTTCAGGTGGCTAGGGCGCACCGTGATATCGACCCACGTCAACCCGGCCCCGTCCTGCTTCGCGTGCCTTATCATCAGGTCCCACCGCTCGAACCCGTTGTCGTCGCCGATCAGGGTAGGCGAAGCGATGCTGTACGCCATCGGAATATCCTTCGGCTCAGACACGAGCAGGCTCGCACATGCCTTGCCGTCACGGCCACCCCTGCCGACCTCCTGATAGAAGCGGTCGAGCGACTCCGGCAAGGTCGCGTGAATCACCGTGCGGACGTCACTCTTGTCGACGCCCAGACCAAAGGCCGATGTCGCGACCACACCGTCGATCCGGTTCGCCGCCCAGTCATCCAGGATGCGCTCGCGCTCGCGGTCGTCGGTACCGCCATGGAACAAAGCCAAGCGGCGATGGCCAAGGGTTAGAAGCCTGCGATGCCAGAGTTTCGCCTGCGCGCGTTCAGTGACATACACGATGTACGGACGCGGCGCCGCCGCAATCGCCTCCAGCACCCGTTCCGTCCGCTCTTCCACATCACCTGCCGCATGTGCGGCATAGCGCGGCTCTGGACGCAAGTGGACACTAGCTGTCATGTGGGTACGGTCGGGTGGGCCAAACAGATTTTGCAACACGCTGACGGTGTTGGTCGTTAGCGTGGCCGAAGCGAGGACAGTTCGGATCGGCTCCCCACAGTTCAGTTCGCCCAGCGTTCGCACCAAGGCAGGCAGCAACTGGAATGCGGGTCGAAACGCGTCGCCCCAGCCGACGACCAAGTGTGCCTCGTCGATCATGATGGTCTTGACGTAGCCGGCGTGCGCACCCGCCTCGATCGAACGGCGCAGCGAACCGGTGACACTTTCAGGCGACGCGAAGAGGATGCGCTGGGTACCGGCAGCCAAGGCTTGCTTTATGCGGCACCTGTCTTCCTGGTCGAGACCACTATGGAAGGCGAGCGGCATGTCTTCCCAGTGGGGGTCGAGTGCACGCAACATCTGCTTCATCCGGCGCATCTGGTCGAACGCCAGCGCCACAGTCGGCACGACGACGATGGTCATCTTTCCCAGACCACCGTGCACCAGCGCTGCCGCTTGTCCAAGCAAACTCTTGCCGGAACCGGTCGGCAAATTCGCCAGCAGGGTCACACCTGCCGGCAAGTGGAACATCGCCCGTACAGCTTCGCGCTGGCCCTCGCTCAGGTAGGCCTTCAACCCGGTCGCCTTGGTCATGAACGGGTCCATGGGCACCCGGTAGTTGGGGCGCGCCACAAGTTCATGGTAGGCGTCGTCGAACAGGTTTGCCGCCTCGCCGAGCCATTCGAGGCGCGGCAAGTCGGCGTTCAGGTGCGCCATCTTGTTGTTGATCCATGGCGAGCACCCTGCTCGCTGCCACTCCTCGTCGGTTGGCCATCCAGGCGCCAGGGGGACCCGTAGCGCCGACTGCTGGCCCTTCTGCTTGCGCAACAGGAGCGCTTGACGCACCAGCGGCACCAGATCGGCCGCCAGGTCGGGGCTGCCCCCATGCATCGCGAAAAGAATCTGCCGGATCCGCTCCAGCAGAGGCGTTTCTGCCGGCCCTTGGGGAATCTGTGCCTGCACCCAATTCGCGCACACTTGCTGCAATACCGAAAAATCGAACACAGGTGCCTTACTCGTCCAGGAAAGGATAGGAATTGCCCAGGAAGATGGCGCCGGCCGAGTCGAGCCGTATCGACGGCTGCAACAGGCCGGCAGCGAGCGCTTGGTCGATGGCTGCCTGGCGGACCGCCTCGGCTTGCTCCGCCGCGCGGGCACTCCCCGACAGACGCGCGATCCTCGCGTCCAGTTGGCTCTTCTTAAGCGTGTGCATCTGGCTCATTCGCTGCAGCGACGCCGTCACATGCTCGGCAAATACCGGTCGAGTGAGCAAGGAGGACTGCGCCTTGTCGCGTGCTGTATGGCACAACTCAGCCCAATTTTCAGGCGCCAGATCGCGCTTCTCCAGCGTTACCCATCGCTCCGGATTAAGGTTGAAGTCGCGCCCTGGCTGTTCGTCCCCGGGACGTCTACGGTAGGTTTCCAGCAGTTCAGCGGGAGGTTCGTCAATCCAGCGCATCTGGTCGTCAAGCCAGACGCGAACGTACAGCGGCGGCATGATGCCATCGGCGACGCGCCGGATGGCACGGGAGCCAACAGCGCTATGTAATTCGTCAGCCGCGTCGATCACCGTTTCGGCACCCGCGATCGAGGCCTCAACAAGAAAATCGAACCGGAAATACAGGTCGACTCCACTGTCGTTGCGGGGCACCGCATGGGGACGATAACGCCACATTGCGAACACGCGTCCGCGGTCGTCCTGTTCAACAAAGTCGGTCAGTGCGTCAACGAATCCGGAACCATAGCGAAGCACGCGGGCGTGCTGGCGCTCGGCCGCCAGCGCCGTCGAGCGCCGATAGGTGTAGGGGAAAAGAAGCGGCGTCTTGCTGCTGCAACCGACTGCATCCTCGTCCACTTCGCGACCGAAACGGTGAATGAAATCTTGTACCGTGACAAGCGTTTCACGCGACTTGTTGTACGCGTATTCGCCGCGGAACAATTGGTCGCCCTGCACCGGATTTTTAAGAGGCAAGAGCCGCTTTCCGAACTGCAGCGTCTGAAAAGCGAATCGATCGACGACCTCGCCAAAACGGCGCCAGTCCTCGTCTGCCTCCTCAAGAACCTCGAATGCTAATTTGTCGCCCTCCCCTACTAGTGAATCGAGCCGATCCTGCTGGTCGATACGGCGCATTTCCCGGCGCACCAAGCCTTCATCGCCCTGCAGGCTGGCCGTGAGCGCGTCAATATGTGCCAACCCGCCGTTCAGCCAACCTTCCGGCAAGTCGCGCAGTATCTGGTCCACCAGGTATTGCAAGCTGGCGACTGACTGCGAAAATACGCCGAACCCAGAATCGAGGCACGTGATCCACGCCCGCTCCAGCAGGTGATTTGTTTCCGCCAACGCAAACGACCGAATATCGTCGCCCGCACCGAAGCGGTCGACCCGGCCGAGTCGCTGCTCGATCGTATTTGGGGACAAAGGCGTATCGTAGTTGACTACCATCTTCCGACCGCCATGGAGGTTCAGCCCCTCTTCGGCGTCACGGTCGCAGACAAGGATCCGGCAACCCTCGTCGTCGTGGAAGCGATGCCACTCGGCCCCACTGTCCTCATCGACTTCCGAAGCGTGGCGTTCCGCCTGGCGCCCGAATTCGTCGCTGAGGCGTTCATACACGAGGTCCGCCACTTCGCTGTCACCACAGAAGACGACTACTTTGCCACGGCCACGCAGCAACTCGTCAATGCCGTCCACGAGACAAAGCAGGCGCGCCTCATCGGCCACCACACCGGCGCACGCTTGCTCGAACTCAGCCAACGCCCTAGCCAACTCGGGATACGCAGGAAGCATCAGACGCGTCAGGGTTGCACGCGATGCGGCAACTCCCGGACTGAGCGCGGCCTCGAGCAATGCGCGCAGCAGACTTAAGTCCGTTGCCGCATCGCTGTTGGCAACCGCGACGCGCAGCGCTTCCAGGGTGCCTGCCCAATATGCCGACGAGGGACTGTCGTATTGCCACACCCCCAAGCCAGCGCGACTAGGCGTTGCCCAAGGCACGGCGCTGCGGCGGTTGCGCATGATCCGGCGATGCAGACGGCAGGTCTCAGAAAGATGGGTACGCACCTGGTCCAGCGCGGTCAAGAATTCCTCATCCTCGTCACCCCGATAACGCTCCAGAACCCGCTGCAGTTTCTGGACATAGCCAGTCAGCAGTGGGTCGCCCGGAAACGCCTCGAGCAGGCGATCGAGGTACTCGTCAAGATTGAGCCATTCGTTCGGCGTGAGCGCTGCCACCGTTTCCGCCACGTCCTGCCGCGCTGCAATTCGCCGCCGGAATCCGCCGATGTCGTCAAGTGGGAAAATAACCGGGTCGAGCAGATGCACCATCCGCAGAAAGCCCGCCTCGTCCACCAGGGCGGGGGTCGCGGACAGCAGCAGCAAGCGCGGGATCGATGGCGCAAACCGCAGAAGAATTTGGTACAGTGCGTTGCCGCGGCCTTCTGCCTGGTTCGACAGGTGGTGGGCCTCGTCGACGACCAGCATGCCCGCCGTTCCGATCTCGTCGCGAATCCGGCTTAAGTTGTTAGCGCCAACCACGTGCAGAAAATCATCGAGCAGGTCGCCAAGCAGGAAGCGCTGACTGAGTTCCTGGCGCCATTGTCCGACCAGCGGCGGCGGCACCACCACCAGCACCCGGGCCGTTTCCGGCTCGTCCAGAAAAAATTGGCGGATGAGTATGCCGGCTTCGACCGTCTTGCCTAGCCCTACCTCATCAGCCAGCAGGTAACGCTGCACCGGGTCGTGCAAAATGCGTCGCACCACTTCAAACTGGTAAGCATTTAGCTCGATCTGCGAAGACAACAGGGCGCTGATCCCTTGAGTGGCTACGCGCTGGGCCGTGACGGCGGCAAGGAAGTCGCTGCGCGCATCGGCGAACAGCGGAGTTTCAACGATTTTCTGGGCCAGGAAACTGATCGGGTCGCAAATCGGTGCTGTCCAACGCACGAACACGTCCGCTGCGTCAACCAAGAGGGGATCAGCGTTGGGCAACTGCACCAGAATACGCTCCCCTTCGCCGTTCAGCACACGCCCTACCCGCCACCCTCGGCCATAGGACTGGACGAAGACACGGGTTTGCGTAGGCAGATCCACCTTCCGGACTTGCGCAACCGGAACCCAATGCGCAGGCGGATCGGTGTCCCCAGGAACGTCGAAATACTCGAGAAGCACTTGCCCCTTGCTACGTTGTGCAGACTTTGCAAAGCCGCGCAGACGCAACCCGCCACCGTTTTCTACTCTGAAGAAAGCCATGCGATTCCCGAGGTGTTCACGACGCCGACCGGCACCATGATGTTGCACTCGGTTGTCGAGATTGAATTATAGCAACTTAAACGCTTCGGCAAAACGCGACGATAAAAAAACGACACTCGGCTTGTTAGATTTTTTCACTTGCCAAAACCGAAAAAGGCGCAGTTGGATTATTAGCGATCCTTAATACATGCGGAATAATGTGTACTTACATCGCCGATGTCTATTGTTTAGCGACAAAGACATGCCGCGTCAAGACAGCGACAAATCTACGTCCCATCGTTATTGACCAGCAATAGCGAAAAGAACTTGCCCACGCCGTTTCTGCGCCGTTGCGTCTTCCACCACATCAAGTTCCCCGAGCGGGAAAACAGACTTCGCCTGACCGAGATTGTCAGCGGCAATCTGGGAAAGGCGATCTCGCCTTTGGAAATACAGATTCTGGGCGTGGTTAGATTACGATTTGAGTTTGGGCATGAAGCCTGCGGAAGCAGTAAGGAAATATTTGCGTTCCAAAGTCTTTGACGAAACAGCCGTGCAAGCGGTTTCAATCGGCGAAGAGAGACCTCTTGGAAATAACCGAACGGCACGGGGTCGCGCCGCGAATCGTCGGGTGGATATCAAAGAACAGGTAACCATGAGCCAGTGATGGCAACAGCAGGATGAGCTTGGGCTTGCAGACATGTGGCGGCGTACCGGTTCACCAATATTAGATTAGCCATGGTACCAGAATAGCGTCGAGATCCAAGTGGCCGACACTGGACAATTACTAATGAATGGCTTCCCTTTTTAACCTGAATCCGGCTGCCGCACTCGGGAACCGCCCCCCACCGACTCGACATAACAACAGCACTCCTGAAAGCAACATGAGAATCACAAAAATCGAATTCAGCAATTACAAGGCGATGCAGGATTTCACCTTAGACCTGGGCAAAATCAACCTTCTAGTTGGAAGAAACAACAGCGGCAAATCGACGCTCCTGAGCGCGCTGCGGATATGAATATGCGATGCGCATAGCCCAGGGCCGCACTGCGACCCGCGTCGAAGATGCCAAGTGCAAGATGACGATGGGCCAGCACATTCCGGAAGCGAACCTTCCGACATAGATCGAAAACGTTCATACCGACTACACCGACGTCAGCACCCTTATCACATTCACGCTGGAAAACGACAACAGTCTCTTCCTGCATTTCCCACGAGACGGTGGCTGCATCCTGTACTGGGAAGCCGCCAAAACCATCTCGCCACCTGCACAGTTCCGGCAACAATTTTCATTGCGGATCCGCGCTGTGCCGGTGCTCGGCCCGCTTGAACAGGAAGAGTTGCTCGTCATTGATGAAACAGTTAAGCGTGCCGCTGGCACGCCAAGAGCGGCACGGCACTTCCGCAATTACTGGTACCGCAACCGCGAACGTTTCCCCGACTTCCGCGAGATGATCGAGTCGATCTGGCCCGGCATGTCGATTGCCATGCCTGAGCAGCATGCCGAGGACCGGCGCCTCGTCATGTTCTGCACCGAGCGCAGGATCGATCGCGAATTGTTCTAGGCGGGGTTTGGCTTCCAAATCTTATGCCAGCTGCTGACCCATCTGGCCCGGCCCGAGGACGCCGACCTCATCGCCGTCGACGAACTGGAGGTTTGCCTGCACCCGGATGTGCAAAGGCAGCTGCTATCCCTGCTGCGGACCTTGGGCCCATCCATCCTGCTGACGACGCACTCGGCTGCTGTGCTATCTGGAGCGCAGGCCGGTGAGATCCTGCTGGTCGATAGGGGGCAGAATGCGACGAGCAAACTGTCAGGCGGAGGTGGCGAGCATGTACACCGGTTGAGTAAGTAGCCTTCGCATGGGCAAGGCTATTGGCCTCGCTTAGGTCGAACTCCGCTCAGACTGCTTTTGGCGGCGCAGGACGCCTAATTCGTGCAATTAACAGCGCCCATACCATGCCTCCAACGATCTTAGCCGCAAGCTGTGCAACTACGATCCAAGGCAGCGCGGCGCCGAACGCTAGCAATGGAAAGACCAGCGAATCGACGGTAGCGCCGACGACATTGGACCCGTTGGCTCGCACCGACCAGGAGCGGCCTACCAACAGTTGATAAGCGGCAGCATCCGCCAACGATGCCAAGCTAAACGCAGCCACCGATGCCATGGCGATCGCACCGCTTGCTGGGTTGAGCGCATAGGACACGAGACCGGCCACTACGATCAGAGCAAGCATGCGCGGCCAAAGATGTTTTCCACGCCATTGATCGTGCAGGCTGTCGCGCAGGGTCAGATCAAGCCCGATAAAAAGGAAAGCGACGATCGGCATGACCTCTGGGCCGAACGAGGCAACAGCCATGTTGGCGGCGACGAGCGTAGCAATGTAGATGATGTAAGGCATAGTTAATCTCTCAGACGCCAGCGAAATCCGCATAAAAACGGATTTCCCACTCCCGCCTGTACCCTAGCCCTACTACTGTATGGCTTCTAGAGGAGAGATCGGGGTGCAGGAAGAGTTAGCAACATCGAGCCTGTGCCCCTGTTCACGATTTTAACAGTGTAGATGGTGGCTGAACTCGAGCGTATGTAGTCTGCTGGCAAGCAAACGCGCAGGATATCAGATGGCCTTTAGACACGTCGTCAATTCTGCAGTTGCTCCCTCAGAGCTGTCGCCGTTCTCCAGCCTCTGCACCGCGCTTTTGACCAGCCCCCTCCCCTTCTTAGTGCTGTCCAACATCTCGGCAGTCACGGGAGAAGGAGCGTTTCCATCGCGCAGTTGGTGCGCTTCGGCCGGCTTCGCTGCATGAGCCCCCCCAGCGCAGCACCAACAGTTTTCGTGTACTTGCGTTTAAAAACCCAAAATAACTGCGCCCGCCCTTTCCTGACCTAGCAATTAAGTGCAGTAGATGAGAAAATACAGCTGTGCCAAACTGCGGCTTCCCAAACTTTTAATCCAGCAATTCTACAATGACACAAGCACGCGACGTAATCGTCATCACGAGTTGCACGAACAGAAAGAAAAAGGCCGGTACCGTGCTCGCGCTCGAGGGTACGGACACTGCCGCTTCGCTGTTTGAACTGGCGCGAGTCTGGAGTCAGCAGGTTCAGACCCTCAGCAAGAGCGAGACGCAGGTCGCTGTCGAATTGTATGCAGGACGTTCCATCACTGAAGCGAAACGCGCAGCAGAAAGCCTCTCGGCGCCACTCTACATTGTGTCTGCGGGACATGGCCTGCTGTGTCCGGAGGACCATATCCCGTCTTACAACGTCACAACGTCGCCAACTGCGGATAACGCGCTGCATCAGTGCTTGCTGCGACTAGGTAAGTCGCCGGCTGACTGGTGGCAAGCGCTTATTCATGCAGTCGGAACACAGCGATCCCTCACCGAACTTGTCGCGCGATTCCCAGGCGCCACCGTGCTCCTTGCTGTACCGTCGGCCTATCTGGGCTTGTTGGCGCGTGAACTAGCCGACCTGAGCGAAGGTGATATAGCGCGACTGCGCATCATTACGTCGCCGCACGGAGCGTCAACGCTGCCGGCGCGCTTGCAATCGACAGTCATGCCGTACGACGAGCGCCTGGAAGGTCTGGACACCTATGCGGGAACACGTAGCGATTTTCCTCAGCGTGCGTTGCGCCATTATGTCGCTGTTCTGGAAGCCTACTCCTTGCCGCTCGAGGAGGCTCGTCGACAGGTAAGTGAAGCCATGGCTGCCCTGCGCAAACCGGTCTTACCGGAACGCCAGCGCAAGACGGACGAAGAAATCATGGCGCTGCTACGCAGTAACTGGGAACGCCTCAATGGAAGATCCACGACCATGCTGCGTTTCCTGCGTGACGAAGCCTTGATAGCCTGCGAACAGTCGCGTTTCCGCTCGCTTCGCCAGCACATCCTCACAGAGCTCAACAATAAATCAGGTACCCATGGATAAGCAGGAACTCGTCGTGCGGGCACTACACACGACCCAAGGGGACGGACAGGATGTCTACGCCTTTTTCATTCGCGGCGGCGATATCGTAAGGATTGCCGACATCTCTCGCATCGAACGGGACGAACATGACGTTGTTAAAGGATTCCAGCGCCCGGAGATTCAACAGCATGTCAAGGGCATTACCGACTACCTTGACCAGGGCAACGTGCTGTTTCCCAATTCGATCATCCTCGCGATGTCACCCGAAGTGCGGTTTACCGCGTCACGCGGCACCCGCCCGAACCGGGATGAAGGCGTCGGCCAAACCGGCACCCTCACGATCCCGATCTTCGAGGCGGGGAACCGGGTCGCCTGGATCGTCGACGGCCAACAGCGTTCGATTGCCCTCTCCCGCTCGACCAACCAGTCCTTCCCGGTGCCAGTTGTAGCCTTCGTTTCGGACAACCTCGAAGTCCAGCGCGAGCAGTTTGTCCTGGTCAATAAGGCCAAGCCATTGCCGCGGCGCCTAATCGATGAACTGCTTCCGGAAACCCGAAACATCTTGCTACCTCGAGACCTGCGCAAGCGCAAGGCGCCGAGCGAGCTGTGCAACTGGCTTAACCGGAACAACAAATCGCCGTTCTACAACATGATCAAGCGTCCTTCAGACAAGAAGGACGAAGGTGCGCCCGTGATCACCGATACCGCCGTCGTCGAGATGATTCGCCAAAGCCTGTCTAATCCATTGGGCGCACTTGCGCCCTACAAGCCGACAGATACAGAACCCGGCGATGTCGACACGATGTGCACGATCTTGGTTACCTACTGGTCGGCAGTGCGCGATGTGTTTCCAGAGGCTTGGGGGAAAGATCCTCGCCAGAGCCGACTGATGCATTCGGCAGGCATTCTGGCGATGGGTGTGCTGATGGACCGGATCTATGCGCGTTTATCTGGCGCTAACGAGTCCTACGCAGCTGTACGCAAAGAGGTGGAGAGGGTTGCCCCATTTTGCCGCTGGACATCGGGCGTGTGGGAATCCATCGGATTGCGCTGGAACGATATCGAAAGCACCTCCCAAGACAAGAAGCGCCTCCAGGAAGCACTGGTGCGCGCATACATTACTGAAGCAAGAAAATGAAGTTTCTCTATTCTGACACCCACGACTATGTGGATCCTGGGTACGACTTTGAAAACGACCGCAATGCGCCGAAGCGGCGCCGTTATTGGGATGATGCATACGCACATCAGATGATGAGCCCGACACCGTACGATGGTCTACTTGTTGCAATGAGCGCGGTGCGCAAGGCTCCTGGCGTAGCCAACTCCAAAGTACGATATTCGACCGCAGAGGAACAACGCCTGCTGCGTGACGGTGCGCGCAAATTCCTTCGCCTTGATGCCCCTGAGTATAAAGATGCGATGGTTATGGGCGATTGCGGCGCGTTTGCTTACGTCGACCAGGAAAAGCCTGCCTTTTCACCGATGGAGGTGTTCGAATTTTATGCCGACGCCGGATTCACGCACGGCGTCTCGCCGGACCACATCATTTTTGCATGCGACACCGGTAACCCGCCGCTCGAAGCCATGAATCGGGACGTGCGTTACCGCTATGAACTGAGCCTCGAGAATGCGCGCGAATTCATGCGCATTTGCAGTGCCGAAGGCATGCCATTCGTACCTATGGGTGCAGTGCAAGGATGGTCTCCTCATAGCATTGCACAGGCAGCAAAGCAACTGGAAGACATGGGCTACCGCTACCTTGCGATTGGGGGCCTGGTACCGCTGAAGGTGGACGTTATCCACAAAGTACTACTGGCGCTACGTGACACGATCAAACCGGAAACCGACATCCATCTGTTGGGTTTCGCCAAAGCCGACTCGATCCAGGATTTCACGGGCTATGGCATCACCAGTTTTGATTCGACCTCTCCACTGATCCGGGCGTTTATGGATGAAAAGGCAAACTATTACATGCCAAACAGCGACGGTGGGCTGGACTACTACGCTGCGGTTCGCATTCCACAGGCTGTCGAGAACTCTCGCTTGATGCGAGGTATCAAGCAAGGCATCTTCAACGCGGAGGATTTGCAAAAACGCGAGGCGATCGCCTTGACGGCGCTACGCATGTTCGACAAAGAAAAGGAAACTCTGGAAGCTACGGTCGAAGCAATTATGGATTACCAGCAGTTCTTGACCCTAGACGGCGATAGCGACAAACACCAGAAAAGCCTGAAGAAAACCAAGGAGCGTGTGGAGCGCACTCTGAAAGACGCTCCCTGGAAACGATGCGGCTGTGACATTTGCCTCGATATCGGTGTGGACGTCATCATTTTCCGCTCGGCAAACCGCAACCGCCGGCGCGGGTTCCATAATCTCGGCGTCTACCACCAGCACGTCCAACGCATCCTAGAGAAAAATTTGTGAAAAACTACCATTTCAAAGCGATTCGTGCCCAGCAAGCCGAAGGGCACGACGTATTTTGCTTCGCCGCGGAGCCGGCCGATGTACTTGCTTTTTCCGAGATAGACCGCGTTGGCCGCGATGACGCAGGCGAACTGAAAGGTTTCCAGCGCCACCAGGTTGCGCCGCACATTAAGGAAATTCGCGATTACCTCACGCGGGATGACGCATTGCTGCCGAACGCGGTTATCGTCGCCTTCCTCGGCAACGTCACGATTACGGATGTGGGATCCGGCATTGTCGATGTGACGATCAGCGTGCCTGAAGGGGCAAACCGCCCAGGATTCGTCGTCGACGGCCAGCAGCGCCTGACCGCACTTTCAGGTATTCGCAAGCCCGGCTTCCAAGTATTTGTCGCTGCCCTGATCTGCAAGGACTACAACGAACTGGTCCAACAATTCGTATTGATCAATAACACCCGTCCCTTACCCAAGACGCTGATTTACGAATTGCTGCCAAACGTTGATGGCCTACCCGAGCGTTTTACGAGCCGCAAATTTGCTGCCCGACTGGTCGACCGTCTCAATTTTCGTCCTGATTCAGTGCTGCGCGGCGAGGTTCGCCAGCATACCAATCCAAAGGGCGCGTTAAGCGACACCGCGATGCAGAAGATCGTGTTGAACTCTGCTTCTGACGGCGCGATCCGTGACCTGATCCAAGAGAGCAATCTCACGCCCGAGAGTATGAAGGCGCTTGAAGAGGCCTCCTTTCATCTCTTCAACGATTTTTTCAAGGCCGTTATTGAAGTTTTTGGTGAAGAGTGGATAGGTATGAATCCAAAGACGTCCCGCCTGCGTCATGGCGCGGGCTTGGTCGCAATGGGCTTCGTTATGGATCACTTGTGCTCAGCCGACCTTCAGGGCTGTAGCAGTTACTATGACAAGTTCGTCGCCGGACTCAAGGCACTCAAGCCACATACGGCTTGGTCGCGTGGTAATTGGCAACTGGGCGATGTGCTCACGACGCCCTGGAACGGTATCCAAAACACGCCGACCGATATCAACATACTGACGAATTATCTGATTCGTTCGCTTAAGCGCAGCTTGCGCCACCTTCAACAGGCTGCCGCTTAGGAAAGGGGCCAACGATGACAAGCACAGCTTTAGTTCTCTTTTCGGGCGGGCAGGATTCCACGACTTGCTTGGCGTGGGCACTGCAGCGTTACGAGCACGTCGAAACGATCGGTTTCGATTACGGTCAACGCCATGCAGTGGAACTCGTTTGCCGGAAAGACATTTTGGCAACGCTACGTGCCCAGTTCCCAGCATGGGCAACCAAGCTCGGCGACGACCACATGCTAGACATGACGCTACTGTCGACAATCAGCGACACGGCAATGACGTCCGGACGCACCATCAAGATGGAACAAAGTGGCTTGCCCAACACATTTGTACCCGGCCGAAACCTGTTGTTCTTTACCTATGCTGCGGCAGTCGCTTACCGTCGAGAGCTAAAGATACTTGTCGGTGGCATGTGCGAAACTGACTACTCTGGCTATCCCGACTGCCGAGACAACACGCTTAAGTCTCTGCAGGTAACGTTAAGCTTGGGCATGGATTATCCTTTGGTCATCGAAACGCCGCTCATGTGGCTCGACAAGCGTCAGACCTGGGAAATGGCGAAAGAGCTGGGCGGCAAGACGCTCCTCGAAATCGTACGAGAGAGGAGCCATACCTGCTACATCGGAGAGCGCAGCAATATGCACGAATGGGGCTATGGCTGCGGCATTTGTCCAGCGTGTGAATTGCGCATGAATGGGTATAAAAGCTTCAAAGAGACAGCAACGTGAACAACTCGGCAAAAAACCGTGCAGCAACGGACACCATCGGCACGACCTAACCGCCATTGAGAAAATCGCACCAAATGAAATACGAACTTAGTCAGAAATTTTACTTCGAAGCCGCGCATACCTTGGAGCGGGCAGTCGATATTGAAGGAAGTAGGCGCATTCATGGCCACACTTATCATGCCGAGATTACGCTTGCCGGTGCGCCCGATGCCGCGAGCGGGATGCTTGCTGACCTAGGCTTCGTGCGGAGTGAAATCGCCAAAGTGAGAGATTTGCTTGATCACAGGTTTCTCGATGAGATAACGACCCTCGGCCCGGCAACATTAGAGAATTTGTGCCGCTTTATCTTGGCCGAATTAGGAGAAGCACTACCCGCACTTGTAAAAGTGTCCGTTGAGCGCCAAGCGAGTGGTGATCGTTGCTGCTTATCGAAATAATAGCTGACTCTATGCAGATTTTTTTAGCATTTAATTCACATTAGGGAGCGGATATGCAGCCAATTATAGAACCGAACGCATTTTCATCTGGTAAGTGCGTGCGTGAAATTGCGTTACGGATCATGCATATGTCGGAAGCAATTCATCACGCATTACGGCAACTGACCTCGGTACCATCTACCGAAAATTCCGGTACGTCACCATATGCCTTACTGACAGAAGAATATGCCCTTCGTGCCCGGGTCAGTATCCTCCTGATCGAAGCAGATCGATTGGCGCGCCCAAGCTTTCCGGTACGCCAGACCACCGTACTCGACATTCTTGGACAGGTCGAAACGACGTTATCGCAAGCCAACTCTGCAGATGACATGAACGAACTCATTGCAAGCCTGTTGCTCTTTACAAGTTCGATCATTTCTCGCCGCAACCACATCATCGCGGTTCTGCTTGAAAATCTGCAGCAAACGGTTGCAGAATTGCAGGCCAACCGTTAGACGCAAGCACGACTGGATTATTGTTTGCACTGGAGCAGTAGTCATAGTACTAACAATGGCCAGACTGCTCGAACTGAGCTTGTGTTTCCGGGCCATCTTCTCGATGAGCGGCAGGAAACGAATCGCCCGCCGGTTGATCGAAGAATGGTCGACCGCCACGCCGCGCTCTTCCATCATGTTTTCGAGGTGCCGGTAGCTCAGCGGATAGGCCGCATATCAGCGGATGCAACCAAGGATCACATCGGGTCACGCGCCGTAGCTTCCCTGGTTGGCCCCTCGACGCTCCCTAACGCGACAGAGCCTCAGCAATGTCGTCCGCCCAAGTTGCGGCTTCAAGTCCTGAGAACTCGACGGATATCCGCTACCGGCCAAGCTAGTCTACCGTTGACACGAACCGGCCGTAGAGGTCCTGTCTCGGAAGATGCCCATACGCGCAGCGTCTGCGGCTTTCGCCCCAGATGGTAAGCCGCACATGCGGTATCTACGTGGGTCCGCCGCTCGAACTCAAGTGACGTAAAGCTGGTCCATTGCGAAGGGTGTCCTTCATGCTCACGTTGTGCAGCGCCCTGCTGTTGCTGATTCATTTATCCTCCCAGAATTCAACGTCCTGCGACCGTTCCGTCCCCAAGGTCAGAACGATGTCGCCCGAAACCACGCCCAAAAGTGCCGGGATGAGGAATCCCAACTTCGAAACATCGATTTCGTATCGCAGCCCTCATTGGCGTTACGGCGATACCGAGGTGCTTTGAGCACCAGTCGCCCGGCTCCCAGTCGCCAGGTCTGAACTCTCACGCCGTTCCCGCGTAGCGCATCCTGCCGAACAGGCAGATCACCCGTAGCGCTGGCACGGGTTAATTTCTCTTTTTTGATAGGGATATGCTGTTCGACAACCGGTCATCTCGTTTGGCTGATGGGCCTCAGTGGGCCGAATCTGTAACTACTTTTGTCTTCGATGAATTGGGAACGACGACGAGCTTGAGCTATTGCCTTGCCGGGCAAACCGTCGCGATAATTTGATTTGACCGATCCGTCATCCGCTTGCTGAGAGCGGAAAACGGTAGTCTAAAGAGGGCGAAAAGAAAATCGCTACGCCAGAAGGCGAGACTTGCAGCCACCACACTGGTGGGCGATTTGTTGGGGCGCTTCACTTTAAGGAGTGAAAGCTTGGGTAAAGTTCCGCAGAGCGAGCCTACATAGTAGGGCAGAAGAGGTTACAAGTCAACAATGGTAAGTTCCAATGGGCAATTTCAGCTCTCCTTCGCTCGTGCACTAATCTGCTTTCGCGATCAAAGCCGAGTCTCGCCATACACTCCCTCCATCGACGCATCAGGAAAGCTATCGCATCAGTTTGTCAACGTTCCCATGAGAGCGCTAGCCGACGCTAAAGTGCGTCGAAGAATTTAATTTGCAACCTGGAAACCAAGTCGCTACAATTATTGCGTCGCCCAGCGGCAATGCTCCCATCGCCAGGCATTTCGCCTGCTCAAACAATCTTAAATCGACCTCCTCAGGCCTTTCATTGGCTTGCATTGGAGCGTCATCTCAATACTCTCTTGAGCCACTCGCCCACTGCGAGTAGGTCTTCATCGTCATACTCCTCGGCAACTCGTCAGTGCCGCGATAACTCTTCCTTCAAATTTTCTGCGCCCAGCGTAATCGTCCGTGATCGGCTCCACGGTTTGATTATCCGCTCGAACGCACAACAAAATTTCCGGCCGTGCGACCGGGCAGAAGATGAGTTTTGCCTCTTCTAGTTCGCACCTACCTGCAGTCCCATTTCGAGCCTGGACGCACATAGTCGACGAGGAAGATATGTCCTTTACCCCGCACGAGTTACATCAGCTCGCAGTCACGTTTCCGCGTGCACACGCTGCTCAGATCAGCGCGAAATCAGCAAAATATGGAGTGTCCCGAGAGGATATCAGGCAGGAGCTCAGCCTCATCTGTCTGGAACAAGGTTCAAAATACGACCCAGCCAAAGGCAACCTAGAGCCGTTCCTACTCGGCTATCTGGACAAAAAGCTGCGCCAGCAACTAGGCGCTCACAGCGCCGCTATATCGATCGACAGTGACGACGGCGCGCAGCAGCTCATCGAGAGCCTAGCCGTTCCTACGGACGACGACGGCGAAGCGCTACCCTCGTCCGCCCCGAACGAGCCCGGCGTAGCCAAAATCTTGTCGGTCGCGCAGTTCATAAGCGGTAAATCGAGCTCGGAGCTTGCGCGCCTTCTCCAAGTCACGCCACGCCGAATACGTCAGATCCTTCAACGGTTACGAGAGCAGCAAATGGCCTCGAATCAGTTTGAACTCGTCCTTGAGGAGAAGTGCTAACCATGGAATTGCTCGAAAAAAAATACGCGCAATTGCGCAACGAGGGCGCGCAGGTTACAGCCCTACGTCAAGACCGCTCCCGGGCATTAGTCCATACGATGCGATCGCCGATCCTGCAGTTGATCGACACATGCCGGAAAGCTGGAAATTTGTGGCCACTGGCCCTGATCTCGAAGCCGGAAACGGTCTACTAGAACGCTATGAGCCGCTACCGCAAAATTGAGGTTCGTACCTGGACTGATCAGAAATTTCGTGAGCTTTCGCCGCTGCTGCCGTCTGGCCAGGGATTGTGGTTCTACCTGCTCACAGGACCACACACCGGCCCTGTTCCTGGGCTGTTCCGCGCCGGGCGCGCCGCCATGGCCGAGGAATTAAATTGGTCGCTGGACGACTTCACGGATGCCTTGGACGAACTGACCAGTTGTGGCATGGCCAAGGTGGACTTCGGCGCGCGCCTGATGTGGCTGCCAAACGCGCTCAAGCACAACCTGCCGCAGTCGCCGAACGTGGTGCGCTCATGGGGCGTGGAGCTCGACCTGCTGCCGGAGTGTGCGTTGAAAGTAAAAGCGCTGGCCAGGATGCGCGAGGTGCTGGCCGAGATGGGAGAGCCGTTCGTTGCCGCACTGGACGAGGTGCTGGCGAAAGTTGTGAAGGCTAGCCCGAAGGCTTCGCCCAAGCCTAAGCCGAATCAGGAACAGGATCAGGAACAGGAACAGGAACAAGAACAGCAAGATAGCGCGGGCGACGCGCACGCGAGCGCGATCACCGCCGCCGACTTGTCGAAGATGATGTGCGCTGAAGGCGTGATGGCGCAGCCAGCGCATCTGCTCCTGATTGCGCTGGCCGAGCAAGGCGTAACTCCAGCCACGATCCAGGCTGCGTGCAAGGAAGCACGGCGCACTAAGGGACTGACCGCGCGCATTTCGCCCGACTACGTCATCGCAATCATCAAGCGCTGGAAGGCCAACGGTGAGGACCTGCAAGTGGATGGGGTACTTGCCCCGTCAGCGCGCGCCTCGCCACGGCACGGACGCGAGGCGGGCCGCGCAGCGGCAGCAAAATCAATCGGACTTGGAGCGACCTATGAACCTAAGCACATCATCGACATCAACTGACCACGACGGCATCGATTGGCTGTTTGCCGAACTACACGGCCGATACGGCAACCACTTCCTCGACGCCTACCGCAGCGGCATCACGGTAGAGGGGATCGACACTGGGATCGCGAACATGAAGCGTACCTGGTTCGAGCGCATCCGCGCGAACCGGCTGACCACCGGCCAAGTGCGACGCGGACTGGCCGAGTGCGAGCGCCTGAAATTCGCGCCGACATGGGGCGAATTCCTTGAGTTCTGCCTGCCCGCACTGGACCCAGTCACAGTCTATCAAGAGGCGCTGGCAGGGCTGGAAGCGCGCCGCAGGGGCGAGATGGGACAGTGGTCGCACCCTGCGGTGTACTGGGCCGCGAGAGCGATGCGTGCTGACCTGATGGGGCAAACCTGGGGGTCGGTGCGTGAGCGTTGGGCGGCGAATCTCAAGCGCCACCTGGCGCGCGGGGAATGGGAGGAGATACGGCTACCGCAGAAGGCAATACCGGCTCCAGGTGCCACTATCACCACTCGGGAGGAAGCGGGGGCGCAACTGCGCATGCTGAATGCAGCAGGTCTGCTGCGCCGCTTCGATCAATGTCCGGCCAGTCTGAACTGGACCGAGAAGATACTGGTGCGCAGCGCCGCCGGCGAGCAGGTCGCGCCATATGCGCTGAGCTCGGCGCGTGAAGTGCTCAGGAAAGCCAGTGGGCCTGGACCGATTCGCGGACAGTAGGCGCTTCACCCAAGCAGCAGGCTTTACGTCATGCCCCATGGTCTGGCGCAATTGCGAATTGAAAAGGTACTTGATGCTCAGGCAGAACTGGATCGCCTGGTCGCTAAATATCTCGCTGCGTCCATGCTCGCGCTCCGGCTGTCCATGCCAGCTCATTGTCGAGTCATGCCAGATGAGCAGGGAGCTACGTTCTCTGAGCGCTTTATTATATGTCTTCCAATTCGCGGTGCGGCACTTCTGAGGACCCGGTTTCATACAATCAGGCTACCAGACCCTCGGGTTCTACGCTGGCGATCCCTGATTTACGCAACAAAGCCTAGCCGAGCTTAGGGTTGCATCAGAGATGTAAGGAAGGACCTTGGACGCTGCAGTCGACTTGCTCCGCCGTCTTGCCCTGCTAACGTGAATATATACACGAGCACGCAGATGGCGTGCGACTCCTGCGGCGGACTCCTGGCCGTCGCCACATTTAAAGCGAGGGATATATGCCAGCAAATGAAGTCGAAAATACGCCAGTCATAGGTACCGACTGGGCCGTACGCGAACGTAAGGGCGCACTTTGTGTTCCGCAACGGGTCGAGCTGCGCCTCTCTGCCGCATTCAGCGTCCAGGAAACTGATGTGGCTGAAAGCGATCACCGTCCGTTGAACGCGTTAATGAACCGTAAAGGCAATCCAATGGCCGCGTGGCGGAACCTGTACGGCCGGGTCTACATGGCCGTGGCCCCGAGCGTCGACGTTCAGCTTTCACTGTATTACCTTGACTGCGTCCACCATACGATCACGTTGTCTTGGCTAAGGTCTGTCGGGTTGCGCATTGTGGTGTCTGCGTGCACGGCACGGTTCACTGTTCTACGTGCCGCTGTCGCCGGGTGAATTATGATCCTAGACTATCTCTGCCCCTCGTTGCTGCGATTCCTGCAGTCCCTTCTTGCTCCGACAAACGTGGCGTTGCACCCTGATGAAGTGCTCTCGCTGGTCTACCAGGGAATGAATGTATTTTTCGTTCTCGGAATGCTTATGCCTTACTTCGTTTGGGGCGTTTGGCAGCTGATGAACTACATGCAGTCAGTTGTGCGTAAAGCGCTGGACGTGGACGATAACGACTAAGATTTTCTAACAAAACCTCAAACACGAAGTGACATTCGATAAGTCCTTTATATTTTGGACAGATGGGGGCCACGCTGGCGGACCAGGTTACGCATGTGCTCAACTGCCTGCCGCCGGCTTCTCCCGCACATCACATTTGGTTACGCCACGGAGGTATCGTCCCACGTGTTGCTCAATACGGCATCGAGTCACACGAGCGGCTCGGCCGATGGCGTCTGATCGTTGAACTTACGCTCGGACGGCTTCCCCGATTTCCCAAACTTCGCATTCGTTATGAACACCTTGGACATATCCATCAGGCGTTTCTTGCTATTGCGTGCCCCTTCATCTGTTGGCGGAGTGTAGAGCGGTTTTTTAGACGCTCTGAGGCCCGCCTCTTGGGCACTTACAAGAGCTGGAATAACTTTTCCCTGGCTCTTATCACGACAGCGGAAGCGACCTCGACTTGCGTCGCAAAGATCGGCATTTATGATCGATCTTGTAGTCACCAGACGTTATTCAACAACGCATAAAAGGCACAATCCAATGAAGACCAGGATGATCTCAAATGAAACCATTTTTACCACCAACTGGGCAGAGAAAGACCCACGCTCCGTGATGGCAAGTCTTATTGGCAAAGGTGACGGCCGAGTATTGTGGTGGGAAATCAATCAGCGCATTCACCAGTTGGTCAGCCCCAAAAGAACGCTGGAAGAGATCATGTTTTCCTTTCACTCGCGTCATCACGCAATCACGCTCTTCGTCCTCGATTTCCGACTCGAGGTAAACCAGATAGCGGCAGTTATTCGTTCGGAAGGAGTGGTAGCAGGTATCCGAAATGCAGCCCGCGTTACCGGCAACCGCTCCCATCGCTAACCAGGGGACACAGGAGGCAATCGAAATACGTTCCCGGTACGCTCATCGAATCTTACGCCGCCTAAACAGAAGAGCCTCATGATCATAGGCCCTGAACTTCAGAAAACATTTTGGGGAATGATTCGCTGACCATGCGGCAGCCGCCTGCCACGTACCACGCTCGGTGTAGCGCCTGACAGACAGTTGCAATAGGGGCGATGCAGTCTCCGTGCTCACAGATTTTAGAGAGACACCCTCGGCGATCGCTCTGATCCAGGAGCCCACTCAAACCGGTTCCGACTCGTTCAGGATGGAGAACGCGAAGGACCGCTTTTGGCCGGTTCCTGCCGGTCAGCATACGGCAACTGACCGACCGATAGCGGACATGAATAGCTCAGTGCGCACTGCAGACTGATGTGTCTGCCAGTTCCAAACTTGTAACGCATTTTGCTGTTACATAGCTCCTTAGGCTAGAGCCAACCGCGTGCGGACAATATCCATTATGTGTTTTCCATCTTCCATAACCGGAGACTCGGCAAGAAATACCTGATGCTCCGTTATAACAACCGTCCTCACGACCTCGCCATCGATCCGCTTGTAGGGAGGCGCGATGAGGATGATTGCTCGTGGCAACGGAGAGCCTTGTGCGGCCAATGCCGAGCGCATCGAACCACCCGTAACCAAATAGTAGCCATCCTCAATCATCATCAACACCGCTTGGATTTCCGTTAATGTCGACTCCCCCCATCATCGGCAGCCCGTTCGCTGGATTGACTTCAATGACGGGGTGACTGGCGTCATCATCACCGTCGCCAGTGTTAGTGGCCCCTGCCCGCGGCTGTGAAAAGAAAAAGAGGCGTATGAACGCAAAGACGACTAGCGCCATCACCAGGTACTGAAAGATTTTCATGCAGGGCCGTTTCTCAGGATTAGGGCGATATGCCAATAGCGGGCCTTCTTTTGGAAGGAAGGACGCAAAGCACAGTTAAAGTATATAGCGAAGTTCCAATTGCCATGCCGAGGGCAAAGCCAAAAATTTGTTTCATCAGGTTCCTTTATGACGCGACCTACGCACAACGATCGTCCGGTATTGGCCGAAAGCGGAAGTTCGTCGCGGCCAGCGTAACTCACCAAGAAGCGGTGAACTTCGCTACTTCATGCCCGGTAGTCGCAGTAATTTCCAAAACGTCGAATCTATTTCAGAAATTCATAACACGGTTAAGCCATTTAGGCCAGTCCTCGCAACGGCGGGCAAGATGAACAAGCGCATGCTTGGTGCTGTTTTTGAATTCGAACGCGACCTATTGATCGAGCGCATCAACGCTGTATCGTACGCTCCCTAGCCGAAGGGACGGCTTCGAGTCGTCTGTCAGCGCTACACGGAATGACGCCGACGCGGCTGCGAGGCGCCGGCCGGCGCTGCGCCCGTTCGGAATCCACGACATCATCTAGCTCGCTCAGCGGCTGGACGGAAGCGTCGCGCACCGGCTTGATAACCAGGTGCCAAAGGCTTAACTCGGTATGCCGTTCCACTGCACCTTAAACCCAAACTCCTGGAGGGGGAATTACACCGTAGCACAAAATTGATTATTGGAAACTAACTCCGTGCACACGAACGTATGCGTGTGGATTAGTGCGTCACGGCACAGCAACGTGGCGCCACCAGGTGCGTGCGCAGGGGCGCGACATACGCAGCGCTTTTGTTGACAATCAACAATATCAAGTAGTATGCTTCTTGTGTGTGGCGCTACCACGGCTGATATGACTGTCTTTATTGGCTAAAACAGCGCCAGGGGAAGCGCATGCTTTCTCAGCCGTTCTCCAGATTCGAAGGTCGTCCAGGTTCTTTTGCTCGCCTGCGCAAGACAGTACGGTTCGTCCCGTGCATAAACAGCTTCGGCTGAGGTGGGCTTGGAGATCCGATGCACCAGCCATTGCTGCGTTCCGTGCGAACGCCTTCCCTGTTGATTCAAAAACCTGGTGTCGAACGTACCGACTACTGGGAAATCGTGGCCCAAGGCTTGCATCCCGAGCAGCTGAAAGCAGCAGTTCACGCCTTGCGCAAGGCGCGCCAGAAGGCTGGGGACGTCATTTCGTCCCCTCAATTGAAAATCAAGGACTTGCTCGACGGCCTGGCAGATGCGCTGGGTGGCACGTCGTTCGCGCATTGGATCCACCAGTCGCTGCCCGAACTGGTGCGGTTTCTCGATCGAAACGGCATGGTCCAACCCGCCGACCTTATTACCTGGGAACACCCGCCATTTGGGCAGCCGCTGACGGCGCGCGCCATTGCAGACCGCTTGTTTGCGCCAGGAGTGCCGATGCCAGCCACCTTGTTTACGGGAGTCGGTAGCCAACTGTTCGCTGCGCGGGGATATGGCGCAATTGACCTCCAGGCCGCCGTTGCGCGCTTGACCGGCGAGCGCAACTTCTGTTTTCGCCCGGCTCTGGAGCAAGTGCGCTACGTGCTGGCGATGCCGGACCAGCCTTTGTTTGGAGACGAACCGCTCGACGATGAGATCGATGTCGACTCTGTGTATGCCAGCCTGACGTTGCACCAGTTGCTGCTGCTGACGTACCGCTGGGATATCGATTGCTGCCTCAACCTGCTGGGCGATAATCTCGTCGCACCGGCCCGTGCCGTGCCGGTGTACCAGCTTTACAATACGAGTGCGGACGACGAGGAACGCATGGACTTGCTGTTTCAGCTGTTCCGTAACCGGATCGAGCAATCGACAAGCGGATGGTTGGACGTCCTGCCATTCAACGAGAACCTGGTCTTCTTGCGCGGCCCGTATGGCACGTTCGACTGGGTCGTGCGCAACCAGCGCAGCGCGCCGTTTTCCGGCAACAAGCTGCATCCGATCTTTTTTGCAGACGAGCTGCCAACCGCGTTGCCCGGTGCGCGCGAAATCAAGGCGGGACTGCATTTTGCCAAAGGGGTGTGGCGCGACCGGATCGAGCACGATGCCGAACTGCATTACTATGCGACCGGCGGCACGGTGCCTGCCTATCCCGGCAGCGATCAGTTGCTGGTGCGCTACCTCGCTGCCACCCACGGCCTGGCGCCGCGCAAGGTAAGGTCAGGCGTGCGCCACGTCGATTTCGTCGCCCATGCGCTTGCGGCCGGCAACCTGATGGTCTCCGAACTGATCACGATCGACGAGTTCTGGAATTTTTATGAAGATGGCTGGGCCGACCGCCGTGGTGCGAAAGCAGCGAGGACAGCGCAAGACTGGCCGCCCCTTGACGAGATGAACGGCCGCGACGCGCGAGACCGGCCCGTGTGCGTGACGTGGTACGACGCGGTCGCGTACTGCGCGTGGCTCGAACGGATCACCGGCCTGCCGGTGCGCATGCTGACGACGACCGAATGGCAGGACATTGCACCGGCCCGCGCCGCCGTCACGGCGTTGGGTCCCGCTGCGCAAACCTTTGCCGTCGCAGCCGAGGACCCGGACGGCAATCTGCTGCCGGCACCGACTTATAACGAGCATTACTTCACACGTTTTGCGCCGGATCTGTGCTGGGTGCAGAACAGCGCGGGGCTGCCGTTCCTGTCATCGCTCAGCTTTGGCGAGTGGTTGGGCGATTACCAGGGTGGGGCGCCCGATGCGGTGCGTGCACCGGTAGCCTGCACCGCGTCGGGCATCGCGCTCGGCCGTGGGCCTTTAGAGCGGGAATTGTTTCCGGCCTGGTACGTTGGCCGGAACAACCACTTGAAGGTTGGCTTTCGTGTCTGTTACACCGCCCGCCAGGACAGCTGATGCGCCGTCCCCAACAACAACGAGGACATATCATGCATAGCATTGCTTCGCCGCGCCGGAGCGCACGATGAAGAGCGCGCTCTTCATCGACTTCGACAATATCTATTCAGGCCTGCGACGGCTCGACCCGGCCACGGCGGACCGGTTTGCCAAAAGCCCGATGGACTGGGTCAGCTGGATGGTCAACTCCATGGCGCTGCCGGAACACGTTACCGGCACCAGCAAGCGCCGTATCCTGGTGCGCCGGTGTTATTTGAATCCGCAAATGTACCAGCACTTCCGGCCTTTCTTCAACATGGCCGGCTTTGAAATCACGGATTGCCCGGTCCTGACGAGCGGCGGCAAGACCAGTACCGATATTCACATGGTCCTGGACATCGTCGACCTGCTGCAGCACGAGGCGCACTATGACGAATTCATCGTGCTGTCAGCCGATGCCGACTTCACCCCGGTCCTGCGCAAGCTGCGTCGATGGGACCGGCGCACGACCATCCTGGCCATCGGTTTTCCGTCGGCGGCCTACCGTGCCTCTGCCGACCTGGTGATCGACCAGGATGAGTTCGTGCGCGGCGCGCTCGGCACCATCAAGCTCGCTGACGCAGCGGAACCCGCGCTCGTCGGCGCTGCCCCCCAGCCACCCGTGCCTGCCGCGCCGAACGCGCATGTCAACCTATTCGCCGACCTGGTGCGTCGTGAAGTGGGGCAATCACCGGAACCGGTGGCGTGCGCGCGCCTGGCCACGTCCATCGCACGGCATGCCGGCGCCACGCCGGCCGACTGGTATGGCAGCGGCACGTTCCGCCGTTTCCTGGAAACGCTGGACCTGGCGCCGCTGCAATTCGACTGGAAGGCGGACGGCGGTGTCGTGTACGACCCGCAGCGCCATGCGCGCGGCACAGCAGCACCCGCGGCCACCACCCAGGAATGGACGGCCGACAGCACCATCCTTGCGATGGCACGCCAGCTGCATGAACTGGCGGGCGTACCACTGCTGGCGCCGGCGCGGTACCGGGCGATGTTCCAGATGCTGTCCGCCGACCTGGCCGCGTACGGGTACGACTTTCTGGAAACGGCCAAGCGGGTGCGTAACCGTTGCCGCGATGCGGGCCACCCCATCAGCCGCGCCGATATCGATTTCGTGCTGCGCGGGCTGGCCTTTCGCGGCCACCGCTTCGACGAGCATTCCAGCGCGGCCGGGGAGTTGACTGCAAAATTCGTCAACAATGTGCGGTCCTTGTGTCTGCGCGAGCAAATCGTGCTGGATCCGGCGACCGAGGCGACGATCCGCAACTGGATCGGGGCACCCGACTGACCGGGAATGGGACCCAATGGACGGTGGCCGTCGCCCGCGCATCAACCTTGGAGGAGAATGGTCATGATTGCATTCATCACCGAAGCTACTCCATTGCTGCGAGACGCCTGCGCCGCCGTCAACGTGGGGTTTGAGGTGCAGTGGAACGTAAAACACGGTTAAGCCATTTGGGCCAGTCCCAGAAACGACGGGCAAGATGAACATGTGCATGCTTGGTGCTGTTTTTGAATTCGAACGCGACCTATTGATCGAGCGCACCAACGCCAGTATCGTACGCTCCCTAGCCGAAAGGACGGCTTTGAGTCGTCTGTCAGCGCTGACACGGAATGACGCCTGCGATGCCGCCGACGCGGCTGGGAGGCGCCGCCCGGCGCTGCGCCCGTTCGGAATCCACGACATCATCTAGCTCGCCCAGCGGCTGGACGGAAGTGTCGCGCACCGGCTTGATAACCAGGTGCCAAAGGCTTAACCGGTTTGCCGTTCTTATGAAAAGCGGATGGTTGTAGAAAGCTGCCTTCTAAAACGCCGTACGTAGAGGGGCCACAAGCTAATTTTTCTTTCCATAATATTTCACTTGCGCCGCTCCGGCGGCATCGGCAGCGTCAGCAACTTGGGGGTGACGATTTACGCCCCAGGGCATACGTTCAACCTATCGCTGGCAACGCCAGCACAGAGCTTCACGTCGAACTTTTCTCAACCGTTTCTTGGATGCGCTTTAGTTCGTTTCCTTGGGCATGTTGTGGTATGTAAACTTATGTGATAAAGGCAGCAATAGGTTAAAGCTTTACCTCGTCAAAAATCCGATCTCGCTCTTGCAAGGCAGTCTCGTTAGTCGAACTATGCGCAATAATGTGTTCTTTAGACAATCGGAGAATTGCTGTGCCTGACTACTTCTCGCAACGCTTCATGCAGACCATAACTCTGAAAGCCGGCGACCCAACGTTCTCAATACTGAAGACGCATCTGCTGATTGAGGATTTGCTTCGAACCTTCTTGGAAAAGAAGTCTGCAAACCCAGCAGCGATGAGAAACGCGAAGCTCTCGTTTGCGCAATCTCTGCAGGTAGCCAGGGCATTCTGCAATGAGATTTCGCAGGATGACTGGATCTGGAAAGCAATGGGTGATCTCAACAGGCTTCGAAACGACCTTGCTCATAAGCTTGAGCCAGCAGAGCTGGCGGAGAAGACCGATACGTACGCGACGTTCGTTGTAAGGTCGATCGGAATACCGTTACCCGACCCGTTGACACCTGCGGAACACGAAATACTGCTTGCGAATGCGCCCAGCACCGGGCCACACGACCAAGTCGCTAGGTACTACAAAATCGACATGGCGAACATTGGCTTATACAGCAACGTTCTCGGGGGCCTCGGTTTTGATCGCGAGTACAGCCTTGTGAACGAGTGAAGGAGTTCGTGGGAACAGGAGCTGCTCCGAGACTTGTGCGAATGACTGGTATTGGCCGAATCAAGCCGGTCGACCCAGCTTAGCAGGTTGCCAGGTTGAAAATCCAGCGACTCCTGCGACAGGCAGGAATCGACCCAAAGCAGCCGCTGGAATGCACAAGCGCGAGCTATGCTCGGTACTTGAACCTGCGCTACGGTTGCTCGCATGAACATAGATAGTGCCGAACGGTGTTCAAGGCGAGACCTTGCGTAGCTCTTTCATTCCGAAGTAAGTCTGTGCCATCACCCATCCACCGTTAACACCAACGGCGAAAGCGACGAAGCTCACAAACACAAGAGATATCACAATCAATTTTTTCATTTTTTTGAATTTTTAAAAGTCTGCTTTTGGCCGAATCCGGCCTGTCGGAGCACGATAGCAGCTTGCTGGGCGGAAAAGTCCCCCGGATTGTCACGACCGGCCGGTTCCGACCCAAAGCGGACGGACATCTAGAGTAAGTCTGGCAATCCTGCCAGAACATGTTCAATTTTTGACACGAATACCACTTCGGGGTTGTCGAATAGGGCCCAAACCACGCCGCAAACTTGGGCCATCTTCGGGTCCCAAGGTTTACCCGCCAATTTGCATTTCATGAACTTGGTATCCCATAGGGCACTGCCACTCATCCCAGCTGCGTTTGGAAGAGCAACCTGTACACCATCTTTAGCTCGCGTGGCCGTCGCCGGATAATGAACTGCAACATGTATTGCGGGATCAAAATTTAATGCGGCGATTTTTGCATTTGAATCGATAGCTTGGGAAAGCATAGGGTGGCCTCGAATTACAATATGCTGTCCAAGTGAGGTAATAAGTTTATCTTTCAATCTAGGATCGTTTCGCTCTACTCTGTATCCAGGGAAACCATACCAAAATAACAGCTCCTCGTCGACTGGGGAGTAGCTTTTCGCAATTGCAGAGTTATCTAGGATTCGATCAGGTGGCGGAAGAAAGCGTTCATCTGGATAAATCGGTAAGGCTGCGGCATCAATTTCGGATGAAGTCATAATAGCTTGCCCGAACGCCCCATTATATTCGGCCCCATCCCAAGGAAGATGAGCAAGGCGCCCTCCAACGGGCAATGTGTCGACCACATGCTTTGCGGTAAGAATCCAAGTCATACTTCTCCCCGCTATATACGTACCCGACCCCCAAGCTACCCCAGAACCATGCTCTTCGCTCATACTCAAAGCAGTTGCAAAATTCGCTACATGTTGACCCATTTCAAGGGTAACTTTCGCGCAATCATCCGCCCATTCTTGAGAAGTAATCATTTTGGCTATTCTTTCGATGCTAGAAGGTTAAATGATTGTCGTACAGTGCTAGCAGAATGGCAAGTCTTACGTTGGCATAGTCATACCGCCCCGTTAACTTGACTCTATGTAGGATGCGCAACGTCCGGTTTTGGCCCAGGCTGTGTAAAAACGTAGCGTCGTGTAAACGGACGCCACTCGGTAAACGTTAAGCCAGTATCTCATCAAGACGGATGCTAAATGAAGCGCTTTATCGAAGGAGAGGATCGTGGCCAAGGCACGCTGTTGCCCGAACTCTTGGACGACTACGTGGCCGAAGATAATCCAGTGCGGGTGGTCGATGTATTCGTGGACGAACTTGACCTTGCCCTCCTGGGCTTCACGCGGGTGCAACCAGCAAAGACGGGCCGGCCGGCTTACCATCCCGCCGTTCTTCTCAAGCTTTACATTTATGGCTACCTCAACCGCATCCAATCAAGCCGTCGGCTCGAGCGCGAAGCGCAGCGTAATGTCGAGCTGATGTGGTTGACGCAACGCTTGGCGCCGGACTTCAAGACGATCGCGAACTTCCGCAAAGATAATGGCAAAGCGATCCGCAATGTGTGCCGGCAGTTTGTCGTGCTGTGCCAGCAACTGGACCTGTTCTCGGACGCGGTTGTGGCGATCGACGGCAGCAAGTTCAAGGCAGTCAACAGCAGCGACCGCAACTTTACCCAAGCCAAGCTCAAGCGCCGGATGGAAGAAATCGAGGCCAATATCGGCCGCTATTTGGCGGAACTGGACACGGCTGACAAGCACGAGCCGGCAGTAAAGCAAGCGCGCAGCGCCCGACTGAACGACAAGATCTCAGCGATGAAATTGCAGATGGCCGCGCTTAAAGAAATTGAAGCGAAGCTGAAGGCGACTGGCGAAACGCAGATCTCGCTGACCGATCCAGATGCCCGTTCCATGATGACGCGGGGCTCAGGCATCGTCGGCTACAACGTGCAAACCGCAGTCGACGCCAAGCACCATTTGATCGTCGAACACGAGGTAACCAACATCGGCAACGACCGCGATCAGCTGTCGGGAATGGCAAAGAAGGCTCGCACCGCAATCGGTACAGAGTCGCTGACAGCAATCGCTGATCGCGGCTACTTCATGGGCGAGGAAATTTTGGCGTGCAAGCAAGCCGGCATTGCCGTGCTGGTGCCGGCTACCAAGACATCCAACGCGAAGGCCGACGGCAGATTCGACAAGGCAGACTTCGTCTATGACCGGGAGAAGAACGAGTACCGTTGTCCGGCGGGTCAGGCACTGATCTGGCGTTTTGCCGGGGTTGAAAAAGGCATGACCCTCAACCGCTATTGGAGCTCGAATTGCAAGACTTGCCCGCTCAAAGATAGGTGCACGCCTTGCCAGCAGCGACGCGTGACGCGCTGGGAGCACCAGGACGTGCTTGACGACATGCAGGAGCAGCTTGAACGGAGACCGGATGCCATGCGGATCCGGGGTTGCTCAGTCGAGCATCCATTCGGGACCATCAAGTCCTGGATGGGGGCAACGCACTTCATGACAAAAGGACTGGAACGCGTGAAGACCGAAATGAGCCTGCACGTGCTCGCCTATAACGTCAAACGGTTGATGTCGCTGCTTGGGGTCGCTGGCATGACGGAAGCAATGAGGGCGTATGCCTTTTTATTGGACCTGCAGCGCGTGTTTGGAGCGGGCGCCGTGCTGATCTGGTCAGTATCTCCAAAAACCGGCACTGCTCCCTGAATACTCTAAAGCGCCGCACCATACTCATCGGCGGCTATCGTTCCACCGCGAAGGCCTGCTTCTAAGTTTTTACACAGCCTGGACCGAAAGCGGAATTTCGTCGCTGCTAGTGTAACTCAGCAAGAAGCGGTGGTCTTCGCTACGCCATGTCCGGCAGTGGCAGTAATTTCCGAAACGTCGCATCTATTTCGGAAAGTCACACCCCCCGTCCTGCTCCCACGCGTCACGCCGCACATGTCGATTGCCCCAATGTGGATACCGTCGGCCCTGCTGCTGGGCGGTTCGATGATCAGTTCCGGCCTGTTCTTCGCGGCCACTCTCTGCCATCTCGGCAGCGCACGCAGCACGGACGTGTCATGCGAACAGACGACGATCGCCATGAATTGTCCACCGGGGCAGCTGTGGGCCGCGATCAGCCGTGATTTCCAAAGCGCGTGGGAACGCGCCATTCCGAACCGCGCGTATGCGAACGTGCCACCGGATGTCTCCCGAGGTGAACGCGGTTCATTCAGTGGGCTCATTCTGGAGGAGACGCAGCCGGCCCCAATGAACTCGTCGCAGCTTTCGAGCTGGACTGAAGCAGTCCACGTGCCCTATGCCCGCATGCTTCTGCTCCTTGGCGCCTGGGGAGTAGCGATGACAGCTTGTTGTGGATGGACTGCGGTCCGAACTACTGAACAGTTCGCGAATATGTCAGCCACGGAGATTAGTCGATCCTTCCTGGTTGTCATGGCCCATGGAATGGTGGCGGCACTGAGCTTCCGGATCGGGCACCTGTTGTGGTCGCGAATCGAGTTCAGGTCGCGTCTTGTTTGGATCGAGACCGCGGGCGTCTTCCACACGTCGCGGATCAGCGCCGGCAATAGATTCCGCGGGCACGTTCAGTCGGACTCGACATTAACGCGAGTGGAAGGCGCGACGCTGCGTGTTTGGGTAGCAGATATTGTCTCAGTCGCGTTTGGAAGGGATGGTAAGCGCACTATTATCGCGATGGCGGCCGCAGACAGCGTTGCCAAGTCAATGGGCGACAGGCTGATCGCGTTTGCAGCGAACCAAAGCGCTCTCGCTACCCCGACGACCGATCGAGATCTCGCACGGGCATCTTCTATTGGTCGCCTTGGCGCTGCAGTACAGGTGGCGGCAACTGCTCTCGAAGGGCGGGCCGCGTCATCGCTAAGGAACGGAGTCGATGGCATAGCTGTCCAAGGCTCGCAGCCATAGGCACCCAATGACACTGGTAAGCGCATTTATGCCACTTCGAGAGTGTCAGCCTGCGCACATAGTCATCAGCATTAATGTGAGCAGGCCGAATATCCATGTACTTATCTCATTTGCCAGGCTCTTTGTAGAATGAGAACGACTTCGGGTCCCCTCCGCCCAAGTAACACGGGGTCGCAAGGAGCTCTTCGAACGGTTGTGTGCTCGGACAACTAGCCTTTGTCTCTGTGACAATCTTCATCGCTTCGCGCAGCAGGTCGGGCCAAATCAAGGGTATATAAACGTCGACAAGCCAAGCCCTGAGAGCATTGATCGCGTGCTCGCCCTTCGCTCTGAAGCAAATGACTGACATATTGAAAACGATCCCATCAGCGGTAGGGGCAAATATGGGATGCCGAAGGGGATGGCAATAGTAAGCCCGAGTGAACAGGTCCACGAGGTGCCAGCGGCTTGGGAACGCCAGTGACGCATCCGGCGCTGCAAACTCAAAATCTACACACTGCAGCCCCGTCTCCTCCTTCACTCCTTCGGTGATAGATTCGCTCAACATTCCCCATGAAAAAGGATACGAATGGGTTCGCACAAAGGGACATTGGTTTTTAAACAGAACGAAGGCAGCTTCGTCGAGAGTCGCGGTTTTATTACGGTCCAATCTACTTCTCCTCTGGTTTACAACAAAAAATCGTTTAACAGGGCCTCAGCCGAGGCGTGCAGCGCAAGCGGAATTTCGCGCCCCGGAGTCATCCATTCCACGCCGTTGCGATGAGCGTTCTTCGCCCACAGGATGTGAATCTGGTCTTCCGACAAGGCTAGGCCAAGGGCGCTCATCGTGTTCTGAATTAATCGGCAGTCGTTCACCCGCTCGACGGGGACATCGGGCAATCCGACCATCGCGAAAATCCGCAGCGCTTTCTGAATCGTCTCAAGAGCCTTATCGTCCGCGTTGTCGCGCCCACTAGTCTTGAACGAGCCGATGTAAGCGCTAGTGATGGACGGGCGGTTATGTCCTAACGCTTGCGCCACCTTCACCTTCACGACACCAACTTCGCCACCATCCAATTGCCCTGCGTCGCCGCCCATCGTGGGAGGCATCATTCCCAGCACGAGCGCATGGTTCTCCGCAAACTGCGCGCGCAACCCGTGTCCGGTCACGCCAGCGTCGGCTTTGGTGAAGCCAAACGAGGCCATCAGATTCTCGTAACGGCGAATGTTCTGCTCCAGGCTGGCCGCCTCGCCTGCCCGGGTGTGTTCCCATCCAAGGGGTTTGTTCTTTGGTACGCGAGCTTTGACGTAATTCAGGAGCTCGCGCTGAGCGGTGGACGCGATAGGAATGTTCCGCCAACGGCCGCCCTTCCCCATACCCGGGAAGACCTGCAGGTAATGGCCAAAGTCCTGCGCGTGCGGATTGCATTTCAGGACCTCTTCGCGCCGCAATCCGAAGCCCAGTTCGAGACGCAACATCAGGCCGAGGCGCTGTTCGCGCTCATCGACCTCGCGAAACTTCGCTACCAAATCAATTCCGTTCCCGGACCAAGACTTCGTGGTTTGTGCAGCAGAACGTACCTTCAGCAGTTCTGGGTCCACATCCGGTAAATATTTCTGAATAGAGCCGACCATGCCGGGCTTGCCGAGCATTGCGCAGAACACGCGCAGCCGCGACAGATCGTTCTGGATGGTCTTGGGCTTTTTGTGCTGGCAGTACCACCAATGCTTTACGAGCACTTCGATATGCCGTTCCCCGAGGTTCTTAGGATCCTGAATCTTGTAACCCAGCCCATGCCACTGCCTAAACGCTGCAAACACAACATCTTTTGTCAGGGTCTGAGTCCGTTCAGATGCCGCTTTGCCGTTGACCCGAAACTTACCGGTCGACTTCAAGGTTTCAATCACTTTGTTCTGCCACATGTGTCCCTCACAAAAAATATCGATACCTCTTATCGCCAAAGGCGGAAGCGCGACATGCTGAGCTGGCGGGGGTAAGGCTCCTGTCTTAAATAAACCGGTTTCGCGTCAGTGGGCCTTACTGCCAACCACTGATGCGCCGAACCCTCGCGGTAATCGGTCTCTCTTCCGAGGAAGAGAATTGAACGTTAAAGCGGTTCTCACTGCACATTCCCGGAGCTAGTCCGGGCCTTGAGGATGCGCGCCTCTACGTTGTGGAGAGACCAGTGGGAGCTGGCGTGATGGTCATAGGTGCCGTGCTGGGAAGCACATGCGGCCTAAGGGGTAACTAACCCGATCACGATGGTTGCAGTTGAGATTGGATGTGGCGCGCTCGGAATGACGAGCGGCTGTGGAGATGGAAAGAGGCGTACCGAAGGCGCTAACGGCTGGGCTAGGGAATTCGATCTGTGATCGAGTTTTCCCTGCCATTTCGCTAGAACACCGATGGCGACACGCTTTCGGGATCACTCTGTACCTATCTGTGAAGACCCGCGACGAGACTTCAGCCAGGCAAGAGCTGATTTTTTGATTGTAGATGGGTGTCCGCTATCGAGAGCAATAGCGAGACTGTGCCAAAAAGCTGGCTTTGTAAAAGCTGTTCTCTCTCATGAGACAGAACAACTGTTGGGAATTGAGGCATTGCCGGAGACCGACGATGCTTACTGTATCTCACGGGAAACTATCGTGTCAAGGGATAGCCGGCACCCGACGCGTCTTCTTGATTTCCGCGAGTACTGATAGGTAGTGACGGCGCAATTTTGAAACCGATTTTCCGACACGGAAGGAATTCAGGTTCCGATTGCAGCTCGGTGTCGCAAAGCCAGACCTGACTTGCGCACGCCGACTTCCCCGTTACTTTTAAATCTTTACCCATACCTGGAGTCATCAGTGGAAAACCTCTCGATCGCAATTGACGGCGGCCATTCAATGTTCAAAATACGCGCGGCCTCGCTGGCCTCGCCCGACAAGCGGTTCTCTTTCCAGATCCCGACCGTCGTAATGCCCGCAATCGCGCTGACGAACGAGCAAACCCGACAAAAAGCCGAGCTCGAGACTGTCGAGTTGGACGGCTGTCGATACTTCTTCGGCGAGACCGCGCTGCGGCAGGGCCGCTCCGAAGTCTATACAGGGCAAAACGCGGACTGGATCGAGAGCCCCCAGCACGACGCGCTGGTACTGGGGGCCTGGCGCAAGGCCATGCAGGCGTTCGGCAATCCGTCCGCCCGGGTTCATCTGGTGATGGGCTTGCCGGCGAAATTCGTCGGGCCGCAGCGCGACACGCTTCGCAAGCGCATCGCAGACTTGCTCATGCCGCGGCTCCTGCCGGGCCAGACGCTTAGAGTGATGGTCCAGAGCCAGGCGGACGCACCGCTGCAGTGGCTCTCGATCCAAAGTAACGGTAGCCCGCATTCGCAGCGAGACCTCGACAACGAAGCCTGGGGCGTAATCGAGATCGGCCATTACACCACTGACTTCGCCCTGTCTGATCAGGGTGCAATGATGGAGTACGCGGCCGTATCTTGCGCGGGAATGCACTTGGTCTATGACGGCATGTCCAGCGCGCTGGCGCAGGCCAAGCTGCCGACGTCCCTCGACGTGGTGGAGGCGGCAGTGCGCAGCGGCGGCATCAAGCACTTCGGGGAGCGGGTCGATGTGTCGCATCTGCTGCGGCAAGCAAAAGCTGGCTTTGAAGCGGTAGTGATGGATGAGGCCAACCGGGTGTTTGGCCAGAAGGCTGCAGTATTGGACGGGATCATCGTTGGGGGCGGCGGCGCCGAACTGCTCCTCGACAGGCTGAAACAACGGTACCCCAATGCTGTTTCCACCGATGAACCGCGGATGATGGTGGCGGAAGGCTTCTGCCGCCTCGGCTTGCTGTCCCTGCTTCAGTCGTGATCCCGGAACATTCCATGGCAGGACAAATGGAAAAGCCGCCAAAAATCGGCACCGAGATCACGGTTCGGATCAGCCTGACTTTTCAGGAGGCGCCGGACGTTCACACGCTACTGGCGATGACGCCGGTGCGCGAGCGAGGGAAGCTTGTACGTCTTGCACTTGAACGATATATCGCGGAGACAGGCCATCCGGCTGGTGATGTCGAACACCAGATTCAGGCGATCTCGACTTGGCTGAGGTCTCGGACGACGCATTCAGAAACGATCGTGGGCGTTGCCAATCAACTCGAAGTAGATCGCACCGTCAACGCTGGAAGCACCTTCGAGCATCACGACGTCCCAGCGCCCCTGCTGATGCGCAGTGATCTTGCTCCTACCGCGGCGATTGGTCGGAGTGATTCTGTTCCCGAGGAGATAGACGCGTCGTCGTCGTCCATCAAGCGGTGGCTCCAAGCCTAAGATAAGCAGACGGCCTGGTGCTCGACAAGGTCCGATACTCGTTAACCACCAGGCCACTCAGATTTACCAGTGTTTACCAAAGCTACCTAGAACTCGGTGGCGACTTAGTTTAGTCGGTCGTTGTCTCGACTCGTTATGCATCCTCGCGTCGCGCCACGTAGTTGAGCACTACCGCAGGGATCGGTCTCTATCCACCTTCTCCCGCACCCGGCTTGCGACCTCCTCGAGCGTTGCTGCGAACTGTCAGCACTCGCGCGCTGCGGCGATACCCTCGTCGACGTCCCGGGCTAGCACCTCCGGGTCTAGGAAGCGAGCGCGATCCTCCTGCGCCAGGCCAATCAGGTTGATTTCCAGCCCCAGCTTCGTGGCGCCCTCGGTGACATACGGCGCGACCTCGCCTGTTCGTCTACGCGTAATTTCTGCCACTTTTTGCCCCTGATTGTTGGTTTTTAAGCGCGCAGCTCCAGCACCACGCGATTTAGCGTCTTGTCGTTTTCCAGCTTCGCGTTCTGCTTATCGGATGGCCTTTTCAGTTTTCTTCTACGCGTTGTTCAGCTTCCTCAACTGATCCTTCGTCGTGCAGAGCTCTTCGTAGCGTTCTATGTACGCCTCGTGCAATATCAGGACGACTTGCGCCAGAAGATTGCCGATCTACAATCAAACCACAATTTACTTCAACAAGGGTATCTATGCCACTAATTTTGAACGACATGAGCGACGACGTTTTCGATGACTGGTTGCGCGATTTAGGGGTCCAAGCTCCAAGAGACGGTCTAGACGACGAGCGTCTAGTAGAGCTTGTAGGCACAGCGCTTCGGGAAGCGACGCCAGAAGGCCGCGCACAGAGCTTCGTCGACTTGGCGAATTTGTGTTATGCCATGGCTGACAAGACGTTGGGCTCACGGAAACCGTCCGCTAGATGTTTAAAGATTGTGGTAAGTGTCGGCCAACGCCAGTAGGCAGCAGCGGATGGCCCTGCGGAGCATCGCCGACCAGACGAATCGTCGGGTCGCGAGCCACGTAGTTGAAGAGATTTACTTACACAGCCGTTACACAGCTCAGAACGTTACACAATAAAGGAATCAGGGGCCGCAAGGAGAATCGCATAAGCCCCTGATTTTTCAAGGAAATTTTGGTAGGCCTCCCGTGAGTCGAACACGGCACCAACGGATTATGAGTCCGCTGCTCTAACCAAGCATGAGCTAGAGGCCCAGAAACTGGGATAGTGGCAAGCAACTCGCCACCTGCCCATCAATGAAGATGATGAGCGAAGTGGCGAGAGCATATTGCCTTTAGTACAGGCGCGTCAAGCCCGCATCAACAATCAGCTGTTGTTCTCGAGGAAGCTCTTGAGCTTGTCCGAGCGCGATGGGTGACGCAGTTTGCGCAGCGCCTTCGCTTCGATCTGGCGAATCCGCTCGCGGGTGACGTCGAACTGCTTGCCGACCTCTTCCAGCGTGTGGTCGGTCGACATCTCGATGCCGAAGCGCATGCGCAGCACCTTGGCTTCGCGTGGCGTCAGCGAGTCGAGCACATCCTTGACTACGCCGCGCATCGAGGCGTGCAGCGCAGCGTCCGATGGTGCCAGCGTGTTGTTGTCTTCGATAAAATCGCCCAGATGCGAATCGTCGTCGTCACCGATCGGCGTTTCCATGGAAATCGGCTCTTTCGCGATTTTCATGATCTTGCGGATTTTATCTTCCGGCATTTCCATCTTGATTGCGAGCGTGGCCGGGTCGGGCTCGGCGCCGGTCTCTTGCAGGATCTGGCGCGAGATCCGGTTCATCTTGTTGATCGTTTCGATCATGTGCACCGGAATACGGATCGTGCGCGCCTGGTCGGCGATCGAACGGGTGATCGCCTGGCGGATCCACCACGTTGCGTACGTCGAGAACTTGTAGCCGCGGCGATACTCGAACTTGTCCACCGCCTTCATCAGGCCGATATTGCCTTCCTGGATTAGGTCGAGGAATTGCAGGCCGCGGTTCGTGTACTTCTTGGCGATTGAAATCACCAGGCGCAGGTTGGCCTCGGTCATTTCACGCTTTGCCTTGCGCGCCTTCATTTCACCGGCCGCCATCTGGCGATTGATATTGCGCAGGTCCGGCAGCGGCAGCACGACGCGCGCTTGCAGGTCGATCAGGCGTTGCTGGAGTTCCTTGATCGTCGGGATGTTGCGGCCCAGGATCGCGCTGTAGGCGTGGCCGGCATTGACTTCGCCATCCACCCATTCCAGATTGGTTTCGTTGCCCGGGAAGACCTTGATGAAGTGGGCGCGCGGCATGCCGCAGCGGTTTACGGCCACGTCGAGGATCTGCTTCTCGATGTGGCGCACTTCGTCGACCTGGCCGCGCAGCGTGTCGCACAGTTTTTCCACGACCTTGGCCGTGAAACGGATGCCCAGCAGCTCGTTCGAGATCGCGTCCTGCGCCTTGACGTAGGCTTTCGAGTTGTAGCCGTCCTTTTCGAACGCCTTGCGCATCTTGTCGAATTGCTGGGCGATCTCGGCGAACTTGGCCAAGGCCGTGACTTTCAGCGCTTCGAGCTGTTCGGCCGAGTAGCCGGCGGCGCCCGAGTTGCTTGGCGCCTCTTCTTCTTCCTCTTCGCCTTCGGCGTCTTCTTCTTCGTCCTCGTCGTCGTCAGACTCGCTGGCGACAGGCGCGGCGACCTGCGGCGTGTTGTCTTCGCCTTCCTGGTCGACCAGGCCGTCGACGATTTCGTCGATCTTGATTTCGTCGCTGTCGATCTTGGCGGCGGTGCCGATGATCTCGGCGATCGTCACCGGGCAGGCCGAGATGGCCTGGATCATGTCCTTCAGGCCGTCTTCGATGCGCTTGGCGATCTCGATTTCGCCTTCGCGCGTGAGCAGCTCGACCGAGCCCATTTCGCGCATGTACATGCGGACCGGATCGGTAGTGCGGCCAAAATCGGAGTCGACCGTTGACAGCGCAGCTTCGGCAGCCGCTTCGGCTTCATCGTCGCTGGTGGCGTTGGGGACGTTGTCGGACAGCAGCAGCGTTTCGGCATCGGGCGCGTGCTCGTAGACCGCGATGCCCATGTCGTTGAACGTGCCGATGATGCCTTCGATCGCTTCCGGATCGACAATGTTCTCGGGCAGGTGGTCGTTGATCTCGGCGTACGTGAGGAAGCCGCGCTCCTTGCCCGACTTGATCAGGGCCTTGAGCTTGCTGCGGCGCAGCTCGAGTTCTTCTTCGCTGGCCTCGGTATCGGACGAGAATGCATCCTTGAGCAGCGCCTTCTCTTTGGCCTTGCGGTCCTTGGCCTTGGCCTTGTCCGCAGCCTTGAGCTCGGCACGCTCGACCGCGTTCAGCGCGGCGATCTCGTCGTTTTCAGGGGTAAATTCTTTTGGCTTGCGACCGCGCCGGCCCGGCACTTTGACAGATGGCAAGACGTAGCCCGACGTATCGATGGCGGCAAGCGTGGCCGCATCGGTCGTCTGGTTGACAGGCGCCGAGGTCGCCGTACGCACCTCGGCCTTGTCTTGCGCGTTGTCGGCCTTGGCGGCGGACGTTCTCGTGGTCGTGGCAGCCACGTTGGTTTCGGGTTTCTTGGTTGGCACAGGCGCTTTCGATGTCACAACGACTAACTTTACGGTGGTTAAGAATAAAGTTTTGTTACCTTCATCATCCTGCAGGCACAAATCCATGCCCCGCTAACTAATACTCCACGCACGCAATTGAACCAAGAAGTGTTTCAACAGTTGCAATAGTTAGCGTTTTATTATAGCACGCACCCTTTCTTTTTCCAGTCGTGAGCGCCTTGGCCCACGGGGAGAAAGCCCGTGTTCATCGGGGTGCCATCGCCGCGGTGGCTTCACGTTCCAGAAGGTCCAGCTGGGCAGTAATCTCGCGATAGCGAGTACTGACCTGATCTGGGGTCAAGCCGGCAGAAAACAACTGGTTCAATTCTTCTCGTAACGAATCCATCTTGATTTGGCGTACCGAACTGAGCAGGACGATGCGATCGCCATCGACCTCGTTTTCGGGTTCGGCGGCGATTTCGGCAATCATGCCATCATACTCGTTAGTGACTTCATGCAACTGTTGTGACAGTGCGGCAAACGTGCCGTGCTGTCCAAGGGCCTGCGCGGTGTCGATCAGATGCCGCAGGCGATCGGCGCCCTCTTCGCCGAAATAGTCGAAGGCACTCAGCGCAACTTCGTCCAGTTCCAGCGCCAGGTGCGGATGCGCGACCAGGATACGCAGCATCTTGCGCTCCAGCCCTACCGGCTCGGGCCGGCCCTGGCGCGGCGGCGCACGGCGCGCGGTGGCCACTGGCTTGGACAACTCGAACAGGCTTTCGATCTCCGCCGGCGACGATTGCGTCATGCTGGCCAGGCCGCGCACGATCTGCAGGCGCAGGCTCGACGGCGTCATCGATTGCAGCAGCGGCTTGGCGTCGAACTGCGACTTGGCGCGGCCTTCCGGCGTGTCGAGATCGTGCTCCTGCGTCACTTCGCGCAGCAGGAATTGCGACAGCGGCATCGCATCGGCAATTTCTTGCTCGAAGGCTTCTGCGCCGCGCTCGCGCACGAAGCTGTCTGGATCGTGCTCTTGCGGCAGGAATAGGAACTTGATGGTCTTGTTATCGCTCACTTGCGGCAGGCACGCTTCGAGCGCGCGACGGGCAGCCTTGCGGCCGGCCTTGTCGCCGTCGAAGCTGAAGATCACATCGTCGGTCTGGCGCAGCAGCTTTTGCACGTGGGTACTGGTGCAGGCGGTACCGAGCGTGGCCACCGCTTGCGGGAAGCCCAGCTGGGCCAGCGCGACGACGTCCATATAGCCTTCGGTCACCAGCACATAGCCGGCGTCGCGGATTGCCTGGCGTGCTTCGAACAGGCCGTACAGCTCCAGGCCTTTCTGGAACAGCGGGGTTTCAGGCGAGTTCAGGTACTTCGGTTCGCCGCCGTCGAGCACACGCCCGCCAAAGCCGATGACCTGGCCTTTAGTATTGCGGATCGGGAACATCACCCGTTCACGGAAGCGGTCGTAGCGTTTGTGGCGGTTGCCCTCTTCGTCGACCTTGTCGATCACGAGGCCCGACTCGACCAGCACATGCGCCTCGTACTCGGGGAAGACGGCGCGCAGGCTGTCCCAGCCGGCCGGGGCGTAGCCCATGCCGAAGCGGGCGGCCACTTCGCCGGTCAGGCCGCGGTTCTTCAGATACGCGATGGCGTCCGGTGCTTCGCGCAGCTGGGCGCGGTAAAACGCGCACGCCTGCGTCAGCGCATCGGTCAGTGCCAGCGACTGCGCCTGCTGCGCGGCGCGCTGGGCCGGCGGGATCTTGTCGTCGACGTCGGGCACGATCATGCCGACGTTCTGGGCCAGGTCTTTCACCGCATCGACAAAGCCCATGCCCGAGTATTCGATCAGGAAGCCGATCGACGTACCATGCGCGCCACAGCCGAAGCAGTGATAGAACTGCTTGGTCGGGCTAACCGTGAAGCTGGGGGACTTTTCGTTGTGAAATGGGCACAGGCCCATGAAGTTCGCCCCGCCCTTCTTGAGCTGGACGTAGCGGCCCACGATATCGACAATGTCGACCCGGTTGAGCAAATCGGTGATGAAAGTTTGCGGAATCACTTGAGCTTACACAGTGTTTGTCTAGGGCCAGACTATACCGCAGCGCTTGCTGCAAATTGATATGCAACAAGTTGTCGTCCCTGCCCGAGGGTGAGCAGGGACGACGCGTTGCAGATGGCGCTTACGCGCCAGCCAGGGCTTTCTTGACCAGGCCGGAGACCACGGTCATGTCGGCGCGGCCAGCCAGCTTTGGCTTGAGCACGCCCATCAGCTTGCCCATGTCTTGCGGACCGGTCGCGCCGGTTTCGGCGACGGCCGCAGCGACTTCGGCGGCGATTTCTTCGTCCGACAGACCGGCCGGCATGTACGCCGACAGGATGACCATCTCGGCCTTCTCGATGTCGGCCAGGTCGGGACGGTTGCCGGCTTCAAACTGGCTGATCGAATCCTTGCGCTGCTTGATCATTTTTTCGATCACGGCCAGCACCTGGGTATCGTCCAGCTGGGTCTGCTCGTCGAGTTCCTTGCGCTTGACTTCGGAAATGATCAGGCGCACCGCTGCCAGGCGGCCGGTTTCCTTGGCGCGCATGGCGCTTTTCATGTCTTCGGTCAGTTGTTCTTTTAAGCTCATGGGATCTCCGTATTCAAAAGGGTGAAACGACAAAACCCGCTGCGGCGAAACCGAAGCGGGTTTGCGGACTTCAGCGACTCGCCGGGACTGGCAATGCCGTCACCGGGTCTTGGCCGTCTGAACTGTCTTAGTACAGTTTCTTCGGCAGTTGCTGGCTGCGGATGCGCTTGTAGTGACGCTTCACTGCTGCTGCCAGCTTGCGCTTGCGTTCTGCGGTCGGTTTTTCGTAGAACTCGCGTGCGCGCAGTTCCGTCAACAGACCGGTCTTTTCGATGGTGCGTTTGAAGCGACGCATGGCGACTTCGAACGGCTCGTTTTCTTTAAGGCGGATAGTGGTCATGTAAAAATCAAACCGTTGGATTTAGGGAAGAACGAAATTCTAGCATCGTTTGCAGTCCAGTGGAAGCTTTAATCACGAAGTGGTGTTTTCAAGTGTCAACTATTTGCCACCGCCAGACCGGCTGCCACACCCGATGCCCAGGCCCACTGGAAGTTGTAACCACCGAGCCAACCGGTCACGTCGACCGTCTCGCCGATGAAGTACAAGCCGGGCACATTGTTGGCCATCATCGTCTGCTGCGACAGGCCGCGGGTATCAACGCCGCCCAGCGTGACCTCGGCCTTGCGGTAGCCTTCCGAACCGGTCGGGACGATGGCCCAGCGGTTGATGGCGTCGCCCAGCGCGCGCAATTTCGCATCGGCCATGTCGGCCAGGCGCGCAGTAGCGTCAAAGCCATTGGCCGCGAGCAAGCCTTCGGCCAGGCGTGCCGGCAGCCACTGCGTCAACACATTGCCCAGCTGCTTTTTCTCGGTTTTCTTCAGGCCGATCAGCGTGTCGGCCACGTCCATTTCAGGCAACAGGTTCAGCACGATCGGCGTGCCCGGCTGCCAGTAGCTGGAAATCTGCAGGATCGCCGGGCCGGACAGGCCGCGGTGCGTGAACAGCAAGTCTTCGCGGAAGTGCCCTCCCCGGGCGCCCTTGCCTTTGCTGCTGCCGGTGCTGACCTCGACCTCGAGCGCGATGCCCGCCAGCGGCACGAACGGCTCCCAGCTCGGGCCGTCGAACGTCAGCGGCACCAGGCCCGGACGGGTCTCGATCAGTTTCAGGTCGAATTGCGTGGCGATGCGATAGCCGAGATCGGTCGCGCCGATCTTCGGGATCGACAGGCCGCCCGTGGCAACGACGACATTACCTACCAATAACTCACCGGCGTCGGTCTCGATGGCAAAGCCGTCGTCGGTCTTGCGCACACCGGCAACTTTGCACGGCATGCGCCACTCGACGCCGCCCAGGTCGCACTCGGCGCGCAGCATCGCGATGATCTGCTCGGCCGAATCGTTGCAAAACAATTGGCCGCGGTGCTTTTCGTGGTGGGCAATCCGGTATTTCTTGACCAACGCCAGGAAGTCTTGCGCCGTGTAGCGCGACAGCGCGCTGCGGCAGAAATGGGGATTGTTCGACAGATAATGCTGCGGCCCGGCATTGACGTTGGTGAAGTTACAACGTCCGCCGCCCGAGATGCGGATCTTTTCGGCCAGCTTGGCGGCGTGGTCGACCAGCACCACGCGCTTGCCGCCCTGCGCCGCCACGGCCGCGCACATCATTCCGGCCGCGCCCGCGCCGATTACCGCCACATCGAATTGATTTGCCATGCCTGCCACCACCTTTGCTCAACCCGCCATTGTAAGGCAGTGGCGGATTGGCGAACAGCGGCGCGGTGGGCCTTTACTCGGTCACTGGCAGGCTGCGCGCGCGGATCTTGCGCGAGACTTCGACGCAGTACGCCACCTGCGTGGCAATCGATGGCGGTACCGGCACCTCGCCGCGCAGCGCGGCGCCGATCCAGGCGGCCGTGGTGGCCGCATCGCGGCCGTCGGGCACGATCGCCAGATCATCGGTAGGCGCGTCGCGCTCGACCAGCAGGGCGCGCTGGCCGGCGTGGAACCAGTCAATACGCTGGGCGCGGTGCGGGTGGGCGACGGTTTCGCCCTCGGTGCCGCGCATCAGGAATGCGTCGCCCCGGGTTTCACTGTCGACGCCTTCGAAGTACTCGCCCAGTGTTACCAGGTATTCAGGGTGCGTGTACGAGACCAGGCGCAGCGCCGGGCCGTCGAATGGCTGCAGGATCTTGACGATGGTGTGGGTCGAATTGCGCACGCCCAGCACGCGGCGCAGCGCGAGCATGCGCGCCAGTTCCGGGGCCAGATGCTCGATCGGCATGAAGGCCACGCGGCCGTGGACGAATTCGTTGTGCACCTCGGCGCCGGTGGTCGCGTCGGTCACGCCCAGCTCGTGCAGGATTTCAGCCGTGGTGACGCGCCCCGGATCGTTGCTCACGCCATGCACCAGCACCGGCACGCCTTCGCGCGCCAGCAGCAGCGCCAGCAACGGCGTCAGGTTGGCCAGCTTGCGTGAACCGTTGTAAGTGGGGATCGATACCGGCGCGAATTCGCCGCGTGGCGCCGGCAGCGGCGTGAACGCAGCGCTCGCTGCATCCATGAAGCCGGCCAGCTCGTCGACCGATTCGCCCTTGATGCGCATGGCGAGCAAAATGGCGCCCAGTTCGAGGTCGGACACGCGGCCCTCGAGGATGGCCGCGTACAGCCGGTGCGCGTCGTCGCGCGTCATGCTGCGCGCCCCTTTCACGCCGCGGCCGATTTCCTTGATGAAGGGGGCTGCGACAAAGCGTTCGATATCGGTAGTCATGACAAAAGGATACACGGGAACGTCGCACTCCGGCAGCACGCACGGGTGCAGAGCGCTGCCCGACGCCGCCATTTGGGGCCGCGCATGTGCACATACAGCAATTTCCGCTTACACTGATCCATCCCCCAAAAGAAATATAGATCGCATCATGACCAGTACGCCACAAATCGAAAATACCAACGTCAGCTCGTTCGCCCGCATGCCAACGCCGGTCGAGCTGCATACCACCCTGCCGCTGAACGAACGCGCCTATGCCACCGTGATGCAGGGCCGCGAAACGCTGCGCAACATTCTGGATCGCAAGGACAAGCGCCTGTTCGTCGTCGTGGGCCCGTGCTCGATCCATGATCCCGAAGCCGGCCTCGACTATGCGCGCCGCCTCAAGGCGCTCCAGGATGAAGTCAGCGAGACGATGGTGCTGGTGATGCGCGTGTACTTTGAAAAGCCACGCACGACCACCGGCTGGAAGGGCTATATCAATGACCCGTTCATGGACGATTCGTTCCGCGTCGAAGTCGGCATGGAGCGGGCGCGCCAGTTCCTGCTGGATGTCTGCGAAATCGGCTTGCCAACCGCCACCGAGGCGCTCGACCCGATCTCGCCGCAATACCTGGGCGACCTGATCGCCTGGACCGCCATCGGCGCGCGCACGACCGAATCGCAGACGCACCGCGAAATGTCGTCCGGCCTGTCGACACCAGTGGGCTTCAAGAACGGCACCGATGGCGATGTGAGCATCGCCATCAATGCGGTGCTGTCGTCATCGAACCCGCACGCGTTCCTGGGCATCAATGGCCAGGGCTCCGTGTCGATCGTGCGCACCAGCGGCAACGCCTATGGCCACGTCGTGCTGCGCGGCGGCGGTGGCCGGCCGAACTATGATTCAGTTTCGGTGGCCATTGCCGAACAGGCGCTGACCAAGGCCAAGCTGCCGGCCAATCTGGTCGTCGACTGCTCGCACGCCAACAGCTACAAGAAGCCGGAACTGCAACCGCTGGTCATGTCCGACGTCATCCAGCAAATCCGTCATGGCAACAAGTCGCTGGTGGGTGTGATGATCGAGTCGAACATCGTCAGCGGCAGCCAGTCGATTCCAAGCGATCTGTCGCAGCTGACCTACGGCTGCTCGGTCACCGACGGCTGCATCGGCTGGGAAGAAACCGAAACCATGCTGCGTGAAGCGCACAAGGAATTGCTGCAGCGTCCGTAAGAAACCAAGCAACATCCGCAGGGTGGGCGGCGGCGCCCTCCGCCCTGCGGTAGAATGCCCGGTTCCGCTCAATCCACCTGGCTTTCCACATGATCGTTCTCGGCGTCGAATCCTCCTGCGATGAAACCGGCTTTGCTCTGTATGACACCGAGCGCGGCCTGCTGTCCCACGCCCTGCACTCGCAGGTCGCGATGCACGAAGAATATGGTGGCGTGGTGCCCGAACTGGCGTCGCGCGACCATATCCGGCGCGCCATTCCGCTGCTGGACGAGGTGCTCAAGCGTGCCAATCTGCCGGCCTCGAACATCGACGCCATCGCCTATACCCAAGGCCCTGGCCTGGCCGGCGCGCTGCTGGTCGGCTCGTCGGTGGCGTGCAGCCTGGCGCTCGCGCTCGACAAGCCGGTGCTGGGCGTGCATCACCTCGAAGGCCACCTGCTCTCGCCGCTGCTCGCGTCGGAACGACCGGACTTCCCGTTCATCGCCCTGCTCGTCTCGGGCGGTCACACGCAACTGATGCGCGTCGATGGCGTGGGCAGCTACACGCTGCTGGGCGAAACGCTGGACGATGCTGCCGGCGAAGCCTTCGACAAATCGGCCAAGCTGCTGGGCCTGGGGTATCCGGGCGGCCCGGCGATCTCGCAACTGGCCGAGCGTGGCGATCCGGCGGCCTACAAACTGCCGCGGCCGATGTTGCACAGCAAAGATTTCAACTTCAGCTTTTCGGGCCTGAAGACGGCGGTGCTTACCGTCGTCAAGAACCACGACGTCAAGGTGATTGCGGATATCCCCGAACAGGACAAGGCGAACATCGCGCGCGGCTTTGTCGATGCGATTGTCGACGTGCTCACCGCCAAGTGCGTGAGCGCCATGAAGCACACGGGTTTGAGCCGGCTGGTGATCGCCGGCGGCGTCGGCGCCAACAAGCAATTGCGCGCGTCGCTCAATGCGGCGGCGGCCAAACGCAAGTTCAAGGTCTATTATCCGGAGCTGGAATTTTGCACCGACAATGGCGCGATGATCGCGTTTGCCGGCGCGATGCGTCTTGAGCGCAACCCAGCGCTGGCACAGCGTGATTATGCGTTCAATGTGCGTCCGCGCTGGCCGCTGGACGAGCTCGAAGCGGCCTGAATACAGTCCCACAACCAGCCTTAAGCCACGAGAAACAGCCTGCCGCCAACATTGAACTTGCCTGTCTGACACCGATCCTACGGTGTGACCGTTGCCATTAAAACGGTGGCAATATCCGTCGATCAAGTTTTACGGAGGTGAGCAATGCGCGTAGTCAGCTGGAATATTCATTGGGGTTGTGGCAAGGACGGTCGGATCCGCATTCACGCGATGATCGACGTGCTGCGCCGCCTGAACCCCGATGTGATTTGCCTGCAAGAGGTGGCTGCCAATCACCCCGAGCTCGAAGGCAGCGCCAGCGCCAACCAGTTCAAGCAACTCGCCGGCGCCTTCGGCGGCTACCACGCGATGGAGCACACGCCGAGCGAGATTTACCAGAACAATGTCCCGCGCCTGTTCGGTAATCTGATCCTGTCCAAGTACCGCATCTCGCAGGTGCACCGTCACCTGCTGCCGTGGCCGGCTGATCCGGACCATGCGGCCGGCATGCCGCGCGGCCTGCTCGAAACTGTTGTCGAAGCACCTGGCGGCAAGCTGCGCCTGCTCACGACGCATCTCGAATATTATTCGCCCGTCCAGCGCATGGCGCAGGTCAACCGCATCCGCGAACTGCATGCCGAGGCCAGCGCCAGAGCCCTGCTGTTCCAGCCCGATCCGAACCTCGACGCGCCATACCAGCTGGGCTTTCGACCCGGCTCGGCGATCCTGTGTGGTGACTTCAATTTCGCGCCCGATGCACCGGATTACGCGGCGCTGCTGGCCCCGCCGGAAGGCAGCGCCCTGGCGCTGGTCGATGCCTGGCGCGTCGTGCACGGCGCCATGGCGCGCGCGCCGACCACCGGGCTGCACGGGTATCCGTGGCCCGAGCGGCCTGAATGCTACGATTATTTCTTCGTCACCGACGACCTGGCGCCGCGCCTGACCGCCGTTGACGTGCAGTCCGAGACGGCGGCGTCGGACCACCAGCCGGTGGTCCTCGATCTGACTTAAGCGACGGCGTCGGCCGGCGTTTCCAGGCCCGGGATCTCGCGCAGCGCGCGCTCGAAGACTTCAGGCAACTGGCCGCCCGAAATCAGGTGTTTCTGGTTGATGATCACGGCTGGCACCGACTTGATGCCGGCGTTCAGGAAGAACTGCTCGCGCTCGCGCACTTCGTCCTTGTACTCGTCCGACGCCAGGATACGGGCTGCCGTCTCGCGCTCCAGGCCCACACTCTCGACCGCGCGCAGCAGCACGGCGTGGTTGCTCGGGTCTTCGCAGCGGGTGAAATACGCTTCGAGCAGCGCGACCTTGAGCTGGCGTTGCTTGCCTTCTTCTTCGGCCCACGACAGCAGGCGGTGCGCGTCGAAGGTGTTGTAGATGCGGCCGCGCCGCTCCATGTCGAACGTGAAGCCCACGGCAGCGCCGCGCTCGCGGATCATTTCGCGGCTGGATGCCTGCTGCTCGAGGCTGGCGCCATATTTTTCAGTGACGTGCTCGACGATGTCCTGGCCTTCCGGCGGCATGTTCGGGTTCAGTTCGAACGGCTGGAAATGCAGGTCGACGCGCACGTCGTCGCCCACGTTCAACAGTGCCTGTTCGAGCGATTTGAGACCGACTGCGCACCATGGGCACGAGACGTCCGATACGAAATCAATCCTGAGTTGCTTGGTCACGGCGTACCACCTTTCTGTCCGGCGCGGCACGAATGTGCCGCTATTGCCGACTATGGTAACGCCTCCGTAAAAACCCCGCGCACGCTGCTCATCCCGTTAAGGTGGACGCGGTCGGCCAGGCCGCTATGCCGTCCACGCGTTCAGCTTCACGGGATGTAGTGGCGCATTAGATTTATTTGAACGCGTGGACGGCAGAGCCGCCTCGCCGGCCGCGCCCACCCTACTTCTTGGCCGCGGCTGACTTGCTGCCAAGCTTGGACTCTTTGCCGGCGATCAGGTTGCCGATATTGCCGCTGTGACGCCAGACCAGCAGCGCGCTCATGACGATCACGGCCAGCAGAATGGCATCGACGCCGAACAGCAGGCCGTAGTACAAGGGCGCGAAGACCGCGGCCACCAGGGCTGCCAGCGACGAGTAGCGAAACGCATACGCGATGATCATCCAGGTGGCCAGCGTCGCCAGGCCCAGCCATGGATTGATGCCGAGCAGCACGCCCAGCGCAGTGGCCACGCCCTTGCCGCCGACAAAGCGGAAGAATACGGGCCACAGGTGGCCGATGAACACGGCGATGGCCACCAGCGCGATGCCGGTATCGTCCAGCCCGTAGTCGTAGCCATAGCGCACCGCCAGCCAGACGGCCAGCCAGCCCTTGGCCGCGTCGCCGACCAGCGTGGCAATCGCGGCCTTCTTGCTGCCGCTGCGCAGCACATTGGTGGCGCCGGGGTTTTTCGAGCCATACGTGCGCGGATCGGACAGGCCGAACGCGCGGCTCATCACGACCGCGAAGGAAATCGAACCGAGCAAATAGGCGGCAATGGTGGCAATCAGGGTGTTCATCGTGTCTCTTTCGTGGGCGCCGGTATCGAGCTCATTCTTGTACCGGAAATTGGTGCGTGAATATACACCATCGGATGCGTGCGGCGAAGCTACTCGGCAATGGCGCAGATCACCGGTTGCGCCTGCAGCACATCGACCAGCACGCGCGGATCGATGCCCACCAGATAGCCGCGGCGTCCGCCGTTGATATAGATCTTGTCGAGCTGCAGGATGCTTTCCTCGACATACACCGGCATCGCCTTGCGGATGCCGAACGGCGATGTTCCACCAACCAGATACCCTGAATGGCGCTGGGCCACATCCGGCTTGCATGGTTCGACCGACTTGCAGGGGATGGCGCGGGCCAGATTCTTGGTCGACACCTTGCAATCGCCGTGCATCAGCACGATCAATGGCCTGGCTGCTTCATCCTGCATGACCAGGGTCTTGACCACGTCATGTTCCGGCACGCCCAGCGCGCTGGAGGAGACCGATGTACCGCCGTGCTCCTGGTACGCATACGGATGCTCGGAAAACGCCACGCCATGCTTGCGCAGGAATTGGGTGGCGGGGGTCTCGGAGACGTGCTCTTTCTTGGCCATGCGTGTTACGCTAAAGACGAACAATAGGGGTTTCTATTATGCAGGAAGAACTTCGGTTTGCCACCTTCAACACTTTCAATCTGGCACCACCCGGTGCACGCTTGTACGACAATCTGGCACCCACCACGGCCGACGAATACGAAGCCAAACTGGACTGGACGGCGCACCAGCTCGACCTGATCAATGCCGACGTGATCGGCTTTCAAGAAATTTTTTCGCAGAGCGTGCTGGCGGAAGTCCTGCAGCGCACACGGCGCTATCGCGACGCGCACCATATCGGCTTCGATCCCGACCCGGGCGCGGCGCGCCTCACGCCCAGCGTGGCCCTGGTCTCGCGCCTGCCGCTGGCCGAGCCGGGCACCGAACTGGGCAAGTTTCCGGCCAATGTCACGATGCCACCCGGTAGCCGCGACCCCGATCGCTTTACGCGCGCGCCGCTGCATGCGGGCGTGATTGCGCCGTCGGGCGTGGTGATCGACGTGATCGTCGTGCATTTAAAATCGCGCCGCCCCGATTACCGCTCGAGCGACAGCGGGGCCGACCCGCACCTGTACGCGCTGGCATGCCTGCGCTCGCTGATCCGGCGCGGCACCGAGGCCACCGCGCTGCGCGTGCTGCTGACAGATATGGCGCACACGCACCGCCGCCCGCGCATCGTGCTGGGCGACTTCAACGATGTGGCCGATTCGGTGACGACCGAAATCGTGCTGGGTGCGGGCACACCGCAGGCCGAGCGCCTGTATGACGCGAGCCAGGTGCAGCGCCGGCTCGATCACCAGCGCCATGTGGGGTTTTCGATCCTGCACGACACGCGCCACTCGACGATCGACCATATCCTGGTGTCGCCCGAATTCAATCCGGCGCTGCCCGAAGCGATCGGCGAAGTCATCGACGTGGTGTATCTGAACGACCACCTGAACCTGGCATTGCCAGAATCGTCGGACCACGGGCAGGTGCTGGCCAGGATCCGGCTGTTCGACTAAGGCTGCCGCATCAAGGCCGCCGCATCACGGCCTCCGCACTAAGGCCTCATATACCAGGCCCGGTGCGGGCTCAGGTTCGGCCGCGTACTGGCCGCGCTGGCATAGAACCCCTGGTAATCGTCGCACCCATGCCGGCGCAGAAAGTCGAGCTGCTCGGCGGTTTCCACGCCCTCCCCCACCACCCGCAGCTGCAGGCTGCGTGCCACCGCGATGATGGCTGGCACCATGGCGGCATGCACGGGATCGTGCACAACATCGCCCACGTAGCTGCGGTCGATTTTCAATTTGGTCAACGGAAAGCGCCGCAATGCTTCCAGGCTCGACAGGCCAGTACCGAAACGGTCGACACTCAGCTGCACCCCGCGTGCGTGCAGCGCCAGCGCCGTGGCGCCAAACGCCGGCTCGCCCCGGATCAACGCGTCTTCTGCGATCTCGAGCTCAAGCGCGGCCGGCGGCAGGCCGGCGCTCCCGAGTGCGGCGTCGATTGCCGGGAGCAAGCCGTCATGCGCCAGCTGGACATCGGACAGATTGACCGCCACCGTGGCGGTCGAACCGGCATGGCGCCATGCGCGGGCCCGCCGACACGCGGCGCGCAGCACCCATTCGCCGATCGGGACGATCAGCCCGGAATCTTCGGCCACCGACAGGAATTCGTGCGGCAACAACAGCCCCCGTTGTGGATGACGCCAGCGCAGCAATGCTTCGACCGACGTCACGCGCCCGGTCGCCACTTCGATTTCAGGCTGGTATTGAAGCATGAACTCGTTGCCGTCGAGGGCCTGGCGCAAGCGGTTTTCAAGCTCGACGCGCTCGATCACGTGGGCGTTCATGGCCGGGCTGAAAAACTGGAAGCTGCCGCGCCCGTTCTGCTTGGCGTGGTACATGGCGACATCGGCGTGGTGCAGCAGGGTATCGACTTCGGCGCCATCGTCCGGGCACAGCGCGATGCCGATCGAGGCCGATAGCGTCACTTCCTGGCCGCCGATGTCGATTGGCAGCGCCACGGCCTGGGTCACGGCGACGGCCACGCAGGCAGCCTGGTCGGCGCCCTTGATGTCGGCCAGCAGCACGACGAACTCGTCGCCGCCCAGCCGGCTGATGGTGTCGACCTGGCGTACGCAGGCACGCACGTGCAGCGCCACTTCGCGCAGCACGATGTCGCCGGCCTGGTGGCCGTGGGTATCGTTGATGGCCTTGAACTTGTCCAGGTCGAGGAACATGACGGCGCAGCGGCTGCCCTGGCGGCGCCAGGTGGCCAGTGCCTGGTGCAACCGGTCCAGCAACAGGATGCGGTTGGGCAGGCCCGTAAGGGCGTCATGCTCGGCCTGGTGGCGCACCTGCTCCTCAATGCGCTTGCGCTCGCTGATATCGGACAGCATCGCCATATAGCCCGAGACGTCGCCATGCGCATCGCGAATGGCCGTGAGCGCGACGCGTACCGGATAGCGCTCGCCATTGCTGCGCGCGCTGGCCAGTTCACCTTCCCAGTAGTCGGCGCCTTCGAGCTCGGCCCAGATGCGCTCGTAGAAGCCGTCGTCGACGCCCCAGCCCAGGCTGGCAAAAGGCTGGCCGATGATCTGCTTGGGGGCATGCCCGGTGATGGCGGTGAAGGCGCCATTGACGGCGCGCACGCGGTACTCGGCGTCCATCATGATGATGGCGTCGCGCGCATTCTGGAACACCAGCGCGCCCTGCTCGAGATTGGTCTCGGCCTCTTTGCGCGCCGTGATGTCGACTTCCATGCAGAAGATTTCTTCGATCACGTCGTCGTGCATGACGGGGTAGTAGCAGGAATAGACCCAATGGCGGCGGCCAGTCGGCGACTGCACCAGCCAGTCGCTCGCCTGCGGCGCCTGCCCGGTACGCCAGATGGTGGCGATCACGTCGTCGAATTCGGGCTGGCGGCCGGGGTGGAACGCCACGTCGCGAAACGCCCGACCGACGGCATCGGCGGCGCGGATGCCATAGAGTTCTTCACTGGCATGGTTCCAGAAGCGGATGATGCCGGCGCGGTCCATCGAGTGCACGGCAACCGCCGGTGCCAGTTCAAGGGCAGTGACGAAATGGTAGAGCCAGCCGAGGGTGGATGAATGGTGCCCAACGCCGTCAAGCCCGTCGAGTCTCCGCCCGTCAAGCCTGTCGGGCCCCTGCCCGTCAAGTCCGTCAAGTCCGTCAAGCCTGGCCTGCGCGTCGAGCCCTTCCTGTCTGGCTGGCGGACGATCCGGGGACTCTGGCAGTAATTCGCTCACGGCAGCGCCTTTCGCTTGGACAGTGGCAGCAATCAGGAAGACAAGCCTGTCATTGGCATGCCGCATGACACGTCGTGTCGGCGAAGCGGCAAACGGCGCGCCGACAACGGGGCAATTGCGCCGTGCCACCAGGTCGGACAGCCAGCTGATCGCTTATCGCATTCAGATGGATCAGACCGCAATCGCCGCCGTTAGTTCAACGATGACGTCAGGCCGGGCTGGCAGGCAGGGCTGCCGGGGCCGCGACCTCGCTGGTGCTGTCGTTGTTGCTGTCGTTGTTGTCACTGTCTTGCACGATGGCGTTGCCATCGGCATCGACGTCATTCTTTGGTTCGAGCTTGCGCTTGGCCTTGTCGTCGGCCTTGCGCTTCTTGTCGAGTTCCCGTTGCCGTTTTTCGTATTGAAAATTATTCCGTGCCATAGTCACCTCGATATGATGGATCGGTAGGGGCTACCGTCCTGACCGGCCATTATGGACTACCGCGCCGATCCCGGCTTGCCTTAACGCTAACCGCGGGGGTGGTGTTCGGTATGCAGGCGCTTGAGTCGTTCGCGCGCCACATGGGTGTAAATCTGCGTGGTCGAGATATCGGCGTGGCCGAGCAGCAGTTGCACCACGCGCAGGTCGGCGCCATGGTTGAGCAGGTGCGTGGCGAATGCGTGGCGCAGCGTGTGCGGCGACAACGGTCCGGTGATGCCGGCTTTCTTTGCGTGCTTCTTGATCAGGATCCAGAACATCTGGCGCGTCATCGGGCCGCCGCGGCTGGTAACGAACAGGGCGTCGTCCATCTGGCCATTGAGGATGATGCCGCGTGCATCCTTCAGGTAGCGCTCGATCCAGCGCCGCGCCTCTTCGCCGAACGGCACCAGGCGCGTCTTGCTGCCCTTGCCCGTCACCCGCAGCACGCCATCGTTCAAGCTCACTTCGACCAGCTTCAGGGCCACCAGTTCCGACACCCGTAATCCGCTGGCATACATCAGCTCGAGCATCGTGCGCTCGCGCAGGCCCAGCGGCGTGGCGACATCGGGCGCAGCGAGCAGCGCCTCGACCTGGCTTTCGTTCACCGTGTGCACGAACCGGGTTGGCTGGCGCGCCGAGGCCATCTTCAGGCACGGGTCGACGTCGATCCGGTTGCGGCGCAGCGCCAGGCCATAGAAGCGCTTGAGCACCGACAGCCGGCGGTTGGCCGTGCTCGGGCGTGAGTCGGGATGGCGGTCGGCAAAATAGGCGGCCAGGTCGTCCGCGCCGACAGCCAGCAGGCCACGGTCGGGCTGGCGCGCGTGCAGCCAGGTGGCGAACAGGCGCATGTCGCGCCGGTAGGCGTCGAGCGAGTTCTTGGCCAGGCCCTGTTCCAGCCAGAGCGTGTCGCAGAACTCGTCGATCAGGGCCAGATCGACTGCTGCTGCCATGGGCTTGCGGTGGCGCCTTCATGGCGCAGCAACCAGCGTTTGACGGACAAATGAAAACCGTTTTCGTCATCCTGGTTGGCAAAGCCGCCCAGGCCGCCGGTGGCGGTGACGCGATGGCACGGGATCACGAGCGGGAACCGGTTGGCGCCGCAGGCCTGGCCGACGGCGCGCGGGGCCGAGCCGATCACGCGCGCCACGTGTCCATAGGTGTGCACGGCGCCGCGCGGGATCGCGTGGATGTGCTGCCAGACCTTGCGCTGGAATTCAGTGCCGGCTTCCAGCAGCGGCAGGTCGAACATAAAATCGGGATCCTGCAGATAACGCGCGACCTGCTGCGCTGCCCGGTCGGCAAGCGCGCTGTCGGCGCTTTTTTCAGCGAACGATGGCGGCAGGTAGACCAGCTCGCACACCTTGTCGTCGGCCGTGCGAATGCCCAGTGCGCCAAAGGGCGCCGGTACGATGGCGTTGAACAACAGGGAGGCGCGATCTGGCTTCATGGCGGCGGTTGGCAGTGCACCGCAACGGGACCATCCCGCTGGCAGGCACCCCGGCATCTTACCCGCCGCAGCGAGTGCGCGGCCAGTCGTTTGGCATCAGGAAACGAAAAACAGGCGAAAAAAAAGCGCACCATCAGGTGCGCTCCAATTCGGGTCACGTTCCCGGTCGTTTGGCAGTACCAACGACTTCTGTAAAACGTGGTGTCTCCTCGAATATTCTCCGGTACGAGTACCGTTCTTATAGCAATGCTCCCCCAAAACCTGTACTGCTTGTTGCTGGCCCTGCACCGCACCACTTCAGTGCGTATGAGCGCCATGATAACGCAAATGCTTATAGAAAATGTATCTTTTAGGTCACAACAACACAAAATTGTTTTACTTATAAACAAAATGCTTTGGTGACCAGGAACTGACGCTCACCGTGCAACTTCGCGCAGGATAGCATGTACGGTCTCCTTGCCGATCCTGTTTTCCATCTGGCCGTACACCGGCTGCAATGCGCGGCGCCATTCGGCCTGCTGCGCCGGATTGAGCGTATGGATCACGGTCGTGCCGGCCTGGCGGATTTTTTCCATCGACTCGTCATTGGCGCGCTGGGCGATCTGCTTTTCGTACACGGTCGCTTCGCGCATCGCCCGCGCCAGGATCGTGCGCGTCGCTGCCGGCAAGCCGTCCCAGAATTTCTTGTTGACGATCACGGCGTACCCCAGATAGCCGTGGTTCGACACGGTCAGGTGTTTCTGCGTTTCGTGCATGCGCTGCGTGTACATGTTCGACGGCGTGTTTTCGGTGCCTTCCACCACGCCATCGCGCAGCGCCGGCGCGGCTTCGGAAAACGCCAGCACCATCGGCTGCGCGCCCAGCGCCCGCATCTGCGCATCGAGCACCATGGAGGCCTGGATACGCATGCGCACACCGTCGAAATCCTTCAGCGCAACCAGCGGCTGATTGGCCGACATGACCTTGAAACCGTTGTCCCAGAAGGCCAGGCCGGTGATTCCCTTCGGTTCGAGCTTGCGCAGCAGCTCGCGCCCGATGCGCCCTTCCGTCACCTTGTACAGCGCCGCTTTGTCCGGAAAAATATACGGCAGGTCGAACGCTTCGAATTCGCGCACGCCCAGCGGCGAAAACTTGGCCAGCGACGGCGCCAGCATCTGCACCGCGCCCAGTTGCAGCGCCTCGAGTTCTTCGCGGTCCTTGTACAGCTGGCTGTTCGGATAGACTTCCACCCTGACCTGGCCGCGCGTCATTTGCTCGGCCAGCGCCTTGAACCGCTCGGCGGCGCGGCCCTTGGGCGTATCCGGCGCCACCACGTGACTGAACTTGATAACGATCGGCCCTTGTGCCCAGGCATTCATGCTGGCGGCTGCGGCCAACGCAGCGCACAGCGCGCGCACGGCCGGGAGATTGAGTTGCATGACGGTTCGATTCTTCCTGATGAAACGTTACACTGGCACATGCCGCATTGCCCGCCATCGCGGCGATGCCACGATGCGCCCGACAGTGTAACCAAAACAGGACCTTGCATGAAATTTCCGTTCATCCAGCCCGGGGCGACAGACGACCTGGACGCCGAGCCCGAGCCGCGTGCGCGCTCGCGCGGCTGGCGCTTCCTGCGCTGGATGGTGCCGATCCTGCTGGTGCTGCTGTTTTTGGCTGTGCTGATCTGGCTGCCATGGCAGGCGCGCCAGATGGAAAGCAACGATCGGCAAGAGCAATTGATTGCCGATACGCTGTGGGTCGAGCAGACACTGCGCTTCGAGCTGGCGCGCAGCGAGGAAGCGCTGGCTGCGCTGGGCGCCGACCTGGTCGTCGCGCCGCTGCCGCCGGCCAAGCTGACGGCGCGCTTCCGGCAAATGTTCACCAATGGCCCCGAGCTGGTGCGCGTCGTCTGGAGCGATGCCGACGGCGTCCAGCAAGCCATCCACGGCAGCGACCTGCCTGCCGCCGGCCTGCCCCCTGCCACCTTGCTGGCCGGCGAGATGGCGCGCTCGATCCGGCGCGGCCGCTACAGCGTCCCGTATGGCGCGACGGCCTCCACCCACGGCGTGATCGATTACTACCTGCCGCTGTTTCGCGGCGGCCAGTTCGCCGGCAGCCTGGTGGCGACCTACAGCCTGCAGGTGCTGCTGGATGAAACGGTGCCGTGGTGGTTTGCGCAGGACAATGCGCTGACGCTGCTCGACCGTAACGAATTGCCGGTGGCGCGGCGCGCGTCGGGCGGTCCGGGCCGCAACGTCTACACGCACCAGCGCGAGCTCGACCTGCCCGGCGCCCAACTGGTGCTGTCGACCAACAGCGTCAAGCGCGCGCCGCAACTGCTGCCCAATCTGCTGGTGGGCTCGGTGATCGTGCTGGCGCTTGGCTTGCTGATGAGCCTGGCAGCACTGTGGCGCCACATCTCGCGCACGCTGGCGGCCGAGGCCGCGCTGCGCCAGCAGATGGCGTTTCGCACGGCGATGGAAAACTCGCTGCTCACGGGCTTGCGCGCGCGCGACCTCGAAGGCCGCGTGACGTACGTGAACCGCGCCTTTTGCCAGATCGTCGGCCTGTCGCAGGAAGAATTGATCGGCAAGAAGCCGCCGATGGCGTACTGGGCGCCGGAAGCGATGGCCGAATACGAGGACCGCTTCCAGGGCATCCTGTCGGGCAAGGTCACGCCGCAGTTCGAGACCGTGTTCCAGCGCCCGGACGAAGTGCGCGTGCCGGTGCTGGTGTTCGAGTCGCCGCTGGTCGATGTCGACGGGCGCCATACCGGCTGGATGAGTTCGGTACTCGACATCACCGATCGCAAGCGCGTCGAAGAACTCAATCGCCAGCAGGAAGAAAAGCTGCAGGCCAGCGCGCGCCTGGCCACGATGGGCGAGCTGTCTTCGATGCTGGCGCATGAACTGAACCAGCCGCTGGCGGCCATCTCGAGCTACACGGTGGGCGCACTGAACATGCTCGACCGCGCCGCCGGCACCGGCCTGGAAGTCAAACCCGGCATGCTGCGCCACGCCCTGGAACAGGCGCGCCAGCAAGCCCAGCGCGCCGGGCACATCATCCGCAGCGTGCACGAGTTCGTCAAGAAACGCGAACCGCTGCGCCAGGAACTGACGATCCGCAGCGTGATTGCCAGCGTGCATGCGCTGATCGAATTGCAGGCCCGCCAGGCCGGCGTGGTGCTGCGCGTACACTTGCCGCCTGGCTTGCCGTCCGTGCTGGCCGACCGCGTCCTGCTCGAGCAGGTGCTGCTGAACCTCACGCGCAACGGCATCCAGGCCATGCAGGACACCGTACAAGACCAGCGCGTGCTGCGCATCGAGGCGGCGCACATCGACGACCAGGTGGCCGTCTCGGTGATCGACCGCGGCCACGGCATTTCACCCGAAGTGGCCGAGCGGCTGTATTCGCCGTTCTATTCGACCAAGGCCGAGGGCATGGGTATGGGGCTGTCGATTTGCCGCACCGCGATCGAGTTCCATGGCGGCACCCTGAGCCATGCGCCGTACCCGCCCGGGGGCACCGTGTTCACGTTTTCGCTGCCGGCGCAGGCAGCAAGCCGGGCGGTCGGCTAGAATCGCGTGCGGCGCCCTGCCCGACTATTACGGAGACCCCCATGCTGCACATCGTCGACGACGAAGAAGTCATACGCGATTCGCTCGCATGGCTGGCGCAATCGCGCGGCCTGAACGTGCGCAGCTATCCCGGCGGCCAGGAATTTCTCGACGTCATCAAGGACCTCGACGTCAGCGGCGACTGCGTCCTGCTCGACGTGCGCATGCCCGGCATGAACGGCATTGCCGTGTTCGACCAGTTGATCGGCCGCGGCCTGTTGCCGCGCCTGCCGGTGATTTTTCTGACCGGCCACGGCGAAGTGCCGATGGCGGTCGACTCCCTCAAACGCGGCGCTTTTGATTTCTTCGAGAAACCGTTCAATGACAATGTCTTGATGGACCGTGTGGAAGAAGCGCTGGCCGCCTCGCGCAAAGCGGCCACGTCCGCTGCAGTACAGGCGCGGCTGGCGACGCTGTCGACGCGCGAACGCGAGGTGCTCGACCTGATCCTGGCCGGCATGATGAACAAGGTCGTGGCCGACAAGCTCGGCATCAGCATGCGCACGGTGGAGGTGCACCGGGCCCATATCTTCGACAAGATGCAGGTCAAGACGGCGGTCGAACTGGCCGGCCTGCTCAAGTAACTACCGGCGGCGCGCTCGCGCTGCCTTCACACTGTCTTCATTTCCTGCGCGTAAAGGGTCTGAAGGGTGCGCAACAGCCTTGTAAAATAATGTCTGAACGCGCCGTGGCCATGGCGCCGCGATGCACAGGCTTTTTCAGGAAACGCGCATGAACGAAAAGACAGTTGCAGACAAGATGTTTTTACGCACGGCGAAATCGATGCTGGTGCTCAATGGCCAAGCCAATCCGACCATGACGGCGCAGATGCCGGCCGACATCGTCAAACAAGGGGACGGGCCGTTCGACGTCATCCTGATGTTTTGCCTGGGCCAGAACGACCTCGCGCATTACCTGCCGCTCGCCAAACAACAGCTGAGTGACACCGGCTCGCTCTGGATCGCGTACCTGAAGCAGACGGCCTCGAAAGCGACCGACATCAACCGCGATTCGATCAATGCCTATGCCAAGGAGCATGGCATCACCGGCGTAGCCATGATTTCCATCGATGGTGACTGGTCGGCGCTGCGCCTGAAACGCATTGCAGTCTAGGTAGCCGAATGGCGGCTAGGCACCGTGGCGCGCCAGCGCCCACGCCACATGCTCGCGCACCAGCTCGGATGGATGCTCGGCCCGCGTTTGCAGCGCTGCCACGATGGCTGCATCGCCGCGCAACTGCTGCGCCGCATTGCCCAGCCCCACCGCCAGATTGCGCAACCAGCGCTCGTGCCCGATGCGGCGGATCGGACTGCCTTCCATGCGCCGGTTGAATTCGGCCTCTTCCCACGCGAACAGGCCGATCAGGTCGCCCTCGCCCAGGCCGTTGCGCTCATCGAAATCGGGCACCTGTGCCCGCTGCGCGAACTTGTTCCACGGGCACGCCACCTGGCAATCGTCGCAGCCGTAGATGCGGTTGCCGATCAGCGGGCGCAACTCTTCGGGGATGCTGCTTTTGAGCTCGATCGTCAGGTACGAGATGCAGCGCCGCGCGTCGAGCTTGCCCGGCCCCAGGATCGCGCCGGTCGGGCACATGTCGATGCAGGCGGTGCAGCCGCCGCAATGCTTGCCGGTGGGTGGGTCGACCGGCAGCGGCAGGTCAATCAGGATTTCGCCGATGAAGAAGGTTGAACCGGCCGCGCGCGACAGCAGCAGCGTGTGCTTGCCGCGCCAGCCCAGGCCGGCTTTTTCGGCCAGCGGCAATTCCATCACGGGCGCCGAATCGGTGAACACGCGAAACCCGAACGGCCCGATGTTCTCCTGAATTTTCTCGGCCAGCGCCTGCAGGCGGTTGCGCAGCACCTTGTGGTAGTCGCGGCCTCGCGCATACACCGACACGACAGCGGCGTTCGGGTCAGCCTGGCGCAGGCGTTCCCCGGCGCGCCAGTCGCCCTGGCGTTCGGTCGGCAGGTAGTCCATCCGCACCACGATCGCGCGCACGGTGCCGGGCACGAGTTCGGCCGGCCGCGCACGCTTCATGCCGTGGGTTGCCATATAATCCATCTCGCCGTGGTAGCCCGCATCCAGCCAGGCTTGCAGGCCTGCTTCGAGGTGCCCCAGATCGACATCGGCAATGCGCACGTCGGCAAAGCCCAGCCCCACGCCCCATCCCTTGATGGCGCGCGCTAGCTGGGGCAGATCGACAGATGAGGTTGGGGAATCGGCCATACCGGGGTGAGAACACCACAAGAAAAGAATGCAGCAGAATGCAGTACAACACGCTATTTTATGCCATGCAGCCCATCAAAGCGCACCAGCACCACTATTTGCCGGACGAGTCCGCCACCAACGCACTGGGCGGCGCGCTAGCCCGCGCGCTGGCGCCGGGCCTCGTCATCTACCTGCACGGCGACCTGGGCGCCGGCAAGACCGCCCTCACCCGCGCCCTGCTGCGCGCGCTGGGTCATACGGGCACGGTCAAGAGCCCGACCTACACGTTGTCGGAGCCATACAACGTGATGCTTGACGACAATCCGCTGAGCGTGATCCACTACGATCTATATCGCATGTCGAGTCCGGAAGAATTCCTGGACGCCGGCTTTCGCGAAGATTTTGACGGCCACAACGTCTGCATCGTCGAATGGCCCGAAAAAGGCGAGCCCGTGTTACCGCCGCCGGACATCCGTTTACTGCTGAGCGTCAGCGGAAACGGCCGTGCTGTAGAATTGCAAGCGTTGTCTGAATTAGGCCTGCTATGCCTCGATCGTCTCGCTTTCCTCCCGCCGCCCCAGTAACTACTGCGTCCGCACGCCGCCGCGTCATGCTCAAGGCCGGCGGCACGCTGCTGCTGTCCGTCGTCGCGCCGCTGCCCGCCAGCGCCAACCAGATCCTGGCGGTGCGTGTCTGGCCCGCGCCCGAATACACCCGCGTCACGCTCGAAAACGACACCAACCTCAAGACCGAGCACTTCCTGATTCCCGATCCGCCGCGCCTGGTCGTCGACATCGACGGCCTGGGCTTGAACCCCACGCTCAAGAGCCTGGTGGCCAAGATCGAATCGAACGACCCGTACATCAAGCAGGTGCGCGTGGGCCAGAACCGGCCGAACGTCGTGCGCCTGGTGTTCGACCTCAAGGCCGAGGTCAAGCCGCAGGTGTTTACACTCGCGCCCGTGGCCGGCTATCAGCACCGCCTGATCTTCGACCTGTATCCCGTGACGCCAGTCGACCCGATCGCGGCGATGATCGAAAGCGGCGAATGGAGCACCGGCCCGACCAAGACCGTGGCGGCGGGCACGCCGGCGCTGGGCGACCCGGTGTCCGGCCCGCCGGGCGCCACGATGCCGGCCACCGTGCTGCCGCCGTCCGGGGCCATCGGCCCGGGCACGGCTGCAGCAGCAGGCGCCATCGTCGCCGCCACGCCGCCGGTACAGATCCCGACCCCACCGCCAGTGGCGCCGCGCACGCAGCCGAACGCCGCGCCCGATGCCATCGCCCGGCTCGAAGCCGAGATCTCGGGCCTGCGCGGTACACCGCCGGCCCAGGCAGTGCAGCCCACGCCCGGCAGGGCCAGCGCCCGCCAGCCCCAGAAAGTGGCGCGCATGGTCACCATCGCGCTCGACCCGGGCCACGGCGGCGAAGACCCGGGCGCGATCGGCGCCAATGGCAGCCGCGAAAAAGACATCGTGCTCGAAGTGGCCAAGCGCCTCAAGACCAAGCTCGAACAATTGCCCAACACCCGCGTGATGCTGACGCGCGACGGCGACTTCTTCGTACCCCTGAACACCCGCGTGCAAAAGGCGCGCAAGGTGCAGGCCGACCTGTTCGTGTCGATCCACGCCGACGCCTGGGTCTCGCCAACGGCAAGCGGCTCGTCGGTGTTCGTGCTGTCCGAAAAAGGCGCCAGTTCCAGCGCCGCGCGCTGGCTGGCCAGTGACCAGAACCGGGCCGACCTCGTGGGCGGCGTGAACCTGGCCGGCGGCAGCGCCGACAAGCAGCTTGCCAGCGTGCTGTTCGACCTGTCGACGACGGCGCAGATCACCGACAGCCTCAAGCTCGGCAAGGCCGTGCTGCGCGAAATCGGCGGCATCAACCGGCTGCACAAGGCGTCGGTCGAGCAGGCCGGCTTTGCCGTGCTGAAGGCACCGGACATCCCGTCGATTCTGGTGGAGACCGCGTTCATCTCGAATCCACAAGAAGAAGCGCGCCTGAACGACAACGGCTACCAGGACCAGCTGGCCAACGCCATCACGAACGGCATCCGCCGTTATTTCGCCGACAACCCGCCGATGGCCAAGAGCCGCCAGACCTGACATGGACCACATCACTTTCGGGCAACTGCCCGCGATCCGCATTACGGCGCCCGACGGCGCCACCGCCGTCGTCACGCTGTACGGCGCGCACCTGGTCTCGTGGCATGGCGCCGACGGTGGCGAGCGCGTGTTCCTGAGCGCCCGCTCGGCGCTCGACGGCAGCCGCGCGATCCGTGGTGGCGTGCCGGTCATCTTTCCGCAGTTCGCCGAGCGCGGCGACGGCATGCGCCATGGTTTTGCGCGCGTGTCCACCTGGCGCCTCGAAGACAGCGGCGTCGAAGATGGCGCGGCGTGGGCCGTGTTTGGCCTGAACGAGGCCGATCTGCCGCCAGCCATGGCAGGCGCCTGGCCGCACCGGTTCGCGCTGCAACTGCGCGTGGCCGTGCGCGCCAACGAACTGATCATGGCCTTGAACGTGCGTAACACGGGCGACGCAGCGTTCCCGTTTGCGGCGGCGCTGCACAGCTACCACCTCGTGCCGCACCTGGCCGACGTGCGCATCGAAGGGCTCGAAGCCGGCACGCTGTCGATCGCCGACAAGCTCGACGTGGTGTACGAACAGGTCGACGACACCATCTTCCTGGGCACCTGGGCGCGCGTGCTGACGCTCGAGCAGGAAGGCTTTTCCGATGCAGTCGTGTGGAATCCGGGCGCGGCCGACACGGCGGCGCTGCCGGACATGGAAGATGAAGAGTATCAGCGCTTCGTCTGCATCGAACCGGCGCAGCTGACGCCGGTGCAGCTCGAACCTGGCGCGGCCTGGGAAGGCCGCTACCGGGTCAGCTGAGCGCCGTTACATCGCGCAGTTACATTGATTCCTTGATCATCCGTCCATTGCTCGGCTGCACAGGCCGCGCATTGTACGGATACAGGCGCGAGAACAGGGCCATCTGCTGCGGCGAGGCCGTCATCGGCTGTTTCATCACGATCCACAGCACGTTCTCGGTACAGGGCGGCTCGCTGAGCGAACCCATATACGTGAAATAGTCGCGCCGCGCCGGCAGGATCTCGTTCACATTCAGCACGATCGATGGCGTCACGGTCGTCAGCTTTTCCAGCGGCAGGTTGTTCCACACGGTCTGGATCATCGGATTGGCGTCGCCACGCTCGAGCGGTACCGCCAGCACGGCGATCTTGTTGTCGTAGCTCTTGTGCACCAGGTGCACCACCATCTCGGTGCCGCGGCCATTCACGCGTTCTTCGCCCGGCCGGTGAAAGTGAAACTGCTGCAGCTCATACGTGGTGCCGCCCACGGTCAGGAAATTTCCACCCGCGACATTGACCTGCACCGTGTGGCCATTGTCGATCTCGTTGAACGAGCTCGGCTGATAGTCGAACGTGATCTGCTCGAGGTTAACCTTGATGCCGTCGCGCAGGTCGATCGGCGACTGGCGATTGCCTGCATTGCAGGCTGCCCACGCCGTATTGATCTTGGACCAGTTCTCGGGTCCGAACTCGCCGTCATAACTCCAGTGCGTGCCGTTCTTCGGTTTGGCTGCTTCGACGGCCACGGCCGCCACCATCGCCGCTTCCTTCTTGCGACGTGCGTCGGCCGCCTTGCGGGCGCGCGCGGCTTCTTCGGCGCGCAGGGCCTGCTTGGCGCGCAGCTCGGCGAGCTTTTCGGCGATGCGTACCGACAGGTCGACCTCGCTATCCTCTTCGGATTTCGCGGGCGTAGCGGCAGCAGCAGCAGGCGCAGCAGCGGGCTTGAGGTTCGGCCGAATGGACGCGATCGCAGGCTTGGCCGGCTCGGCCACAGGCTTGGCGGTCTTCGGTGTCGGTTCGTTCGCCTGTGCCAGGGCAGTGACCAGGCCCAGCGTACAAAGTGCGATCAGGTTACGCATGTGATTTTCGGATAGTTTGATTCTCTCCATCCTTTATCGGACCAGGGGCGGGTAACTTGAGTGCGCTGCGGCAACATCGGACATTTAATGTCCGGATCGGCTGGTTTGCTGGCCTGCGCGACAACACCTCATACCATCCTTGCATCACCCGCCCTGCGCGCTTTGCCCTCGATTACAATTGCCCGATACTTACAAAAGCGGCGCTGCCGCGACAGGGAGAGCAGATGCAGGCAGTGTCATCAAAAAAGAACACGATCCACGCAACCGTCGGCGCGGCACTGTGCGCGCTGCTGGCCATCGCCAGCACACACGCCGCAGCGGCCAAGGCCGAGCAGGAATTGCCGCCCAGGCTGACGGTGGCCGATGTCGTCAAGGCGTCCAAAGCGGCCGAGTGGCGCGCGCTCGATCCCGAGAACACGATGTACATCGAACTGCCAACAGGCCGCGTCGTCATCGAACTGGCGCCGCGCTTCGCGCCGAACACGGTGGCCAATATCCGCGCGCTGGTACGCGAGCGCTACTTCGACGGCTTGTGGGTGATGCGCGCGCAGGATGGCTTCGTCGTGCAATGGGGCGACCCGGATGAAGAAAAGCCGCGCCCGTTCAAGGCCGCCAAGACCGTCGCCGCTGAATTCACCGTGCCGTACACGAAGAGCGACACCTTCACGCGCCTGAAGGAACGCGACGTCTACGCGCCGCAGGTCGGCCACGTCGATGGCTTTCCCGTTGCACGCAATCCGGCGACCCGGCAAACCTGGCTGCCGCACTGCTACGCAATGATTGGCGTGGCGCGCGACAATGGTGCCGATACCGGCAACGGCTCGCAGCTCTACACGGTGATCGGCCACGCGCCGCGCCACCTGGACCGCAACATCACGGTCGTGGGCCGCATCGTGGCCGGCATGCCGCTACTGACCGTCATGCCGCGCGGGACCGGCGCTTCGGGCTTCTACGAGAAGGCCGAACAGCGCACGCCGCTCGCCAGTGTGCGTATGGCAGCGGACGTGCCGCCCGCCGAGCGCAGCAAGCTCGAAGTCATGCGCTCGGACAGCGCTGCGTTCCAGGCCGTGATCGACGCCCAGCGCAATCGCGGCGGGCCGTGGAGCAAGGTCGCGGCCGGCGCGATCGACCTGTGCAACGTGCCGATTCCCGTGCGCGAGCAGCCCTGAAGCGACTGAGGCGGCGGCCCAATTTGCAGCCGGGGACGATCCGGCGCTTTTTGGGCGGGCTATAATCTGCGGATGAACGCCCCTGCCCCGACCATCCGCCCCATCCAGCAGCTTCCCGACCAGCTCATCTCGCAGATCGCCGCCGGCGAAGTGGTCGAGCGGCCCTCGGCCGTCGTCAAGGAGTTGCTGGAAAACGCGCTCGACGCCGGTTCGACGACGATCACCATCCGCCTGGAAGAAGGCGGCGTCAAGCGCATCGCCATCACCGACAACGGCCGCGGCATCGCGCCCGAGCAGCTGCCCCTCGCGCTGTCGCGCCACGCAACGTCCAAGATCGCTTCGCTGAGCGACCTGGAAAACGTGGGCACGCTGGGCTTTCGCGGCGAAGCGCTGGCCTCGATTGCGTCCGTCGCATCGGTGCGCGTGACCTCACGCACGGCCGACGCCGCCCACGCGTTCGAGATCGTCGGCTCGCACGAAGGCGTGGTGGCGCCATCGTCGGGCGCCTGCGGCACCACGATCGACGTGCAGGACCTGTACTTCAATACGCCGGCGCGGCGCAAGTTCCTCAAGTCCGAGCAGACCGAATACGCCCACTGCGCCGAAGTCGTGCGCCGCATCGCGCTGTCGCGCCCGGACGTCGCCTTCAGCCTGTCGCACAATGGCCGCACGATCGACCACTGGAACGTCAGCGAAGCGGCCAAGCGCAGCGCCCACATCCTTGGCAACGATTTTGCCGAGGCGCGTCTGGCGCTCGACGAAGCGGCCGGTCCGCTGCACCTGCATGGCTACGTCGGCCTGCCGACTGCCTCCAAGGCGCGCGCCGACGGCCAGTTCTTCTACGTGAACGGGCGCTTCGTACGCGACAAGGTGCTGGTGCACGCGGTCAAGGCGGCCTACCAGGACGTGCTGCACGGCGACCGCTTCCCGGCCTATGTGCTGTCGCTCGACCTCGACCCGGCGCTGGTCGACGTCAACGTGCACCCGTCGAAAACCGAGGTGCGCTTTCGCGACAGTCGCGCGGTGCACCAGTTCGTGTTCCACGCGGTGCAGCGCACGCTGGCGCAAACGTCGGCCACCGCGCACGGGAGCGTGCCGGGGCCGATGACCGCGGCCGAAGTGCGCCCGAGCGGCACGCCGCTCTGGCAGTTGTCGCAATCGCCAGCGCAGCCGCAGCAGCGCCCGCACGAGCAGACCTCGTTTGGCGCGCAGCTGACGCAGACCTTCTCGCCATCGCCGTACGCAGCGGGCAGCCGCTGGGACGATGCAGCCACGGGTGGCGGCGTGCCCCAACGCCTTGAAGCCTACGGCGCGCTGTTTGCATCCGACGCGGCCAGCAGTTCGTCTGGCACTGCGTCGAGCCCGGCGCCGATGCCGGTACCGATGACGGCGGCCGACAAGCCGCTGTCGAACGACGACTTCCCGCTCGGTTTCGCGCTGGCCCAGCTGCACGGCATCTACATCCTGGCGCAAAACACGCGCGGCCTGGTGCTGGTCGACATGCACGCGGCGCACGAGCGCATCCTGTACGAGCAGATCAAGAATGCACTCGACGCCCAGGCGCAGGGCCAGGAAATGCAGGTGCAGGCGCTGCTGATCCCGGTCACGTTCTACGCCGACGCGATGGAGGTCGCCACCGTGCACGAGCACGCGGAGACGCTGGCAACGCTGGGCTTTGACATCGCGGCCCTGTCACCGACGACGCTGGCAGTGCGCAGCGTGCCGACGCTGCTCAAAAACGCCGACGCGCAAACGCTGGCGCGCGACGTGCTGCGCGACGTGCGCGAATTCGGTGGCTCGCGCGTGCTGATCGAACGGCGCAACGAGCTGCTGGGCACCCTGGCCTGCCACACGGCGGTGCGCGCCAACCGCATCCTGAGCCAGCCCGAAATGAACGCGTTGCTGCGGCAGATGGAAAGCACCGAGCGCGCCGACCAGTGCAACCACGGCCGCCCAACCTGGGTGCAGCTCGAGATCTCTGCGCTCGACAAGCTCTTCTTGCGCGGCCAATGATGGTGGACATGAACCAGCCGCTGGCCGTGGCCATCATGGGTCCGACCGCTTCCGGCAAGACCGCGGCCGCCCTGCGCATCGCGCAAACGCGCCCCGTCGAAATCATCTCGGTCGACTCGGCCCTGGTGTATCGCGAGATGGACATCGGCACCGCCAAGCCCACGCCGGCCGAACTGGCCGCCGTGCCGCATCACCTGATCGACATCCTCGATCCGCTCGATGCGTATTCGGTCATGCAGTTCAGGAACGATGCGATCCGCCTGGTGGCCGAGATCACGGCGCGCGGCGCGCTGCCGCTGCTGGTGGGCGGCACGATGATGTATTTCAAGGGCCTGGTCGAGGGACTGGACGACTTGCCGACCGCCGACGTGGCGCTGCGCGCCGCACTCGACGCGGAGGCGGCGCGCATCGGCTGGCCTGGCATGCACGACAAGCTGCGCGTGCTCGACCCCGTCACCGCCGACCGGCTGGCACCGAACGACGCCCAGCGCATCAACCGCGCGCTGGAAATCATCGAACTGACCGGCAAGCCGATGTCGGCGCTGCTGGCGCTGCGCACGAAGCCCGTGCTACCGTTCAGGCTCGTCTCGTTTGGCCTGGAGACCGATGACCGCGCGGTCCTGCACAAGCGCATCGCGCAGCGCTTTGACGCCATGCTGGGCCAGCGCGACGACAGCGGGCTGGTGGCGGAGGTGGCGCGGCTGCGGGCGCGCGGTGACCTGTCGCCGCTGCTGCCGTCGATCCGCTGCGTGGGCTACCGCCAGGCCTGGGATTATCTCGACGGGCGCATCGACCGCGCCACGCTGCGCGAGACCGGCATCATCGCCACGCGCCAGCTGGCCAAGCGCCAGATCACGTGGCTGCGCGCGATGCCGGACCGGATCGTCATCGATTGCCTGGGGCCGGATCCGGCCAGCGCGATGCTGGCGCACCTTGCGCTGTTGGAAAAATGACATGCGCGGCGACTATTTGTGACCCACACGCACCTGCGATCTTGACAGCCATCCACTCACGCCGGATAATACTTGCCGTTGCGGTGATATAGCTCAGTTGGTTAGAGCACAGCACTCATAATGCTGGGGTCGGTGGTTCAAGTCCACCTATCACCACCAAAGATTTCAGGCGATGGCCTGGCTCCAACGAGTCAGGCCATTTTGCTTTTGCCCGTTCCGGTGATATAGCTCAGTTGGTTAGAGCACAGCACTCATAATGCTGGGGTCGGTGGTTCAAGTCCACCTATCACCACCACAGATTTAAGGCGGATGGCCTGGCTCCAACGAGTCAGGCCATTTTGCTTTCGCCCGTTACGGTGATACAGCTCCGCTGATTCGAGCACAGCACTCATCATGTTGGGGTCGGTGGCTCAAGTCCATCTGTTCAAATTGCGGAAGCCGCTCCGCTACAATAGCGCCGGCTTCCGGTGCCTGCAAACGTCCCACGCCATTGGCCCAGCCATCTAATTATCCGGTCACAGCGCAGTGACCTCGGGTGCAGTACCGGCGATAACACGGAACACTCGGTGTCACTACCGCTGTTGTGTCTGACCAGTGCACTTGCCGGACACATCAGCAATCGACGATTTTTCGGCCACGGCAGCAGTGCTGTATTGGAACAATTGCGCATCGTGCAGGGCTTTCTGCTGCCATCCCGCGACGTGGCGGCGCACCTGGGCAACCCGCATCTGTCAGCAAAGTTTATTTCTCGCATGCCCCCTTCCTGATGGTCCATGCACGCTGAATTGACGTATAGTTCTCTTGAGAAATATCTGTTTGAAAGCGGGCCAGCATCTTGAAAGGTGGTCGTCATGCAATTCGAAGAGTTTGATTTTTCCAGCACGCAGTCTGCGCGCGTCCTTGCCAATCCGTCGGAGGAAGCGTCGCCACCACAACGATTCCAGTACCTCGTCGACAATACGCCGGCGATCATCTACTGCACCGTGCCCAGCGGCGACTTCAAGATGACGTTCGTCAGCAACAACGCCGTCCATGTGCTCGGCTACCGCCCCGAGCAGATGCTGGCCGATCCGAATTTCTGGTTCGACCACATCCATCCCGACGACGCCCCGCATATTTTTTCCAGCCTGGCACTCATCTTCACACAGGGCCAGCGCAGCTATGATTACCGGTTCCGCGCCCACGACGGCAGCTATCTGTGGATGCACGATACGCTGCGCCTGATTCGCGACGAGAATGGGGTGCCGCTCGAAGTGATCGGGTCGCTGACCGACATCACGCTGCGCAAGCAAATGGAAGAAGACCTGAAGATCAAGGGGCTCGAACAGCAGGCCTTGATCGCCGAGTTACGCAATGCTCACGAGCAGCTTCTGCAATCGGAAAAGATGGCATCGATCGGCCAGCTTGCGGCAGGCATTGCGCACGAAATCAATAACCCGGTCGGCTTCGTCAATTCCAATATGGGGTCCCTGAAAACCTACGTCGAGACGCTGCTCGACGTGATCGACCGCTACGAACTGGCGGCGGCGCCGCATCCGCAGCTTGCCGCGCAGATGGCCGAGGTGCGCAATCAAGTGGACCTGGCGTTTTTAAAAGGCGATGTGGTCGACCTGGTGGGTGAATCAATGGACGGCCTCAAGCGGGTCAAGGACATTGTGCAGGCGCTCAAGGATTTTTCGCACGTCGGCGACGCGGTCTGGCAAGTAGCCGACCTTCATCAGGGCCTCGACAGCACCCTCAACATCGTCGCCAACGAAATCAAGTACAGGGCGCGGGTGGAAAAACATTATGGGGACATACCCCCCATCACGTGTCTGTCGTCCCAGCTCAACCAGGTGTTCATGAACCTGCTGGTCAACGCAGCGCAGGCGCTCACGGGCGATGGCGTCATTTCGATCCGCACCGGCGGGTCCGGCGGCTGGGTCTGGGTCGAGGTGAGCGACAATGGCAGCGGGATCCCGCCGGACATCATGAAGCGGATTTTCGAACCTTTTTTCACAACCAAGCCGGTCGGCAGCGGCACTGGCCTGGGATTGTCACTGTCGTATGGCATCGTCAGCCGGCATGGCGGCCGCATCGACGTTGCGTCCGAGCCAGGCGTCGGCACCCGCTTCACCGTGCACCTGCCGGTCACCCCGCCCCAGCAGACCGCTACAGCAGGATAGCGCCGTCGGCGTTGCGCCGCACGTGCAGAATGCCGGGTTCCTCCGCCTCCAGCCGCGCAGCCTCGAGCTCTTGGGCACTGGGCGCAGCGGCTTTTGCTGCCACCAGGCGGGCGCGCAGCGCCAGCGCCAGGCGCACGTTTTCTTCGAGCTCGACCGGGCTCCATGGCTTGAGCATGAATCGGAACGCCTGCGCCTGATTGATCGTGTGCAGCATGGTGTCGAATTCCGCCGACGCCGACAACATGATGCGCACGGTATCCGGCGCCACCTCCTTGAGCGCTTCCAGCAACTCCGCACCGTTCAACTGCGGCATCCGGTAGTCCGATATCACCAGGTCAACGTCGCATGTGCAGATATGTTCCAGCGCCGCCATCGGATTGGTGAAGGCGTCGATGTGCAGCTGTTCGTGCTGGAACAGCAGCCGCAACGCGCGCTGCAAGGCATTCAGCACCTGTGGATCGTCGTCGACCAGTAAAATCCTGCTCATGCTGCCCCCGTTGGATTGTGCACCCATATCGCGAGGCGGCAGCGCGCTTTTTGCTCGAAGTCGCGCACGTGCGCGATGATGCGCGCGTCGAGCACATGGTCGGCCGACAACAGCATCAGGCCGTCGCGGCTGACCATGTCGCGCGCCAGCACCATGCCGGGCACCAGCTCGGTCGACAGCATCTCCACCCCGGCACCGATTCCCATGTCGCTGTTGTTCACAACCTGCCGGAACGCGGCCACCACTTGCGGATCGTAGCGCTTGCCCGCAGCATCGAGGATCAACGTGACTGCCTCGTCGGCGCGCAGATGGCGCTGCACCATGGCGCCCTGCTGCAGGTTGTAGTAATCGACTGCCACGGCGAGGATGCGTGCCCCGATTGGAATGGCGAGCCCGGTCAGGCCATCCGGAAAGCCATTGCCGTCGAAACGCTCCAGCTGGCTGCGCAAGATGACGGCGCTGCCGCGTAAGTCTTCCAGCGGCATCAAGAGTTCTTCGGCGCGCACCGGATGCCTGCGAAACAGGCCCAGCGTCTCGCCCTGCAATGCCGTGAACGGCGTTTGCAACATGGCGTCGCTCAGGCCGATCTTGCCGATGTCGTGCAGCAGTGCGGCAATTGCCAGATCCTGGCTGTCGCGCGTGTCGAGGCCCAGCACGGCGCCCATCTTGCGCGCGAGCTCGGCAATTTGGCGCGTATGGCCCGGCAGGTTGTGGGCCCGCTGCTCGATCATGCTCGAAAAAATCTTGATCGTGACGACAAAATTGTGGCGCAGCTTGGCGTTGGCGGCGATGGTCGCGGCGTGCTCCAGCTTCAGCAGCCGGGTGCGCTCTTCGACCTTCGCCTCGAGGCTCTGGTTGAGCGCGCGCAATTGGGCATTTTGCTGCACCGTCAGTGCTTCAAGGCGCACTTTTTCCTGCTCCAGCTGGCGCCGCTCGAGTACATCGCGCAGCACCATCAACAGGTCACCGTCGACCCATGGCTTGGTGATGTAGCGACAGATTTCGCCGGCATTGACGGCGTCCTGGATGGACTGGACTTCCGAGTAACCGGTCAACAGCAGTCGCATGGTGGCGGGCCAGGCGGCCCGTGCGGCTGCAAGAAACTGTGCGCCGTTCATCTGCGGCATGCGCATATCGGAAATGATCACGTCGACGGCTTCTTGCTGCAACACTGCCAGCCCGGCGGCACCGCTGTCAGCAACCAGTACCTGGTAGCCATTGGCACGCAACAGCCGCCGCAGCGACGACAGGATGTTGGGCTCATCGTCGACGCACAGCACTTTGGGCTGCGACGCAGGTGACGGGGCGGACGCCAGGGCGCTCATGGCGTCAACACCTGGCACAGCTCCCCAAACAGGGTCACCATCTCGCCGCGCACACGGTCCCAGTCATCGTCTGGCACCGGGATCATGAACGGCAGCACACAGGACAGCGGCGCCAGCGATCCGCCGGGTGCATCGACAACATGGGCGAGCGCATTCGCCAGACCAATGAGCACCGTCAGCGCAGGCTGCGCAGCGTCGCCTGCACATTCGTGGTGACCGGCGACCGCGGCGCCGATCAGGGCGGGGAAATGCCAGTGCGCGGCCAGTGCACTGCCGATGCGTGCATGGTCGATGCCGAGGACGGCATTTTCCGCAAACAGCAGGCTGCAATCGTTGTCACGGGCAAACCGTACCACTTGCAGGTATTGCTCCTGGCACTGCGTGGCGATGACCAGCCTGCCGATATCGTGCAGCATGCCTGCGATGAAAGCGTGCTCCGGATTGAGCTGCATATACGGCGCCAGCACGCGCGCGCACACTGCCGTCGCTGTGGCATGGCGCCAGAAGCCCACCAGGTCGAAAGCAGCATCGCGGTGCGGCGCGAAATTGCCGATGATCGAGCACGCCGTCACCAGGGTGCGGATGCTGGCAACGCCAATGATGGACACTGCCTGCTGCACCGTCACCACTTTGCTCGACACGCCGTAAAACGATGAATTGGCAAGCCGCAAAATGCGCGCCGCCAGGGCGGCATCGAGCGTGATGCGCTCGGCCAGTGTATGGATATCGATGTCCTCCTGCTGCATCGTCGCCTGCAGCTCCATCACCAGCTGCGGCAGCGACGGCAGTGCGCGCACGCGGTCGATATAGTCGCCCTCCAGCGCGGTGGCACAGCCAGGCGGCGTCAGGCCGGACGGCCCGGCACACGGTTCGGTTCGGATCGGGTCAGCGCGATTCATGTGTCTGCCTCGGGACGAAGGTGAGCAGCGTGCCGCGCGACGCCGAGCGTTCACCCATCGGATAGCGGATGATGTCGTAAGGGTTGTTGTGAATGTCCTGCGCCTGGCTGGCTGGCCTGGCCAGGTGCACATCTTCGGCGTCGCCCAGCACGGCGACCTGCGCACCGAACAGGCGCCTGGCGCAGGCGTTGGCAAAGGCAATCATGCCACTGTCATCCACGCCGACCAGGGCCAGCGGCAAATGCTCCATCAGATCGCGCGCCACCTCGAGGGCTGTCTCCTCAAGGCGGATTTGCTCCTGCTTCTCGAGCAACAATTGCTCCAGCTTGCGGTTGGCGCTGCGTATTTCCAGATGCAGGCGCTGGTTATCGTCGGCAATTTCCTTGATTCTGAAACCTTCGGCGATATGCCCGCGCAATTGCGTATCGTTCCAGGGTTTGGTGAGAAACTTGAAGATCGCCCCTTCATTGACCGCATCGGTCACGGACTGCAGCTCCGTGTAGCCAGACAGCATGATGCGGATCGAGTCGGGACAGAGCGCACGCGCCCGGCGCAAAAAATCCACACCCAGCATGCCGGGCATGCGCTGGTCGGAAACGATGACATCGACGCAGTGCTTCGACAACACCTCGAGCCCGGCGGCCCCGCTGTCGGCGCAAAACACCTCGTAGCCATCGCGCCGGAGCAAGCGCTTCAGCGCCGCCAGGATATTCGGTTCGTCGTCGACCAGCAACAGGCGCCGGTGCGGAGCAGGCGAACGCAACGCTTGGGGTGGAAGGATGACAGGAGCGATCATCGGCGTGCTCATCGGGATGCGCCGGTGGCGGACACGCGGGGCGGCGCGAGTGCACGGGATTGGATGCAGCCACTGGCCAAAGCCAGCGTGAAGGCTGGTCTGGTTGCAGTATTGTACCTAGCTGGCATGGCCTGTCCGCCTGACAAAAAACGGTTGGGTGAAATCGGGTATTGCCATTGTCGCGACTTGATTATGCGCTCAGTTGCAGAAAAAAAACATTCTTAAGAAAAAATTTAATTACCAATGCATATGGTCGCGATCGATGGTGATAACTGGGCCACCACTTCGAAGCGACCGTCAGATCTGGTCAGCAAACCGAGGGTCAGGTCTGACAAACGGACACAAGCTCAGCCGTAGTACCAGAGCGTCGAGGCTTGCCGACAAAGCCTTTTCCACTCAACAAAAAGCCGCTACATCAAACGATGCAGCGGCTTCTTGTTGGGCCGGCACTGCTTTGGCTCGGCCTCAATGCTTCTTGCCCCCACCCGAGACCTTGTTCTCGGTAGCCCACGCGCGGCGCTCTGCTTCCTTCTTTCCGACGCCCTTCTTCTCATACCCTTCTTCGATATGTTTGACCTGGCGTTTCTGCTTGTCGGTGTACGACGATTTATCACCCTGCGGCATGATGATTCTCCTGTCAGCAAATGCGTTGGCCAGCCGGGATGACCGGCCACGACAGCATTAGCCTACGCCGCTGCAGGTGCGCGTTTTGTGCGCCAGACCACGGATGCCAGCACTTGCTCCAGCCACGTCAGGTCGGCGTGCGCCACTCGCCATCCGGCGCATCCTCGTCAAGCGCAAAGTCGCCGCGCGCCAGCGCCAGCAGCACTTCGTGCGCCGCCTGCACATGCTCGGCCGGGACCAGGAGCCGCACGCCGCCCAGCGCAGGGGCCAGCAGCAGGTCGGTCTGCATCAGGTGCGCGTCGGCCAGCATCGCCGGGATGCCGGATGCTTCCAGGCAGCCCTGCGCCAGCGTGGCGTCCACGGGAATCATGTAGCGGGCCACGACGTACAGATCGCGCTCGGGCACGGCTTCGATGTCGGGGTGGGCGGCGAGCCAGTCGTTCAGGGAGAGCGTGTGCATCCGGGTTCCTTGGCTTAGCGCAGCAGTGCGGGAAGGTGCGACAACAGGTACAGGACCACGCCAATCATCCCGCCCACGATGGTGCCGTTGATGCGGATGTATTGGAGGTCCTTGCCGATATTGAGTTCGATCTGGGCCGACATCTCGCGGTCGTCCCATTGCTTGACGGTGTCGGCGATGTGCCGCGTGAGGTAGCCTGCGAATTCGGGCGCCACGCCGCGCGCGGCGGCTTCGAGGTTCTCCTGCAGCGACTGGCGCAGCTGCGGGTCGTCGCCCAGCGCCTTGCCGATCCAGGCGCCCATGCCGATGATGCGGCGGCGCATGCTCGAATCGTCGCTGGCCAGATCGCGCTTGAGCCATACCTTCAGCTCGGCCCACAGCGAACCGACGTAGCCATTGAACGTGTCGTCTTCGAGCAGGTAGCGCTTGACGTCGTCGGCCTTGGCGATGAAGTCGGGATCGGCCTTCATGCGCTCGATGAAATCGGCCACGTTCTCGTCGAAGCGTTCACGCAGCGGGTGCGCGGGGTCGGCCGCGACCTTGTTGAGAATCCCCGAGGCCAGGCGCACGGCGATGTCGGCGCCCTTGCGGCCAATGAGTTCGGACGGCAGCATGCGTTCGACCAGCGCGTAGTCTTCCTTGAGCCAGTCGACGATGCCACCCGCGATGGCGCCCTGGGTCTCGGTGTTGTCCAGCAGATGGGCGAGCTGGCGGATGCCTTCGTCGAGCAGTTGCTGGTGGCGCCGGCCGCGCGTCAGGCTTTCGAGGATGGCGCCGCCGGATTTCGACAAGTCGACGCTGCCCACCATCGTGTGCACCGCGCGCCGGATGACGTTCTGCACCGGTGCATCCTCGATGAAGTCGAGCATGAAGGTGGCGGCGCGCACCAGGTGCGCGCCCATCAGTTCGGTGTTGGCGGGTTTCGCCAGCCAGTCGGCCAGCAGTTGCACCGGGTCGTGGCGGCGGATCAGCTTGAGGATCGACTCGGTGTCGAGGAATTTTTCGCGCACGAACAGCGCCAGGTTGTCGGCGATCTTGTCCTTGTTGCCGGGGATGATGGCCGTGTGGCGCGAGATGATCGGAATCGGGATGCGCTTGAACAGCGCCACCACCGCGAACCAGTCGGCCAGCGCGCCGACCATGGCGGCTTCGGAAAACGCGCGCAAGAGGCCCGTCCACCAGGTCTGCGGCAGCACCAGGCTGACCACGAACAGCACGGCTGCGCCGACGAAGAAGCCGAGGGCGATCAGTTTGGACTTGCGCAGTTCGTCGTACTTTTGCATGCGGGGCGGCCCGGCTGTGGCGATGCTGCCATGCTAGCCGACTTTGCCCGCGCGTGACGCGCCGGCTGCCTTCAGCGCACCAGTGCCAGCACCCGCCTTACGCCGCCACTTCTTCCTCGCACAAGGTCAGCTTCGCGCAGCGCTGTCCGTGCAGCTGCGGCAGCAGGAGTTCGCTGCGCTCTTCCAGCAGTGCAAACACCTCGTCTTTCGACAGCACGTACTGCTCCAGCAGCGTGTCCTTGAGCGACTCCATCATCAGCTTGTAGTCGCGGATCGCGTCCAGCGTGTAGCTGTACAAGGCGTCGGCCTTTTCTTCTACCAGCCGCACGGTGTGCTCGCCGCCGATATCCTTCTGCAACTGGCTGTAATCGATCTTCGAGCGCGAATACATCGACAGGCGGCTCACCATCAGGTTGAGCATCCTGGTGATCTTCTCGATGTCGTTCTGGCTGCCCACCGAAATACCGCGCGGGCCGTAGAACATTTCTTCGGCCGCGACGCCGCCGTACAGGCCCACCACGTCGCGCTCGAGTTCTTCCAGCGTGCGCAGCGACATGTCTTCGCCCGATTGCAGCACATAGCCCAGCGCGCCAATCTTCGACACCGCTTCGGTGCTGATCTTGAGCAGGTGCGAGCGTTCCTTGACTTCAGCCAGCGTCAGGCCCTGGCGCAGGAACGGGTCGATCTGCATGAAAAAGTGGCCCAGCTCGTGCAACGCGATCCGCTCGCGCTGCTTGTGCTTGTCGAGCGTCGTCGCGCGGTCGGTCAGGCCGATCGTGGCGCGCTCGTAGGCGCGGAACAGCAGGTTCGTGTTGATGATCGTCTTTTCCTGGATCGACAGCATGCTGGCGCGTTCGACCACGGTTTCCAGCAGCGCCGGGCTCAGGTTCTGGGTGATCTCGGCGACCTGGTCCAGGTTCAGGTCGTTCCAGTCGACGAGGCCATCCTTCTTGCGCGACAGGAAGCTGCGCAGCAGTTCGCGGCGCTCGGCCTTGTTCGGCAGGCGGAAGTTGATCTTGACCGAGAAGCGGCGCAGCATCGCTTCGTCCATGTCGGTCGAGCTGTCATCGAAGTTCGAGGCGACAATCCAGATGACGCCCGCGCCCTTGTCGCTTTTCACGCCGTCCAGCAGGCCAAGCATCGTGTTGGCGGTGTCGTCTTCCCATTTCTTTTCGCTGCGCCCGCGCGGCATGAAGAGGCTCTGCGCTTCGTCGAGGAAGATGATGCACTTGCCCTTGGCGCAGGCCTTGCGATGCAGGGCGTTGAGCGCCTTGGAGCCGCCGCCGACATAGCCCGATTCGAGCGCCGAGCCGGACGCCGAAATCATCGGCAAATTCAGGCGCTTGGCCAGGTAGCCCACCAGCTTGGTCTTGCCGGTGCCGGCCGGGCCGGTGAGCATCACGTTGAACGGCTTGTCGATATTGTGCGACTGGTACTCGGCGCGGTTGCGGATCATTTCTTCCAGGTGCAGCACTTCCTGCTTGATGTCGTCCATGCCGATCAGATCATCCATGCTGCCCTTGAGCTTGTCCGGGGTGATGACCGATGCGCTCATGCCGGTGCCCGGCATGCCGAATTTGATGAGGTACAGCACCAGCAGCACGATCGCGATATTGAAGGCGTTCTGCTTGAAGAAGGCGCCGGCGCGCGCCAGCGTGCTTTCGCCCTCGTCCATCACGGCTTCGTGAGCTGCCAGGAAGTCGTCCTTGGCGATCGAATACGGAATCGCGTTCTTGAGCAGCACTTCGCGCTCGAGCGACAGGTGCGAGGTGCTCGGGACCTTGACCACGTTCAGTGCTGCCGAATCCTTGAACTTGTAGATATAACGCGGCGCTTCCGACAGCGGTTTGGCAATCAAGAGGTATTCCAGCCGGGCTTTCTGGCTGGCCAGTGCGGTAATCTCGGCGATGTTCTGCGAATGGACCACCGGGCGCGCGTCCTGCGGCACATTGGATTTGAAGATCGCCAGCGTGACCAGCATGCCCATCAGGATGACGGCAAGGATGCGGACGTAGACGTTCTTGAATGCAATCTGAAGACGGGAAAAATTGGGCATAAGGTGTACTCGTCGAAAATGCGTACAGCAAAGAGAGACTGGGGTGCCATGCCACCGGTAACAGTGGCCGGTGTCGGCAAAGGGCCGACGAATTCGAGGTGTTGCAGCTTGCTTTTTGATGCTTTTCGGCAAGGGAGTAAGAAGACTATACCTTCAAAAAAAACTGCCGGAAATACCAAAAAGTCAAAAACGGACGCGATTTAAGTCGAATGAAAGTCTTGATAAGAGAATTGATTATCCGACTGACAGCATTCGTGATGAGTGTGTCAAATAAATCGGACATTCTTGCGAGAATGGCATGATGAAATGCCTGGAAGATGACTGTCTATATTGCTGAGCGCTGCATATTTACCACAGTCAACTTTTCAGACTGCATGCAATATGGCGTTATTGGTATCGAAAGTGATGGCTATTTCTGCAACTGCTCAGCAAATCCCAATAAGCGCGCGCCGACTGAAAAACCAGCCGGGCAAAGTCGGGCAATACAGTGTGTTCCACCAAAGGCGGCAAGTGCTTATTCGGCCAGGCGTCGGTTAATCGGCGCCAGTGCGGCACAGGCCATGCAACTTCATCATCGTATTCCAGTTGCGCGACGTGGTGCCATCGCCCAGCCGCTTGCCGAGCGCCGCCGCGGCTGCGCTGTCGAGCAAGCCTTGCGGACACCAGACGTAGACAGCGTGACGTCCAGGCGCCATGCGCTCGGGCGCCCAATCCTGGCCGCACAAGTCGGCCGCCAGCGCGCGTTGCGGCGCACCTGCCAGCAGGAAGACGAACAGGCGCGCATGGTCGGTAGCCACGTGCAGCAAGGGGTTGTCGTCAATGATCTCAGCCACTTCATCGCATGCAAACACGAACACGCGCGCACTGACATTCAGGTGCAGGGCGATGGCCGCTTCGATCTGTTGCGCCGCATCGACGGGTGGGATAGCGGCGTCGAACACGATATTGCCGCTATTGAGCAGACTGCGCACGCCCGTATAGCCGAGGTCTTCGACCAGCTTGCGCAGGTCGGCCATCGCAATGCGTTTGGCCCGGCCAACGTTTACCCCGCGCAGCAGGGCAATGTAGCGCAAGCGCGGCGCCGTGTCGGCCCCTGCCCCCATGTTACTGCAACCCTTCCTGGCGCAACGCTTCCTGCACCGCGGGCAGCGTTTTGATGCGCGCATGATAGGCCTGCAATGCCGGCCAGCTATCCAGCGAGAAGCTGGTGAACCCCACCCAGTTCAACACGGTAAACAGATAGGCATCGGCCACGGTGAACCGGTCCTCGATGAGGTAGCCGCCGTCGCCGATCTGGCCAGCCACATACGTTAGTGGCGCGGCCAGCGTGGCCCAGGCGGATTCCTTGGCCTCGCTCGACGCGCCCGGTGCGAAGATGGGCGAAAAGCGCTTGTGCAGCTCGGTCGATGTCCACGCCAGCCATTCCATCGACTCGTAGCGCTCAAACGTGCCGGGAGCAGGCGCCAGCGCGCCTGCCGGGGCCTGGTCTGCCACGTATTGCAGGATGACCTGGCTCTCGGTGAGCAGGTGGCCATCTTCCAGCGCCAGCGCCGGCACATAGCCCTTGGGATTGATGGCCCGGAAATCTTCGCCGCCTTCGGTCAGCTTGGTGCGCAGGTTGACGCGCTCGCTGTCAAATGGCAGGCCGGAGGCGATCAGAGCGATACGGGGCGCGAGCGAGCAGGCGCCGGGACTGAAGTAGAGTTTCACGGGGTTCCTGAAAATAATGATGGATGGCAAAAGCCTACAGCATTTTGGCGACGCGCTCCAGCCACAGGCGCTGCGGCATGAACGCGACATATTGCGTCGCCGTCGTGATCTGCCCGCACACCGGTGATACCATCTCCTGAGTATTGAATGGAGGAAACTATGAGCGACGATCACGACCTGGTCCCGGTGACCAGCGCCCTGCCGGGCATGATGCTGTCGGATGAGCTACTCGACAGCCAGGGCCTGGTGCTGCTGGCCAAAGGCACGATCTTGAGTGAGGCGATCATCGCATCGTTCGCGCGCCATCAAATCGACATGATCCCGGTGGCGCGCGTCGAAGCGCACCGCGCGCCGGATGCGGCTGCGGTGCAAGCGCGGCTCGACACCCTGTTCCGCCGCCACGACCGCGACGACGACAACGACTGGGCCGGCAACCTGCTGCGCCGCTACGTCGAGGATTACCGGCTCGAGCGGCAGGTGGCGCCATGACCCTCGATGAATTGACGGCCGGCCTGGACGACCTGCCCTCGCTGCCGGCTGTCGTGATGGAGCTGCTGGGCAGCATCGACCAGGAAGATGCCGATCTGGCCTTGCTGGCAAAAAAGGTGGCACTCGATCAGGCGCTAACTGCCAAAACACTGCGCCTTGCCAATTCGTCGGCCTTTGGCTTGCAGGTCAAGGTCACGACGATTCAGCAGGCATTGACGTTCCTGGGCGTGCAAGCCACCCGCAACCTGATCATGGCGGCATCGATCACCGGCTGCTTTCCCAGCGGCCGCTGCCCGGCGTTCAATGACAAGGCGTTCTGGCGCCTGTCGATCGCCACCGCCGCCTGCGCGCGGGTGCTGGCGCGGCACATGCACTTCAATCCGGATGTGGCGTTCACGGCCGGCCTGTTGCACGGGATCGGCCGCCTGGTGCTGGTGACGCGTTACCCCGAGCAATACGACGCCGTCCTGCGCGAATGCGAGCGCGTCGATGGCGATCTGCTCGAGACGGAGCGCGCCATGCTGGGTGTCGATCATGTGCTGGCAGGCCGGGCGCTGGCGGAGTATTGGCAATTTTCGGACACGCTGCGCCAGGCCATCGCATTCCACGGCCAGCCGGAGATGCCGGGTGCGGGTTTCCTGGCCACCATCGTGCATGTGGCAAGCGCGGTCGCGCATGCGCTCGATCTGGCAGGCTATGCGCACGAAGTGGTGCCGACGATGTCGAGTGTCGCCTGGACGGCGCTGGGATTATCCGAGGAAACATGGTTGCAGGTGTTCCGCGAGACGGAGCTGCAATTTGAAGAGATGACCGCCATCCTGTTGGCGTAAGCCGCAGGACGGAATCAACTGGTGGGAATCAGGTAGTACGAGGAGAATTGCTGTGCGGCGCCACTCAGGCAGCGCCGCGGCACGCCAACAACGAAGGCATGACAGACACGTCTGCCATGCCCACGATTTCAGTGCGCATAATTACCGGTTTTTGGCGTCACGTCGCCCGACTGGTTTGCCTGACCCTGTGCTGGCTGGCCTGCCTGCTGGGCTGCTGCGGCAGCGGCGGCTGCTGCTTTTTCTTCTGGCTTTGGACGGCCTTGTGCATCCGACAGACGGTACTTGGTGCGGCGATCGCCCATCAGGTCACGCAGGTCACGGATGCTCATGCCCGTCACTTCGTGCATGCGGATCAGCAGCGACGCGCCAACCGGCAGACGGTGGTGACGAATCTTGCTGATCACGGGTGGCGCCACCTCGAGCATGCGCGACAGCGCAGCGTCGTTCTTCAGTTGCATCTTGCCCAGCAGAATGTCGAGTAGATGGTTCGGGTTGTAACTCTCTTGCGACGACAGAGCGTGATGTTGTTGTGCCATGATATTACCTCACGAGTTGGTTAAAATAGTTCCCTTGTGAACCTTAGTAGAAGACAACATGTCTTCAACATAAGTTCCCGGAACGTGTTCAGGAATTAAACAGGGCGAATCTGAGTAGTTCCTTAAGAATTCCGGTCCTGCCGTGCACTACGTCGTTTCTGCAAGCGCACTTGTCTTTCAAACAAATTATGGCGGCGCACGCCGGACTGAGGCCGACCCTGCGCACGTGACTCCTTGTCAGAAATCAAGCTAACGTATGGAAAGCTTGTCACGTTTGCATTTCAGCACATGGGGGCACATTGTGGCGCACGCAAGAGATTTCCCTGATAAATTTTTCCAATCAGAATGATGATGGAACTCTTTGATTTACATAGAGAAAGACTTGGTGCATACGATGCCATCGCGAGGCAAAAATAAAGTATGTTCGCTAGCGGACATTTAACATTGTAAATAAAACGATAATTACTTTAGGTAAGGAAACTAAGCATTCCGTTCTGAATGATCCGTTCTTTCCTGTCCGTGTTTTTATCGGGTCAATACCGAATTACGGTAAACTGGTTCCCCTGCCTTGTCGGCACAGCAATTCGTCCCCAACTACCCTCTCCATGCAGAAAAAAGTCTTTATCAAAACCTTCGGTTGCCAGATGAACGAGTACGACTCGGACAAGATGGTCGATGTCCTTGGCGCCTCGGATGGGTTGGTACGCACCGACAAGCCGGAAGACGCGGACGTCATCCTGCTCAACACGTGCTCGATCCGCGAAAAGGCGCAAGAGAAAGTGTTCTCCGATCTTGGCCGCCTGCGTGAACTCAAGCGCAACAAGCCGGACCTCGTCATCGGCGTGGGCGGCTGCGTTGCTTCGCAAGAAGGCCAGGCCATCATCAAGCGCGCGCCGTTCGTCGATGTCGTGTTCGGCCCGCAAACGCTGCACCGCCTGCCCAAGCTGATCAGCGACCGGCGCGCATCCGGCGTGGCCCAGGTCGACATCGCCTTCCCCGAGATCGAAAAGTTCGATCACCTGCCGCCGGCCAAGGTCGACGGCCCGGTGGCGTATGTGTCGATCATGGAAGGTTGCAGCAAGTACTGCAGCTACTGCGTCGTCCCGTACACCCGTGGCGAAGAAGTGTCGCGCCGCTTCGAGGACGTGTTGACCGAGGTGGCGGGCCTGGCCGCGCAAGGCGTCAAGGAAATCATGCTGCTGGGCCAGAACGTGAATGCGTTCCGCGGCACCATGGAAAACGGCGAGATCGCCGACTTTGCGCTGCTGCTCGAATATATCGCCGACATTCCCGGCGTCGAGCGCCTGCGCTTCGTGACCAGCCACCCGAAGGAATTCAGCCAGCGCCTGATCGACGCTTACGCCAAGATCCCGCAACTGGTGAACCACCTGTACCTGCCGGTGCAGCATGGCTCGGACCGGATCCTGTCGGCCATGAAGCGCGGCTACACGGGCCTCGAATACAAATCGATCATCCGCCGCATCCGTGCGGTGCGTCCGGACATCACGTTCTCGTCCGACTTCATCGTGGGCTTTCCCGGCGAAACCGAGGCCGACTTCGAAGCGATGATGAAACTGGTGGCCGACGTCAATTTCGACAACAGCTTCAGCTTCATCTTCAGCAAGCGCCCCGGCACGCCGGCCGCGAACCTCGACGATGACACGCCGCACGAAGTCAAGCTGGCGCGCCTGCAGCGCCTGCAAGCCCTGATCGACGCCAACACCCGCAAGCACAGCGCCGCCATGGTCGGCACCGTGCAGCGCGTGCTGGTCGAAGGCTATGCCAAGAAAGATGTAACCCAGCTCCAGGGCCGCGCCGAGAACAACCGCGTGGTTCTTTTCCCCGTGGATGCAGCGGGTGTCCAGCTCATCGGCCAACTGGTCGATGTGCGCATCAGCGCCAGCCACGATTATTATTTGCGCGGCGAACTCGTCGCCAACCTTGATACGATTGCCATCGCCAGTTGAAAACACAGCCAACCCAGCCCTCGTACTTCATTCCTGAGCCGCTCGACAACACGCGGCTTGCCCACCTGTGCGGTCCACTCGATGAAAACCTGCGCCAGATCTCGGCCGCGCTCGACGTGACCGTATTTCGCCGTGGCGAGAAATTCATCGTCACCGGCGACAATGCCGAACGCGCCGTCGAATTGCTCGAACGCTTCTACGCGGTCGCCAACAAGGTCGTGCCGATCGAAGAAGTGCAGCTGGCCCTGGTCGAGCAGCGCGCCGGCATCAAGCCGCGCAGCCTTGAGGCGCCAGGCGGCGAGCCGCGCGCCATCAAGGGCGTCAAGGCCGTCAAGGCCGTGCCCGACGTGGCACAGGCCGACGCGCAGGACGACATTGCGCCCAACGACGTCGACAGCCCGGCCCTGAGAACCCGCCGCAGCGACCTGCGCGGGCGCACGCCGCACCAGATCCAGTACCTCAACGATGTACTGAACCACGACATCGCCTTCGGCGTGGGCCCGGCCGGCACCGGCAAGACCTATCTGGCCGTGGCCTGTGCGGTAGACGCACTCGAACGCGACGCCGTCAAGCGCATCATCCTGACCCGTCCGGCAGTCGAGGCCGGCGAGCGCCTGGGCTTCCTGCCGGGCGACCTGGCGCAAAAGGTCGATCCGTACCTGCGTCCGCTGTACGACGCGCTGTACGACCTGCTCGGTTTCGACCGCACGCAAAAGCTGTTCGAAAAGCAGATCATCGAGATCGCCCCGCTGGCCTACATGCGCGGACGCACGCTGAACCACGCGTTCGTCATCCTGGACGAAGCGCAGAACACGACCGTCGAGCAGATGAAGATGTTCCTGACCCGCATCGGCTTTGGCAGCAAGGCCGTGATCACGGGCGACGTCACCCAGGTCGACCTGCACAAGAACCAGCGCAGCGGCCTGGTCGACGCCATGCACGTGCTCAGGGATGTGCGCGGCATCGCCTTTTCCCAGTTCTCGAGCGTGGACGTGGTGCGCCACCCGTTGGTCGGGCGTATCATCGATGCCTACGAATCCGACAATTCAGTGCAGGAACTGGCCGATCTCCCCAAACCGATCCCGGTGAAAAATGCAAGAAAAAAAACATCCGCTTGAACTCGAGGTGCAGTTTGCCGACCCACGCCTGGAAAGCCTGCTGCCCGAGGCTACCTTGCGTACCTGGGTCGAGTCTGCCCTGCTCGGCCCGGCCGAACTGACCCTGCGGTTTGTCGACGCGGCCGAAGGCCAGGCGCTGAACCTGGCGTATCGCGGCAAGGACTACGCGACCAACGTCCTCACCTTCGCCTACAACGAAGATGAAGACCTGGCCGAGGACGATCCGGTCAAGGCCGACATCGTCCTGTGCACCGACGTGCTGCAGCGCGAAGCCGACGAGCAAAAGAAAACCGTCGAGGAACACACGGCGCACCTGGTCGTGCACGGCGTGCTGCATGCGCAGGGCTGGGACCACGACAACGATGACGATGCCGAAGAAATGGAACAGTTCGAGCGCGACATCATGGAAGTGCTGGGGTTCCCGGATCCGTATGCGGACTGAATAACGTCAGCCTGGCCTGAGCGGCGGCGCGCCCGCCGCTCAGGCCGCACGCCTGCATCAAAAACAGGCAATGGGCCTTTTGGTGTATCCTACGCCCATCGCAACAACGGCTTCTCGCCAACTATGCCCGAGTATCCCAGTGACGTCCGTCCGGACGCCAAACCCCATCGGTCCCTGCTGGAAAGGTTGACCGCATTCATCTCCCCCGAGCCTGAAAACCGCGCAGAGCTGCTTGAAGTGCTGCACGACGCCCACGAACGCAACCTTCTCGATGCCGACGCCCTGTCGATGATCGAAGGCGTGTTCCAGGTGTCCGACCTGTCCGCGCGCGACATCATGGTGCCCCGTTCCCAGATGGACGTGATCGATATCACGAAGCCCATCGAAGAGTGGATGCCCTACGTGCTCGAGACCGCCCACTCCCGCTTCCCGGCCATTGAAGGCGAACGCGACAAGGTCGTGGGCATTCTGCTGGCCAAGGATTTGCTGCGCTATTACGCCGAAGAATCGTTCGACGTGCGCACCAAACTGCGCCCGGCCGTGTTCATTCCCGAATCGAAACGCCTGAACGTGCTGCTGCGCGACTTCCGCGCCAACCACAATCACATGGCGATCGTGGTCGACGAGTATTCCGGCGTGGCCGGCCTGATCACGATTGAAGACGTGCTCGAGCAGATCGTCGGCGACATCGAGGACGAATACGATTTCGACGAAGAAGAAGACAATGTGATTTCGATCCGCGAAGGCCAGCTTGGCCCGCGCTGGCGCGTCAAGGCGCTCACCGAGATCGAGCAGTTCAACGACGAAGTCGGCACCAACCTGCCGGACGACGACGTCGACACTGTCGGCGGCCTGGTCGCCAGCCACCTCGGCCACATGCCCCACAAGGGCGAAGTAGTCGATCTGCACGGTGTGCGCTTCGAAGTGCTGCGCGCCGACGCGCGTCAGATTCACGTCCTGCTGGTCGAAAAACTGCCATTGGCGGACGACGACCACGACTGATGCTGCGTCGCCGTACCTCCCCAGCCGCAGCGCCGGTCCCGGCGCTGCGCGCCAACAAGCCTTCGGCCCTGCTGCTGCTGGGCGCCGCACTCGCCGGCGCCTCGTCGCTCCTGTCATTCCAGCCGGTTGGCTGGTGGCCGCTGCAATTCTTGTCGCTGGCCTGGCTGTTCTACCAGATCGGCATGAGCCCGTCCGTCAAGCGCGCCACGCTGATCGGCTGGGCCTTCGGCTTTGGCTGGACGCTCGCTGGCGTGCACTGGCTGTATGTCTTCATGACCGATTTTGCCCACTTGCCGGCAGTACTGGCGGTGGTGGGCTTGACGCTGCTGTGTCTGTACATGGGCCTGTGGGGCGCCTTCACGGCGGGCGTGTCCACCTGGCTGCGTCGCCGCTGGTCGCTGCCGGTGGCCGCCTTCCTGCTGCTGGTGCTGCCCGTGACCTGGGGCGTGTCGGAATGGCTGCGTGGCTGGGTATTCACCGGTTTTCCGTGGGCCTCGTCCGGCTACGCACATGATCTCGCGCCGCTGGCTGGTTATGCGCCGCTGATCGGCGTGTACGGCATGGGCATCGTCGTGGGCATCATCGCCGGTTGTTTCGCCATGCTGACCCAGCGCGCGCGCTGGCCTGCAATGGGATTGATGGCCGCCCTGCTACTGGGCGGCGCAGGCCTGCGCACTGTCGAATGGACGCAGGATGTCGGCCAGCCGATCAGCGTGCGCCTGTTGCAAGGCAATATCGCGCAAGACCGCAAGTTCGACGCCGAATTCCTGAACAGTATCCTCACCCGCTACCAGGGCCTGATCACGGCCGCACCGGCCGACCTGATCGCCACGCCCGAAACAGCGATTCCGACCTTCCCGCAACACCTGCCGGATGGCTACCTGGCCGGTCTGCAGCGCTACGCCACCACCAGCGGCAGCACGCTGGCCATCGGCATGCCGCTGCTCGACGGTCCGGGCAAATACGGCAACAGCCTGGTCACGCTGACGCCGCAGCCCCAGGCAACCGTCTACCGCTACGACAAGGCGCACCTGGTGCCGTTCGGCGAATTCATCCCGCCGGGTTTCCGCTGGGTGACGGACATGCTCGACATTCCGCTGAATGACGCCACGCGTGGCGCCGCGCTGCAGGCGCCGTTCGCCGTCAAGGACCAGCTGGTGCTGCCGAATATCTGCTATGAAGACGTGTTTGGCGAAGAAATCGCCTACCAGCTGCGCAACGCGCCGCAACCGGCGACGCTGCTGCTGAACGTGTCGAACCTGTCGTGGTACGGCCAGTCAGTCGCCATCCCGCAGCACCTGCAGATATCGCGCATGCGCACGCTGGAAACGGGCCGCCCGATGCTGCGCGCGACCAACGACGGCGCCACCGCCATCATCGACCGCCGCGGCAATCTCACGCACGCACTGCCGTTCTACACCGACGGCGTGCTCGCCGCCACCGTGCGCGGCGCGACCGGCATGACACCGTTCATTCGCCTGGGCAGCGCATCGTTCCTGCTGCTGGGGGCATGCATGCTGCTTGGCGCGTGGTTTGCCGGGCGGCGTTATCTGCGCAAGAAAGCGTAGGGTGGATGGCTATGCCATCCACGCGGTGATGGTTACAGGTCGATCCGAAGCAGACGAAATCGAAGGCGGCTTCGTCAACCTGTGCGTCTTGTTGACGTTATCGATCACCGCGTGGACGGCATAGCCGTCCACCCTACGCAAAACAGCTCCCAGAGGTGGGAAGAAATTCAGTAGAATTGGCCATTTGGCAAACATACCGCGTTCACGGTCCACGGGCCGCGTTCCACTCGACATGCTCACATTCCAGCAAATCATCCTCACCCTGCAGTCCTACTGGGACAAACAGGGTTGCGCACTGCTCCAGCCCTACGACATGGAAGTCGGCGCCGGCACCTTCCACACCGGTACCTTCCTGCGCGCGATCGGTCCGGAGCCATGGCGCGCCGCCTATGTGCAGCCATCGCGCCGTCCGAAGGATGGCCGTTACGGCGAGAACCCGAACCGCCTCCAGCACTATTACCAGTTCCAGGTTGCGCTGAAACCCGCGCCCGAGAATATCCTCGACCTGTATCTCGGTTCGCTCGAGGCACTGGGTCTGGACCTGAAAAAGAACGATGTGCGCTTCGTCGAGGATGACTGGGAAAGCCCGACGCTGGGCGCCTGGGGCCTGGGCTGGGAAGTCTGGCTCAACGGCATGGAAGTCACGCAGTTCACCTACTTCCAGCAAGTGGGCGGGCTCGATTGCAAGCCGGTGCTGGGCGAGATCACGTACGGCATCGAGCGCCTGGCCATGTACCTGCAGGGCGTCGAGAACGTGTACGACCTGGTCTGGACCGAGTGGCAGGAAGACGGCAAGACCAAGAGCCTGAGCTACGGCGACGTGTTCCACCAGAACGAGGTCGAGCAGTCGACCTACAACTTCGAACACTCCAATACCGAGATGCTGTTCCAGGCATTTGCGAACCACGAATCGGAAGCCAAGCGCCTGGTCGAACTGGCGCTCACGCTGCCGGCCTACGAGCAGATCATGAAGGCCTCGCACAGCTTCAACCTGCTGGACGCGCGCGGCGCGATTTCGGTGACCGAGCGGGCCGCCTACATCGGCCGCGTGCGCACGCTGTCGCGCCTGGTGGCGCAAGCCTATTACGACTCGCGCGAAAAGCTGGGCTTCCCGATGGCGCCACAAGCCAAGCCAGCCAAGCCAGCCGAACCAGCCGCTGACCAAGCCGCAGCCTGAAAAGAACAGAACAGACCATGAACCAAACACTCCTAGTCGAACTGCAGACCGAAGAACTGCCGCCGAAGGCACTCGTCAAGCTGGGCGCTGCTTTTGCCGCCGGCATCGCGAATGGCCTCAAAGCGCGCGACTTCCTCGAAGCCGACAGCGTCGTCACCACCCACGCCACGCCGCGCCGCCTGGCCGTCTCGATCACCAATGTGCGCGACACCTCGCCTGATAAAGCAATCCGTGAAAAAGTGCTGCCGGTGACGGTGGCCCTGGACAAGGAAGGCAACCCAAGTGCGCCGCTGGCCAAGAAGCTGGCAGCACTGGGCTTTCCCGACCTGACGATCGACCAGCTCGAACGCGCCCCTGACGGCAAGACCGAAAGCTTCTTCTACACCTACACCGCCGCCGGCAGCGCACTGACTGGCGCACTGCAGGACGTGCTCCAGGACGCAGTAAACAAGCTGCCGATCCCGAAGCTCATGAGCTATCAGCGCCCGAACGGCGACACCGTGCAGTTCGTGCGCCCGGTGCACCGGCTGCTCGCGCTGCACGGCGAGCAGGTGCTGCCACTGACGCTGCTCGGCTTGACGGCTGGCCGCGAGACCGCCGGCCACCGCTTCCTGTCGCATGGCAACGCGATCACGATTGCGCATGCCGATCAATACGCGAACACGCTGGAAACCGAGGGCAAGGTCATCACGTCGCCACAGGCGCGCAAGGACAGCATCCGCGCCCAGTTGCTCGAACAGGCCGGCGCCGACCAGGTCCTGATGCCCGAGTCGCTGCTCGATGAAGTCGCGGCCCTGGTCGAATGGCCGGTCGTCTACGAATGCCGCTTCGAAGAAGAATTTCTGGCCGTGCCGCAGGAATGCCTGATCCTGACGATGCAGACGAACCAGAAGTACTTCGCGCTGACGGACGCTGACGGCAAGCTGCGTTCGCGCTTTCTGATCGTGTCGAACATCGCGACGGACGACCCGTCCGCGATCGTCGGCGGCAACGAGCGCGTCGTGCGCCCGCGCCTGTCGGACGCCAAGTTCTTCTTCGAGCAGGATAAAAAGAAAACGCTCGAGTCGCGCCTGCCGGCGCTCAGCAACGTCGTGTACCACAACAAACTGGGCTCGCAGGCCGAACGCAGCGAGCGCGTGACCAAGCTGGCCATGTACATCGCCACGCGCCTGGGCTTTGACGCCTCGCTCGCCGAACGCGGCGCGCGCCTGTCGAAGGCCGACCTGCTCACCGACATGGTCGGCGAATTCCCGGAACTGCAAGGCATCATGGGCACGTACTACGCGCGCCACGATGGCGAGCACGATGAAGTGGCGCGCGCGGCGTCCGAGCACTACCAGCCGCGCTTTGCCGGCGACACCCTGCCGACCACCGATACCGGCCTGGCCGTCGCACTGGCCGACAAGCTCGAAACGCTGGTGGGCATCTGGGCCATCGGCCTGCAGCCAACAGGCGAGAAAGACCCGTTCGCGCTGCGCCGCCACGCGCTGGGCATCATGCGCATGCTGGTCGAAAAGCGCCTGCCGCTCGAACTGTCCGACATGCTGCGCGACGCCGTCACGACGTTTGCCGACCAGCCGGCGTTCAAGGATCCGAGCGCGGAGGTCACGGCCTTCATGCTCGACCGCCTGCGCGGCCTGCTGCGTGACCGCGGCTTCTCGCCGAACGAAGTCGAAGCCGTGCTGGCCCAGAACCCGGACCGCGTCGACGACGTCGTGCAGCGCCTGGAAGCCGTGCAGGCCTTCGCCGCACTGCCCGAAGCCGCCTCGCTCGCCGCCGCCAACAAGCGCATCACCAACATCCTCAAGAAGAACGAGGAAGCACTGGCGCAAGCCGGCGCGGTCGATCCGGCCCTGCTGCAGGACCAGGCCGAGAAAGACCTGGCTGCTGCCGTCACGCGCGTGCAGCCGGCCGTCGATGCGGCGTTTGCGTCAGGCGACTTCGCCGGCACGCTCAAGACGCTGGCAGAGCTGCGCGAGCCGGTCGACGCATTCTTCAACGATGTGATGGTGATGGCCGACGACATTGCGCTGCGCAACAACCGCCTGGCGTTGCTGGCGTCGTTGCACGGCATGATGAACCGCGTGGCCGACATCTCGAAGCTGGCGACGTAAGCACCGCATGCAGACACCCCCGATGAAACTCATCATTCTCGACCGGGACGGCGTGATCAACCACGACTCGCCCGACTTCATCAAGTCGCCGGCCGAGTGGATTCCGATCCCCGGCTCGCTCGAGGCCATCGCCCGCCTGAACCAGGCGGGCTATCGGGTGGTGCTGGCAACGAACCAGTCGGGCATTGCGCGCGGCCTGTTCGACATCGCCACGCTCAACGCCATCCACGCCAAGATGCACGCGGCGGCGCAGCTGGTGGGCGCCGACATCGACGCCATCTTCTTTTGCCCGCACGCGGCGCTCGACGCGTGCGACTGCCGCAAGCCCAAGTCGGGCATGTTCGAAGAAATCGGCAAGCGCTTCAAGATCAACCTGAAAGGCGTGCCGACGGTGGGCGACTCGCTGCGCGACCTGCAGGCGGGCTTCAACCGTGGTTGCACGCCCTACCTGGTCCTGACCGGCAAGGGTGAACGCACGCAGATGACGGGCGGCCTGCCGCCCGGAACGACGGTGTATCCGGACCTGGCCGCAATGGTCAGCGCCCTGCTCAAGCCCGCCAGCGCCACTGGTGCTGGCGCTGTCCAGGCGTCATAATCAATACAACACCACGATAAGAATAACCAGATCGTTTTGTCCGGAGTCCCTTTGCGTAATTTCAGTCTGTTTCTGCGTTCCCTGCTGTTCACGGTTGTCATGATGGTGGCGACCATCATCTGGGCTTCACTGTGCTTCCTGGCAGCCCCGCTGCCCTACAACCAGCGCTTCTGGTTCACCTCGCGCTGGAACGTCTTCATCATCTGGTGCGCGCGCGTCATCTGCGGCATCCGCTACGAATTCAAGGGCTACGACAACCTGCCCGACGCGCCGGCGATCGTGCTCTCGAAGCACCAGTCGGCGTGGGAAACCATCTTTTTGCTGCCGAACCTGACGCGTCCCCTGGTCTACGTCTTCAAGAAGGAAATCCTGTACATCCCGTTCTTCGGCTGGGCCATGGGTTTGCTGCGCATGATCCCGATCGACCGCAAGCAGGGCAAGAACGCGTTTTCTCACGTGGTGCGCCACGGTAAACGCCGCCTGGCCGATGGCCAGTGGATTATCATGTTCCCCGAAGGTACCCGCATCCCGGTGGGCCGCAAGGGCAAGTACAAGAGCGGCGGCGCGCGCCTGGCGGTCGAGACCCAGGCAGTGGTGGTGCCGATCGCGCATAATTCGGGCGAGTGCTGGCCCAAGAATTCGTTCATCAAACGGCCCGGAACGATCACGGTATCGGTCGGCAAACCGATATCGCCGCAAGGCCATACCCCTGACAGCTTGATGCAAGAGGTAGAAAATTGGATAGAATCGGAAATGCGCGTCATTTCGCCCCACGCCTACAAAGGTGGTTGAGCGACGTTAGCACCCAGATCAGGAATTCGCGTCCGCAGCAAACGGCGGCGTCGTCGAAGATCGACGGCGACCAGCTCGAGCTGTTTGCACAAGAATTCTTTGCGGCGCTCAAGCCTTCCGACAGGCCGGCGCCGCCGTCCCAGCCATTGTTCAAGGCGCCGCCGGCGCCGCCCCGCACCAGGCTTCCTTCGCCGCCCGTCGGCCCGCAAGACCCTCCCCTCAAACGCATCGCCCTCGGCCAGCACTACGTCGACTATGCGCTGCGCCGCTCGTCGCGTCGCTCGATCGGCTTCATGATCGACGACGACGGCCTGCGCGTGACGGCGCCGCGCCGCGTGACGCAGGACGACATCGAGAACGCGCTGCGCGCCAAGAGCCGCTGGATCATCACCAAGCTGCTCGAACGGGGCGAGCGGCGCGAACTGCGCCAGCAACGCGCGCCGGTTGTGTGGGTCGACGGCGCCCTGCTGCCGTTCATGGGCGGCGAGATCACGCTGCGCCTCGAACCGGCCACGCGCAGTCATTGCCGCTTTGACGAAGCGACGCGCGAACTGGCGATCGGGGTGGTGCCCGGACTGGCCGAATGGCAGCTCAAGGAACGGGTCAAGCTGTGGTTCCAGGCCGAGGCCAAGCGCGTGTTCACCGAGCGCCTGGACCATTACGCGCCGCGCCTGAACGTGCGCTACAAGACCTGCACGCTGTCGTCGGCCGGTTCACGCTGGGGTTCGTGCACGGTGGGCGGGAGCATTCGCCTGAACTGGCGCCTGATCCACTATCCGCTCGCGCTGATCGACTACGTAGTCGCGCACGAACTGGCGCACCTGCGCGAGATGAACCACAGCCCGGCGTTCTGGGCGACGGTGGCCGAGGTATATCCCGATTACGATGGCGCGCGTCTGGCGCTGCGCAAGCAGTCGCACCAGATGCCGGTGCTGTTCGACGAGTAGGCAGGCGAGTAAGCAGGCAAGTAAGCAGGCCGCTGGCCTGCCGGGTTCATGCAGGTCAGTGCAGACTCAATGCATGGCGCGCTGCCGCCAGATCGCGCATGGTGGCGGTCTGCTGCTGCGACAGGCAGCGAAACGGGATCGGCAGCGTGCCCCGTTTGAGCACCATCATGAAGCCGCGCGAGTAGGTGCGCACGGCGGCCACGTCGGCCCATTCGATCAGCGTGACGCCACCACTGGTGCGCACGATGCCGTGCGCGTCGATGGTGAATTCATAGGTGCGGCGCCCGCGGCCGAGCAGCACGAAGTTCAGCCCCGCGCTCAGCGTGCTGCGCAGGCGCAGCAGAAAGCTCGCAGGCCAGCGCACGCGCCGGCGACGGATCAGGAAGCCCCCGTGCTGCCACATGAAACTGACGTATTCGCTCAGCGAATAGCGGACGAAAAAATGCAATGCATCGAGCGGCAGCACGCTTGCCGCTTGCTGCTTTGCCGGCGCGTGGTCGGCCAGGCCTGAGCCCAGGATCGTTCCCAGCGTGTCGACTACCCCTTCCTGGACCCGAAGAGACACTGGCTCTCCATCACTGCCCGGTGTCGCGCGATTCAATGACAACATGGCGCATCCCCTATAGTTATGTAGCGTGCAGATGGGAATGGTAACAAAACCTACCCAATAAGCCGTTGCACGAGTTCAACAGTGCGCAGGGTTGCCCCGCGATGGCGCCCGGCAAACGCCAGCGCCCTGGCGCCCATCGCCGCGCACGCCGCATCGTCACGCAGCAGGCGCGCGGCCTGGGCGACGAGCGCGTCGGCGTCCGGCACGCGCAAGGCGGCGCCGCCATCGACCGCATCGATCGTCGCGTCGAGAAAATTGAACGTGTGTTCGCCCACCAGCACCGGCTTGCCCAGTGCGCAGGCTTCGATCAGGTTCTGGCCGCCCAGCGGCAGCAGGCTGCCGCCGATATAGGCGCAGTCGCAGGCGGCGTAATAGGCGAACATCTCGCCCATCGAGTCGCCCAACAGCACGTCGGCGTCGATGGCGGCGGTGTTGTCAGCATCGAGCTGCGAGCGGCGCGCAAGCGTCAAACCGCCTGCCTCCACCAGCTTGGCCACATCGTCAAAGCGCTGCGGATGGCGTGGCACCAGCAACAGCAACGCGTTCTGCGGCTTGTCGCGGTTCTGGCGCCAGGCGTCCAGGATCAGCGCTTCTTCGCCTTCGCGCGTGCTCGCGCACAGGAACACCGGGCGGCGCGCGGCGCCATCGATGCGCGTGCGCAGCCACGCGCCCTTCTCCAGCGCGCTCGGTGGCGGCACGATGTCGAACTTGACGCTGCCGGTGACGACGACGTTCGGCGCGCCCAGCGACGCAATGCGCGCCGCATCGGCGTCGGTCTGCGCCGCCACCAGCGTGAACGAGCGCGCCGCCTCGAGCATCACGACACCGGCCTTGCGGCCCCGCTTGAGCGAGCGTTCGGACAGGCGCGCATTGGCCAGCACGACCGGCACGCCCTGGCGCGTGCAGGCGTGGATCAGGTTCGGCCAGACTTCGGTCTCCATCAGGATGCAGGCGCGCGGACGATGACGGCGCAGGAAGCGCGTCGTCATCCATCCCGTGTCGTACGGCAGGTAGGCCTGCACGACACGCTCGCCGTGGCGCGCAAACAGGTCGCGCCCGGTGGCGCGGCCGGTCGGCGTCATGTGGGTCAGCAGGATGCGGCACTCGGGATACGCCAGCAGCAGCGCATCGATCAGCGGCTCGCTGGCGCGCGTCTCGCCCACCGACACCGCATGCACCATGATCGTGGGCCGCTCCCCAGCGGCAGGGCCGCCAAGGGACAGGCGTTCATTCCAGTGCGCGCGGTAGCCTGGTTCCTTGCGGCCGCGCCACCACAGCCGGCCCAGCACGGCCGGCATGGCCAGCCACCAGAGGCTCGAGTACAGCGTGCGGTTCATGTCATGCCGGCGCCAGCAGGCGCCGTGCTGCTGCGATGACGTCGCCGCTTGACGGCGGCGCGCCCAGATCGCCCAGGTTGACGATGCGATCGGACCAGTTGCCTTCGGTCTTCCACTTGGGCGAATCGCAATAAATCTCGATCGTCGGCCGCACGAAGGCGGCGGCGATATGGGTCAGGCCCGTGTCGACGCCCACCGCCAGGCGCGCATGCTGGGCCAGCAATACCGCATCCATCATCGACAATTTTGGCAGCACGCGGGCATTGGGGATCGCTGCCGCCAGCGCCTGGGCATCCTCGTGTTCGGCGGGTGAGCCCCATGGCAGAAGCACCGGCATCGGTGCGAGGGCCGCGCCCAGTGCGATCCAGTTGGCGTCTGCCCACTTCTTGGCTGCGCGCGCCGTGCCATGGAAAAAGACCGCGTAGTCGTCGTGCGGCAAGAACGCCGGCCGCGTGGCAGGCATCGGCGCCGGCAACCCGAACTCCGGGGCCGAGTCGACGCTGTAGTCGAGCGCAGCGCCCGCAACCATGCGTCCGCGCGCGACGGCATGCGTGCGCGGATTTAACGGGATGCTGTCGGTATGGAAGATGCGCGAAATGCCTTCATAGCCCGAGCCTTCGCTGCCGTTGGCCAGGCCGACCTTCTTGCCACCCTTGCGCACGCGCGCCGCGCCCATGATGATGCCGGTCTTGAGCAAACCCTGGGTATCGAACACATAGTCGTATTCGTCTTCGCGCAGCGTGCGAAAGAACGCGCGGATTTCAGCCCGCGTTTCTTTCTTGCCCAGACTCTTGCGCCAGCGGCGCAGTGACCACGGGATGATCTTGCGCACATGGGGATTCAGGCGCACGAGGCTCACGTACCCTTCTTCGACCACCCAGTCGATCGTGGCGCCCGGATGCTCGCGCAGCAGGTCGGCCACCATCGGCAGGTTATGCAGCACGTCGCCCAGCGACGACACGCGCACGAGCAGGATCTTCAAGCGCGTATCCTCAGAACGGCAGGTCGGCATCCGGCTTGGCAGCCAGGATCACGGTCTTGAATTCGGCCTGGATGCGCGCCAGTGCTTCCGGCGACTCGCCCTCAAAGCGCAGCACCACGACCGGCGTCGTGTTCGACGAACGGGCCAGGCCGAAGCCATCGGCGTACTCGACGCGCAGGCCGTCGATGTCGTTGATTTTTTCGGACGTCGGGAACGTGGCGTTGGCGCGCAGGTGGTCGATCAGCGTGAAGTTCTCGCCCTCTTGCAGCTGCAGGTGCAGTTCCGGGGTGCTGCTGGCCATTGGCAGGCTGTTGAGCAGCGCCGACGGATCCTGCTGCTTCGTCAGGATCTCGAGCATGCGCGCGCCGGCATACATGCCGTCATCGAAGCCGTACCAGCGCTCCTTGAAGAAGATATGGCCGCTCATCTCGCCGCCCAGCGGCGCGCCGGTTTCCTTCAGCTTGGCCTTGACCAGCGAGTGGCCCGTCTTCCACATCAGCGGCTTGCCGCCATGCTGCTCGATGTACGGCGCGAGGTGGCGCGTGCACTTGACGTCATACAGGATCTCGCCGCCCGGGACGCGCGACAGCACGTCGGCCGCGAACAGCATCATCTGGCGGTCCGGGAAGATGATCTGGCCATCCTTGGTGACGATGCCGAGGCGGTCGCCGTCGCCGTCGAAGGCCAGGCCGACTTCGGCGTCGGTCTCTTGCAGTGCGCGGATCAGGTCTTGCAGGTTTTCCGGGTGCGCCGGGTCGGGATGGTGGTTCGGGAACGTGCCGTCGACGTCGCAGAACAGCTCGACCACTTCGGCGCCCATGCCGCGATACAGGTCGCCCGCGAACGCGCCGGCCACGCCGTTGCCGCAGTCGACCGCGATCTTGATCGGACGCGCCAGCTTGACGTCGCCGATGATGCGCTCGAGGTAGGCGGCGCGGATGTCGTGGGTGCTGTAGCCACCGCGCTGCGCCGCGATCGCGCCGTCATACGCTGCGATGCTGTCGTGCAGGCCGGTGATGGCGTCGCCGTAAATGGCTTCGCCGGCCAGGACCATCTTGAAGCCGTTGTAGTCAGGCGGGTTGTGGCTGCCGGTGACCATGATGCCCGAGCGGGTGTCGAGCACGTTGGTGCCGAAATAGACCATTGGCGTGGCAACCATGCCCAGGTCGATCACATCGACGCCGGCATCACGCAAGCCTTCGCTCAATGCGCCGGCCAGTTCAGGGCCGGACAGGCGGCCATCGCGGCCGATCACGACCTTGCTCTCTCCCTTGGCCAGCGCGGCGGCGCCGAATGCACGACCGATGTGACGCGCGATACCGGCGTCCAGGGTCTTGTCAATGATGCCGCGAATATCGTAGGCCTTGAAAATCGTTTTGGAGAGAGCAACCATTTTGTTTCCTGGAATATTGGAGGATTGATAAGTAACCACTATTGTAACGGCAAGCGTGGCTGGCGTGGGAATGGTGCGCGTGCGCAAGCCGGGCCGGAAACCACATGAAAAGAACAGGGAAAACAGGGAGATAGCCGGGGCCGCGAATGGGCGCCGGAGTCGATGGCAGCAGGCCACCGGCGCCGGCGCTGAAAAAGCGCGCGGCGCATGCTCCGCGTGGCGGAGCAACAATACTGCTTAGACGCGCAGGTCGTCGATCGACTTGCCGCCGTCGACCCATTCCTTGACCCACTTTGGCTGACGGCCACGGCCGGTCCATTGCTGGCTGGAGTCCTGCGGGTGACGGTAACGCACGGCAACGGTCGCGCCTTTCGAACCGCGGCCGGTGGTGGCCATCAGTTCTTTCAGCGGCATGCCGACGCTTTGCGCGATTGCCAGGATTTGTTCGCGTGCTTTCTGCACTTCCTGGGTTTCACGCGTTTTCATTTCCTGCTTGATTTGTTCTTGCAGGTTGCGCAAATCGCCTACCGACATATTCGACAGATCCATCATCGTTCCTCGTTCGTTAAAAAATTGAATGCAGATTCAGCAATTGCTGACGATCGGTGAATACTCACCAAATGTCGCAATATACTACAACAATAATATTCGGTCAGTCTTTCTTGCTTAAAAAAAGCCAGCGTGGCGACTTGAATCGAACGATACGCCCGTACAACCAGAGGTAACTGATTATGAACAACAGACAGAACACCATCAATGCGCCCGTGCTTTCCCAGAACACTGTCGCCGGTATCACAGCCAGCAATGAAATCAGCCATAAATAAGGCGAGGTGCGGGCATTGCGTTTCATCAGTGCGCGGGCCTCGCGCGGCCCCACGGTCCATTGCACGATGCGCCGAAAAATCAAACTGTGCAAGTGAATACCGTCAGGCAGTGTTGGGGATTTGCCGCGCACAAATATGCGGCGGTATGCAGAGAATATGGTTTCAAACGCAGGGTAAATCAGCAATAGCGCCGCATACCAGGTGGAGACAGCCGGATTGCGCATCACCAGCAGCAGAGCGAGCTCGCCCAGCAGGAAGCCAAGGAAATACGCGCCCCCATCGCCCAGGAAAATCAGGCCGACCGGATAATTCCAGATCAGGAAGCCAGCCGTGGCCCCGGCGATGATCAATGCCGCCACCAGCACGAACATATCCCCCACCTGCAAGGCGACGTACGACAGCGACAGCAGCATGAAAATGCTGATCACGCCAGCCAGGCCATTGAAACCGTCGATGATATTGATGGCGTTGGCCACGCCAGCCACGGCGACCATCGTCAACGGCAGCACGATCCAGATGGATTCGAGTGGAACGACCATCCAAGGCAAGTCGAGGCGGCCAATACGCGCATCGAGCAGCCAATAACCAAAGCCTGCCGCAAGCATCGTCAGGAACAGGCGCCGGCTCGGCGAGACCTTTCCCGTATAGTCTTCGGCAATACCGCCGGTCAGAGCAATCGTGGCGCAGGCAATCAGGGTTGCCAGCCAGGCCGCCATTTGCGGCTGGCGCAAGATCGATAAACCGGATGCCACCACCACCGCCAGAAAGATGGGAATACCGCCGATGCGCGCGACCGCATGCGTATGGTTTTTCTGTACGCCAGTAAAATCACCATCGAGTCCCAAGCCATGTTTTCGCGCGGTCTTGATGACCAGCAGCGTGAGCAATGCGCAGGAAAGGAAACTGACAAAAAACGAGAACATTATTGTTTTCTTTCGGAGCGATTCTTGTGCAGCGCTTCGCAAAGGAAGCGAATTGGCGCAGCCACGACACGCTATTCATCAATGGAAAGCCGGCCTCATTGTACCGGACTGGACGTGGATGCCGGCGCGCGTATTTATGTTTTCATCCGCTTGCGCGGCGACGCAGAAAACCCGCCTGGCGCGTAAAATCATTGAGTATCCGCCAAAGTATCATATGCTCCATTTTTCACAACGCCAGGCAGCGGGACCGCAATGTCCTGCCAGAACAAGAATATGACGACTTACGCCATTGGCGACCTCCAGGGCTGCGCACATGAAGCGCAGCTGCTGCTTGACCGCATCGCCCTCGTAGCGGGTGACGACGCGCGCATCCTGTTTGTGGGTGACCTGATCAACCGCGGCCCCGAATCGCTGATGGCGCTGCGGCGCATGAAAGCGCTCAATGAATCGAGCGGCGGGCGCGTCGATGCCCTGCTCGGCAACCACGACCTGCACCTGATCGCGGTGGCCGGCGGCGCCCAGCGCCTGAGCCGCTCCGATACGCTCGACGAGATCCTGGCCGCCCCCGACCGCGATGAACTCATCGCCTGGCTGCGCGCGCGGCCGCTGGCGATGTTCGTCGACAATCACCTGCTGGTGCACGCCGGCGTGGCCCCGCAATGGGATGCCGCGCAGACGATGGCGCTGGCCGGCGAAGTCGAACGCATGCTGCAGGGTGATGGCTGGCTCGACTTCCTGAGCCAGATGTACGGCAACCAGCCCGAGCGCTGGGACGACAATCTGACGGGCATCGAACGCCTGCGCTGCATCGTCAACGCCCTCACGCGCATGCGCCTGTGCGCGCCTGACGGCGCGATGGATTTCAAGCACAAGGAATCCGACACCGGCCCGGTCGGCAGCGACCTGCTGCCATGGTTCGATCTGCCGGCGCGCCGCACGCAGGACGTGACGGTGGTGTTCGGCCACTGGTCGGCGCTGGGCGTGGTGCAGCGCCCCAACCTGGTCGGGCTGGACAGCGGCTGCGTCTGGGGCGGCAAATTGACGGCCGTGTGCCTCGATGACCGCACGCTGCTGCAGGTGGATTGCCCCGAGTACCGCGAGCACGGCGGCAAGCAGCGCTGAATCAGCGTGGGACTGGGTTGGCTACCGCGCTTGCCACGGCAGTTGCCACGGCCTCCTGCGACGCCTGCGCCAGTTCGCGCCGGTGCGCCCCGTAGCTCTCGAGAGGCGCCAGGCAGGTCAGGCGCGCCATGACCGGCGGCCCCTGCAAAATCCGGAACAGGCTGTCGACAAAGGTCGTCTCGCCGACGTACTCGATCGACGGGTGGTGCGCGCCGTCGGCGCCGACATAGGCCAGCGCATACGGCTGCACCCGTACGCCAGCATCGATGGCCGCTTCGAACAGGTTGGCGTGGAATGGCAGCACCTGGCCTTGCAGACTGGTCGTCCCTTCCGGGAACAGCGCGACGCGCTCGCCGTGCTGCAGCACATCGACCAGCCCCTTGAACACGTGGCGCAATTCGCGCCGGTTGCCACGCGCGATGAACACGGTGCCGGCGCCGGCGGCCAGACGGCCCATCACGGGCCAGGCGCGAATCTCTGCCTTGGCCACGAACCGGCACGGGTTCAGCGCATTGATGACGAAGATGTCGAGCCACGACACGTGGTTGGCCACCACCAGCGCATGCGCGAGCGGCGCTACGCCGCCGTCATGGGCGACGCTGACACGGCACAGACGCAGCAGCTGGCTCGACCAGCGCCGCGTGATACGCGCGCGCAGTGGGGGCGACGCAAACGGAAACACCAGCGCGCACGTCGCCAGTCCTTCGCACAGATGGACGGTAACGCGCGCGAGGCGCCAGGCAAGCCGGATATTCAAGGTGGTGGGCGCCGTGAAGGCGCGCGTTTCAGGTGAAGCACGCGCCGTGGTGAAATTAACGCTGGTAGGCGACGCGGCCGCGCACGACGGTCGCGCGCACCTGCCCGGCCAGCTCGTAGCCGAGGAATGGCGTGTGCTTGCCCTGGCTGGCCAGCGCCTTGCCGTCCACAGTCCAGCGCGCAGCCGGGTCGAACAGCACGACATCGGCTGCGGCGCCCACGCCCAGCGTGCCAGCCGGCAGGCCGGCAATGCGCGCCGCTTCGCAGGTGACCTTGCCAAGTGCCAGCGCCAGCGCGGCCTGTGCGTCCTGTGCGCCATGAGGCTGGTCCTGCGCCCACTTGAGCGTGAGCGCCAGCAGCAGCTCGAGACCCGTCGCGCCGGGCGAGGCTTCGCCGAACGGCAGCAGCTTTTCGTCGTCGTCCACTGGCGTGTGGTCGGAGCAGATCGCATCGACCGTACCATCGACGATTGCGGCGCGGATTGCGTCGCGGTCGCGCTGCGAGCGCAGCGGCGGCGTGAGGCGCGCATTGGAATCGAAGAAGCCGATGTCGGCGTCCGTCAGGTGCAGGTGGTGCACGCCCACGTCGACCGTCAGGTCCAGGCCTTCTTTCTTGGCGGTGCGAATCAGGTCCAGGCCTGCAGCGGACGAAATCCGGCACAGGTGCACGCGCGCACCCGTGGAGCGCATCAGCTCAAAGATCGTGTGCAGCGCAATGGTTTCGGACATTACGGGCACGCCGGACAGGCCAAGGCGCGAGGCCAGCGGGCCGGCATGGGCCACGCCGCCGCGCCCGATGTGGGCATCCTGCGGACGCAGCCAGACGGTGTAGTCGAACGTCTTGGCGTACTGCATCGCGCGCAGCAGCACGTTGGTGTCGAGGATGGGTTCCTCGGCCTGCGCGAAGCCGATGCAGCCGGCTTCGGTCAGTTCGGCCATCTCGGTCAGCGCCTGCCCTTTCAGGCCCACGGTCAGTGCGCCCAGCGGGTGCACATTGGCCTGGTCGACAATGCGCGCGCGGTGCTTGAGCATTTCGACCAGGCCTGGTTCGTCGAGCACGGGGTCGGTGTCGGGCGGGCAGACCAGCGTGGTCACGCCGCCCTGCATCGCCGCCTGCAGCTCGGATTCGAGCGTGGCCTTGTATTCGTAGCCCGGCTCGCGCAGGCGCGCCGACAGATCGACCAGGCCCGGGGCGACCACGAGGCCGCTCGCGTCGATGCTCTGGTCGGCCGTGAAGCCTTGGGGGGCGACGCCAAGCGCCGCGATCTTGCCGTCGACGATGAACAGGTCTTGCACGGCGTCGACGCCGTTCGCCGGGTCGATCACGCGCCCGTTCTTGATATGGAGTTTCATGCGTGGGTTCCTGCCAAAATGCTCATCACTGCCATGCGTACCGCGATCCCGAACGTCACCTGCGGCAGGATCACCGCCTGGCTGCCGTCGGCCACCGCCGAGTCGATCTCGACGCCGCGGTTCATCGGCCCCGGGTGCATCACGATCGCATCGGGTTTGGCCAGCGCCAGGCGTTCGGGCGTCAGGCCATAGCTCTTGAAGTACTCTTGCGCCGACGGCAGCAGCGCGCCGCTCATGCGCTCGTTCTGCAGGCGCAGCATGATGATCACGTCGACGTCCTTCAGCCCCTCATTGATGTTGGTGAAGGTGCGCACGCCCATCTGATCCAGGCCGCCCGGCAGCAGCGTATGCGGGCCGATGGCGCGCACTTCGGGCACGCCCAGCGTGGTCAGCGCGTGGATGTCCGAACGGGCCACGCGGCTGTGCAGGATGTCGCCGACGATCGCCACGCGCAGGTTCGTGAAGTCTTTCTTGTAGTGCCGGATCGTGTACATGTCGAGCAGGCCCTGGGTCGGGTGCGCATGGCGCCCGTCGCCGGCATTGACGACGTGGACATCCGAACGGGTCCGGTTCAGGTGCTGCGCAATCATGTACGGCGCGCCCGACTGCGCGTGGCGCACCACGAACATGTCGGCATGCATCGCGGCCAGGTTGTCGATCGTGTCAAGCAGCGACTCGCCCTTGGTGGTCGACGAAGCCTGGATGTTCAGGTTGATGACGTCGGCCGACAGGCGCTTGGACGCGATCTCGAACGTGGTACGGGTGCGCGTCGAATTTTCGAAGAACAGGTTGAACACGCTCTTGCCGCGCATGAGCGGGACCTTCTTGACTTCGCGGTCGGAAATCCCCACGAAGCTCGATGCGGTGTCGAGGATGTGGTCGATGTGCGACTTCTTGAGGCCCTCGATGGTGAGCAGGTGCTGCAGCTCGCCGTTTTTGTTCAGTTGCGGATTATTGTGCAGGATCGGCATTGTCTTGTTCGATGGTGAGCGAAAGTTGGCCTGTCTCATCGCGCTGCAGGCACAGCGACTCGTTGGCCTCGAGCGTGGCGTGGACGCCGACGAAATCGGCGGCCACCGGCAGCTCGCGCCCGCCCCGGTCGGCCAGCGTGGCCAGGCGGATGCAGGCCGGACGGCCATAGTCGAACAGCACGTTGATCGCCGCGCGCGTGGTGCGCCCGGTCTGCAGCACGTCGTCGACCAGCACCACGGTGGCGCCGTCGACCGCGAAGCGGATGTGGGTCGGTTTCACGTCCGGGTGCAGGCCCTTGCGCGCGTAGTCGTCGCGGTAGAACGAGACGTCGATGGCGCCGAGACGGTGCGTCAGGTCGAGGTCGCGCGCAAGGCGCTCGGCCAGCCAGGCGCCGCCGGAATGGATGCCGACGATGGCCGGCTCGGCAACGCCGTTCAGGCCCGTGCGGACCTGGGCCAGCAGCTCGCGGTAGAGCGCTTCGGCATCGAATGCGTGTTTGTTGGTGGGCATAGGGTTAGCGTGATGCGTCAAAATACTGTTGCAAAATAATGGCGGCCGCCTTGTCGTCGATGACGTCGCCGCGCTTTGAAGCGATCACGGCCGACGAATAACGTTCATCGACCAGTTCGACGGGGAGGTTGAAGCGGCCATGCAGCTGGTTGGCAAAGCGGCGGCTGCGCAAGGTCATGTCGTGCTCGGCGCCATCGGGATGGCGCGGCTCGCCCACGATCAGGCGCGCCGGCTGCCATTGGGCGATCAGCTCGCCAATGATCTGGAAGCGGGTGGCGTTGTCGATCGCGCTGACGACTCTCAAAGGCTGGGCTTGCCCGGTCAGGGTGTTGCCCATGGCGATGCCGATCCGCTTGATGCCGAAGTCGAAGCCCAGAACGATATCAATCATGCACGTGTTTCTTGTACGGGAACGCCTTACGCATGGCCGGCTTCGGTGGCGAGCATCAGGGGATCGATGCCCAGCAGCTTGATGGCGGCGTGATAGCGCTCTTCGATCGGGAGGTCGAACAGCACGCGCGCGTCGGCGCCCACCGTCAGCCAGCCATTGCGCGAAATTTCTTCTTCGAGCTGGCCCGGGCTCCAGCCGGCATAGCCGATGGAGACGAGCATGCGCGCCGGGCCACCGCCACTGGCGACGGCCTCGAGCACGTCGATCGAGGTGGTAAACGAGACGTCATCGGTGACGGTCAGCGACGACGAATAGCGCCCGCCCGGCGAATGCAGCACGAAGCCGCGGTCGTCCTGCACGGGGCCGCCGAACATGATCGGCTCGTCGACGACGGTGGCGCGCAAGCCTTCGGCCAGCTTGAGATCGACGCGGTCGAACAGGGTTTCCATCGTCATGTCGGTCGGCTTGTTGATGACCACGCCGAGCACGCCCTTGTCGTTGTGCTCGCAGACGTAGACGACGGTGCCGCCGAAGACGGGATCCTGGATCGACGGCATGGCGATCAGGAAGTGGTTTGCCAGATTCAGGCCGGATGCTGCAGGACCCGCCACGGTGGGGGAGCCATCCTGCTCACGGGGCATGCCCGGCATGGGAAGAGTTTGGCCAACTTTGGTTTTTTTCATACGATTGCTCTCAAAAGGCGCACTCTCGCGTTGTTACTTCTGTTGAACGGCTGCCAGGCATCTGCAGAACAACCTTACGCTTTTCGACAGTTTACACCCATTTGCCCCTGAGGCCATTGGAAGCATTCCTCGGGCGCCACACGTTTCGATGATGGGCAGTAAAATCTGGATCCGCCTTGACCTCGCACACGATGATGAATTTAAGCAAGTCTTTAGTCTGGTTTCGCCGTGACCTGCGCACGTTCGACCACGCCCCCCTGCACCACGCCCTGCGTTCATCGCAGCAGGTGTATTGCGTGTTCGTGTACGACACCGACATCCTCGATGAGTTGCCAAAGGATGACCGGCGTCTGCGTTTCATCCATGCCAGTCTGGCCCAGCTCGACACTGAACTGCGTCGCCTTGGAGGCTACCTGATCGTGCGCCACGGCAGCGCGCGCGATGAAGTAGTTGCCCTGGCGAAAGAACTCGGGATCGATGCCGTGCATGCCGGCACCGACCATGAACCGTCGGCGATTGCCCGCGATCTCGCCGTGGCCGAACAACTGGCCGGGCAAGACTGCGCCTTCCACTCCTACAAGGACCAGGTCATCTTCGAGAAACAGGAAGTGCTCACGCTCGCCGGCGGCGTGTTCTCGGTGTTTACGCCGTACAAGAATGCCTGGCTCAAGCGCCTGGCGGCCCATCCCGAGACGCTGGCCACCTACCCGGTCGACGCCCATGCGCATGCGTTCGCGCCGCCCACCGGTGCGCCGGCCGCCCTGCCGTCCCTGGAAGACATCGGCTTCACGTCGGGCGAGCCGCCACTGCCTGCCGGCATGGATGGGGCCGAGGCGATGTTCGAGGCGTTTGTGACCGAGATGGCCGATTACGGTCGTGCGCGCGACTTCCCGGCCGAGGAAGGCACGTCACGGCTGTCGGCGCACCTGCGCTTTGGCACCACATCCATCCGCCATCTGGTGCGCAGCGCCCGCGACATGGTGCAGTCGGGTACCGGCGGGACCGGTGCGTCCGTGTGGCTGTCGGAACTGATCTGGCGCGACTTCTACGCGATGGTGCTGTCGCAGAACCCGCACGTGGTCGAACGTTCGTTCAAGCCGGCATTCGATGCGGTCGAGTGGGAAACCGGGGACGAGGCCGACGCGCTGTTTGCGGCCTGGTGCGAGGGGCGCACGGGCTATCCGCTGGTCGATGCAGCGATGCAGCAGCTGAACCAGACGGGCTTCATGCACAACCGGCTGCGGATGGTCACGGCGAGCTTCCTCACCAAGGATCTCGGGATCGACTGGCGCCGTGGCGAGCGTTATTTTGCGCTCAAGCTCAATGACTATGAGCTGGCCTCGAACAACGGCGGCTGGCAGTGGGCGGCGTCGACCGGGTGCGATGCGCAGCCGTGGTTCCGGATCTTCAATCCGGTCACGCAATCGACGCGCTTTGACGCGCGCGGAGAGTTCATCCGGCGCTACCTGCCGCAACTGGCAAAGCTCGACGGCAAGCAGATTCACGCGCCGTGGCTGGTAAAGCCCGATGTGCTGGCAGAGCGCGGCGTGGTGCTGGGACGGGATTATCCGGCGCCGGTCGTGGAGCACGACGCGGCAAGGCAGCGGACACTGGAGCGCTTTGCGGTGGTCAAAAAGGTGGTGGCGGAGGTGGGCGACGTGAAGGACGACGCGAACGACGACTGAACGCCGTCGTTACGCCATTACGCTGCTTCGCGCCCCAGCAAGCCCTCGATCGCCGCCAGCAGCACCGTCTCCTGGTACGGCTTGCCGAAGTAGGCATTCACGCCCAGCCCGAGCGCCACGTTGCGGTGCTTGTCGGCCGTGCGCGACGTGATCATGATGATCGGGATCGCCTTCGTTGCCTCATTGCCCCGCACGTTGCGGGTCAGGTCGAAGCCGTCCATGCGCGGCATCTCGATATCGACCAGCATCAGGTCGGGCGCGCCCTGCCCGATCAGTTCCAGCGCCTCGATGCCATCCTTGGCCAGCACCACGCGATAGCCTTCGCGTTCGAGCAGGCGCTGCGTCACGCGCCGCACCGTCAGCGAATCGTCGACCACCATCACAGTGGGGCGCCGTACCTGGGCCGCGATGGCCTGCTTCACGCGCGCCTCACCCTGCGGTTGCTGCGCCAGTGCCAGCGGATCGAGAATCAGGACGATCTCGCCCGAACCCAGGACCGTGGCGCCGTCGATGCCCGGCATGCGCGCCAGCTGGCGGCCGATGTTCTTGACGACCACCTCGCGGTTGCCCAGCACTTCATCGACGCGCAGCGCGATGCGGCGGCTGCCGCCATTCAAGACCAGCACCGGCGTCGAACGCTGCGTCGTGATGCGTTCGTCGTCATCCATGCCCAGCAAATCAGGCAAGCCGTAGAGCGCCAGTTCGTGGCCGGCCAGGTGGATAGTGCCGGCGTCGATCGCGGCGGCCAGGTCGGCCTCGCGTACCTGCTGCACCGCCTCGACCAGCGTCGACGGCACCGCGTGGGTGCGGCCACCGGCCACCACCAGCACGACCTGCGCCACGGCCAGCGTCAACGGCAGCGTGATCGTAAAGCGCGCGCCCTGCCCCGGTTCGGACGCCACCGCGACGCGTCCGCCCAGCGCCTGCGCTTCGGAGCGCACCACGTCCATGCCGACGCCACGCCCGGCCAGTTCGGTCAGCGTGTCCGCCGTCGAGAAGCCCGGCGCGAAAATCAGGTCGGTCACCTGGTCGTCTGGGGCATCGTCGCCTTCGGCAATCAGGCCGCCGGCCAGTGCCTTGGCGCGGATGCGTTCGAGGTCCAGCCCCGCGCCGTCGTCGCTGAAGTTAATCAGGACTTCGTTGCCGTGCTGGCTGACCTGCACCAGCAATTCGCCCGTCTCGGCCTTGCCGGCGTTTTGACGCGCCGCGCGCGGCTCGATGCCGTGCACGATCGCGTTGCGCAGCAGGTGTTCGAACGGCGCGGCCATCTGTTCCAGCACGCCCCGGTCGATTTCGACGGCGCCGCCCCGGATATCCAGGTTGACGCGCTTGTCGGTCTCTTTGGCGGTCTGGCGCGCGACGCGGAACAGGCGCTCGGACAGGCTGGCAAACGGCACCATCCGCACCCGCATCAGGTCGCGCTGCAGGTCGCGCGTCATGCGTGCCTGGGCCGACAGTTCTTCGTTGGCCGAATCGACCGTGCGCGCGAGGCTTTCCTGGAACGAGGCGACGTCGTCGACGCTTTCGGCCAGCATGCGCGTGAGTTCCTGCAGGCGCGTGAAGCGGTCGAATTCGAGCGGATCGAATTCGCGCTCGCCGGCAATCGACAGGCGCGAGGCGATCTGCGATTCGGCCTGCATCTCGATCTCGCGCAACTGGCGCCGCAGGCGGCCCACGTTGTCCGAGAAGTCGCCGAGCGACGACTTGAGCACGCCGATCTGGTTTTCCAGGCGCGAGCGCGTGATCGATACCTCGCCCGCCTGGTTCACCACGCGGTCGAGGATGTCGGCGCGCACGCGCACCAGCGGCGCGCGGGCCGGCTCGGCCGGCGCGGCTGCGGGGGCATCTGCGGAGGCCGGCGCCGAATCGGTGCCGCCGGCCGGCTGCTGCAGGCCCTCGAACAGCAACATCGCGCTGTCGTAGTTGGCCAGCAGTTCGTCGAACGCGGCCGGCGGCAGCGTCGAGGTGCCGGCATGGACCATGTTCTCGATCTGCGTTTCCAGTTCGTGCGCGTGCTGGCCCAGGCGCATCGCACCGGCCATGCGCGCGCTGCCCTTGACCGTGTGCAGGTCGCGCTGCATGCGCTGCGCGACGCCGGCATTGGACGGCTCCTGCTGCCACTGGCGCAGGTCGTGCCCGATGCGCGGCAGCAGGTCGGTGGCTTCTTCGAGGAAGACTGGCAGCAGGTCGGCGTCGATCTCGTCGACGTAACCGCCGGCGCCGGCCAGCTCGGGCTCGTGCAGGTCGTCGAGCGCCAGATCGGGTTCCGGTGCAGGTTCGGGTTCGGATTCTGGTTCTGGTTCGGCTTCAGGTTCCGACACCGGTTCTGACGCAGATTCGGCCAGCACCGCTTCATCGGGCGTCACCGCAACGAAGCCGGCCCCCCCCGGCTGCGGGGCGGCTTGTTCCAGCGCCGGCGCCGCGAACGGGTCGTCGCCGAATGCGCTGAAGATGTCGTCGATATCGTCGGGCTCTGCCGATGCTGGCGCAGCCTCGCGTGGCGCCGGCGCCGTGAATGGCGGCGGCTCGGCCAGCAACTGCTTGTAGGCCTCGGCAAACAGCGTATCGAGCCGGCTGGCCAGGGCCGGTTCGAGCTTGTCGAACGGCGATGTGCCCAGGCGCGCGCGCAGCGCGGCCAGCTGTTCGATCAGGTCCGGCTGCGCCGGGGCCAGTTCGCCCAGCGTGAACACGTGCAGCATTGCGCGCATGCGCGCCAGCGTCGTGTCGAACAGATCCAGCCCGTCCTCATCGACGGGCGCGCCAGGCACGGTGAGCTTCTCGAGCGTTCTTTCCAGCGCATGCGCCAGTTCGCACAGGTCGGTATAGCCGACCGTGGCCGAGGTACCGGCCAGCGTGTGCGCGGCCGTGATCGCGTCGGCCGATGCACGCTGCGCCGGGTCCTGGCGCAGCGCGCCAAACGCGTCTTCCAGCGTGGCGCACAGTGATTCGGTTTCGAGCAGGTACACGTCGTGCAGCGCCTGGCCAATGGTCAGTTCGCCCACGCGCCGCACGCCATCTTCGCCCGGCGGCGTGATCTGCACGTCGAGTACCGGGATATCATCAAACTGCGCATCAAACTGCCCGTTCAGCTGCGCATCCAGCTGGGCATCGGCCGGCGGCTCGAACGCGCCGCCCTCCTGCACCCGCGCCGCTGCCTCGATCAGCGCCGCGCCATCGCGCTGCGGTGCCTGCCCGGCAGCCAGTTCGGCCACCCAGGCATCCAGTTCGGCGTAGGCATGCGCGAGCAGCGCCAGCAGGTCGGCGGTGGCCGCGCGGCCATCGGCCAGCCAGATGTTCATGACCCGCTCGATGCTGGCGGCGGTCGCGCCGAAGGCTTCCAGGCCCACCATGCGGCTGCTGCCCTTGAGCGTGTGGAAGGCGCGGCGCAGGCCCGTCAGGGTATCCTGGTTGCCCGGCTCGTCAGCCGCGCGCGGCAGCGTCTCGACCACGACGCCCAGCACTTCCTGCGCTTCGGCGATGAAGATCCCGAGCAGTTCGGCATCGACGTCGTCCTGTGCGTCGGCGTCGGCGACAGGTGCCACCGGCGTCTCGACGGCGGCGGCGGCAGCTTCGGTGAACTCGAACGGCAGTTCGCGCAGCAGCTGTTTCTCGGTGTCGAACGTGAAGCGGCCGCGCGCCAGCGCGCTGTCCTGCGCCAGCAGGTCGGCAAAGAAGCCCAGGGCGCCGATGTTCTGCGCGATATTGTGCAGCGACGCGTGCTGCGCGGTGACATCGCGCTCGCTGTCGGCCAGCGTGCGCACTGCGTCTTCGACATGGTGCACGGTCAGCACGGCCTGCTCCTGGTCGAGGATGGCAAACGCACCCTGCAAGCCATGCAGCACCGGCCCGGCCTGTTCCAGCACCTGGCGTTTGGATGGGTCGTCGTAATAATCGTCGAGCAGTTTTTCGATCTGGCGCAGGCCGGCCTTGACTTCGCCCGCCAGCACGGCCACGGTCTGGCCCTGCTGGATCTGGCGCGCCAGTTCGCCCTGCCACTGCGGCGCATCGGGCGGGGTTTCGCCGGCGGCCAGCGCCAGCAGGCGCGCGCCGACGGCTTCGGCGTTCTGCGAAAAATCGTCGGGCAACTGGCGCAGCTGGTCCAGGCTGTTCTCGACGAACAGCATGGCGGCCGCCATCTCCAGCCCGAACTGGTCGTCGCGGCCCGACTGCACCGAGTCGCCCGCCGCGCGGCCCAGTTCACGCAGCAGTTGCGCCAGCGCGGGCGCGCCCAGCTTGTCGCTGGCGCCGGCCAGGCGCGCCAGCGCGTCGTTAAAATCGTTCTCGACCGCGGCGTCAGGCTTGCCGTCGCCGGCGATCAGGTCCCAGTCCGACTTGGTGCGGGCCAGCGCTTCGCGCGCCTCTTTCAGCGCCTGCGGATCGAGTTTGCCGTAGCGCCGTTCGGCGTAGTCATGCGGCACCGCGCCGTCCAGGTCCAGGGCCTGGCGCAGCGCGCCTGCCTCGGGGCCCGGCGCGCAGGCGGCGGCCACGAAGAACAGCGCATCGCGCAGCATCGTCTCGGGCGCATCCTGCTGGCCCTTGGCCAGGCGCCGCAACTGCAGGTTGATCTGGCCAAAGAGCTGCTTGACATACAGGTCGGTTGCGACCTGGCCATCGGCCACCACGGTGGCAAACGCATGCATGGCCTGCCAGAACAGGCGCGCGCGTGCGCTCTCCTGCGCGCCGGCGATCGGCGCGATCGCGGCGGCCATGTCGTGCGCCTGTGCGCGGCGCACCGCGTCGTCATCGTCGGCCTTCAGGTAGGGCAGGAGGGCTTTTTCGAAGTGCGCGCGGCAGGCCGCGATATCCACGTCGCCCACGGCAGTGCCAGTGGCCGGCAGCTCGGGCAGCACCGACAGGTCGAGTGGCAGCAGGTCGGCCGGATGGACCTTGGTCTCGCCCTGGCGTTCGACCATGTCGCGGTAATACGGGAACAGGCGCGCCGGCTGTTGCGGGGCCCCGCCCAGGAGTTCATCGAGGTATTCGCCCAGCGCCCCGAAGGCGCCCAGCACCACCTGCACGCTCTCGGCGTTGCATGGCAGCTGGCCATCCTTGAAACGATCGAGCACCGCTTCGGCCGCGGCAGTAAACACGCCAACGCCTTCGACATCGACCATCTGCAAGGCGCCGTGCGCCTGGTGCAGGTGCGATTTCGCATGCAGCAGCAGCGTTGGCTGCGCCTCGGGCGAGCGGCCCGCCGCGTCGCGCAGGGACGTCGCGGCGCGCGTGAGCGCGTCGCGGATTTCGCCAATGACCCAGGACAGCGGGCCGGTATCAAAACTGCTGGAGCGGTTCAAGGTCGTCATCGCCTGGTCAGGATACCACGCGGAAGCGGGACACCGAATCCTTGAGTTCCTGCGCCAGCGCGGCCAGTTCCTGGATCGACTGGGCGGTCTGGCGGGTACCCTGGCGGGTCTGTTCGGTCACGGCGAGGATCTGCTGCATCTTGTCGGCCACGCCGGTGGCCTTGGTGGCCTGGCGTTCGGTGGCGGTCGACATGTCGCCGATCAGGTCACCGAGGCGGTTCGAGACGCGCGAAATGTCCGACAGCGCGGCGCCGGCGGCGTCCGACAGGCGCGCACCCTCCACCACACCCTGCGTCGATTTTTCCATTGCCGCCACCGCATCGTGGGTGTCGGTCTGAATGGTGCGCACCAGCGCGCCGATCTGCTTGGCCGCGTCGCCCGAGCGTTCGGCCAGGCGCTGCACCTCTTCGGCAACCACCGAGAAGCCGCGCCCTGCTTCGCCGGCCGATGCGGCCTGGATCGCGGCGTTCAGCGCCAGCACGTTGGTCTGCTCGGTAATGTCCGAAATCAGCTCGGTGATCTCGCCGATTTCCTGCGACGATTCGCCCAGGCGCTTGATGCGCTTGGAGGTTTCCTGGATCTGCTCGCGGATTTCCTGCATGCCCTCGATGGCGTTCTGCACCGCGGTCGAGCCCTGCGCCGCCGCCGCCACCGACTGGCGCGCCACGTCGGCCGATTCCAGGGCCGAGCGCGACACGTCGGTAATCAGGCCGGCCAGGCGCAGTGTCGTGGCCGACGCATCCTGAATCTCGCGCGACTGCTGCTCGGCCGCGCCCAGCAGCTCGGTCGAGACGTCCTGCGCACCGTTCGATGCGCGCGCCACCTGCTCCGCAGTGCGGATGACCCGCACCACCAGCTCGCGCAGTTCTTCGACCGTGTAGTTGACCGAGTCGGCAATCGCGCCGGTGATGTCTTCCGACACCGTCGCCTGCACCGTCAGGTCGCCGTCGGCGACGTCCTGCAGTTCGTTCATCAGGCGCAAAATGGCGGCCTGGTTCTGTTCATTGGTGGCCTTGGCTTCTTCTTCCTTGGCCTGCGCCAGGTGGCGCATCGCTTCGGCTTCCTGGCGGCGCCCTTCGGCGCCCGCGGCGCGCTCACGCGACTCCTGCAGCATGGCGCGGGTGGTGCCCAGCGTGGCGAGCAGCGTGAACACGCCGGCGCCGATGGCCAGCCAGAACCACGGGCTGATCTCGGCCTGGTCGCGCTGGTAATCCATGTGCAGCCTGGCGAGCATCACGCGCAGCGGTTCGCTGTCGCGCGAGATCAGGCGCTCGGCGGCGCGGGCGCCGGCGTAGCTGGTCAGGTTGCCGATCAGCGGCGAAACGGTCTTGACGTATTCGCGCAGGCTGTCGCGGGTGCGCGACAGCCGCACGCGCATTTCGAGGTCCGTCAGCGGGGCCAGCCCATAACGGCCGCCGCCATCGAGCAGGCCATCGACGAGCGCTTCGAGCGAGGCGATGTCGCCCAGGATGTAGGTCACCGCGTTCTGGGTCGAACCCGGCGTGTTGAAGGTCTGGGCGCCGGCCGTCAGGCGCTGGGTCACCGACAGCAGGCTCAGTGCCGCCATCTGGCGCCGCGCGTCGGTGGCCTCGTCGCGCTGCAGGCGTTCGGCAATGGCGACCAGTTCCGGGCCCACTTCTTCGTACTGGGCCAGGCTCGCGCCAAAGGCGATCAGGTTGCGCCGGTTGCCGAGAATGTTGGCAGCGGCCTTGGACGAGCGGTTCCACAGCACGATGGCTTTTTGCAGGTCGTCGGCGCGGGGGCCGCTGGCGGCGGGAATGCGGCCGGTCGGCGACTGGCCGCCACGCGCCAGCAGATCGAGTTCGCGGCCCAGCTCCGTGCGGCTCTCTTCCAGCTGGAAGAAGGCTTGCGCATCGCCACGCAGCGCGATCGGCGCCGCCTTGGCGAAACGCTGCGAGTGCATCACGGCGTCACCGGCGACCTGGCTCTGCCCCGCCAGGCGGGCGTCGCTGGCGGCGTTCTGCCACATGGCCAGCACGGTCAGCACCGCACCGGCCGCAACGGCGCCCAGTAGCAGGCGCAGGCGATTCGGCTGGAAGCTGCTGCCCATGAGCGTGGCGCGCATGTCGCCCCCGCCATCGGCGACGGCGTCGTCACGGCCACGAAAGCCGCCCAGGCGCCGCGCCGCTGCGGCAGCCGAACCACTGGCCGCCCCGTCAGGCGCCGCAGCGTCGGCGACGGGCACCGGCGTTACCGGGCGCACCGCGTCATCGGCTGCGCCACCCCTGGCGAAGACATTCATGGTCAATTTCGAGGCGAATCCCATTCCGGCTCCCTGTGCTGCAAGTTAGTGTGTTCGGTTAGCGTGCAATGTGCAGGAAGCGCTCTTCGCGCACCAGCGCCGCCAGCGACAGCGGCATCCATGTGTTGCCATCGGCATCGCGCAGGGCGTCGCCGTCGCGCGTCATCGTCCCGGCATGGCGCAAGCCATATACCGTGGACGCGAGCAGCGCGCAATTCAAGCCCAGGGCTGGTGCAAACACCAGCAGGCGCGGGGTGCTGCCAGGGACCGCCGATGCGGCCACGTGCCCGTCATCGAGATAGCGTGCCAGGTCGATCACGCCCAGCAGGCTGCCGCGCACATTGGCCAGCCCCAGGTACCACGGGCGGGTCAGCGGCACGGGCGTGACCGGCACGGGTGCGACGATCTCGCCCACTTCGGCCAGGTCGACCAGGTAGCGCGCGCCGCCGATGGCCAGGCCCAGTTGCGCCACGCTGGCGCCGGCGCCGTTTTTCGCCGCCTGCATCCGTTCAAGCAGCTGCTCCTGGTACAGGCGCAGGCGGGTGCGCCGCGCCGCGGGATCGCGGCGGCCTGCACGTTCGTCCGCGCCGCCGGTGGTCATGCCTTCACGCTGCCGGCTGCGTCGCCCGGCACGGCCAGCGCCGCAATGGCCGCCAGCAGGCGCGCCGGATCGACCGGCTTGACCAGGTATTCCCTGGCGCCCTGGCGCATGCCCCAGATACGGTCGGTTTCCTGGTCCTTGCTGCTGCAGATGATGATCGGCAGCGCCGCCAGTTCCGGGTCGCGCGAGATGGCGCGGGTCACCTGGAAGCCGTTCGCGCCGGGCATGACCACGTCCATCAGGATCAGTTGCGGGCGCTCGGCGCGAATGCGCTCGATCGCTTCGTCGCCATTGACGGCGGTGCACACGGTAAAGCCGTTCTTGACCAGGATGTCGGTCAGGTACAGTCGTTCGGTCGGCGAATCGTCGACGATGAGAATCTTTTGAATGGCCACGCAGGGCTCCAGCGTTGGTTGAACCGTCAGTCTGCCGCCGGCGCATGCTCGCGCACGGCCGCCAGCAGGCTGTCTTTGGTAAAGGGTTTGGTCAGGTAGGCGCTGGCGCCGACCATCGCGCCGCGCGCGCGGTCGAACAGGCCGTCCTTGGACGAGAGCATCAGCACCGGGGTCGCGTGAAACCGCACGCTCTTCTTGATCAGCGCGCAGGTCTGGTAGCCATCGAGACGCGGCATCAGGATGTCGCAAAACACGAGCGCTGGATGGTGGTCGTTGATCTTGGCGAGCGCGTCGAAGCCATCGTCGGCCAGCACCACGTGATAACCCGCCTGGGTCAGAAAAATCTCTGCTGACCGGCGGATCGTGCTGCTGTCATCGATCACCATGATGGTCAGGCTTGATGATTGCGGCGATGTCGTCATGGTCGTTTCACTTCGGCTTGAAGCGTCACGATAGCACAACGAATCTTTCTTGTGCGCAAAGTGTTGCAGGGAGTCAACTACTCCTTTGCGATGGCATCAGGGGATTGCAAATATGCCATGCAAGCACGACAACAGGTGTTATATCGCTGTCATTTCAAAGTCGTCCTTGCGTGCACCGCACTCGGGACAGGTCCAGTTCATCGGTACGTCGGCCCAACGGGTGCCCGGCGCAATGCCGTCCTCCGGTGCGCCGGCAGCTTCATCGTATACCCAGCCGCAGATCAGGCACATCCAGGTCAGGAACGGGGCGGTGGATTCAGTACTCACGGTGTTGATCCTTGTATCTAGTAAAATGTGGAATCAGAATCCGGCATCTTAATCTACCCGTCGTGCAAAACCAACCGTTACCCCTCATCCTGAGTTTTGGCGTCTGCGATCCCGTCGGCGCGCTGGGCGTGCAATCGGACGTCGCCGCCTTTGCCGCCCTCGGGTGCCACGGGCTATCGGCCATTGCGGGTTTGCTCGTGTGCGACAGCGCCCGCGTCGAGCACATGTATGAGCTCGACAGCGACTGGATGGCCGAACAGGCGCGCGCGCTGCTCGAAGACATGCCGATCGCTGCCTTCAAGGTCGGCGCCGTCGGCACTGCGATGCACCTGGCCGCCATTGCCGAGATCGTGTCCGACTACCCGGACGCGCCGCTGATCCTCGACCCATTCCTGTCGGCCCTGCCCGACGCCGGCATGGGCGACGAAGAAATGCTGATGGCCCTGCGTTCCATTCTGGCGCCGCAAGCCACCGCCCTGATCCTGTCGCAGGCCGAACTGGGCCGCATGGCCGAGCTGTGGCGCGACGGCGGCGATGCCGATCCCGGCAACCTCGACGAAGACGTGGCCGAACTGACCTCGTCCGGCCTGCAGTACGTGCTCGTCACGGGCACGCGCGACACGGCCGGCGCCTGCTCGAACCGCCTGTTCGACACCAGCGGCGAAGTCGCGCGGGTCGACTGGCAGCACCTGCCCGGCCCGTTTCTGGGCGCCGGCAATACCTATTCGGCCGCGTTCACCGCCCTGATGGCGCGCGGCATGGATGCGCCGACGGCGCTGGCCGTGGCACAGGAATACACCACCGGCGCGCTCGAGAACGCACAACGCTTCGGCATGGGCAAATTCATTCCCGCCAAATTCTTCCGTCCCTGAGTTTCAAGCGCGCCGCGCGGGACGGTCTTTCCTCTTCTTGAAACGTCAACATGACCACTGAACAAGCCACCTCGCGCAACGATACCCTGTTCGCCCGCGCCCAACTGACCACACCCGGCGGCGTCAATTCGCCCGTGCGCGCCTTCCGCTCGGTCGGCGGTACCCCGCGCTTCATCACGCGCGCCCTCGGCCCGCACTTCTGGGACGCCGACGGCAAGCGCTATATCGACTACATCGGCTCGTGGGGCCCGGCCATCCTCGGCCACGCCCGTCCTGAGGTGGTGTCGGCCGTGCAGGCCGCCGCCGCCAATGGCCTGTCGTTCGGCGCGCCGACCGAAGGCGAAATCGAGATCGCCGAAGAAATCTGCCGCCTGCTGCCATCGATCGAGCAGGTGCGCCTGGTCTCGTCCGGCACCGAAGCGACGATGAGCGCGCTGCGCCTGGCGCGCGGCGCCACGGGCCGCGACAAGATCGTCAAGTTCGAAGGCTGCTACCACGGCCATGCCGATTCGCTGCTGGTCAAAGCCGGCAGCGGCCTGCTCACCTTCGGCAATCCGACCTCGGCCGGCGTGCCGGAAGACTTCGTCAAGCACACGCTCGTGCTCGACTACAACGACGTGGCGCAACTGGAAGACGCGTTCGCGACGATGGGCGACGAGATCGCCTGCGTGATCGTCGAGCCAGTGGCCGGCAACATGAACCTGATCCGCGCCACGCCTGCATTCCTGCAGAGCATGCGCGACCTGTGCACGAAGCACGGCGCCGTGCTGATCTTCGACGAAGTGATGTGCGGCTTCCGCGTCGGCCTGCAGGGCGCACAGGGCATGTACGGCATCCAGCCCGACCTGACCGCGCTGGGCAAGGTCATCGGCGGCGGCATGCCGGTGGCAGCCTTTGGCGGGCGCGCCGAGCTGATGCAGAAGATGGCGCCGATCGGCCCGGTGTACCAGGCCGGCACGCTGTCGGGCAATCCGGTGGCGGTGGCGGCGGGCATGACGACGCTCAAGCTGATCCAGGAAGCCGGGTTCTACGAGCGCCTGAGCGCCACGGCAAACCGCCTCGTGGCCGGCTTGAGCGAGGCGGCGCGCGAAGCAGGCATCGACTTCTGCGGCGACGCCGTGGGCGGCATGTTCGGCATGTACTTCTCGAAGGAAGTCCCGGGCAGCTACAGCGAAATGATGGCCGGCGACAAGGAGCGCTTCAACCGCTTCTTCCACGGCATGCTGGACGAAGGCGTGTACTTTGCACCGGCGATGTTCGAGGCGGGCTTCGTGTCGATCCAGCATGACGACGCGGCGATCGATGAGACCATTGAAGCGGCGCGACGCGTGTTCAAGCGGATCGGGTGACCCGCAGGGCTGGCTGGCTTATTTCAGCCAGCCACGCCTTCTGAAATACCACAGCGGTGCCACGCCGCAGCCAATCATCAACGCAATGGCGAACGGATAACCGAAGCGCCATTGCAGCTCGGGCAGCACGGCGAAGTTCATGCCGTAGACGCTGGCGATGAGGGTCGGCGGCAGGAACGCGACCGAGGCCACCGAGAAGATCTTGATGATCTTGTTCTGGTTGATGTTGATGAAGCCGACGGTGGCGTCCATCAGGAAGTTCACCTTGTCGAACAGGAACGAGGTGTGGCCGTCGAGCGACTCGATGTCGCGCAGGATCTGGCGCGCCTCTTCGAACTGGTCCGAGTTCAGCAGGCGCCCGCGCATCAGGAAGCTGACTGCGCGGCGCGTGTCCATCATGTTGCGGCGAATGCGGCCGTTCAAGTCTTCCTCGTGCGCGATCGCGTTCAGCGCCGCGGCCGCGTCCTGGTCGGTAAATTCCTTTTGCAGCACGCGGGTCGAGACTTCTTCGAGACTTTCGTAGATGCCCTCGAGCGAGTCGGCCGAATACTCGGCGTCGGTCGCGTACAGGTCGAGCAGCACGTCCATATAGTCTTCGATCGAGCCGGGCCGTGAACGGGCGCGCATGCGCACCAGGCGGAACACCGGCAAGTCGTCGTTGTGCACCGAGAACAGGATTTTGCCCGAAAGGATGAACGCCACCGTGATCACGCGCGACGGCCCGTCTTCTTCTTCGAGCAGGAAGTCGGTGCGCAGGTGCAGGTCGCCATTTTCGGCTTCGTAGTAACGCGCCGACGCTTCGATGTCCTGGACTTCGTCTTCGCCCGGCAGGATCACGTTGTACTTGGCCTTGACCCAGACGCGCTCTTCCTCGCTCGGGTCGGTCAGGTCGACCCAGACCGGCGCCACGCTCTCGAGTTCCTCGCGGGATTCGATCGTGACCTGGTTCAGGCGGCCGTTCTGTAGGACGAATACATTGATCATGCGGTGGGTCTCGCTATTCTTGGCCGGTCGACAAAAGTAGCGCAAGTGTAACCGTTTGCCCGCCGCGGAGCCAACTCCAGCGCCATAAACGCGCGTTTACGGCCGCTCATCCGCACGTGGCACGTCGGCCGACGGGATCCGGCGCTGGATCGTGCTGGTGCGGCGCTCCAGGTAGCGGGTCGAGCGGTTCTTGTCGTAGAAGCGCGGATTGGGCAGCATCACGGCCAGCCGTGCGGCCTGCGCCGTGCTCAGTTTGGCGGCGGACGTCTTGAAGTAGTAGCGCGCCGCCGCTTCGGCGCCGAACACGCCGCGCCCGAACTCGGCCACATTCAGGTAGATTTCCAGGATGCGCTGCTTGCTCATCACGGCTTCGAGCATGAACGCGATAATCGTTTCCTGGCCCTTGCGCAGATAGCTGCGCGAGCCGGACAGGAACAGGTTCTTGGCCAGTTGCTGGGTGATGGTCGAGCCGCCCCCCACCAGCTTGCCCCGGCGCTCATTGCGCTCGTAGGTGCGCTCGATGGCTTTCAGGTCCACGCCGTAGTGCTCGTTGAAATTGGCGTCCTCGGACGCCACCACCGCACGCTTCAGATTGTATGAAATCCGCTCGTACGGCACCCATTCGTGCTTGAGCGTCGCGTTGGGATTGGTCTCGCGCAGCACCGACAATTGCGCGCGCATGAAGCTGGTCGAGCCCGGATCGACCTGCGAATACCAGCACACCATCAGGAAGAAATACAGCTGGACCAGCAGCACGATCAGCAGCGGCCCCAGAAAGAGCCACTTGATCCAGCGCCGCTTGGCTGGCGCCTTCGATGATCCCTTCGCTGAACCTTTCGATGCTCCCTTAGTGCGCGATGTAGCCACGGGTTACCCCTGTTATTGTGATTGACGCATCGATGCCAGCACGTGCGCCGTGCCCGGCCGCTTGCCCCGCCACAGCGCGAACGCTTCGGCGGCCTGCTCCACCAGCATGCCCAGGCCGTCGCGCACGGCGGCGCCATGGCCGGCAGCAAACGCCATGAACACGGTTGGCTTGTTTCCGTACATCATATCCAACGCGAGCGTGTCCGGGCCGAATACGGTTGCCGGCACCGGCGGCACGGCGGCGTCCAGGCTGGCCGACGTCGCATTGATGATCACGTCGAACGGGCCGTCGACATCGGCGAAGCCGCTGACCGCCAGGCGCGCCGCATGGTCGGCAAATTCCGCCACCAGCGCCTCGGCGGTGGCCAGCGTGCGGTTGGCAATCACGATCTGGCGCGGACCGGCGTCCAGCAACGGCAGCAGCGCGCCGCGCGCGGCGCCACCGGCGCCCAGCAGCAGCACCCGCTTGCCGTACAGCGACACGCCCGCATTGCGCACGATGTCGGCCACGAGGCCCACGCCGTCGGTGTTGTCGCCGACGATCTCGCCGCCATCGAACACCAGCGTATTGACGGCGCCGGCCGCCTGCGCGCGCGGGGTCAACCGCGTGGCCAGGCGCGCGGCGTCGAGCTTGAATGGCACGGTGACGTTGGCGCCCTTGTAGCCTTCGCCGACCAGGCGCGCCACCGTGGCGGTAAAGCCATCGACGGGCGCCAGGCACTGTTCATACTGGAGATCTTCGCCCAGCTCTGCGGCATATTGCGCGTGGATCCGTGGCGACTTGCTGTGGGCAATCGGGTTGCCGATAACGCAATAACGGTCGGTCATGGCGATGCATTCCCCAGGGTTGCGCGCAGACTGTCTTCGCGGGTGAACCGGAAGCGCGTAAATACTTCCCACAAATCGTCCTTGCCCTTGGTGCGCATATTGGCCGGGAACGCGCCGTACGGCGCCGAGCGGCGCACGATGTCCAGCGCCGCCTTGTCGAGCGCAGGATTGCCCGAGCTGCGCTCGACCTTCGGGCCGCCATCCTTCAGGTACAGCGTGCCGTCCTGATAGACGGGGATGTACACCACCAGCTCGCCATACAGCTTCTTGCCGGCCTGCTGCGGGAAGTTCAGCGTGCCGACTTCCTCGATCCGCTTCTGCATCGCCTTGTAGTACAGCGCGTACCCGGCCTCGCGCGTGCTCGGCGTGATCTTCGTGCGCTTCGGGCGGCGGTTTTCTTCTTCGATGCGTTCGAAGATTTCAGCGGCGCTGCGCGAGATGGCGCGCGACGTGTCGAGGTTGTCCTCGCCCGTGCGCGACGGATCCGGCTTTTCACGCTCGGTGACCGGTGGCGCGGTGAAACTCGACGTGCGGGCGCGCGTGACGACGTTCTGCTGGATCTGCTCGAGCGCGGCGATGCGGCGCTGAAGTGCCTTGATGCTGTCGCCATCCTCGACCTTGCGCAGGTCGGGCAGCGGCGACTTGGCGCGGCCCGCTTCGGCAGCGCCGCCACCGTCCAGGTTCGCCTGGGCCAGTGCATCGGCCTTGGCCGGCGCGCGGTCATGCTTGGCGTTGACCAGAATGACCTCGAGGCCCGGGTCGGCCGGGGTCTGGCGAAATGTTTCAGGCGCAGCAAAGCGCACCGCCAGCAGCGCCGCGTGGGCTGCCACCGATACGGCCAGGGCAATGATCAGGGGACGGTTGTGTAGGAGAGACTTCACGCGCTGCGGGTGAGAATTGAATCGGAGAATTGATTCATTCTAACCTGAGGCGAACCCATAGGGGGAGGTGGAATTGGCGTGCGGGATAACGTGGTGTGTTCGGCAATAGTAGCCGAAGGGTTGAATGGTCTTGCCAATCCTTCAATGTCCACTTGATCTCAGGCACCTGCGACCCTGACTCGTGACAAGCCTACAGCGCCATACAGGGTGAATAATCGTCGGTCTTATCCAACTCACACCGGAGAGCCACATGGCGAACGATGCATACCTCAGGATCAAAGGCGTCGCCCAAGATCCCTCGGCCGACAAGCACGGCAATCAAATCCTGTTGCAGAATTGCGCAGCCAACAAGGAGTGCTGAAATGGGCCGTGCCACCAATAGCGCGATCCAGGCGAACGCCAACAAACCTCAGCCCGTACCCTACGACGGCGATGTCATGGTTCATAACGTCATCAGACCGTCGGACTTCAAGCACTGCTGTGCTGTCGTCGTCACGGGCACCTCTGCCAACTTCTGCGGTCACGCCCTGTTGCATACGGGCGGAGGCCTGTACTTCCACATAGCGGGATTCAACAACAAACCGAAGATCATGACGCAGAACGGCTACCTGCGCTATTTGAAGGAGAACGGCAAAAGGGAGATTCGACGCTGGGTGGTGTCCATCCCCGACCCTGCAGGTGCACACAGGAAGCTGGAAGAGCTGCTCGCAAAGCGATGGTTATGGCTGATGCTTCCTCAAAACTGCGCGTCATTTGTCGAGGAAGTTGTACGGGCTGGAGGCAGCAAAGCGGGCCAATATTTCAATTGCCCATCAATAGAACCATTCAAACCATGAAAGCCATTCTCAGTACCTTGAAATACTTGCTGATCGCAATTGGCTCGACCCTGTCAGTTGCGGTACTCGTCTGGCTGGCGATCTTCCTCTTCGCTCAGACTATCAGCATTGACAAGGCGTTCGCGCTGATCTTCTACCCGTCCGTCGTTGCGGGTGTCATTACGCCGTTGGCGTGGTGGCTACGAGCGCGCAGGCTGGAAGTCTGAGCAGCGGGCGACCTGCAAAATCCCGCACTCAGTCTCCTTGCCAACGGCCCACAGAGCCTGCGGCTTCAGATGACGTCCATGCCTTCGGCTTCTTTTGCCAAATCGATTATGGTGCCGAAGTACTGGACGGTGTCGCTGACGACGCTGGTTCCGTCACGTCAGCCGTTTCCACCACGGCAACCGCGCCTTCCGCTTCCACCGCTTCGGCCGCTGCCGCTTCGCCAGTGTCGGTATCGGCTTCGGCGTCCTCTTCATCCCCGATGGTCGCATCCGGCGTGCTGCTGGCCACTTCCAGCAAACGCGCCTCGAGGTTCAGCTCGATCTCGTCCCAGCGGACGATGTCGAGCTTGACCTGCGCGCCGCGCGCCACCTGCGACATGCCCGGCAAACGCACCACCAGCGGCACGTCGGTCAGGCGCACGAGTTCGTCCTTGAGCACGACGGCGTCGACCATCTTGACGCCCTCCTGCCCCAGCCAGCGCAGGCACCAATAGCGCTCCATGTTCTGCTGGAACTCGTTGTAAGCCGCGTACGCCGCGTCGAAGCTCGACACGATCGAGAACAGCGTCGCATCGCGGTGCTTGAACGGCGCGACCAGCGGCGCGGTGACGCCGTTTTCGGCCGCCGCGATGATCTGCCACTGGTTGACCAGGTCGGTGTAGCGGCGCAGCGGCGACGTGCTCCATGCGTACTGGTCCACGCCCAGGCCCTGGTGCGGCGCGGCGTGCGTGACCATGCGCACCTGCATCTTGGCGGCCCAGCCGCCGGCGCCCGGCCCTTGCGAGCGGTAGATGCCCGGCACGCCCGAGTCGTGCAGCAGCTTGCCCCAGGTGCTGTTGGCAAAGATCATCAGCTCGGCGACGATCTTGTCCAGCGGCGCGCCACGCTTGCGGCGCACGATCGAGACCACGTCGTCTTCGACGTAGAAATTGAAGTCCATGCGGTTGGCCTGCTCGGGCTTGAGGCCAAAGGCTTCGCGCTTTGCCATGCGGCCGGCTTCGAGCTGCAAGGCCCACTGCCACAACTGGCCCAGTTCTTCCTTGTGCGGATACTCGCCCTCGCCGCTGGCCAGTGTTTCTTCATTGACCAGGTCGTCCAGGTCGTTGTGGCGCAGATTGCTCTTGATCGGCACCAGCTCGGCGCGCGTCGTCGTCGAGATGACGCTCCAGTCTTCGGGATTGAGCACGGCGTACAGCGACAGCGCCGGGCAATCGTTGCCCTCGGCCAGCGTGAACGCGTTGACCACCTCGTCCGGCAGCATCGTGATCTTGTCGCCCGGCATGTACACGGTCGACATGCGCGCGCGGGCGATCTTGTCGATTGCATCGTCCGGACGCACGGCCAGGCCCGGCGCGGCGATGTGGATGCCCACGCGCACGGTGCCATCGTCCAGCTTGACGACGGAGAACGCATCGTCGATCTCGGTCGTGGTCACGTCGTCGATCGAGAATGCGGCGACGTCGGCGCGCGGCAGGTCGGTCGGCGCTTTCGGTACATCCACCGGCGCAAAGCCGGCGCCGCGCGGGAAGTTCTCGAACAGGAAGCGGCCCATGTGCAGGTCTTTGGGCGAGGCCAGGCCGCCGACGTCCAGCATCAGGCGCGCTGGGTTGGTCTGCAGTTCGTTGGCCGCAGCCTCGAACGCCTTGTATTCGATCGTGTTCTTGTCCGGCTTGAACAGCAGCTGGTGTACGAGCGGCTGCATCGATTCGGGCAGCTTGCCGGCCTTCAGCTCATCGACATAGCCGGCCTGGATGATCGCCTGCTGTTTTTTCTTTTCGATACCGGCCAGCGCGGCCTTGAGCGAAGCTTCCGGCGCGGCCTTGTAGCGGCCACGGCCCTTCTTGTAGAAATAGATCGGCGAGCCGTGCAGCGTCAGTACGAGGCCGGCCGCTTCGTGCGGCAGCGGTGCGTGGCCGAAGTATTCGGCGCCCAGCTCGGCAAAGCCGAATTCTTCTTCGCCCGCGACTTCCCACAGGAACTCGAGGTCGACGTCGGCCGCCACGGCCCTGGCCGCGTCCATCAGCTCTTGCGGGCCGGGCTTTTCAAATTGCAGCAGCACGTCGCGCGTCTTCACCTTGGTGCGCTTGCCGCTGGCCAGTTCGACCTGGTATGCCTCGCCGGCTTGCGACAGGATGGCGCCGACCTTGAAGTCGCCCGATTCCTCAAAAAATACATTCATGATTATTCTGTGTTGTTCGTGGTTGCGCCCGCTCCCAGGCTGAGCACCGCCGGCAAGAATACCTCGGTGACCAGGAGCAGGCCTTGACGGCGGCGATAGACGCAGCGCCGCGCATGGTAAATCGGCTGTTGGGCGCCCGCGCCGCCAATGGCCGCGTGCGCACGGCGCACGAGCGGATGGTCGGCGCCCAGGCGCGCAAATTCAAGTGATCCGCGCCGCACGAGCGGATCGTAAAACAGGGTCGAACCGAGCGAACGTTCGCCCAGCGCCGAAAACAGCGGCCAGTCGCTCGCGTCGGCATCGGGCGGCACGACCGTATGGGCAAAGACCACCGGCGTGCCGTCGCAGACGAGCAGCACTTCGCGTTCCCACACCCGTTGTGGCCGTGCCAGGCCAATCGCCGCCGCTTCGTCGGCCAGGCACACGGCGCTGTACTGGTGCAGGCGGCGCACGCGAAACGCGTCGCTGCTGGCGACCAGGCGCGCGGTCAGCGAGCCGGGCGTGATGAGCCAGTCGTGCATTGGTGCAGAAGCACGCACGGCGCGCGCATGCGGCTGCCAGGCGGCCAGGCGCAGCGAACGGTTCCTCACCGCGTTCCGTCCCCGACTGCATCCATCCCGCAGAACGCCAGCACCTCGTCGACATACATCGGAAACTCCGACACCGCATGGTCGCTGCCGTAGATCACGTGCTGGCGCGCGCCGGCGTAGTGGGCCACCATGTCGCGGTAGTCGAGCACTTCGTCGCCCGTGGCGGCCAGCAGAAAATAGCGCTCGGGCTGCGTGATGGCCGCGACGCGCAGTGCCTTGAGTTCATCGATGTATTCGGCGCGAAACTCGAACGGCTCGTCCGAATGCCAGTTGGTCGTCACGCCCACGTGGTGTTCGAGGTTGCGGGTCGGGTCGACCGACGGATTGATGACGACGGCCGGCACGTCAAGGCGCTCGGCCAGCGCGCACGCATAGAAGCCGCCAAGCGACGAGCCGACGATCGCGAGATTGCCCGGTGCGTGCTGCGCGGCCAGGTCCAGCGCCAGCGCGAACGCGGCCTTCGGGGACGCCGGCAATTGCGGGCAGATCAGGCGGTCGAGCAAGCCGCGCTCTTCGAGCGCCGCCTGCACGACGCGCGCCTTCATCGATTTGGGCGACGAGCGAAAGCCGTGCAAGTAAAGAAGATACGGCGCCGACGTCATGGGGCCAGCGCGTCCAGCAGCTTCTGGTGCACGCCGCCGAAGCCGCCATTGCTCATGACCAGGATATGGTCGCCCGGCTGCGCCTGCTGCACGATGGCCTGCACCATATAGTCGATCTGGTCAAAGCTGTGCGCAATCGTCCCCATCGGCTTGAACGCATCGGCCAGCGACCAGCCCAGCGCCTGCTGGCTGCCGAAGCCGAACACCAGGTCGGCATCCTTCAGGCTGCCCGGCAGCGCATCCTTCATCGCGCCCAGCTTCATCGTGTTCGAGCGCGGCTCGAGCACGGCCAGAATACGGCCGGAACCTTGCGCGCCCAGCTTCTGACGCAGGCCGCCGACCGTGGTGGCAATCGCCGTCGGATGGTGCGCGAAGTCGTCGTAGACAGTGATGTTATTGACCACGCCGCGCACTTCCATGCGGCGCTTGACGTTCTCGAAACGGGCCAGCGATTCGATGGCCTGCGCGACCGGCACGCCGACGTGGCGCGCGGCGGCAATCGCGGCCAGCGCGTTCGAGCGGTTGTGCTTGCCGGTCAGGTCCCAGTGCACGGTGCCTTGCGGCGCGCCCTTGAAGATGACGTCGAAGCTGGCGCCGCCCGGATGCTCGACCATCGTCCAGTCGACACCGTCGGCGCCGCCGAAGCTTTCCTTCTCGCTCCAGCAACCGCGCTTCAGTACGCGACCGATCGATGCTTCGTCGCCATTGACGACCAGGCGGCCCACGCCCGGCACGGTGCGCACCAGGTGGTGGAACTGGGTTTCGATGGCGCCGATGTCCGGGAAGATGTCGGCGTGGTCGTATTCCAGGTTGTTCAGCACGGCCGTCTTGGCGTGGTAGTGCACGAACTTGCTGCGCTTGTCGAAGAACGCCGTGTCGTATTCATCGGCTTCGATAACGAAGAAGTCCGATGGCTTGTCGCCATGCAGGCGCGCCGAGACGCCGAAGTTCATCGGCACGCCGCCGATCAGGAAGCCCGGCGCATACCCGGCATCTTCCAGGATCCAGGCCAGCATCGATGTGGTCGTCGTCTTGCCGTGCGTACCGGCCACGGCCAGCACCCATTTTTCGCGCAGGATATGCTCGCCGATCCACTGCGGCCCCGACACATACGGCAAGCCGCGGTTCAGGATTTCTTCGATCAGTGGATTGCCGCGCGTCATCACATTGCCGACCACATACAGATCGGGATTCAGCGCCACCTGCTCAGGGCCATAGCCCTGGATCAGCTCGATCCCCTGGGCTTGCAACTGCGTGCTCATCGGTGGATAGACGTTGGCGTCGCAACCGGTCACGCGGTGACCGGCTTCCTTGGCCAGGACCGCCAGGCCACCCATGAAGGTGCCGCAAATACCGAGAATATGAATGTGCATGGGAAGGTGCGCGGGTGCGATGTAAATGGACGAAACCGGGATTCTACCCGAGGCGCTGCCAAATTAAGGTTCAGAGTATGATCTCGATCATGATGCCGAACTTGAACAACGATCTTATTCAATTGCGCGCAGAGATCGCCCTCGTGGCTGCGCGCATGGTTGCCCAGGATGGCGCCGACATCGATACCGCGCGCCGCAAGGCGGCCCGCCAGGTGCTCGGCGTGAACCAGCCTGTTCCCAATATGATGCCCGACGACATCCAGGTCGAAGACGAAGTGCGCAAGTACCTGGCGCTGTTCGGCGGCCCGGACCACAGCGAGCGCCTGGCGCAATTGCGCGCCACGGCGCTGCAGGTGATGGAGGCGCTGGCCGACTTCAATCCGTACATCACGGGGCCGGTGCTGCAAGGCACGGCCGGTGAGCACGACGATATCCATCTGCAATTGTTCGCCGACAGCGCGAAAGAAGTGCAGATCTATCTGCTGAATCGCAATGTTAATATCGAGATCTCGGAAACCCCGCATTTCAAGGGGGGGCGCCATGCGCCCGTCGAGACCGTCAGTTTCCCGTGGATGAAGGAAACTGTGCATGCGCAATTGTTTGAATACCAAGACCTGCGCGGCGCGCTCAAGCCGCGCGCGGATGGCCGCCCGCAACGTCTCGACGCTGCCGGCCTGCGCGCGCTGATCGCTGCCGACTCAACACTGGAACAGAACGAATGAACAAGAAACACCTGGCCACCTACGTGGCAGTGGCCGCGCTGTTTGGCGTGATGGGCGCCGTCGTCGCGCTCTATAAAAAGGCGCCGGCACCGGCCTCCCCCCAGATCAGTACGGCTGCCGGCGCCGGCGCAGTGACCAATGCCGTCACCAATCTGTATGCGCAGTCGCTCAACAACCTGGCGGGTGAACCGCAGCCGTTGGCCCAGTGGAAGGGCAAGCCCCTCCTGGTGAATTTCTGGGCGACATGGTGCGGCCCATGCGTGCAGGAAATGCCGGAGCTGTCGCACCTGGCGGGTGAAGACAAGGGCAAGCATTTCAATGTGATCGGGATCGGCATCGATTCGCCGACCAATATGAGCGAATTTGCCGCCAAGCACCAGATTGCTTATCCACTCTACGTGGCGGGCATGGGCGGGACCGAGCTGTCGAAGGAATTGGGCAACACGATGGGCGGCTTGCCGTACACTGTGCTGATCGGCGCCGACGGGCAGGTGCTCAAGACGTATATTGGCAAGCTCAAGTTCGACGAATTGCGCGCCGACCTGGCCAAATTGAAGGGTTGAACGGGCGTTGATCGTGCATTTAACGAACGACCGTACGATTTGCAATTGCGGCCAATTTCGGCTAATCACCAGCAATTTTACCGCTTGCCAACAGCCGAGCTAGGCGGCACAATGCCTGACTTTCGGGCTACCAGACTCTCATTATGGCGAAAAAGCTACTGCTTCTCAACGGCCCCAACCTCAATTTATTGGGGACGCGCGAGCCTGCGGTGTACGGCACGACCACCTTGGCCGACATCGAGAACGCAGCAGTTGCACAAGCCACGAACGCCGGCGCAGCACTGGAGCATTTCCAGAGCAACCATGAGGGCGCCCTGATCGATCGCATCCACGCCGCACGCACCGAAGGCGTGGATTTTATCGTGATCAATCCTGGTGGCTTGACCCATACCAGCGTAGCACTGCGCGATGCGTTCGCGTCGGTGGCCATTCCATTCGTCGAGGTGCACGTGTCGAACGTGCATGCCCGCGAATCGTTCCGGCAGCATTCCTATCTCTCCGGCATCGCGCGTGGCGTGATCTGCGGACTGGGGCCGGACGGATACAGGTTTGCCATCGACTTCGCACTTAAATAGCGTTAATCTACGTCAACTTCATGTATCAGCGGCTGCGCGGCCTGTTGGACGCGCCGGCCTGCTCTCTAAAACGAATAATTCCAAGGGGTTTCACATGGATCTACGAAAACTCAAGACCTTGATCGACCTGGTCGCTGAATCGGACATCGCCGAACTCGAAGTGACCGAAGGCGAAAGCAAGGTCCGCATCGTCAAGTCGTCCGCTGTTGGCCAGGGCCAGATGATGATGATGCCGCAACAAGGCGTGCAACAATTCGCGGCGCCAGCCCCGGCCGCGGCGCCTGTCGCTGCAGCACCGGTCGTGGCCGCCGAGCCAACCGGCCACGTCGTCAAGTCGCCGATGGTGGGTACCTTCTACCGTTCGTCCGCACCGGGCGCTGCCGCGTTCGTCGAAGTGGGTGCGAACATCAAGGAAGGCGAAACGCTGTGCATCATCGAAGCGATGAAGCTCCTGAATGAAATCGACGCCGATGTCTCGGGCGTTGTCACCAAGATCCTCGTGGAAAACGGCCAGCCGGTCGAATTCGGCCAGCCGCTGTTCGTGATTGGCTAAAGCCTCAAGCTGGGCGGCAGTCCTGCCACCAGCTCACCCATGACGTGTCCGGCGCCGCTTGTCTTTCAGCTGCGCCGGTTTTCACTGAACCACCGGACCAACCATGTTTGAAAAAATCCTCATCGCCAACCGTGGTGAAATCGCGCTACGTATCCAGCGCGCCTGCCGCGAGCTGGGCATCAAGACGGTCGTCGTGCACTCCGAGGCCGACAAGGACGCCAAGTACGTGAAACTGGCGGACGAGTCGGTCTGCATCGGCCCGGCGCAGTCGAGCCTCAGCTATCTGAACATGCCCGCGATCATCAGCGCGGCCGAAGTGACCGACGCCGAAGCGATCCACCCGGGCTACGGCTTCCTGTCCGAAAACGCCGACTTCGCCGAGCGCGTCGAGAAATCGGGCTTCGTCTTCATCGGCCCGCGTTCCGAATCGATCCGCCTGATGGGCGACAAGGTCTCGGCCAAGCAGGCCATGATCCGCGCCGGCGTGCCGTGCGTGCCAGGCTCGGACGGCGCCCTGCCGGACGACCCGAAAGAAATCGTGCAGACGGCGCGCCGCGTCGGCTACCCGGTGATCATCAAGGCTGCCGGCGGCGGCGGCGGACGCGGCATGCGCGTGGTGCACACCGAAGCGGCCCTGATCAACGCTGTGGCGATGACCAAGACCGAAGCCGGCGCCGCCTTCGGCAATCCGGAAGTCTATATGGAAAAGTATCTGGAAAATCCGCGTCACGTGGAAATCCAGATCTTGGCCGACGAACACAAAAACGCCGTCTGGCTCGGCGAGCGCGATTGCTCGATGCAGCGCCGCCACCAGAAGGTCATCGAAGAAGCGCCGGCGCCGGGCATCCCGCGCAAGCTGATCGAAAAGATCGGTGACCGCTGCGCCGAAGCCTGCCGCAAGATCGGCTACCGCGGCGCCGGCACCTTCGAATTCCTGTACGAAAATGGCGAGTTCTACTTCATCGAAATGAACACGCGTATCCAGGTCGAGCATCCGGTGACCGAGATGATCACCGGGATCGACATCGTCCAGGAACAGATCCGCATCGCCTGCGGCGAAAAGCTGCGCTTCCGCCAGCGCGACATCATGCTGTCGGGTCACTCGATCGAGTGCCGCATCAATGCCGAAGACCCGTTCAAGTTCACGCCGTCGCCGGGCCGCATCACCAGTTGGCATCCGCCGGGTGGCCCTGGCATCCGCGTCGACTCGCACTCGTACGCCGGCTACTACGTGCCGCCGCACTACGACTCGATGATCGGCAAGGTCATCGCGTATGGCGCCACGCGCGAGCAGGCGATTCGCCGCATGCAGATCGCGCTGTCTGAAATGGTGGTCGAGGGTATCCTGACCAATATTCCGCTGCACCGCGAACTGATGGTCGACGCCCGCTTCATCGAAGGCGGCACCAACATCCACTACCTGGAGCAGAAACTGGCCGCCAAGCCCGACCTGCCGAAGGAAACGGCGCTGTCCGCCAAATCCGAAGTCAAGGTGAACGAATGAGCTGGACTGAAGTCGTCATCGAACTGGCGCGCGAACACGCCGAAGCGCTGTCGGACGCCCTGATGGAAGCCGGCGCGCTGTCGGTGTCGGTGGAAGACGCCGACGAAGGCACCGAGGACGAAAAACCACTGTTCGGCGAGCCGGGCATGGAGCCGACCGAAGCGGCCTGGGACCACAGCCGCGTCGTCGCTTTGACCGAGCTTGAGGCCGACCAGCTGGCGATCGTCACCGAGGCCGCGCAAGCGATCCGGCTGCCCGTCGTGCCGGCGTTCACCACCCGCAAGGTGGAAGACGCCGACTGGGTGCGCCTGACGCAGTCGCAGTTCGAGCCGATCCACATCGGCACCAATATCTGGGTCGTGCCGAGCTGGCACGTGGCGCCGGACCCGAACGGCCTGATTCTCGAGCTGGACCCGGGCCTGGCCTTCGGCACCGGCAGCCATCCGACGACGCGCCTGTGCATGGAGTGGCTCGAAGCCCATCCTGCGCCGGGCAAGTCGGTGCTGGACTACGGCTGCGGCTCGGGCATCCTGGCGATGGTGGCCAAGAAGCTGGGGTCGCAGGACGTGGCCGGTGTCGACATCGATCCGCAAGCGATCGAATCGGCACGCGCCAACGCCGAGCGCAACAACGTCGAAATCGACTTTTACCTGCCTGACACGTTTGCCGCTTCCGGCAATGCGCGCCATGCCGGCGGCAAGTTCGACATCGTCGTGGCCAACATCCTGTCGAGCCCATTGAAGCTGATGGCGCCAATGCTGGCCGGCCGCGTGGCCGATGGTGGCTCACTCGTGCTGTCGGGCGTGCTGGCACGCCAGGCCGACGAAGTGGCTGCAGCCTACGCGCCATTCATCAAGCTGGGCGTCTGGGCCGAGCAGGATGGCTGGGTTGCCCTGCACGGCACGCTGGGCCAGGACACACCGCCGGCGCGCACTGCTACTACCGGCTAAAGGCATGGCGCTCGCCACACAATGCCCCCACTGCGGCACGCAGTTCCGCGTCGCCGCGGACCAGCTCAAGCTGCGTGGGGGCATCGTGCGTTGTGGCGCATGCCAGCAGATTTTTGACGGGAACAGCGCGCTGATCGATCTGGCGGCTGGGCCGGCGCCGGTTGTTGCGGCGCCTGCTGATGCAACGCCTGAAGTTCCCTCCCCTGCTCCCGTCGACGAGACGCCGGTCGAGACGCTCGCACCGGTCAGCGAGCCGGTAAGCGAGCAGATAAGCGAGCCGGTCGCGCAGCAGGAGCCAGAACCAGAACCGGTGCCGACGCCGGCATCAACGCCCGAACCGGACATCCTCCCCGCCCCCGAGCCAAGCCGCGAACACACGGCAGACTCGATCGGCCCGCCGACCCTGCTGCTGCGCGAATCGTCGGGCGGCTCGCCGCCGATCGCATCCAGCGTGCCTGCCTCGCCGCGCAACCGCGCCGCCGAAGCACGCGCACGCCGCGTCAAGGCCGCACCGCCGCGCATCGACGAGGCGCCCAAACCATCACCGCCACCGCCCAAGCCGAAGCCGGACATCGATGAACCCGAGTTCGTGCGCAGCACACGCCAGCGCGAAGCTTCCAGCAAGACGCGGCGCATCGTGCTGGCCGTCGGCAGCGTGCTGCTGCTGATTGCGCTGGTCGTGCAGGCAGCGGTGAGCTTTCGTGACGTGCTGGCGGCGCGCCATCCGGGCCTGCGTCCGGCGCTGGTGTCGACCTGCGCCCTGTTCGGCTGCAGCGTCAACCTGCCGGCGCGACCGGAGCAACTGGTGATCGAGACCGGTGAACTCATCACGCTGGGCGGCAACGCCTATACCTTCAGCACCGTGCTGCGCAACCAGGGCGACATGGCGCTGGCCTGGCCCAGCCTCGAACTGACGCTGAACGACCTTGACGACAAGCCGCTGGTACGCCGCGTGTTCGGCCCGCGCGATTATGCCGGCGCGGCCGCTGCCGCACCCACCGGGTTCGCCGCACGCGGCGAGCAGCAGGTGCGCATCCATTTCAGGCTGGAGGGCGCAGAGCCGTCCGGCTACCACATCGCAGTGTTCTATCCATGAAAGCCACACCATGACCAAAACCGCCCTGATCTGCGGCTCGCTCGCGTTCGACAAAATCATGCAGTACCACGGCCGTTTCGGCGACACGCTGCTGGCCGACCAGCTGCACCGCGTGAACGTGTCGTTCCTGGTGCCGACGCTGCGCACCGAATACGGCGGCTGCGCGGCCAATATCGCCTACAACCTCAAGCAGCTGGGCGGCGAGCCGTTGATGATGGGTACCCTGGGCCAGGACGGCGGCGACTACCTCAAGCGCATGCAGGAACAAGGGCTCGAGACGCGCGGCATCCGCACGATCCCCGAGGCCTACACCGCGCAGTGTTTCGTGACGGCCGACCAGGACAACAACCAGATCAACGCCTTCCACCCGGGCGCGATGGAATACTCGAACCAGAACAACGTGGCCGACCAGGGCCCGATCCGCGTGGCGATCATCTCGCCCGACGGCCGCGACGGCATGATCAAGCACGCGCGCGACTGCGCCGAACAGAAGGTGCCGTTCATGTTCGACCCGGGCCAGCAACTGCCGATGTTCTCGGGCGAAGAACTGATCACGTTCATCGGCCAGGCCAGCTACCTCGCGTGCAATGACTACGAATTCGAGATGGTCATGGACCGCACGGGCCTGAGCCATGCCGACATCGCGGCGCGCCTGGATGCCTTGATCATCACGCGCGGCGAAGCCGGTTCGGACATCTACGCGAACGGCGAACACATCAAGATTCCAGCCGTGACGGCCACCAACGTGGTCGACCCGACCGGCTGCGGCGACGCCTACCGCGCAGGCCTGCTGTTCGGCATCACCAATGACCTGGACTGGGCCACGAGCGGGCGCATCGCCAGCCTGCTGGGCGCGATCAAGATCGCCTCGGCCGGTGGCCAGAACCACCACTTCACGCCGCAGGAATTCGACGCGCAGTTCGAGCAGGCGTTCGGCAGCAAGTTCCGCTAAAACGAAGGCACCGCGTAATACAAAAAAAGGCCTCTGCATGCAGAGGCCTTTTGTCATCGCCGTTGAACGCGTGGGCGGGAAACCCGCCCACCCTACCGATCTACACGTAGCCGAACACCTGCCGCAGCACGAACAGCAGGATCTGGATCAGCACGAGCGCCACCAGCACCGACAGGTCCATGCCGCCGATCGGCTTGACGACGCGCCGGATCGGGCGCAGCAACGGCTGATTGAGCGCGTGCACGAACGGCGCCAGCGGCGCATTGGGATTGACCCAGCTGAAGACCGCTTCGATGATCAACAGCGCCATGAAGCCGTACAGGATCCACGTCAAGAAGCGGTGCAGCGCGTACAGCAGCATCGTCTCGCCGCTGGCGCCGGCCAGCAGCAGCACCGTACTGGCCACCAGGACCACCAGGAAGGCGCCGATGAGGCTTGCCCAGTCGTAGCCGCGGGTACCGGGCACCACGCGCCGCAGCGGCATCACCAGCCAGTCGGTGATGGTGTGGACGAACTGGCGAATCTGGTCGGGAAGACGCACGCGGATGGCATTCGTCCAGAAGCGCAGCAACAGCACCCCGCCCAGCAGGCCTGCAACGATATCGACGATAAACTGAAGAATGGACAGCACGGACTCTCCTCAAAAAAAAACCGCTGTGCGAAGGATCACACAGCGGCATTGTGCCTGAAGCGCGCCCCACTTGCCATGCTGCGCAAGACGCGCGGCAGGCAGGGACGTTCGCGGTTACGGACGGCTGCTGGTCGGGAATGGCCAGGCGGTTGGCGCGATCACGCTTTTTGCTGGCGTGGCTGCTGACGCCGCCGGTGCGGCTGCAGGCGTGTCGCCCGCTTTCGCGTCAGCCGCTGCCGGCTTGGTCGCTGCCTTCTTGGCGGCTGGCTTCTTCGCTTCCGGCTTGGCGTCGGCCTTGCTGTCCGCTTTCACGTCCGCTTTCACGTCTGCTTTCGCATCGGCTTTGACGTCGGCTTTCGCGTCGGTGATGATTTCCGGCTTGGTGTCGGCTTTGATGTCGGCCTTCGTGTCCGGCTTTGCGGCAGCTGGCTTGGTGGTGGCCGGCTTGGCGGCGACGGTCTTGGTCGCAGCGGTCTTGGCGACAGCTGGCTTGGCCGTGGCCGTGGCCGTTTTTGTAGCAGCGGTTTTGGTAGCAGCGGGCTTGGCAGCAGCAGGCTTGGCAGCAGCAGTCGTGGTCGCAGCAGCTTTGGTCACAGCTGGTTTGGCGGCGGCGCTGGTGGTGGTCGCTTTTTTCGCGGCTGGCTTGGCAGCAGCGGTCTTGGTGACGGCCGGTTTGGCTGCGGTTTTGGTCACCGTTGCTTTTTGCGCTGCCGGCTTTGCCGTTGCTTTGGTCGTGGCCGCTTTTTTGGCGACTGGCTTGGCGGCTGCCTTGCTGGTGCCCGCTTTTTGGGTGACCGGCTTGGCTGCAGCTTTGGTCGTCGTTTTAGCGGCCGGCTTGGCGGTGGTTTTCTTTACTGCCGGCTTGGCTGCTGATTTAGCGGTCGACTTGGCCGGCGATTTAGCTGCCGTCTTGGTGGTCGATTTAGCAGTCGACTTGGTGGCCGATTTAGCGGTCGACTTGGTAGCCGATTTGGCCGTCGATTTAGTAGCGGCCTTGGCCGACGTTTTCGTGGCTGCAGGTTTGGCTGCTGGTTTGGCTGCTGCTTTCTTTGCGGCCGGCTTGGCTGCAGGTTTCGCTGCTGCTTTCTTTGCCGCTGGCTTGGCTGCCGGTTTGGCGGCTGCTTTCTTCGCTGCGGGCTTGGTTGCTGCTTTAGCCGCTGGCTTGGTTGCTGCTTTAGCCGCTGGCTTGGTTGCTGCTTTAGCTGCTGGCTTGGTTGCTGCTTTAGCCGCTGGCTTGGTTGTTGCTTTAGCTGCCGGCTTTACTGCGGACTTGGCAGCGACTTTCTTGGTTGCCGGCTTCGCTGCAGTTTTAGCGACGGCTTTCTTTACCGTTGGCTTTGCTGCAGTTTTGGCGACGGCTTTCTTTACTGCCGGCTTTGCAGACGACTTGGCGGTCGATTTAACTGCGGTCTTGGCAGCAGTGGTTTTGGTTGCCGTGGTTTTGGTTGCAGCGGTCTTGGTTGCAGTGGTTTTCTTTGCAACAGGTTTCGCGGCGGTTTTCGTCGCTGGCTTGCTCACTGCGCGGGCTGCCGGTTTGGCTGCTGCCTTGGCAGTGGTTGCCTTGGCAGTGGTTGCCTTTGCCGTGGTGGCCTTGTTGGTGGCGGCCTTGGTCGCGGCTTTTTTCGCGACTGGTTTCTCTGCTGCAGCCTTTGCGGTCGACTTCGTCGTGGACGAAGGCGCGCTCTTCACTGCTGCCTTTACAACTGTTTTTTTAGCGGTTGCCATTTTAATTCTCCTTCATCTGCGATGAGAAATACGCTCAGGGTTTAAAACCCGCCAGGTCGTTGTTGACCGGCGAGTTATTCATCGACGCAAACCGAAGATCGATATGCGTCAATGAATCCGGCACCGGCTGAACTGCTGCAACTCCTCACAGTTGCAGCGCTTCAGCCAACGTCGACAGGCCACCGTTCCAGCGTCGTCACAGCGCTACCCTTGCGGGTGCGAAAAGAAAAAGCCGCCTTGCCTGAGCAATTGGTCAGGCAAGGCGGCTTGTTCTTTTCGCTTCGCTTCCGTGCATACTGTTTGGTTCAGCGCCCTATTATTCGATCGATTTGCCCGATGCCCGCGACAATATCACATCTTCTCGATTTGACAAATTCAATCGCGTAAAGGACGTACTTTCTTTGTGTGTGCGCAACCGGGAATCGGAAACAAGGCGCGCAATATGGCCAGTCAAATAAGCAAGCGCGCCTGAATTGACGGGGATTCTGCAAATGGCGCCGGATTCACACGCGCCTTTCAACCCAAGGTTGAATCGATTCACAGATCGAACGGTCCGAACCAATAGATACTGTCGATCACGCCGCCGCGTTTGGCAATATAAGCCAGTCGAGTTTGGCAATTGACGAATACCGAATGGAACGAGCCATCCAGTTGCCGCGCCATTCGCTCCACCGGGTGGCTGCCGAGCGGCACCAGATAGACGGAGCGCGGCGCCGCATCCGCCGGCGCGCCGGCCAGGGGTGCGACCGCCATCTCTTTCGCCACCAGATTGAAACCGTGCTTGGTGGCGCGGGCGCGCGCGCCGTCGTCCAGCGCCAGGCACGCCGCATCGCGCGGCGCGCCGTCCACGTAGTCTTCGAGAACCAGTGTCTGCTTGACCGCCGTGGGTGGTGTGCCGGCGCAGCCAGCCAGCAAGGCCGCGCCACAAAGGGCCAGCTTGAGCGTATGCGAATTCATGAAAGTCCCCTACCAATAGTAGATCACCATCCTAGCGCATGCGCGGTCGCTTGTGCACGCGCGTGTCCACCCGCGTGCCACTCCCGTGTCCAGGTTGCGTCAGCGCCCCGGCGCCACGCGCCACAGCGTGCCGCCGGCATCGTCGACCACCAGCAGCGCGCCATCGCGTGCGACTTCGACTGCGGCCGGCCGGCCCCACACATCGCGGTCGCTGACCACCATGCCGCTCATGAAGTCCTGGTACTGCCCGGTGGGCACCCCGTTCTTCATGAACACGCGCACGACCTTGTAGCCGGTGCGCACGCCACGGTTCCACGAGCCGTGCAGCGCCACGAACACATCGCCCTCGTACTCCTTCGGGAACGCACTCGTCGCACCTTTGGGCGCGTGATACGCCACCATGCCCAGCGGCGCCGAGTGGGCCTGCAGCAGCACGTCCGGGGTGATCGTCTTGCCCTTCAGGTCGGGCCGGTGACCTGCCAGGCGCGGGTCTTCGTTGTCGCCGATGTAGTACCACGGCCAGCCATAGAAGCCGCCCTGCTTCACGCGCGTGAGGTAGTCCGGCGGCAGGTTGTCGCCCAGCGCATCGCGCTCGTTCACATTGCACATGACGTCGCCCGTGGCCGGCAGCACCAGCAGACCCACGCAGTTGCGCAGGCCGGTCGCGAAGGTGCGGCGGTTCTTGCCGTCCGGGTCGAACGCCATCACGGTGGCGCGGTCCGTCTCGACGCCCCAGGCGCCGCCCACGCCGTGCTGGCGCTCCCACTGCGCCAGCGGCACGGGCGGCGTACGACCGATGTCGGCCGCGACGTTGGTGGCCGAACCGATCGACAGCAGCAGCGTCTTGCCGTCCTTCGAGAATGCCAGCGTGCGCGTCGTGTGCCCGCCACTGGTCTCGGACAGTTCGGCAATCACGACCTCCGGCGCGGCGCGTGCCGTCAGGTCGCCATTGCGGTACGGGATGCGCACCACCGAATTGACGCCGGCCACATACAGATACTGCGGATTGGCGCCGCTCGGCCAGAACGCCATGCCATACGGACGCGCGAGGCCAGTGGCAAACACGCCGGCGCTGTCGGCCTTCTTGCCATCGCGCGAGCGCAGCACCTTGATCGCGCCGGCACCGGTCGCGGCCAGGAACACGTCGCCATTCGGCGCGCGCAGCGCCACGCGTGGCTTGTCGGCGTCCTGCGCGAACACGCTGACCGTAAAGCCGGGCATCACGGTCGGCAGCGTGCCGTTGGGCCGCGCCTGCACGCGCGCGCTGTTGCCGGCGCTGTCCGTCGCAAACGGCGCAGCCAGGTCGGTCGGCTTGATGTGCCAGATCTTGCCGGGCTGGTTTTCGGTCCAGGCACCGGCGCGGGAGGCAGGTTGTGCATCGGCCTTCGCAAGCGCTGGCGCGGCAGCAACAGCTGCAGCCCCCTGCAGGCTGGCCAGGTAATCGATCAGCGCGCCGCGCTGTTTTGCGTCCGGCACGCCGACCGGCATGGTCGTGCCAGGCACGCGTTTGGCCGGGTCGAGCAGGAACACGTCGAGTTCGTCGCGCGTCCACACGGTGCCGCTCGCGCCGGCCTTGGCCAGCGCCGCCGAATAATTGAACCCGGCGACACCCGCCGCCTTGCGCCCGACAACGCCGAACAGGCCCGGGCCAGCCAGCTGCGCCATCCCGGTATCGACTGTGTGGCAGCTGGCGCAGTTGTTCTGGAAGATGGTGCGGCCGGCGGCTACCTGAGGCGCAGCGTGGGCGACTGAGACTGTCGCCAGGCCGGCGAGCATGAGGGCGTGCAGCAGCGGGGTGCGGGAATTCAAGGGTGTCTCCTGGTCAGGCTTGAAAGACCGCCATCATAGGGTATGCGCGCCGTTACGTCGCGTCGAGAATCGCCTGGTAGTCGCGCAACAACGCTGCCCGCCGCGGCCGAAAGCTCGCGCCCGTTGGCGCGAGCGCCGCGATGCGCTCGGCGCGGAACATGCGAAAGTCCTCGCGCAGGCAGCAGCGTGCCAGCACGACCAGCATCCCGTCGAGATACACGATGGCGAGCGGCCAGATGGTGCGCGTGCTGGCCGCGCCGTGGCGGTCGCGGTAATCGATCGCCAGCGCTTCTTCGCGCCAGCAGCAGGCGCGGATCGTGGCCATGTCGGGCAGGCTGGAAAAGCGCTGACCGAAACGGTGGACCTGCGACACCGCATGCAGCAGGTGCTGCTGGCCAAGCGACGGCAGGGTCGCGGCCACCTTGGCCAGTACCGCGTTGGCCGCACTGGCCAGCGCCGGGTCGCCCATCTGCCGTACTTCGGCCATGCCGAGTGTGAGCGCTTCGATCTCGATGCGGCTGAACGTGTGCGGGCGCAGCGTGCCGTCGTCCACCAGCGTGTAGCCAAAACCGCGCTCGCCGCCGATCTCGGCGCCGCCCGCGCGCAGGGTCTCGATATCGCGATAGACCGAGCGTACCGAGACGCCGGTGTCGTGCGATAGCTGCGCTGCCGTGACGGGGGGCGGCAGGCGGCGAAGTGCATCGAGCAGGCGAAACAGGCGCTGTGGGCGGGACATCGGCAACTGACAAAAAGTGACAGGAGGGATTGCTATCGTAGCACCTGTCTTCCAACCCTCATCAGGAGTTCTTCATGTCCGTTCAGGCAGTCACCCATCTCAACTTCCAGGGCCAGGCGCGCGCCGCGCTGGCCTTTTATCAACAGGTCTTTGGCGGCCAGCTGATGCAGTTCACTTACCGTGACGCGGGCCGCACCGCAAACGAGGCAGACCTGGACCTGATCGTCTGGGGCCAGGTCGAGGCGCCCAACGGCTTTCGCATCATGGCCTTCGATGTGGCGGGTGACAAGCCGTGGCACCAGGGAGAAAACGCGTTCTACGTCTCGCTGCGCGGGGACACGCAGGAGGAAATCCAGGCCCTGTGGGACAAGCTGGTCGACGGTGCGGCGATAGTGCAGCAACTCGCGCCCTCCAGCTGGTCACCGATGTACGGCATGGTGAAGGACCGGTTCGGCATCGCGTGGGTGGTCGATGTGGTGGAACACGCCCGCGTCGCCTGACGCGCAACAACAAAAAAGCCCGGCTGATCCAACGCCGGGCTTTTGTTCGTGGCTGACGCAGGGCGATCGACGCCCCCGCATCAATCCCAGCTCAGCGTGCCGCCGGTCTGGTACTCGGTCACGCGCGTCTCGAAGAAGTTACGCTCTTTCTTCAGGTCGATCATTTCGCTCATCCACGGGAACGGGTTTTCTTCGTTCGGGAACAGCGGCTCGAGGCCGATCTGCACCGCGCGGCGGTTGGCGATGAAGCGCAGGTAGCCCTTGAACATCGGGGCGTTCAGGCCCAGGACGCCGCGTGGCATCGTGTCTTCGGCGTAGCGGTATTCCAGGTCGACAGCTTCGAGGAACAGGGCCTTGATCTCTTCGCGGAATTCCGGCGTCCACAGCTGCGGGTTTTCCATCTTGATCGTGTTGATCAGGTCAATGCCGAAATTCACGTGCATCGATTCGTCGCGCAGGATGTACTGATACTGCTCGGCAGCGCCGGTCATCTTGTTCTGGCGGCCCAGCGCCAGGATCTGCGTGAAGCCCACGTAGAAGAACAGGCCTTCCATCAGGCAGGCGAAGACGATGATCGACTTGAGCAGCTTCTGGTCGTTCTCGGTCGTGCCGGTCTTGAATTCAGGGTCGGTCAGCGTGTCGATGAACGGGATCAGGAACTGGTCCTTGTCGTGGATCGATTCGATTTCGTTGTAGGCGTTGAAGATCTCGGCTTCGTCCAGGCCCAGCGACTCGACGATGTACTGGTAAGCGTGCGTGTGGATCGCTTCCTCGAATGCCTGGCGCAGCAGGTACTGGCGGCACTCGGGGGCCGTGATGTGGCGGTAGGTGCCCAGCACGATATTGTTTGCGGCGAGCGAGTCAGCCGTCACGAAGAAGCCCAGGTTGCGCTTGACCAGGCGGCGCTCGTCTTCCGACAGACCGTTCGGGTTCTTCCACAGCTCGATGTCGCGCTGCATGTTCACTTCTTGCGGCATCCAGTGGTTCGCGCAGCCGGCCAGGTACTTGTCCCATGCCCATTTGTACTTGAATGGCACGAGCTGGTTCACGTCGGTCTGGCCGTTGATGATGCGCTTGTCGTCGGCATTGACGCGTTTTGCCACTTCGGCGGCAGGTGCAATGGCAAGGCCGGCGTCGGCTTGCGGAGCGCTTGGCGCGCTGGTTGGTTCGTCGTCCCAGTTAAGCATGGTGGTCCCTTCTGTGGTGCGCTGGCGCAGCGACTGCGGCCCGGGCACGTTGATGCATTGGTTATTCGTGTTGTCGGCGACTGGCGCCGTTGTACTTGCTGGAGGGCGAGCCGGCCTTGCAGGGGGCTCGCCTCCTTTACTTCATTACTGGCAGGCTTCGCATTCCTCGAAACCGTCGTCGCCCGGACGCAGATAGCAGGCGGCGCCGTCTTCTTCGGTCGCTGCTGCTGCCGTATTGGCCGCCGGTGCCGGCGCCGGAGCAACTGGCGCTTTCTCGCCAGCCGACAGGCCACCGGACAGGCCGCCCGAGACCGACACGGCGTTCAGCGCGCCGGTGCGGGTGGTCGACTTTTCCAGGTGCGTCGCGGCGATCGTGCGCAGGTAATACGTGGTCTTCAGACCGCGCAGCCAGGCCAGCTTGTAGGTTTCGTCCAGCTTCTTGCCCGATGCGCCGGCCATGTAGATGTTCAGCGACTGGGCCTGGTCGATCCACTTCTGACGGCGCGACGCAGCGTCGACCAGCCACTTCGGCTCGACTTCGAATGCCGTTGCGTACAGGTCGCGCAGGTCTTGCGGTACGCGGTCGATTTTCGACAGCGAGCCGTCGAAGTACTTCAGGTCGGCGATCATGACTTCGTCCCACAGGTCGCGTGCCTTCAGGTCGCGCACCAGGTACGAGTTGATCTCGGTGAATTCACCCGACAGGTTCGACTTCACGTACAGGTTCTGGAACGTCGGCTCGATACAGGCCGAGACGCCGATGATGTTCGAGATCGTCGCGGTCGGGGCAATCGCCACGCAGTTCGAGTTGCGCATGCCGAACTGCTTGATGCGCTCGCGCACCGGAGTCCAGTCCATCTTCGACGACGTGTCCTGCTCCAGGTACTGGCTGCCACGTTCGTCGGCCAGCAGCTGGATCGAGTCCTGCGGCAGGATGCCGCGGTCCCACAGCGAACCGGTGTAGGTCTCGTAGCGGCCGCGCTCTTCGGCCAGTTCGGTCGACGCCAGGTAAGCGTAGTAGCAGACCGCTTCCATCGACGTGTCGGCGAACTGCACCGCCCGGTCGGACGAGAACGGGATGCGCATCATGTGCAGGCAATCCTGGTGGCCCATCACGCCCATGCCGACCGGACGGTGGCGCAGGTTCGAATTGCGCGCTTTTTCGACGGCGTAGTAGTTGATGTCGATGACGTTGTCGAGCATGCGCATCGCGGTGCGGATCGTCTTTTGCAGCTTGACGTGATCCAGGCCATCGCCCTTCATGTGCTGCGGCAGATTGACCGAGCCCAGGTTGCAGACGGCGATTTCATCGGCGCTGGTGTTCAGCGTGATCTCGGTGCACAGGTTCGACGAGTGCACGACGCCCACGTGCTGCTGTGGCGAGCGGATGTTGCATGGGTCCTTGAACGTGATCCATGGGTGGCCGGTTTCGAACAGCATCGACAGCATCTTGCGCCACAGGTCGAGCGACTCGATCTTTTTGAAGACGGCCATTTCGCCGCGCTCGGCCTTGGCTTCGTACGCCAGATAGGCTTGTTCGAAGGCCTTGCCGGTCAGGTCGTGCAGGTCAGGCGTCTCGGATGGCGAGAACAGCGTCCAGTGCGACTTTTCCATCACGCGCTTCATGAACAGGTCGGGAATCCAGTTCGCCGTGTTCATGTCGTGGGTGCGGCGGCGGTCGTCGCCCGTGTTCTTGCGCAGGTCGAGGAACTCTTCGATGTCGAGGTGCCAGGTTTCCAGGTAGGCGCAGACAGCGCCCTTGCGCTTGCCGCCCTGGTTGACCGCGACGGCCGTGTCGTTGACCACTTTCAGGAACGGGACCACGCCCTGCGAGCGGCCGTTGGTGCCCTTGATGCGCGAACCGAGTGCGCGCACTGGCGTCCAGTCGTTGCCCAGACCGCCGGCAAACTTCGACAGCAGCGCGTTTTCCTTGATGGCGTCGTAGATGTCTTCCAGATCGTCACCGACGGTGGTCAGGTAGCACGACGACAGCTGCGAACGGCGGGTGCCCGAGTTGAACAGGGTCGGGGTCGAGCTCATGAAGTCGAACGACGACAGCAGGCTGTAGAACTCGATGGCGCGCGCTTCGCGGTCGTCTTCACGCAGGGCCAGGCCCATTGCCACGCGCATGTAGAACGCCTGCGGCATTTCGATGCGCACATCGCGCACGTGCAGGAAGTAGCGGTCGTACAGGGTTTGCAGGCCGATGTAGCCGAACTGCAGGTCGCGGTCGGCGACGATGGCCTTGGCCAGGCGCTCGAGGTCGTACTTGCCCAGTTCTTCGTCGAGCAGCTCGTTGGCGATGCCCTTGGCGATGTATTGCGGGAAGTAGGTCAGGTATTCGGCGGCGGCGCCGGCTTGCGCCACTTCGCGGCCGAAGACTTCCTTGCGGATCGTGTGCAGCAGGATGCGGGCGGTGACCTGGCTGTAGGCCGGGTCTTTTTCCATCAGCGCGCGCGCAGCCAGGATGGCCGATTTGTGCAGCTCTTCGACTGGCACGCCGTCGTACAGGTTCTTCATGGTCTCGGCCAGGATCGCGTCGGCGTCGACGTGCTTTTCGAGGCCGGCGCAGGCGGCGCCGATCAGGTTGATGACGGTGTTGATGTCGAGCAGGCGGCGCTCGCCGCCATCGACGATGTGGATCTGCGGTGCGACGACGGCGCCACCGCCACCAGCGGCTTCTTTCGCGGCGCGGCGCTCTTCCATGCGCTTGGCGCGGTAGAGCACGTATTCACGCGCGACATCGTGTTCGCCCGAACGCATCAGCGACAGCTCGACCTGGTCCTGCACGTCCTCGATGTGGAACGTGCCGCCGTTCGGCTGGCGACGCACCAGCGCGGTGACGACGTTGTTGGTCATCTGCTCGACCAGCTCGCGGATGCGCGCCGAGACGGCGCCCTGGCCACCGGCGATTGCCAGGAAAGCCTTGGTCATCGCGACCGAGATCTTGTGCGGCTCGAACGCCACCACCGAACCGTTGCGGCGGATGACGCGGTAGTCGCCACGGGCGACGATGTCGGCCGGGGTGGCCCCGGCGGGCGCCGATCCTGGGGTTACATGTTGGTTGATCGAACTATTCTGTGCTGTTTGCATTGCGCCTCCAGGAGCGGTCGGACCGCCGTTGTTTACGTGGCAACCGTCTTGCCGTAGTGCGCAAACCCGGTCCGTCAACAAATTAAAAAACGATGCCCTGCCAGCCGGTGGCCTGTGGTGGCAAACCAGAGAAGCAGGGTAAGAATCAGTAAATAATGCGTGTCGACAAGTGCTTAATTAACCGATCGATGGATAAGTTTGTGTGCAACTTGTGGACAACGCATGAACAACTTGCCGCAGCCTGCAATCCTGGTGCCTTTTCAGTCACTACCACTATATCTAGTGCCGGGCGTTGATATCAGACTAATTGTAGTACCTCGTTTGCGGTACAGGCAAGCAAATAAATGTCCAAAATTTTCAGTTTTATCGCGTGCGAGCCTTGACTTTCGAGAGTCGCCATAAGGACGGGGAGTACGCGGTAAGCGACTACTAACCTTAAAAAACTGTGGGGAAATGACCGGGCGTGCGGGACCGCCGCCCGGCTGCAGAGCAGCCGTCAATCGTCCGGCGCGCTGATATCCAGCTTCTGCATCTGGTAGCGCAACTGCCGGACACTGATGCCGAGCAGGCTGGCGGCCTGGGTCCGGTTGAACTGGGTTTGCTGCAGGGCGCGGCCGATGATGTCGCGCTCGACCTGCTCCAGGTATTCGGGCAGGTTGCCGGGCAATTCGGCGGGACCGACGCCCGGCGGCGCCGATACCGTTGGCGCGACCGGCGCGGCCGGCGCGACTGGCGCCGCGGCAACGGGCGGTGCAACCGCCGGCGGGGCCAGTTCCGCCCGGGCCGGTTCGATCGGCCGCGCCGCCTTGAGCGACAGGTCGCCCACCTCGATCACGCCATCGTTGGCAAACGCCAGCGCCCGCTCCAGCACGTTTTCCAGCTCGCGCACATTGCCGGGGAACGAATATGCCCGCAGCGCGTCCAGCACCCCGGCCCCAAGCGTGGCCTGCCCTGCCCCGGCCAGGCGCTGCAGGATGCCGTTCACCAGCGGCGCCAGATCGTCCAGCCGCTCGCGCAGCGGCGGCAACCCCAGCTCGATCACGTTCAGCCGGTAGAACAGGTCTTGCCTGAACTTGCCCGTCTCGACGCAGCGCGCCAGGTCCTGGTGCGTCGCGCTGATGATGCGCACGTCCACCGGCTCCTCGACCGTCGCGCCGATCTTGCGCACGCGCCGCTCCTGGATCGCGCGCAGCAGTTTCACTTGCATCGCCAGCGGCAGGTCGGCCACCTCGTCGAGCATCAGCGTGCCGCCGTTGGCCGCCTGGAAGAAGCCGTCGCGCTCGTCGGACGCGCCCGTGAACGCCCCCTTGCGGTAGCCGAAAAATTCGGCCTCCATCAGCGTTTCGGGAATCGCGCCGCAGTTCACGGCAATGAACGGTTTCGCGGCGCGCGAGCTCTGGGCGTGGATTTCGCGCGCGGCCAGCTCCTTGCCGCTGCCGGATTCGCCCGTGATCGAGATCGGCGCCATCGAGCGCGCCAGGCGGGCGATCTGGGCCCGCAATGCCGCCATCGCGGGCGAGCTGCCGATCATGCGCGAGTCGGGCGCAGTGTCGTCACCCGCCGCCGCGCTTTCGGATTGCTTGAGCGCCGCGCGCACCATCACGCGCAGCGCGTCCAGCGCCACCGGCTTGGCGATGTAGTCGAACGCGCCGGCCTTCAGCGCCACCACCGCGTTTTCGGCGCTGCCGTAGGCGGTGATCACGGCCACCGGCGTGCCCTTGCCGGAGGCACCGATTTCGCGCACCAGTTCGAGGCCCAGGCCGTCCGGCAGGCGCATGTCGGTCAGCACCAGCGCGTAATCGCGCTCGTCGAACAGCGCGCGCGCCTCGCGCAGTGTGGCGGCGCTGTCGACGTCCAGGCCCATCTTGAGCAGCGTGATCTCGAGCAGCTCGCGCAGGTCGGCCTCGTCGTCGAGCACCAGGACGCGTGGCGCGCTCATGACGGCTCCCCGGCCACGTCAGGCAAGGGCAAAGGTGATGACAAAGCGGCCACTGGCCTTGCGCGGGCCCAGCGCGGACGGGTCGAACCGGTATTCATAATCGAGTTTCGCATCGTTGTTGAGGCACAGTTCGCGCGCCAGGTAGAGTCCAAGGCCGGTGCCCTTGCTCGAGGTGGTATAGAACGGCTCGAACAGGTGGTCGCGCACTTCGGGCGTGATGCCGGGGCCGTCGTCCTGCACGTGCAGCTCGCGCCGTCCGGCCGCGTCGCGCGCAGGAAAGATGCGGATGCTGGCCGGCTGGCGGCTGGCATAGCGCACCGCGTTGTTCAGCAGGTTAAGCAGGACTTCGTGCAGGTGCAGCGGATCGAAGCGCACCGCGCTGCCGCCCGGATCGCCGATATAGACTATATCACCGGCCAGGCCGTGGATTTCGCAGAACTCGGCCTTGAGCTGTTCGAGAAACGCGCCCAGCGGCACCGGCTCGCCGTTGGGCTGGGCCTTGCGCGAGAGCTGCAGGATGTCCTCGACCATGCGGTTCACGCGCGCGACGTTATCGCCGACGATTTTCAGCAGCCGCACTTCGGCCGGGCTGTGCAGGTCTTCGGCCAGCAGCGCCGTCGCGTGACCGATGGCCGACAAGGGGTTGCGGACCTCGTGCGCGATGCTGGCGGTCAGGCGTCCCATCGACGCCAGCTTGAGTTGCTGCGCCTGGTTTTCGATGGCGCTCACGTCCTGCATGAAGATCACGCTGCGGCTACCGCCCTCACCCACTGCATCGGCCGGCGCGGCGACGCGGGCAAAGCGCAGCTTGACGTGCACCGGCTGGTCGCGCCGGCCGCGCACGTCGCCAGCGCCATCGCCTTCGCGGTAGGGCTTGACGGTGACGAAGGCGGTGTCGTTCTCGGGCGCGGCGAGCCAGGCATTGAACGCTTCGGCCAGCGGCTCGAACGCCGGCGCCGCGTTCAGCAGGAAGCCCGACGTGTCGGCCTGCAGCCCAAGCATGCGGCGCGCCGCCGGGTTACCTGTAAACACTGCGCCGTCGGCGCCCACCACCAGGATGCCGTCGCCCACGTCGGCGATCACGATTTCATTGATCGCCTGCTGGATGCGCAGGTCGGCGCCGCGCTGGGCTGCCAGTTCTTCCTGTCCCAGCAGGCGCGCGGCCATGCGGTTGGCCACCAGCACGGCGGCGAAAAAGGCTGCGCCAAACAGGCCCGCCTGCATCAGCGGCGGATCGAACCCTTCGACCAGTTGCCATACGCTCAGGCCGAGCAGGAACAGCGTGGCCACCGCCGCCGCGAACAATGCCAGCAGCAAGGGCGCGAGGATCGCAGCGCCGGCCAGTGGAAACAGATACAGGATGCCAAGGCCGCTGCGCAAGCCGCCGGCGGCCAGGTACAGCAGCGAAATGACCAGGAGGTCGAGCGCGACCTGCACGCCGAGCTGCACCAGGAAGCGGCGCTGTCGGCGCGCGGCGAGCGAAAACACCAGCGCCATGATGGCGTAGCCCAGGCAGATCTGGGCAACCTGCTGCGTGATGCGCAGCACGCCGTTCTCGAAATCGACACCGAAATACAGCAGCAGCACCAGCGCGATGACGATGCGCGTGAGCGTGAAGGTCTGCAGCGAGCGCCACAGGGCGACGCGCGCTTCGGGCGACAGGATGCGGCGTTGCGTCAAGGCCGGCCTGCGCCTACGGCGGCGGCAGGCGCACGTGGCCTGGCGAACAGTAGTCGTGGCCGTCGGCGCGCACCGATTCGGACGCCGGGAAGTACATGCCACAGTGGGAACATTGGGCCATCGCTTCGATCTGCACCGGCGCCTTGGCCGCGCCGGGGCGCGCCTGCGGCGGTACGGCCGCACGTTTGCTCATGGCGCGCAGCTTGTTGCGCACCGCGAAGACGACGAGGGCGATGAAGGCAATCCAGAATAATAGTCGCATCAGATGGTTCCCCGGTGCAGGATAACTTCAAGCACGAAACGGCTGCCGACATAGGCCAGCGCCAGCGTGGCAAACCCGGCCAGCGTGAAGCGCAGCGCGGTCTTGCCGCGCCAGCCTTGCCAGCGGCGCCCCGCCAGCAGCGCCGCAAACAGCGCCCACGACAGCAGTGCGAACACGCTCTTGTGGTCGAGCAGCAGCGGCCTGCCGAACACCTGTTCGGAGAACACGAAGCCCGACAGCACCGTCAGGCTGAGCAGGACGAAGCCGATCCAGATCACACGGAACAGGAGTTTTTCCATGGTGAGCAGCGCCGGCAGCTGGTCGAGCGCGGCGCCAAAGCGGCCACCACCGGCGGTGCGGGTATGCAGCCGCGCTTCTTGTAACGCCATCAGCACGGCGTGGAAGGCGGCAATGGTCAGGGTGCTGTAGGCCAGTACCGCGACCGCGATATGCCAGCCAAAGGCCGGCGACTTGCCGGCCAGCGGTGTCAGGGTGCCGGGGAACAGCAGCGGCAGCAGCGCGGCCACGGCGGCGAACGGCATCACCAGGCGGCGCATCCCGTCGAGGGCGAAATTGCGGTTCTCGAGCCAGTAGGCGGCCACGGACACCCACAGCGCGGACGAGAGCATGATGGCGAAACCGACGCGCAGCCGGCCCGGCACCATCACGTCCATGCCGAGCGAGACGCCGTGCAGCGCCCACGCGCCGGCCGTCACGGCCGAGATGGCAGGCGCGCGGCGCGATGGCAGCAGGGCGCATACCGCGTACAGGAAAGCCGCGGCAAGGAAGAGGAAATTCTGCATAGCGGGAGTCTACACCATTGCATGATGTCGCCGTGGGGTGGGCGGTTTTTCCATCCACGCAGTAATGGTTTGCCACCATATCATCCGGCACGCGAGCGGCGCCGGTAACGATCACCGCGTGGAAGGCAGAGCCTTCCACCCTACGTAGGGTGGGCGGGTTCCCCGCCCACGCGGTGATAGTTAGCAGTCAGATCATCCGGCACGCGAGCGACGCCGCCCACGCTTTCCTCCCGCGCAAAACGCCACGGTTTGCTGAAAAAATGTGCGCCTGCCACCCGCCGGAAGAACCACCGGCACCTGCGCAAGGTAAAATGCCGCTTTGGCGGCGCTCGCCCACCGGCATTTCGCTCGGGACCGCGCGTCCGATGTGCCCTTACTAATTAGGTTGAACATGCTAGATAACCTCACCCAACGCCTTGCCAAGGTCGTCAAGACCATGCGCGGCGAGGCACGCCTCACCGAGGCGAACACTGCAGAGATGCTGCGCGAAGTGCGCATGGCCCTGCTCGAGGCCGACGTGGCGCTGCCGGCAGTGCGTGAATTCATCGCCAAGGTCAAGGAAAAAGCCCTCGGCGAAGAAGTCGTCGGCTCGCTCAGCCCGGGCCAGGCGCTCGTCGGCGTGGTGCAAAAGGAACTGGCGGCCCTGATGGGCGCCGACCTTGGCCCCGAGGCCAGCCAGCTCTCGTTCGCCCAGCAACCGCCGGCGATCATCCTGATGGCCGGTCTGCAGGGTGTCGGTAAAACCACCACCACCGGCAAGCTGGCCAAGTACCTCAAGGAACAGAAAAAGAAGAAGGTCTTGACCGTCTCGGCCGACGTGTATCGCCCGGCCGCGATCGCGCAGCTAGAATCGGTGACCAAGCAGGTCGGCGCCGACTTCTTCCCGTCGACCGCCAACGACAAGCCGGTCGACATCGCGCTGGCCGCGCTGGACTGGGCCAAGAAGCATTACCACGACGTCCTGATCATCGATACCGCGGGTCGCCTCGGTATCGACGAAGCGATGATGCAAGAGATCGCGGCGGTGCACGCCGCAGTCAACCCGATCGAAACGCTGTTCGTCGTCGACGCCATGCTGGGCCAGGATGCGATCAACACCGCCAAGGCGTTCAACGACGCCCTGCCCCTGACCGGCATCGTGCTGACCAAGCTCGATGGCGACTCGCGCGGCGGTGCGGCGCTGTCGGTGCGGCACGTGACGGGCAAACCGATCAAGTTTGCCGGTGTCTCCGAAAAACTCGATGGCCTCGAAGCCTTCGATCCGGCCCGCATGGCCAACCGCGTGCTGGGCATGGGCGACATCCTGGCGCTGGTCGAAGAAGCGCGCAAGGGCGTCGATGCCGAAGCGGCGGCCGAACTGGCCAACAAGATCAAGGTCGGCGGCCGCTTCGACATGAACGACTTCAAATCGCAGCTGACGCAAATGAAAAAGATGGGCGGCATGGCCGGCCTGATGGACAAGCTGCCGGCCCAGTTCCAGCAAGCCGCGGCAGGCGCCAACATGGGCCAGGCCGAGAAGTCGGTGCAGCGCATGGTCGGCATCATCGATTCGATGACTCCGCTCGAGCGCGCGAAACCCGAACTGATCAAGGCCAACCGCAAGCGCCGCATTGCGGCCGGCGCCGGCGTGCAGGTGCAGGAAGTCAATCGCATGCTCAATCAGTATGACCAGATGCAGACGATGATGAAAAAGCTCAAAGGCGGCGGCCTGATGAAGATGATGCGCGGGATGAAGGGCATGATGCCCGGCATGCGCTAATCCATCGTTTTCCGCCCGCAGAACCGCGCAAAGTATCGCTTTGCGCGGTTTTTTTACGCCCCTTGTCGGCGTTTTATCGTTCCCGTGCGTTGTTGTGTGCGATAGCACCCATTTAGCCGCTTATCAGAGTGAAAAAGTTTGGAAAAAGACTTGCACGAACAGTAAAACGCTACCAATATAGGCGTGCGATAAATTACGCATTTTTCCATGTGTTCGTTTTAGGAGGCTCGAAGATGGCAACAGCCAAAAAAACCACTGCAGCACCAGCAAAAAAAGCAGCTGCCAAGCCTGCTGCAGCGGCCAAGCCCGCAGCAAAAAAGGCAGCAGCACCAGCAAAAGCAGCCGCTAAAACGGCTGACAAATCGGCCGACAAGCCAGCAGTTGCACGCAAGCCAAACGCCGCGTTCATGAAAGCCATGACCCCGTCGGCCACGCTCGCTGCAGTCGTTGGCGACAAGCCGCTGCCACGCACCGAAGTGACCAAAAAGGTCTGGGATTACATCAAGTCGAAAGACCTGCAAGATCCGGCAAACCGTCGCATGATCAATGGCGACGACAAGCTCAAAGCAGTCTTCGGCGGCAAAGAGCAAGTGTCGATGTTTGAAATGACCAAACTGATTTCGGATCATCTGAAATAAGTTCAGGTTATATTCACTCGGCGTCTCGCTGATTAAAAAAGCCCCGGATTCAAACCCGGGGCTTTTTGTTATTCAGGTGTAAATAACCTGAATCTGAACTTACAAGCCGCCGGCAGCCTTCATCAGTTCGAACACGCGGGTATTCTCCATCGTGCCTTTGAATGACGCCGAGCCGGCGCCAGTCGCATACAGTTTCACGTCGCCGCCGCCATGGGTTTCGGACGACTTGTGCACGCCCGTCTCCTGGTGGTAATCGTCGCCCTGCGCGATCACGCCATCGACATCGGCGCGCACGTCCGGGCGATTCGGGCCGTTGCCAAACACCAGCGTGGTGAACGTCTTGCCGTCTGCATCCTTCTTCGGCTCGCCCGTCGCGTAGTCGCGCACGATATCCAGGATCGGGTTGCCGCGCTTCGGGTAGCCGTTGATCTGCATCGTGTGGTCATGGTCGGCGGTGAGCACGATCAGCGTGTTCTGCAGGCCCGGATCGATCGCGCGCATGCGCTCGATTGCCAGTTGCAAGGCGTCGTCGAACGCCACCGTCTCTTCCAGCGCGTGCTTGGCGCGCGTGTCGTGCAGCGCGTGGTCGATCTTGCCGCCTTCGACCATCAGGAAGAAGCCGTTCGGATTGGTCGACAGCAGGTCGATCGCCTTGCCCGTCATCTCGGCCAGCGTCGGCTGCTCGGGACGGCGCTGGTACGCATAATCGAGGTGGCTGCTAGCACTGTAGATGCCAACGAACTTGCGCCCCGCCTTGGCCGACATCATGCCGGCGCGGGTGCCCGCCACGTAATAGCCGGCGCCGGCAAATTCGGCCATCAGGTCGCGTCCGTCGGGCCTGCCCTTCGGATTGAGCGCCGCGTCGCGTGGCGTGAAATGATTGCGCCCGCCGCCCATCAGCACATCGACGCCATCGCCCAGCGCCGCGTTATAGCCGACGCCACCCGGCACAAGCTGCTGCGCGATCGTGTAGGCCGCATCGCGGCTGCAGGTGTGCGCGAAGGTCGATGCCGGCGTGGCGTGCGTCAGTTCAGTGGTGGTGATGGCGCCCGTGGCGCGGCCCCGGGCCTTGGCCAGCTCCAGGATCGTCACGGCAGGCGTGCCGTTGTTCGGGCCGCACTGGTCGACGCCGTCTTTGGTCGGGTTGATCGTGCGTGCGCCGGCCTGCGAGATGACGTCGTTATTGAGCTTCATGCCGGTCATGTACGAGCCCATCGACGGCGCGCTGTCGGTGGTCTGGTAATCGAGCGAATAGGTCTTGATGCGCGCGGTGCGCTCCATCAGGCGCTCGAAGTGCAGCAGGCTGTCTTCGCCGCCGCGGTAGATGCGGGCGGCGGTGGTGACGGACGGGCCCATGCCGTCGCCAAGGAAGAAGATGATGTTCTTCGCTTTTTGCTGGGCCGAAGCCGTTGCCGGCAGCGCTGCGCCAAAGGCGGCGGCCAGCAGCAGCGGGAGAATGCGTCGTGAAGTCATGGTGGATTTCTCGTGCTTACAGACCGGCTGCGGTCTTGATCAGATTGAAGACGCGCGTGTTGTCGATGGTCCCGCGAAACAGCTCCGCGTTCGCGCCGGCCGCGCCCAGGTAGACGTCGCTGCCGCCATGCGTCTCGGCGCCCGCGCGCGTGCGCACGACCGCTTGCTGGTGGTAGTCGTCGGCCGTCACGACGGCGTCGGTCAGCGGCGTGGTGCGCCCGCCCTGGTGGCGATTCTCGCCCGTGCCGAAGCCGATGATCGTGTACGGCATGCCCTGGCTGTCGAGCGTCGGCTTGCCGTCGGCCGTGCGCACCAGGCCCAGTACACCCGGGTTGGCAGGTGTGGTCTTGCCGGTGCGCGCTGCATAGCCGTTCAGCAGCAGTGTGTGGTCATGGTCGGCGGTGGCGACGATCAGCGTGTTTTTCAGGCCCGGGTCGAGCGCTTCCATCCGCTCGAGCGCGGCCTGCAACGCGGCGTTGTACGTCACCGTCTCCTGCAGCGCGCGCTTGCCAAGCGTCGCATGCAGCGCATGGTCGATCAGGCCGCCCTCGACCATCAGGAAGAAACCACCACGGTGCGGCGCCAGCAGGTCGATCGCCTTGGTCGTCATGGCCGGCAGCGCCGGTTGGCGCGCGGCGTCGCGGATCGCGTCGAAGTCCATGTGGTTGGCGGCGAACAGGCCCACGACCGGCGCGCCCGGCGTCAAGGCATTGAACCCGGCGGTGTCGCCCACGACCCGGAAGCCCTTGGCCTTGAACTCGGCCTGCAGGTCGCGGTTGTCGGCGCGCTTGCCGCCACGCGCGAACGGCGTGAATTGCTGCGCGCCGCCGCCGAACAGGACGTCCAGGCCATTGGCGCCCAGCGCCCCGTTGTAGCCGGCGCCGCCGGGCACCAGGCTGGCGGCGATGTCGGTTTCCAGCCTGCGGTGGCAGGCATGGGCATAGGTCGCGGCCGGGGTGGCATCGGTCACGCTGGTATTGGTGACCACGCCCACGGCCATGCCGCGCTTGCGGGCCAGTTCGAGCAGCGTGACGGCCGCTTCGCCATTCTCGCAGCGGCTCACCAGGCTATTGCCGTTGGCGTCCCTGGCAGGGGCGATCGAGCGCGTGCCGGCCGACATCGAGATCACGCCGTTGTTCTGCTTCACACCCGTCATGTAGGCGGCCATCGAAGCGGCGCTGTCGGTGACCTGCGCATCGTTGGAGAAGGTTTTCACGAACGCCGATTCGGGCAGGCGGTCAATCGCCAGCTCGCCCTCTTCGCCGGCGGCAAAGATGCGCGCGGCAGTCAGCGTGTTGACGCCCATGCCGTCGCCCAGGAAGAAGATGATGTTCTTTGCGCGCTGGTCGACCGGGTTGGCCGTCAGGGCCGGGGTCGCGGTCGCAGTCGCGGTCGTAGTCGAGGCAGGTGGCGTGGCCGCGCAGCCGGTGAGCGCCGCCAGCAGTGCGCCAGCGGTGAAAAGAATGGGTCGCATGCAGTCCTCACTGGGGAAAGCGGGAAGTCTACACTGCGTCGATGACGGCGTGGTGGATTGCTATGTTAGGGTTTTGTACAAGGCAGGATGCTTCACACCCCGGGCTTGAATTCCCAGTTCTTCCACGCGGCCAGCACCGCATTCGGGTATTTGGGCTTGCCCCGGCTGCCGTTGTAGCGGCCCAGCGCCAGGTACAGGTCGCCCCGCTCCATGTCGATATACATGCGCAGGATCGCGCAGCCATAGCGCAGATTGGTCTGCATGTGGAACAGGCGGCGGCGGTCGCCGTCGCCGATTGCCTTGGTCCAGAACGGCATGACCTGCATGTAGCCGCGCGCGCCGGCAATCGAGATCGCATACTTGCGATAGGCCGACTCCACCTGGATCAGGCCCAGCACCAGTCCCGGATCGAGCCCCGCGCGCGTCGCTTCATACCACGCGGTCTCGAGAAACTCGGTGCGGGTCTGGACGTCGGGCAGGCGCTTGGCCAGGCGCGGCGACATCTGGTCGAACCACGCCTGGTAGCGCGCCCGCCCCGCCTCGGTGCGGAAGGTCGGGCGCGGCGGACGCGCGTCGGCGATGGCGTTGGCCAGCGCCAGGCGCACCGAATCCGACAGCGCTTCTTCTTTCTGGTTGCCGGCATGCGCCGGCGCCGCCAGACCGAAGGCCAGCGCCAGCAGCACGCCTCCGATCCGGGAGGCCAGGCGCAACGCCATCACTTGCCCAGCTTGGCCTTGATGAAGCCGACCATATCGCCGACAGCCACGCCGCTCGCTTCTGCATCGCGGCGGCCCTGGTATTCGAGGTTGCCTTCTTTGAGGCCACGCTCGCCGATCACGACGCGATGCGGCACGCCGATCAGTTCCCAGTCGGCGAACATCGCGCCCGGACGCAGGCCGCGGTCGTCGACGATGACGTCGATGCCGCTTGCCGCCAGCGACGCATACAGCTGCTCGGTGGCGTCCTTGACCATCTCGCTGCGGTCCATCCCCATCGGGCACAGCACCACTTCGAACGGCGCCAGCGCGTCCGGCCAGACGATGCCCTTGTCATCGAAGTTCTGCTCGATCGCCGCGCCCAGGATGCGGGTCACGCCGATGCCGTAGCAGCCCATCTGCAGCGGCGCAGGCCGGCCGCCGTCGTCCAGGAAGGTCGCGCCCATCGCCTGCGAATACGCGGTGCCTAGCTGGAACACGTGGCCCACTTCGATGCCGCGCTCGATCGCCAGCACGCCCTTGCCATCTGGCGACGGGTCGCCTTCGACGACATTGCGCAGGTCGGCCACGATTGGCTCGGGCAAATCGCGGCCCCAGTTCACGCCGATGTGGTGGAAGTCTTCTTCGTTCGCGCCGCAGACGAAATCGGCCATGTTGGCGACCGTGCGGTCGGCCACGACGGTGACTGGGAGCTTTGTGCCGACCGGGCCAAGGTAGCCCGGCACGGTGCCGAACACCTCGAGGATTTCGGCTTCGGTCGAGAAGCGGTGGCCGGCCAGGCCCTCGACCTTGCCGACCTTGATCTCGTTGAGTTCATGGTCGCCGCGCAGCAGCAGCACCCAGTAGCTCTTCTTGCCGTCGTTTTCGGTAGTCAAAGCGATGGTCTTGACGGTCTGCGCCAGGTTCACGCCCAGGAGCGCAGCGACGGTCTCGCACTTGGTCGTGCCCGGGGTCGGGGTCTTGGTCAGCGTCTGCGTGGCAGCGCCGCGCTCGCCGCTGGCCACGGCTTCGGCCGCTTCCATATTGGCCGCGAAATCGGACGTCGGGCAGTAGACCAGCGCATCTTCGCCAGTGCTGGCGATGACGTGGAATTCGTGCGAGCCCGTGCCGCCGATGGCGCCGTTGTCGGCCGCCACCGCGCGGAACTTCAGGCCGAAGCGCGTGAAGATGCGGGTGTAGGCGTCGAACATGGTCTGGTACGACGTCTGCATGCCGGCGACATCGCGGTCGAAAGAATACGCATCCTTCATCGTGAATTCGCGGCCGCGCATCAGGCCGAAGCGCGGACGGCGCTCGTCGCGGAACTTGGTCTGGATGTGATAGAAGTTCACCGGCAGCTGGCGATACGACTTGATCTCGCTGCGCACGACGTCGGTGATGACTTCTTCGGACGTCGGCTGGATCGCGAAGTCGCGGCCATGGCGGTCTTTCACGCGCATGAGCTCATCGCCCATCTTGTCCCAGCGGCCTGTTTCTTGCCACAGTTCGGCCGGCTGCACGAGCGGCATCAACAGTTCGATACCACCAGCGCGATTCATTTCTTCACGGACGATCGCTTCGACCTTGCGGATGACGCGCAGCCCGACCGGCATATACGTATAGATGCCGGAACCCAGGCGCTTGATCATCCCGGCGCGCATCATCAGCTTGTGGCTGACGATCTCGGCATCGGAAGGCGCTTCTTTCAGAGTAGAAATAAAAAATCGTGAGGCACGCATATCTGTGAATTCTTTTTAAAAAGAGAGGGTTATAATCGACCTAATTTTAAAGGATTAGCCGGCTGATGCGTCCAATCTTTCTACAAACAGGGTCCGGAACCAGCATCATCGACCGCGCAAGCGGTGCGGAAACCCCATGGGCGTAAAAATACGTAAGTAAAAACATAAGGGAACGTCCGCCGGCAGAAAGTATCGAGGTGCACTTATGCTCGACCGTGAAGGGTTTCGGCCCAACGTCGGCATCATCCTGCTGAACGCTAACAACGAGGTCTGGTGGGGCAAGCGGGTGCGAGAGCACTCATGGCAATTTCCTCAAGGGGGAATCAAGTACGGCGAAACACCCGAGCAGGCAATGTACCGCGAGCTCGAGGAAGAAATCGGTTTGCGTCAGGAGCACGTCAAGATCGTGGGTCGCACCCGCGACTGGCTGCGCTATGAAGTGCCCGATCACTTCATCAAGCGTGAAATTCGCGGGCATTACCGTGGCCAGAAGCAGATCTGGTTCCTGCTGCGCATGGTCGCGCGCGACAACGAAGTCAATCTGCGCCTGACCGACCACCCCGAATTCGACGCGTGGCGCTGGCACGACTACTGGGTGCCGCTCGATGTCGTGATCGAGTTCAAGCGCGACGTCTACCAGCGCGCGCTACAGGAACTGTCGCGCTTTCTGAGCTGGCCGGCCAAGGGCCAGCACGGCGAGCGGCGCCACAGCGCGCGCTATCTGCGTCAGCCGCATGGCCGCGCGCAGCCTGGCGCCAAGGCAGGGCAGGAGCTGCTCGGGGCGGCCGGGCCGGGCAATCCGGCGGCGCCCGATGCACTGGTGCTGGCGCCGAACAAGTAGGCTGTAGCGATCGGAAGCGGCGCAGGCCGCTTCTCGATTTCATGCTTAAAGCATTGCTTTGATAGCAATATTCGCCGGTACAATGGTGGCATGAGCCCACTTATCCGTCACCTGCGTTTGCTGCTATTGCTACTCGCCGCGCTGACAGCGGCGCCTGCTGCCCATGCCTGGCAGAACACGCCGGCGCGCTGCCAGCTGAGCCTGTTGACCACCCTCCCCATACGGTACACCGGCCCGAGCCTGAGCCTCACGCTCGAAGGCCGGATCGACGGGTCTCCGGCCGACATGCTGATCGACACCGGCGCGGCCGGCAGCATCCTGACGCGCACCGCGACCGAGCGCCGCGGCCTGGCACTGCGCTCAACCGATGCACTCGCAAGCGGTATCGGCGGCGTTTCGCGCATTTACACGACGCGCATCAAGGAATTCAAGGCCGGACCGGCGTCGATCACGAATAGCCGCGTGAACGTGCTGAGCGACTTCGGCACCGCGCCATCGTTCGACGCCATCCTGGGCGCCCCGTTCCTGCTCCAGTCCGACCTCGAGATCTCTCTGGCGACCAAGGAAATCAAGTTTTTCAAACCGACCAACTGCGACAATGCGGTGCTGTCGTACTGGGACCATGACGCGGTACAGATCCCCTTCAAATGGCGGTCGGCCGGGCGCGACAATCCCCAGTTCAAGGTACTGCTGAATGGGAAAGAAGCAACGGCGATCATCGATAGTGGCGCCTCAACCACAGTCATCACGTACCGGGCGGCCGAAAAGGCGGGCCTGAAGATGGATGCGCCCGGTGTCGAACAGGCAGTTGCGACAGGCGGGGTGGGTTTGAAGCGCATCGCGCGCTGGAACGCGACGCTGGGCACGCTGCAGATCGGCCGCGAGACCATTGAAAACGCCGACGTCGGTGTGATCGCCGCGGACGATTTCGATGCCGACGTGATCCTGGGCGCCGATTTCCTGCGCTCGCACCGTGTATTGTTCGCCATGAGCCAGAAGAAGCTGTATATCAGCTACGTCGGTGGCGATGCGCTTGGCCAATGGCGCCGCATCGAGCCCTGGTTGCAACAGGAAGCCGACGCCGGCAACGGTGACGCCCAGATGATGGTGGCATCGATGCATGGCCGCGGAAACGGCGTCCCCCTGGACAAGGTACAGGCGCATGCCTGGGTCGACAAGGCAGCGGCCGGCGGACATCCCCGCGCCAATCTGATGGTCGGCGCGCGTCTGGTCAAGGAACGGCGCTACGCCGAAGCAGCCGTGCGAATCAGGCAGGCGCTGGACCGCCTGCCGGCCGATCGCAGCGGCGCACTGCTGCTGTACACGGCGCGCATGCACAACGGTGACACGGCGCTGGCGCGGCGCGAACTGGAAGCCACGTTCAGTCACGACACCGATGAATGGCCAGGGCCACTCGCCGATTTCTATCTTGGCAAGATCGATGAAGACAAACTCATGCAGCTGACCGTTGCCGCGCCCGACCCCTCGGTACAGCGCATTTGCCAGATGCACTTTGCGATCGCCGAGGGATACCTCTTTGCGGGCGATACCGAACGCGAGAAACTGGCGCGGGAGAAAGAGGCTGTCTGCCGCCCGGCGCCCACGTCCACGCCCTGAGAGCCGGCCCCGCGCCGGACCGGCGGCTGCGCTACAATGCCCGCTCTCCCCTTTTTTCGCCCCCTCCTGCCATGTTCACTCCGTCCTCGCACGACGTGCGCCGCTTTTTCTGCGACGCCTATCGCAAGCAACGCAATGGCGAGATCCTGACGCCGATGGACGCCATCGCGGCCGACTGGATCGTGCAGCATCCCGAATACCACGACCAGTTCGAGGACATCGAGGCGGCAATCGCGCGCGACTATTCGGTCGAAGGCGGCAAGCCCAATCCGTTCTTGCACCTGTCGATGCACCTGTCGATCGCCGAGCAGATCTCGATCGACCAGCCGCGCGGCATCCGCGCCGCGCATGACATGCTGGTGGCCAAACGTGGCGAGCACGATGCCCACCACGAAATCATGGAGTGTCTGGGCGAGATGATCTGGGCCTCGCAGCGGGGCGGCGTGCCGCCCGATACCGAGGCGTATATCGAGTGCGTGCGGCGCCGCGCGTTTGCCTGAATGCGACGTGACTTGCGCGTGATTTACGCCAGCTTGTCGTCCGCGACCCGGTAACGCGGGTCTTCCACCAGGTTCACCTCGATCATGTCCTGCGCCTTTTCCAGCAGCTCGCGGCAGTCGGGGCTCAGGTGGCGCAGGTGCAGGCGCTTGCCCAGCAGGCGGTAACGCTCGGCCAGCGCGTCGATTGCCTGGATCGCCGAATGATCCACCACGCGCGCGTGCAAAAAGTCGATCACGACATCCTGCGGATCGTCCTTCGGCGTGAAGATACCCTGAAACGCACTCACTGACGCGAAGAACAGCGTGCCGTCGAGCGCGTACACTTTCCAGCCTTGATCATCGACCGCGACCGCCGCCTTCACCTGGCGCGCATGCTGCCACGCGAACACCAGCGCCGAGACGATCACGCCGGTGAGCACCGCCACTGCCAGATCGACAACCAGCGTGATCGCCGCCACCAGCACGACCACGAACAGATCCGCACGCGGCACGCGCCCGGCCAGGCGGAACGTGCCCCATTCGAAGGTCTTTTCACAGACGACGAACATCACGCCGATCAGCGCCGCCAGCGGAATCGCCTCGATCCAGCTGGAGCCGAACAGGATGAAGCACAGCAGGATCACGGCCGCCGCGATGCCCGACAGCCGCCCGGTCGCGCCGCTGTTCACGTTGATCATGCTCTGGCCGATCAGCGCGCAGCCGCCCATGCCGCCAAACACGCCGCTGACGACGTTGGCCGCGCCCAGCGCCAGCGATTCGCGGTTCGGCTGGCCGCGCGTGTCGGTGATTTCGTCGATCAAGGTGAGCGTCAGGAGCGACTCGATCAGGCCCACGCCCGCCATCACGAGCGCGTACGGGAACACGATGCGCAGCGTGTCCCACGTCATGGGCACGTCGGGCAGCGCAAAGCTCGGCAAGCCGCCGGCGATGGAACCGAGGTCGCCCACGGTGCGCGTCTCGACGCCCAGCAGCGCGCAACCGACGCTGGCCACCAGGATGCCCACCAGCGTGGACGGCACCGCTTTGGTGAGGCGCGGCGTCAGGTAGATCACCGCCATCGTGATGGCGATGATGACGCCCATCGTGACCAGCTGCGCGGCGGGCATCCATTCTGGCGTGCCGTCAGGGCCCGCCACCTTGAAGTGCCCGAACTGGGCGAGAAAGATCACCAGCGCCAGCCCGTTGACGAAGCCGAGCATCACCGGATGCGGCACCATGCGGATGAATTTGCCGAGCCGCGCGGCGGCAAACAGCAGTTGCAGCACGCCCATGAGCACCACGGCCGCCAGCAGGTACTGCGCGCCATGCTGCACCACCAGCGCGATCATCACGACGGCCAGCGAGCCGGCGGCGGCCGAGATCATCCCGGGCCGCCCGCCGAACGCGGACGTGATGAAGGCGACCAGCACGGCGGCGTACAGGCCGGTAAGGGGCGACAGGTGGGCAACCAGGGCGAAGGCGATCGCCTCGGGCACGAGGGCCAGGGCGACCGTCAGGCCGCTGAGCAGGTTGGTTTTGAGGTAGGCAGGCGAAAGAGATGACACGAAGAGCTCCGGCGGGTGACGCGGCAAGGGGCTGGCATGTTACCAGCAAGCGCCTTGCGCGTCTGGCGCCGGGCTTATTTCTTGGTCACCAGCTGCCCCGGCAGACTGCCCAGGTACGCGCCGAGATCGGCCATGTCGCGGTTCGACAGCGGTTGCACCAGCGCCGACATGATCGGGTTCACGCGCCCGTTCGGGCCGGCCCCGCGCTTGTAGGCACGCAGCGCCGTCGTCAGGTAGTCGGCGTGCTGCCCGGCCAGCTTGGGATAGCTCGGGTCGATCGGCTTGTTGAAGTCGGCCCCGTGGCACGAGGCGCAGTTGTGCGTCTTGGCCAGCGCCGCGCCGCGCGCGATGTCGGCGGCCGATGCGCTCGCGCCGAGCGCGCCCAGGACCAGCGAAAAGACAATCCGTTGCATGGCGTGGTTCATCGCGTGGCCACCGTCTGTTGGGAGTAATAGGCCGCCACGTCGGCGATGTCCTGGTCGGTCAGCGACTTGGCGATATTGACCATCGACGGATGCTTGCGGTCGCCCTTGCGGTAGGCCTTGAGGGCGGATTCGAGATACTTTGCCGACTGGCCGCCGATCATCGGCACCCGGTAGACTTCGGGGAACGCCGTCTTGTAGCCACCCTGGATGCCGTGGCAGCCGATGCACATCTCGACCTTGGCGACGGCCGCCTTGGGATTGCCGACGACTTCTGCAGCCGTGGCGACGGCGCTGCCGGCGGTACAGGCGCATGCTGCCAGTACCAATGGTGCCAAACTTGTTTTCATGGGCGTCTCGTTAGTTGTAATTCGAAAACCGCAACCGCATAAAAAGTTAGCAAAGGTCTACCAACGGGCCGATTCTATCTGAAGACTTGACACCAGTCTACAAACCGGACGGCAGCGGCGCGCCCGGGGTTATGGCGTATACTTCCTGCCACCGACCGACTCGACAAAGCACCCGCCATGCATGCAGCTCCCCGCTTCGAAGGCAGCGACAAGTACGTCGCCACCGCCGACCTGAAACTGGCCGTCAACGCGGCCCTGACGCTGGGCCGCCCGCTCCTGATCAAGGGCGAGCCGGGCACCGGCAAGACCATGCTGGCCGAAGAAGTCGCGGCCAGCCTGGACATGCCGCTGCTGCAGTGGCACGTCAAATCGACCACCAAGGCCCAGCAGGGCCTGTACGAATACGACGCCGTCTCGCGCCTGCGCGACTCGCAACTGGGCGACGAGCGCGTGCGCGACATCCAGAACTACATCGTCAAGGGCGTGCTGTGGCAAGCCTTCACGGCGCCCGAACCCGTCGTGCTCCTGATCGACGAAGTCGACAAGGCCGACATCGAGTTTCCCAACGACCTGCTGCGCGAACTCGATCGCATGGAGTTCTATGTGTATGAAACGCGCGAGATGGTCGTGGCCACCCACCGCCCGCTTGTGATCATCACATCCAACAACGAGAAGGAGCTGCCGGACGCCTTCCTGCGCCGCTGCTTCTTCCACTACATCCAGTTCCCGGACCGCGAGACGATGGCCGACATCGTCGGCGTGCACTTCCCGAACCTGCGTCAGGATTTGCTGGCCGCGGCGCTGCAAAGCTTTTATGCCATGCGCGACGTCCCCGGCATCAAGAAGAAGCCATCGACCTCGGAATTTCTCGACTGGCTCAAGCTGCTGCTGGCCGAGGACGTGCCGGCCGAAGCCCTGCGCGCCAGCGCCGAAGGCAAGGTGGGTATCCCGCCGCTGCACGGCGCCCTGCTCAAGAACGAGCAGGACGTCGGCCTGTTCGAGCGCCTGATGTTCATGGCGCGGAACAACCGGTGATGGTGGCGCCAGCCCCCTCGATGCGATGCTGATCGATTTTTTCCGCGCCCTGCGCGATGCCCGCATCCCGGTCTCGATCCGCGAATTCCTGACGCTGCTCGACGCGCTGCAACGCGGCGTGATCGCGCCGTCGCTCGACGACTTCTACTACCTCGCGCGCCTGACGCTGGTGAAGGACGAAGCCCATTTCGACAAGTTCGATCGCGTCTTCGGCGCCTGGTTCCGCGGCATCGATGCCGTGTTTGACGAGAAGGCCGAGATTCCGCTCGACTGGCTGATCAAGCGCTTCGAGCGTGAACTCACGCCGGAGCAGAAAGCGCAGCTCGAAAAATTCGGCTACGACAAGCTGCAACAGCGCCTGCAGGAACTGCTGAAAGAGCAGAAGGAACGCCACGCGGGCGGCAGCAAGTGGATCGGCACCGGCGGCACGTCGCCGTTCGGCCATGGCGGCACCAACCCGGAAGGCATCCGCATCGGCGGTGAGAGCCGCAACCGGACAGCGGTCAAGGTATGGGACCAGCGCACCTACCGCGACTACGACGGCGAGCGCGAACTGGGCACGCGCAACCTGAAGGTGGCGCTGCGCCGTCTGCGCCGCTTCGCGCGCCAGGGCGCAGCGGACGAACTGGCGCTGGACGACACGATCCGCGCCACCGCCAGCAATGCCGGCTGGCTCGACATCCGCATGCGGCCCGAGCGCAAGAACCGGATCAAGGTCGTGATGCTGTTCGACGTCGGCGGCTCGATGGACGACCATATCGAACGTACCGAAGAACTGTTCTCGGCCGCCAGCAGCGAATTCAAGAACATGGAGTTCTACTACTTCCACAACTGCGTCTACGACTACCTGTGGAAGAACAACGCACGCCGGCACAGCGAGCGCTTTGCCACCTGGGACGTGCTGCGTAAATATCCGGCCGATACGCGCGTGCTGTTCGTCGGCGACGCGACCATGAGTCCCTACGAAGTCATGGCGCCCGGTGGCTCGGTCGAATACAACAACGACGAAGCCGGCGCGGTCTGGCTGGCGCGTTTCATGACCGCGTTTCCGAAGTGCGCCTGGCTCAATCCCGAGCCCGAGCACCTGTGGCAGTACCGCCAGTCGATCGCGCTGATTCGCCAGGTGATGAGCAACCGGATGTTCCCGATCACGCTGGAGGGCCTGGAACGGGCCATGCGCTTGTTAAGCAAGTAGTGTTAGCACGGACACGGACGCGGGCTGCCGGGCGCACTAGAATCGCGCAACGATAAGAAGAAGGAGACCGCATGCCTGACCTGTTGTCCGTATTGACGAGCCTTGCCTGGCCCCTGGCGATTGCGCTGGCGTGGCTGGCCGGTGAATTTGGCCAGCGCTGGACCGGCCTGCCCCGCATCAGCTTCTACGGCCTGGTCGGCTTCGCGCTGGGCAGCTCGCAGATCGGCGTGCTGCCCGCTGCCGATCTGGGCCCGGTCGCGCTGCTGGCCAATATCGCCTTCGGCCTGGTCCTGTTCGAACTGGGTAACCGCATCAACCTGCGCTGGCTCGTCAACAATCCGTGGATCGGCGTGGCCGGCCTGGTCGAGTCCAGCCTGACGTTCGTGCTCGTCTACCTTGTCGCCATCGCGTTCGGCGCGGCCCAGATCACGGCGCTGCTGATGGCGGCGCTCTCCATGGCCACCTCGCCTGCCACCGTCGTGCGGGTCATCAACGAACAGAAAAGCTCGGGCCAGATGACCGAGCGCGTGCTGCACCTGTCGGCGCAGAACTGCGTGCTGGCCGTGTTCGCATTCAATGCCATCATCGGCGTCTGGCTGTTCCACACGCAGGACGCCGTCAGCGAGGCACTGTGGCAAAGCCTGGTCATGCTCGCTGCGTCGATCGTGGCCGGCGCCGTGTTCGGCTTACTGGTGCCGGCGCTGCTGCGCGCGATCGGCAATGCGCAGCAGGATACGACCGTCGCATTCGCCCTGGCCGTGATTCTGCTGGTGTCGATGTGCGATGTCGGCGGCCTGTCGCCGGTCGTGGCGGCGCTGGCCTTCGGCCTGACCGTGCGCTCGCGCCGCGTGACCTTTACCCAGACCCAGCGCAATTTCGGCGCGCTCGGCGAAGTGCTCACCGTGCTGCTGTTCGTGTACGCCGCCTCGACCCTCGACTGGCGCCTGGTGGCAGCCGGCGGCGTGATGGCGGTGGTCGTCGTGCTGGTGCGGCTGCTGGCCAAGACCGCCGGCGTGGCCGCGTTCTCGCACCTGTCGGGCGTCACCTGGCGCAAGGGCGCGCTCACGGGGCTGGGCCTGGCGCCGCTGGCCGTGTTCGTGATCCTGATGCTCGAACATGCGCGCTATGCCGGCCTGAAAGTGGTCGACGACCTGCACGCGATGGCCGCGGTGGCGATGCTGCTCGAAGTGTTTGGTCCGATCATCATCCAGCGCGCCCTGATCTGGGCGCACGAAGCACCGGAGTCCCATCATGCCGCTTGACGCGTTTACCCCGTCCACGCCGCTCACCTTCGGGGTCGAGCTCGAACTGCAACTGGTCAATCTGTCGGACTTCAACCTGACCGCCGCCAGCCCCGATCTGATGCATCTGCTGGAGCGCAAGCCGTTCCCTGGCAACGTCACGCCCGAGATCACCGAGAGCATGATCGAGATTAATTCGAGCGTGCACACGGCGTATGGTCCCTTGCTGGCCGAGCTGACCGAGATCCGCGACACGCTCGTCGCGGCAAGCGACACGCTCAATATCGGCATCGCCGGCGGTGGCACGCACCCGTTCCAGCACTGGTCCGACCAGCGCATTTCAGCCAAACCGCGCTACGAATACCTGTCGCAGCTGTATGGCTACCTGGCCAAGCAGTTCACGGTATTCGGCCAGCACGTGCACATCGGCTGCGCCAACGGCGACGATGCGATGTACCTGCTGCACGCACTGAACCGCTACCTGCCGCACTTCATCGCGCTGTCGGCGTCGTCGCCCTTCGTGCAGGGCCACGACAGCCTGTTCGAATCGGCACGCTTGAATTCCGTGTTCGCGTTTCCGATGAGCGGGCGCGCGCCCTTCACGCTCAGCTGGCAGGAGTTCACCGACGTGTACTTCGCCAAGATGGAACGCACGAACATCATCAAGAGCATGAAGGATTTTTACTGGGACCTGCGACCCAAGCCCGAATTCGGCACGATCGAGCTGCGCGTCTGCGACACGCCGCTGACCGTGGAGCGCGCCGCGGCGCTGGCCGCCTACCTGCAGGCGCTGTGCCGCCATCTGCTTGAGCGCAAGGACGAGGCCCCTGTTGAAGACGACTACCTCGTCTACAACTACAACCGCTTCCAGGCCTGCCGCTTTGGCCTGGATGGCAGCATCACGCACCCGAAAACCTACGAGAGCATCGTGATCCGCGACGATATCCTGGCCACGCTCGAACGGATGCTGCCGCACGCCGAAGCGCTGGGCAGCGTCGAGGCGCTGCAGCACCTGGCAGCAGCCGCGCGCGGCGGCAGTGACGCGGCGATCCTGCGCCGGCATGCCGAGCGCGAAGGCTCGGTCGAAGGGATGGTCAATGCGGCGATCGGGCACTTCCGGGGTGACCGCAGCGCCTGATCGGGCAACCGCTTACCCGGCCACCGGCACGCCCTTGCCGACCCAGCCCGTCTTCATGAAGCGCGCCAGCAGCGGCTGTTTGGCAGGCGCCGGTGCCGGCAGCCTGGCGTCGACCACGTTGGCCCACTGGTCGGCCAGCTGCTCGCAGGTGGCGCGCAGCACCGGGTCGATCATTGGCAGGCGCGCCAGCGCGCACAGGTGGCGCTCGATCACGGACGCCAGCTTGACGCACGGCGGCTCGCCGTCGCCTTTCGCGCTGTAATGCGACATCAGGTGCAGGAGCGAGGCAACCAGGAGCGTGTCCTGGTTGCGCGGCTCGGCTGCTGCGGATGGCGTGGTGGGTGTGGGGGAAATCGTCATGCGAAGCGCTCCATGGACCATAACAAGACAATGAGATGAGAATGATTCTCATTCATTATTCCTGTGTCACACGGCGAAAGCAAGCGATTTCGTGCTACAGCCGCGTCTCGCGCGCCGCACGCAAGAACTCGTCGAGCACCGGCGTGCAGTCGAGCAGATCGACACCGCCCGCACGGTGGAACTCGGGGTGCCACTGCAAGCCCATGACGAAGTTGGCGCGCTGGTAGCGGATCGCCTCGATGATGCCGTCCGGCTCGGACATCGCCTCGATGCGGATATCGCGCCCCAGGTCCTTGACGGCCTGGTGGTGAATCGAGTTGACCATCGCCTGCTGGACGTTGGGGAACATGCGGCCCAGGGACGAGCCCTTGGGAAACACGATCGCGTGGCGATGCGCGTCATACAGGTCGTGCACGTGCGCCAGCGCGTCGGGGCGGTCGGTGGCGACGTCCTGGTGCAGCGTGCCGCCGAAGGCCACGTTGATCAGCTGGCAGCCACGGCACACGCCCAGCACCGGCTTGCCGGCGTCGACAAATTCGTGCAGCAGTTCGAGCTCGTACACGTCGCGTGCGCGGTCGCCGCTCCATTCGGGACGCGTGGGCGTTTCGGAATAGGTTTGCGGGGCGACGTCGGCCCCGCCCTGCAGCACGAGGCCATCCAGATGACGCGCATAGTGGCGCAGCGTGATGTTGCTGGGATGGAGCAAGCCGTTGGTATTGACCGTCGGGATCATGAACACCAGCACGTCGCGCGACATGACCCACTGGGCAATCGATTCCTCGAGATACTGCAGGTTCTTGCTCAGCAGCCCCTTGGCGCCCGCTTCGGGGTGAAAGATACGGGCCGAAACACCGATGTGCAGCGTGCGCTGCATGATGTCGCGACTGAAGCGTTCACGCAGCGAGCGAAAGCGCGACGTGATGACCCGGCCGGCCAGGGCCATCGGGTTGTCGCCATCGCGCAGGTAGCGCGCCGGCCCGCGTGCGTGCTGGCCGCCGCTGGCGCGCCGGTCGGGCACGCGCACGCGTGTCTCGCGACGTTCATCGATATCCGCCTCTGGCGAGGGGTCGTCTGGATTGCGCTTGATGGGTTCGTCTTCGGTCATGTCAATAATATAACTTCGGCAATGCTGCGCACGATTCAAAGTTGTTACAAAAGGTCGCCATGTGCTCAGACCGGCACGTCGAGCAGCTTCTGGAACGTTAGCATCAGGTGGCGCCCCGCCACGGGCGTCTCGAGCAAGCCGCGGGCGCCGGCCAGCCGGGCTCGCGCGCTGTCGTAATGAAACGATGGCGTGACCATGAACACCACGGGTGTGCGCCCGGCCCCGGCCTGCGCCTTGATCGACGAGCACAGTGCATACGGTTCGATGCCCGGGACCGCCGTGTTGATCAGCACCAGCGCCACCGGCGTTTCGTCGCACAGGCGCACGGCGGCGGCCTGGCTGTCGGTCCATTCGACGCCGATCCGGCGCGGCCCGAGCACCTGCGCCACCCGGTTGCGCAGGTTGCACGCCTGATCGACGATCAATACCGAACCATCGACGGGCCCATGGCGCAGTCGCGTGTAGAATGCGGGCGTTTCAAGATCCGGCCCCAGACGCGGACGGCGGCGGCGTTCGGCCAGCACACGGCGCGCACGGGCGCCGTGCTGGGCCAGCGCATGCACGCGCGTGTCGAGCAGTTCGGCCAGCTGGCCATGCAGCGCCCGTTGGTCAAGCGGGCGGGTTAGAGTCGGCCAACAGGTGCTGCCAGTGCCGCCGATGACCAGTGCCGGTTGCAGTGCATCGGGTGGCCGGCACGCCAGTTGCGCCAGCGCAAACGGGCTGTCACCGTTGGCAACCAGCAGATCCGGCTCTTGCAAACTATCGGCATGCAGGCAAGAATACGACGGCCCGGCGCCCGGCGCGTCTTCGAGCAGCGCCGCCAGCCGGGCGGTTTCAACCGGATCAAAGCCGATCGGACGCACGGTGAACAGACAATGGGATCGCTGCATCGGGCCCCACCCTTCTTGCATCGATTATGTATTTACAGCGTAATCTAGCACAAAGGTGCAAGGCGAAAAGCACGACATAAGCGCAAAATACTGTATATTTATACAGTTAAAAAGCATTTCCTTTTCCGCTCGACAAGATAGAATGCCAACGCATTCTACAAATACTCTTCAAGATGGCCTCCAAGAAACCCGCTCCAGACTACAGCGAATCATCCATCCGTGTCCTCAAGGGACTCGAACCTGTGAAACAGCGTCCGGGCATGTACACCCGCACGGAAAATCCGCTCCACATCATCCAGGAAGTGATCGACAACGCCTCTGACGAGGCGCTGGGTGGCTATTGCAAGAACATCAGCGTCACGATGAACCCGGACGGCTCGATCACGGTCGAAGATGACGGCCGCGGCATCCCGGTCGGCATCCACCCCGAAGAAGGCGTGTCGACGGTCGAAATCGTGTTCACGCGTCTGCACGCCGGCGGCAAGTTCGACAAGGGCTCGGGCGGCGCGTATGCGTTCTCGGGCGGCCTGCACGGCGTCGGCGTGTCGGTCACCAATGCGCTGTCCAAGCGCCTCGAGATCGAGGTCTGGCGCAAGGACGATCAGGGCAACGGCCAGCACAAGCTGGTGTTCGCTGCCGGCGACGTGATCGAGCCCCTCACCTCCGCGCCGTTCGAGCGCGGCGGCAAGAAGAACGGCACGCGCGTCACGGCCTGGCCGGACGGCAAATACTTCGATTCGCCGACCATCCCGATGAACGACCTGCAGCGCCTGCTGCGCTCGAAAGCCGTGCTGCTGCCGGGCGTGACGGTCACGCTCACGAACGCCAAGGGCGAAGTGCAGACCTGGCGCTACGACGAGGGCCTGCGCGGCTACCTGACCGAAGCGCTGGCGCAAAGCTCCAACGGCGAAACCCTGATCCCGCTGTTCGAAGGCGCGCAGTACGCCGCGGCCGGCGACGACAGTTTTGCCGAAGGCGAAGGCGCGGCCTGGGTCGTGGCCTGGACCGAAGAAGGCGGCGTGGTGCGTGAATCCTATGTCAACCTGATCCCCACCGTCAGCGGCGGCACGCACGAAGCGGGCCTGCGCGACGGCCTGTATGGCGCCGTCAAGAACTTCGTCGAGCTGCATGGCCTGCTGCCGAAAGGCGTCAAGCTGCTGCCCGAAGACGTGTTCGCGCGCGTCTCGTTCGTGCTGTCGGCCAAGGTGCTGGACCCGCAGTTCCAGGGCCAGACGAAAGAACGCCTGAATTCGCGCGACGCGCTCAAGCTGGTCTCGACCTTCACCAGGCCGCCGCTCGAACTGTGGCTGAACCAGCACGTCGAATACGGCAAGAAGCTGGCCGAACTCGTGATCCGCCAGGCGCAATCGCGTCTGCGCTCGCTGCAAAAAGTCGAAAAGAAAAAATCGTCGGGCGTGGCCGTGTTGCCGGGCAAACTGACCGATTGCGAATCGAACGACATCACGCGCAACGAGCTGTTCCTGGTCGAGGGCGACTCGGCCGGCGGCTCGGCCAAGATGGGCCGCGACAAGGAATTCCAGGCCATCCTGCCGCTGCGCGGCAAGGTGCTCAACTCGTGGGAAACCGACCGCGACCGCCTGTTCGCCAACAATGAAATCCACGATATCTCGGTGGCGATCGGCGTCGACCCGCACAGCGCGGGCGACTCGCCCGACCTGACCGGTCTGCGCTACGGCAAGATCTGCATCCTGTCCGACGCCGACGTCGACGGCTCGCACATCCAGGTGCTGCTGCTCACGCTGTTCTTCAAACATTTTCCGGCGCTGTTCGCGAACGGGAACATCTGCATCGCGCGTCCGCCGCTGTTCCGCGTCGACGTGCCCGCGCGCGGCAAGAAGCCGATCCAGAAGCTGTATGCGCTGGATTCCGGCGAGCTGCTGGCGATCGAAGACAAGCTGAAAAAAGAAGGCCTGAAGGAAGGCGTGTGGAGCATCTCGCGCTTCAAGGGCCTGGGCGAGATGAACGCCGAGCAGCTGTGGGAAACGACGATGAACCCGGACACGCGCCGCCTGCTGCCCGTGTTTTTGGGCGACTACGACCACGCCGAATCGTCGGCACGCTTCAATATGCTGATGGGCAAAGGCGAAGCCGCCGCGCGCCGCGCCTGGATCGAAGAACACGGAAACGAGACCGAGGCCGATATCTAATACGCCGCACCGGCCATCCGCCCCGCGCGCAACAGAACAGACACCATGACGAACCAACCAAGTCTCTTTGAACAGCAACACGAGCCGTCCGACGTCGAGACGCTCACCCTCTCCACCTTCGCCGAGCGCGCCTACCTCGACTACGCCGTCTCGGTGGTCAAGGGCCGCGCGCTGCCGGACGTGTCGGACGGCCAGAAGCCGGTCCAGCGCCGCATCCTGTACGCGATGAATGAACTGGGCCTGGGCCCGACCGCCAAGCCGCGCAAGTCGGCGGCCGTGGTCGGCGACGTGCTCGGCAAACTGCATCCGCACGGCGACCAGTCGGTGTACGACGCGCTGGTGCGCATGGCGCAGGACTTCTCGCTGCGCTACCCGCTGATCGACGGCCAGGGCAACTTCGGCTCGCGCGACGGCGACGGCGCTGCCGCGATGCGCTACACCGAAGCGCGCCTGACGCCGATTGCCCGCATCCTGATGGATGAAATCGACATGGGCACGGTCGACTCGCAGCCCAACTACGACGGCTCGACCACCGAGCCGCGCACGCTGCCGGCGCGCCTGCCGATGGTGCTGCTCAACGGCGCCTCGGGCATCGCGGTCGGCCTGGCCACCGAGATCGCGTCGCACAATCTGCGCGAAGTGGCTGCTGCCGCCGTCGCCATGATCCGCAATCCGAAGATGTCGCACGCCGAGCTGATGGCCATCGTGCCCGGCCCCGACTTCCCGGGCGGCGGCCAGATCATCACGCCGGCCACCAGCATCGCCGACATGTACGCGGTGGGCCGCGGCTCGATGAAGGTGCGCGCGCGCTGGAAGATCGAAGAACTGGCGCGCGGCCAGTGGCAGGCGATCGTCTACGAACTGCCGCCGGGCTGCTCGTCGCAGCGCGTGCTCGAAGAAATCGAAGAACTCACCAACCCGAAGGTCAAGGCCGGCAAGAAGGCGCTGCTGCCCGAGCAGCTCGCGCTGAAGAACACGGTGCTGGGCGCGCTCGATACGGTGCGCGACGAATCGGGCCGCGAAGCCGCGGTGCGCCTGGTGTTCGAGCCGAAGTCGAAGAACCAGGACCAGAACGAATTCATGCTGATGCTGCTCGCGCACACGTCGCTCGAGTCGTCCAGCCCGATCAATATGGTGATGATCGGCGGCGACGGCCGCCCGCGTCAAAAAGGCCTGGGCACGATCATCCAGGAGTGGATCGATTATCGCTTCACGACGATCCGCCGCCGCACCGACTTCAAGCTGGCCAAGGTCAACGACCGCATCCATATCCTGGAAGGCCGCGAGACGGTCCTGCTGAACATCGACAAGGTCATCGCCATCATCCGCAACTCGGATGAACCGAAGGCCGCGCTGATCGAGGAATTCCGCCTGAGCGAACGCCAGGCCGAAGACATCCTCGAGATCCGCCTGCGCCAGCTGGCGCGCCTGGAAGCGATCAAGATCCAGCAAGAGCTGGCCGACCTGCGCAGCGAGAAGGAAAAGCTGCAGGACATCCTCGAGAACCCGTCGTCGATGAAGCGCCTGATCATCCGCGAAATCGAAGCCGACGCCAAGCAGTTCGGCGACGAGCGCCGCACCGTGATCGAAGAAGCACAGCGCGCAGTGGCCGAGCAGAAGGTCGTCGACGAACCGGTGACCGTCATCGTGTCCGAAAAAGGCTGGGTGCGTGCCCGCACCGGCATCGGCCACGACCCGGCGCAGTTCGCGTTCAAGGCCGGCGACTCGCTGTACAAGGCATTCGAATGCCGCACGGTCGACCATCTGCTGGGCATTGGCGACAACGGCAAGGTGTATTCGGTGCCGGTGGCGGCGCTGCCTGGTTCGCGCGGTGACGGCGTGCCGATCACGACGCTGGTGGACCTGTCGGGCGGTATCCGCATCCTGCATTATTTCGCGGGTAATCCCGAGACGCGCCTGCTGCTGTCGACGTCGGACGCCTTTGGCTTCATCACCAGGGCGGGCGACATGGTCAGCCGTCTGAAAGGCGGCAAGTCGTTCATCACGCTCAACGACGGCGCGACACCGCTGCCGCCACGGATCGTGACCGACAGCTGCGGCGCGATCGCGTGCCTGTCCGAAAAGGGCCGCGTGCTGGTGTTCGGCATTGACGAGATGAAGGTGCTGACCAATGGCGGCCGCGGCGTGACGCTGATGGAACTCGAGCCGAAAGAAACCATGCTGGCAGCGCAGCCGATCAACCAGAAGGGCCTGAACGTGATCGGCACCTGGGCCGGCGACAAGGCCCGCACCGTGGAGCTGTTCGCGTCAGGCCTGGAGCCGCACTTCGGCAAGCGCTCGCGCAAGGGCAAGGCGTTGTCTGCGCGCATGAAGGCGCATGATCTGGGGATGCGGGCAGCCGAAACCGATACCGTGAAAACGTAACGCGACCACAATCCCGTTCAGTAAAACAGCTGGGGTCAGGTCTGACATTCGGACACGACCTCAGCTGCGCCATTTCCCCAGCCGGGGTCAGGTCTGACATTCGGACACGACCTCAGCTATGCCATTCTGAATGGTATTTTGCCCCAGTATTAGCATGGCGCGGTGCCAGCTAGTTTTGACTACCGGACTGTCGAGATCGTGTCCGAATGTCAGACCTGACCCCCGCTTTTCCAGCTAGTTTTGACTACCGGACTGTCGAGATCGTGTCCGAATGTCAGACCTGACCCCCCGCTTTTCCAGACGAAAAAAATGCCGGCTGAGCCGGCATTTTTCATTGGAGCTGTTTGCTTAGTTCTTTGCAGCAGCCTTGTGGACGTCAGCCTGGGCTTCAGCGCGGACCTGTTCGGTCTTGGCAGCAGCGGTTGCCTTGTCGGCAGCAGCGTCGACTTGCGCTTTCAGCACTTTCTCGTCAGCCTTGATCATCTTCTTCTCGGCCTTCAGGTTCGCGTCAGCCACTTTGCCTTCGGCCTTAGCCATTGCCTTGGCGCGGTCTTCCGGATCAGCTTTGGCGACGTTGGCAGCAGCGTCGGTGTGGGTCTTGACCAGCTTGGCGTGTGCATCGCCCTTGGCTTCGGTCGCCTTGGCCACGGTCTTGTTCAGCTTTTGGTCAGCCTTGACTGCAGCCTTGATTTCTTTTTGTTCGGCCTTGATGACGTCTTTTTCGGCGCTGGCTTCCGCCTTCACGATGCGGTTGTCCGCAGCGGTGGTGGTTGGGGCGGTGGTCTGGGCGTGAGCAGCGGTAACCATCAGGCCGGCGATAAGGGTTGCGATCAGTTTGTTCATGATGAGTTTCCTTTTGGTGGTCGCTGTACAAAGCGGGTTGCCCGTGCAGTCGTTGTTGTTTTTCAGTGATTCCAGAATACGGCTTCACCACCGTCCGGTCTGTTAGCCACCACACGCAGAAATTGTCAGAGTTGTAAGCAAAGATTACTGACGAACAGAACCCGCATACAAATCGATGATGTCCGTGACCCCGTCGCGGCACACCGGGCAGAACGCATCGCTGCGGTCGAACATCAGGCACTGCATCGCGGGCCGGTAGTAACCGCTGGCCTCATAGTTGGCACCTTCAAACGCGCCAACCGCGTGGCGGTGCGGCTGCCGGTCGAACAGCGCGTTGGTCTGTTTGAGGTCTTCATGGAACAAGGCGCTCATCTCCGACTCCGGCCGGCTGGCCTCGCGCAGTGCGGCGCGCTTTTTCTGGTAGGCGCGCGACGCGGCCTCGTATTCAGCCTTCGGCCATGGCGTCGGCAATGGCGTACCGGCCGTCACATGACGCTGCCATTTGAGCCTGGCCGGGTCACGCAGCGCCGTGACGTTCGGTTCCCACGGCTCCATGCGTCCGCTCGCTGCGGCGTAGGCCACCGGCGACGTGTAGTACTCGTCGGCCAGGCCCGCGAAGTGGTGACCAAACTCGTGCACGAACAGGTAGTCAGCCCAGTCATTGCTGGCTGCCGCGGTGCTGAACTGGCCGAAGATCCCGCCGCCGCCGTAGGTCTCGTTGTTGACCAGGATCTCGATGAATTCGTACGGCGCATGCTGGGCGATGTCGCGCAGTGCGCGGTTGTCAAGCGTGAGCACATAGCGCTCGCTCCCAAAAATGTCGTAGCGTGTGCCCAGCGCCGAGGCATGGTGTACACCGGTCGATGGCCGGCTGATGCCCGATTGCCCGGTCGGCACGGCCATCGCCCAGACATTGAAGTCCCTCGCCCGCTCCTTGAACGGCGAGACCGAAAACAGGTGCGCCGACAGGCGCCGCGCATCCTGCTCGAATTTTTTCATCTCTGCCTGCGTGTAGCCATCGCCCAGGATCAGCAGGTCGACCTTGTCGGGTGACGGGCCGCTGACCCGGATCGGGATCGGCTTGGCCGCCGCCGGCGGCTGGCGCTTGACCACGTCGGGTGCGTTCGGATCGACGTCGATGCTCCAGGCGACCGAAAACTGGTTGCGCTCGTCGCGCTTCAGGATGCGCACGCGCACCGGCTGCGCGAACTGGGGAAAGCGCACCGACTCGCTGAAACTGCGGCTGATGCGCCCTGCTTCCTCGGTCGTGCGCCACTCGCCGAACACGGTGGAGAAACCGCGCGAGTACAGCACGTCGCCCGTTTTCGGATCGACCACTTCGACGCGGTTCTGGCCACGGTTGGTGTCGTCCAGATTGCGCGCGGCGCTACCGGGCCAGGGAAGCGGCTCGATGACGACGCGTTCGATCGCGTAGTTGTCCGCCAGCGCATTGCCGCTGTGCGTGTAGTCCAGGCGGACCGTGGCCGGCTGCGCGGCGTGGGCGAGTGAAGCGAACGCGCCAAGCAGCAGCGCAGCAAAGGAGTGAAACAGGCGCATCGCGAATCCCCGACAAGTAGATCGCGCTATTCTAAGCCCGCCGCGACCTGCAGCGACGCCGTCACCTGTCAGATGTGCCAGGCCAGGACGATTGACCCGGCCGGACAGCCACGCCACAATCGACCTGGTCACCCTTGTCGAACCGGAGTTCCGATGTTCCGCCTGCGCGCCTGCCTTGTCGTTCCGCTGTTCAGTGCCTGCCTGGCCCACGCCGCCCCGGCCTGCAAGCCCGGCCAGCCGGTCGACGAAAGCGGCTTCGTGGAGATCGGCGGCATCGCACAGTGGGTCACCGTCAGCGGCGACGACTGTGCCAATCCGGTGCTGCTGTACGTGCATGGCGGCCCTGGCAATCCGACTTCTGTGTTTGGCGCCGGCCCGTATGCGTCGTGGCGCAAGCACATCACGCTGGCGCAATGGGATCAGCGCGGCAGCGGCATGACCTGGGGCCGTCACCGCCCTGGCGAGGACGTCCCCTTGCGCATCGAACAGCTGCGCGACGATGGCCTCGACGTGGCGCGCTATCTGACGCAGCGTTTCGGCAGGGACAAGGTGATCCTGCTGGGCAGCTCGTGGGGCTCGATGATCGGCGCCCACATGGCCAAGGAGAAGCCAGGACTGTTCTGCGCCTATGTCGGCGTGGCCCAGCTGGTGGGTTACCGGGACAATGCCACGTCATGGAGCACGGTCATTGCCCGCGCTAGAAAGGCGAATGACACTGCCACCGTCACGCAACTGGAGGCGCTCGGCCCGCCGCCCTGGACCAATCCGCGCAACTTCGGCATCGTGCGGCGCGCCGTGCGCAAGTACGAGGCGCCCAACATCGATCCGACGCCGCCATCCTGGTTCGAGGTGCTGCCTTTGTATGCTTCGCCGCAGGCGAAGGCCGACTACACCGAGGGCGAGGATTATTCGTTCCTGAAGTTCGTCGGCTGGAAAGGCGATGGCATGGCGTCCACGATGGACCTGTACCGCCTGGGCACGCGCTACGAGCTGCCGGTCTATCTGGTGCAGGGAACTGAAGACCTGCTGACCGAGCCGAAGGTCACGCGCCGCTTCTTCGAAGCCATCACGGCGCCGGAGAAGGCACTGGTCGAGGTGCCGCGCGCCGGCCACGATCCGAACGGCCCGCTGATCGATGCACAGCGCCAGGTGCTGGCCGGGCGGCTGCAGTGGCGCTGCGACTGAGCGTTCATCGGTACTGATACAGCGGCCGTTGCACCACGATCGGCCTAATATCGAGCCGCACGTTGTAGACCGAATAGGCTTCGCTGTACGCCGACTGGTAGCCGACCGTCTCGTTCACGCGACCGAGCTTGAACTCGAAGCCCAGGTCGGGCCGGTCGGCATTCGGGCTGTCGAGTGACAGGCCGATCGCATCCGGCTGGTCGCTGTCGACCAGCTTGGACATCAGGTCGACCACCGTGCCGTTGCCGAGGATATCGGCCGAGAACAGCGGCCCGCGCCAGTACGGCTTGTTGGCATCGAGCTTGCCGCGCACTTTCTCGGGCGCCGGCGTGAACACCTTGCTGTCCAGGTTGAAGCGGTCGCCGTTATCCAGATAGCTCAGGCGGCCATTACTGAGGTTGAAGGTGCCGTCGCGCGTGGCGGCGTTGCTCAGGTCAACCAGCAGCGCACCGCGATAGCCAAGCACTTCGACGTCGCGCTTCGGCCCCACCACCATCGCCGTGTTTTCGTCGATGCCAAGGCCGATGTTGTAGCCCTTGGCCAGCATCGCCGGCAGCATGCGCGCAAAGCGCCCGCGCACCAAGAGGTGCTGGTCGATGAAGACGTCGTCGCCGATGAAGCCCAGGCCGCGCGTGATCTGGCGACCATCGGCCACGCCGTGCTGGAGCGTGCCCAGCACCGAACGCGGATGGCCGAACATCGTGGCGCTCATGATGGCGGCGCCGGCGCTCGAGCCGGCGATGACGCCGCCGCGCCGGTACATGTCCCACAGCGCATCGAGCAGTTGCGTGTTGCTGCCATCGGGCCGGCGCAGCGCGTTCGTGATGCGCGCCTGATCGCCACCCGAGAAGTAGGCGCCGCCGGCCGAACGCACTGCCTCGACCAGCGCCGGATCTTCGGCTGCGGCGCGCACGTCGGAACCGTCGAGGCGTTCGGCAACGGGGACGAAGAAGGCGTTGGCGCCATGCTGGTCCAGCCGTTCGATGAGATAGTTGCCAGCGCGCTCGGGGCTGGCCGAGGCCGAAGCGAACACCGCGATGCGGGCATTCTTGCCACCGGCAAGCTGCACGATGCGCGACCAGACGGCGTCGTTGTCATCGCGCAGCGCGCCACCAATGATGACGAGCGAGCCCTTCGGCTGCGGTAACGCTGGCATGGACGGCAACTCGGCGGCGTGGCTACTGATGCTGGCGACGACGCCCAGCGCAAGCGTGGCATGGACAACAAAACGGACGAAAAATTGGCACATGCGACTTCCCCCGATGAGTCATCAGCGTAAGCCTGATTCCAGTTTCACGTCGCCATGTTGAGTGCGCTCAGGATAAGTAGATGTTGGGAAAGTAACGCTCCATCAATGTCTCTGGATGCAACGGCGGGGTGAACCCGAAGCGTTCGTACAAGCCGTGGCAATCCGATGTGGCCAGCGTGAAGCGGCGTAATTGCTGCAGGCTGGGATGCCGCATCACCACACCGATCAATTGCTTGCCATAACCACAGCCACGCGATTCCGGCACGACGAACACGTCCACCAGGTTGGCGAAGGTGGAAAAATCGGTGATCACGCGCGCAAAGGCGATCTGGCGACCATCGAGGTAGCCGCCAAAGCACAGCGAGTTTTCAATGGCGCGCTCGACGACGGGCCGCGAAATCCCCACCGCCCAGGTGGACTGCTCGCTGAGAAAACGGTAGATCATTGGAATGTCGAGACGGGTCTGGTCGGTGCTGACCTCGAAGCTGGAATCGTTCGTCATCATGGCCTGGACAAGGTGACAAAAAGTCATTCTAGCGCCGATTGGTACCAACGCAAGCGGCGATGTGGCGTGCCGCACCGGATTTCGCCAGGCCCCGCATGGAAGCCTGTCCGCAAGCCTGCCTGCGAGCCCGGGCAGCCATGCCGCATGGCACACGGGCAGCGCAGTTTATAATCAAGGGATCCCCAACCGGAATCCCACCATGACCGAACAATTCTCCAAAAAAGCCGAAGCCTGGTCTGCCCGCTTCTCCGAACCTGTATCGGATCTCGTCAAGCGCTACACCGCATCGGTCTTCTTCGACAAACGCCTGGCCCCGCACGACATCGAGGGCTCGCTGGCGCATGCCGAGATGCTGGCCGCCCAAGGCATCATCAGCGAGCACGACCGCGCTGAAATCGAACGCGGCATGACGCAGATCCGGGCCGAGATCGACGCCGGTACCTTCGAATGGCTGCTCGACCTTGAAGACGTGCACCTGAACATCGAAAAACGCCTGACCGAACTGGTGGGCGACGCCGGCAAGCGCCTGCACACGGGCCGCTCGCGCAACGACCAGGTCGCAACCGACATTCGCCTGTACGTGCGCGCCGCGATTGACGACATCGTCACGCTGCTCGCCAGCCTGCGCGGCGCACTGACCGACCTGGCCGAACGCCACGCCGACACGATCATGCCGGGCTTCACGCACCTGCAGGTAGCCCAACCGATCACCTTTGGCCACCACATGCTGGCCTACGTCGAAATGTTCGGCCGCGATGCCGAGCGCATGCTCGACGCGCGCCGCCGCGTGAACCGCCTGCCGTTGGGCGCCGCCGCACTGGCCGGCACCACCTTCCCGATCGACCGCCTGCGCGTGGCCAAAACGCTCGGCTTCGACGACGTGTGCCACAACTCCCTCGATGCAGTGTCAGACCGCGACTTCGCGATCGAGTTCACGGCCGCCGCATCGATTCTGATGATGCACATCTCGCGCATGTCCGAAGAACTGGTCATGTGGATCAGCCCGCGCATCGGCTTCATCGACATCGCCGACCGCTTCTGCACCGGCTCGTCGATCATGCCACAAAAGAAGAACCCGGACGTGCCGGAGCTCGCGCGCGGCAAGACCGGCCGCGTGTATGGCCACCTGATTGGCCTGCTGACCCTGATGAAAGGCCAGCCGCTGGCCTACAACAAGGACAACCAGGAAGACAAGGAACCGCTGTTCGACACGATCGACACCGTGATGGACACGCTGCGCATCTTCACTGACATGGCCTCGGGCATCACGGTCAAGGCCGAGAACATGCGTTCGGCAGCGCTGCAGGGCTATGCCACGGCGACCGACCTGGCCGACTACCTCGTCAAGCGCGGCCTGCCATTCCGCGACGCCCACGAAGCGGTGGCGCATGCCGTGCGCGCCTGCGACGATGCCGGTTGCGACCTGTCCGAGATGTCGCTCGAGACGCTGCAGACGTTCTCGCCGCTGATCGAAGAGGACGTGTTCGCGGTGCTCACGCTCGAAGGTTCGGTGGCCGCGCGCGACCACGTGGGCGGCACCGCGCCGAACCAGGTCCGCATCGCCATCGAGCGCGTACGCAAGCAGCTGGCCGAGTAATTTCACACCCCTGGAGCGGGCTGGCGCTGTTGCAGCGCCGGCCCGCTTTTCCACGCCTTTTTAGATTGATGACGCCATGACCGCACTGCCCGCACGCGACTACGCCGCCTTCCTGTTCGACATGGACGGCACCATCCTGACATCGATCATCGCCGCCGAGCGGGTCTGGGCCGACTGGGCGCGCAGCCACGGGCTGGACGTCGACGTGTTCCTGCCGACGATCCACGGCAAGCGCAGCGTCGACACCGTGCGCGGCCTGGGCCTGCCGGACATCGACGCGGAAGCAGAAGCGCACCGCATCACGCTGGCCGAGATCGACGACGTCGACGGCATCGAAGCGATTGCCGGCGTGGCTGCTTTCCTGGCCACGCTGCCAGCGGAGCGCTGGGCGATCGTGACGTCGGCGCCGCGCGCGCTGGCGCAGGCGCGTATCGCCGCAGCCGGCCTGCCGCTGCCGCCGGTACTGGTCGCGGCGGAAGACGTCAAGCACGGCAAGCCGGCGCCGGACCCGTTTTTGCTCGGCGCCGAGAAGCTGGGCATGCGCCCGGAAGAATGCCTCGTGTTCGAAGACACGCTGGCCGGCTTGCAATCGGCCGCCGCCGCCGGCATGGACAGTGTGATGGTCACCGCCACGCACAAGCATCCGGTCGAGACCGACGTGACGGGCGTGCCGGATTACGATGATTTGCGGGCGATTCGTACGGGTGAAGGCTTGCTGCAGCTGCAGCGTACGCGCTCGTAATTTTTTCAAGCCGTTCGACGCATGTTGAACGCGTGGATGGGAGACCCATCCACCCTATGATCCGTGGCACTGCGTAGGGTGGACGTGTTTCACGTCCACGCGTTCAATCAATGCAAAGACGATTCGTCCACTGCGCGCTTCTGCACCAGCGTCAAAATGTCATAACTGGCCACCAGCTCATCGCGCTGGTTGGTCACCTGCACATCCCACGCCACCACGCCCTGCCCCCGGCCCTGTTCATCCGTGCGGTTGCGATCGACCTTGCGCTTGCACGTCAGGCGCGCGCGGATCGTGTCGCCGATCGCCACGGGCGCCACGAAGCGCAGATTGTCCAGCCCATAATTGGCCAGCACCGGCCCTGGCGCCGGCGAGACAAACAGGCCCGCGGCTGCCGACAGCACGAAGTAACCGTGCGCGATGCGCTGCCCGAACTGCGTGTCCTTCGCCGCGATGGCATCGAAGTGCATGTAGAAGTAGTCGCCCGAAACGCCGCCAAAGTTGACGATATCGGCCTCGCTCACCGTGCGCCGGTGCGTCAGCAGCGAGTGCCCGACTTCCAGGTCCTCGAAATGCCGGCGGAACGGATGCAGGTCGCTTTCCTTGACCGCGCCGCCGCGCACGTATTCGCCCGTAACGGCGCCGAGCATCGTGGGCGAACCCTGCACCGCCGCGCGCTGCAGGAAGTGCTTCACGGCCCGGATACCGCCCAGTTCTTCGCCGCCACCGGCGCGCCCAGGCCCGCCGTGTTTCAGTTGCGGCAGCGGCGAGCCATGGCCGGTGCTGTCCACCGCCGCCTCGCGATCAAGAATCAGCACACGGCCGTGTGACGCCGCCACGATCGGCACCGCATACGCGGCCAGCGCCGGATCTTTCGTGGCAAAGGTGGTCACCAGGCTGCCCTTGCCGCGCGCCGCCAGCTCGAGCGCTTCGTCGATGTCGGTGTAGGTCATCAGGGTGCTGACCGGGCCGAAGGCTTCCACGTCGTGCACGGCGTCGTTGACCATCGCATTGCGGCACAACAGCAGCGTGGGCGAGAAGAAGGCGCCGCTGGCGACGTTCTCGCCCACCGGCTTGAACCCGTCGCGCGCACCGAACAGCACCTCGTTGCCGCGCGCGAGCAGCTCGACCCGCGCGCTCACGTCACGGTGCTGGTCCATCGAGGCGAGTGCACCCATGCGTACCCCCTCCACCTTCGGGTCGCCCACCGTGATCTTCGCCAGGCGATCGCGCAGCCGCTCGCCGACCGCGTCGACCAGCGCTTCCGGCACGATCACGCGCCGGATCGCCGTGCACTTCTGGCCCGCCTTGCCGGTCATCTCGCGCGCGACTTCCTTGATGAACAGGTCGAACTCGGGATCGGATGGCGTCACGTCGGGTGCCAGCACCGCGCAATTGAGCGAATCGGCTTCGGCGGTAAACGGCACCGAGGCGCGGATCAGGTTTCCGTTCGCGCGCAGCATCGCGGCCGTGTCGGCCGAGCCGGTGAACGTGACGGCGTCGAAGCCGCCGAGGCGATCGAGCAGGTCGCCCGTGCTGCCGATCACGAGCTGCAGCGCGCCATCGGGCAGCAGGTTCGAGTCCACCATCATCTTGACCACCGCGTGGGTCAGGTAGCTGGTGGCGGTGGCCGGCTTGGCGATGCACGGCATCGCGGCCAGAAAGCTCGGCGCAAATTTTTCGAGCAAGCCCCAGATCGGGAAGTTGAAGGCGTTGATGTGCACCGCCACACCGCCCCGCGGTACCAGGATATGGGTGCCCGCAAAGCCGCCCCGCTTTCCCAGCGCGATGGCCGGGCCTTCGTGCAGCACGTTCGACGACGGCAGCTCGCGCGAGCCCATGCTGGCGTAGGCGAACAGCGTGCCGATGCCGCCTTCGACGTCGACCCAGCTGTCCTGGCGCGTTGCGCCGGTCAGGTGGGAGATGGCATACAGTTCTTCCTTGCGCTCCATCAGGTACAGCGCGAGCGCTTTCAGCGCGGCGGCGCGCTCCTGGAATGTCTGGCGCATCAGCGCCTTGACGCCCGTCTTGCGCGCAAAGGTGAGCGCTTCGTCGAAGTCGATCTTCTCGGCGTGCGTGTGATAGATCAGGGTGCTGTCGAGCGCGCTGTGCAGCGGCGTATGCGATGCGGCGCCGTGCCAGCGGCCGGCGATCAGGCTTTGCAGTGTCGGGATGTGGCCCATAAGGTCTCCAGTAGGTTCAGGACTTCGGCGTGTGCAGCGCGCTCGTGTCGAAAGCAATGCGGCCACGGTCCGGCGCCACGGCGGTGTCGGCATCGACTTCGCGCATCGTCTGCAGCGAGCGCACGGCCAGCTCGTGGTACTGGCGTGTGCCGAAACTCTTCCACGCGACGTCGTCGTCGCTCAAGGCGCGCACCACCTTGGCCGGCGTGCCCATGACCATCGAGCGCGGCGGGATGACCATCCCGGCTTTCACGAAGCTCATCGCGGCGACGATCGATTCCGCGCCGACGACGGCCTTGTCCATCACCACCGCGTTCATGCCGACCATCGCATTGCGCCCGACGCGGCAGCCATGCAGCACGGCGCCGTGGCCGATGTGGCCATCGACTTCGACGACCGTGTCTTCCAACGGAAAGCCGTGCATGACGCACGAATCCTGCAAGTTGGCGCCTTCTTCGAGGATCAGGCGCCCGAAGTCGCCGCGCAGGCTGGCGCACGGGCCGATATAGCAGCGCGGGCCGACGATCACGTCGCCGATCAGCACGGCGGAAGGATGCACATAGGCGCTCGGATGCACGACGGGCCGCACACCATCGATTTCGTAGACTTTGACCATTCGGCTAGACCCGCTCGACGATCAGGGCGATGCCCTGGCCGACGCCGATGCACATCGTGCACAGCGCGTAGCGCCCGCCCGTGCGGTGCAGCTGGTTCACGGCGGTCATGACGAGGCGTGCACCGGACGCGCCCAGCGGATGGCCCAGCGCGATCGCGCCGCCGTTCGGGTTCACGTGCGCCGCATCGTCCGGCACGCCCAGGTCGCGCAGCACGGCCAGACCCTGCGCGGCAAAGGCCTCGTTCAATTCGATCACGTCCATCTGGTCCAGCGTCAAGCCCGTCTGCGCCAGCAGCTTCCTGACAGCGGGCGCCGGGCCGAAGCCCATGATGCGCGGCGCCAGGCCGACGGTCGCCATGCCGATCACGCGGGCGCGCGGGGCCAAGCCGTGGCGCGCTGCGGCCTCGCCAGAGGCCAGCAGCAGCGCGCAGGCGCCGTCGTTCAGGCTCGAGGCGTTGCCGGCGGTGACCGAGCCGTCCGGGCTCACCACGCCCTTCAACTTCGCCAGCGCCTCAATGCTGGAATCGGCGCGCGGCTGTTCGTCGGTGTCGACGATGCGCGTTTCCTTCTTGCCCTGGAGTGTGACCGGCACGATCTCGTCCTTGAAGACGCCAGCGGCATGCGCCTGCGCCCAGCGCTGCTGGCTGCGCAGCGCGAACGCATCCTGATCGGCGCGGCTCACATTGAATTCGCGCGCCACGTTTTCGGCCGTTTCGGGCATCGAGTCGATGCCGTACTGCGCCTTCATGCGCGGATTGACGAAGCGCCAGCCGAGCGTCGTGTCCTCGATTTTTGCGGCGCGCGAAAACGCGCTGTCGGCCTTGCCCATGACGAACGGCGCGCGCGTCATGCTCTCGACGCCGCCCGCGATCACCAGCTGCGCTTCGCCGGCCTTGATCGCGCGCGCCGCGGTGCCGATGGCGTCCATGCCGGAGCCGCACAGGCGGTTGATCGTGTTGGCCGGCACGTCCTGCGGCAGCCCGGCCAGCAGCGCGGCCATGCGGCCGACGTTGCGGTTGTCTTCGCCCGCCTGGTTCGCGCAGCCGTAGAACAGGTCGTCGACCTGGGTCCAGTCCACGCCGGGGTTACGGGCCATCAGCGCGGCGATGGGCAGCGCGGCCAGGTCGTCGGCGCGCACGGTCGAGAGCAGCCCGCCGTAGCGGCCGAAGGGCGTGCGGATTGCATCGCAGATGAAAGCGTCAAGCATGCTGGTTTCCTTGTTCATTGTTTGGGACGGCCGTCGACCACGCGCCGGGCTTTGCCGGTCAGCGTGCGCTCGATGCCTTGCGGCGGCAACAGGCGCACACGCGTGGTCACGCCGACATAGGTCTTGATGCAGTGCTGCAGTTCGCGCGCCTGCGTCTCCACGGCGTCAGGCGCAAGCCGCGTATCGCGCAGCTCGCACAGCACCTCGAGCGTGTCGAGATGGCCGTCGCGCGCCACGACCAGCTGATAATGCGGCGCCAGCGCCGGCATGCGCAGCACCAGTTCCTCGATCTGGCTGGGGAACACGTTCACGCCGCGGATGATCAGCATGTCGTCCGAGCGCCCCGTGATGCGGCCCATGCGGCGCATCGCGCGCGAGGTCGGGGGCAGCAGGCGTGTCAGGTCGCGCGTGCGGTAACGGATGATCGGCAGCGCTTCCTTGGTCAGCGACGTGAATACCAGCTCGCCCTCTTGCCCATCGGGCAGCACCTCGCCCGTGTCGGGGTCGATGATCTCGGGGTAGAAATGGTCTTCCCAGATCACCGGGCCATCCTTGCTCTCGATGCATTCGCTGGCCACGCCCGGGCCCATTACTTCGGACAGGCCGTAGATGTCGACCGCATCGATGCCGGCGCGCGCCTCGATCTCGCGCCGCATCGCATCGGTCCACGGTTCGGCGCCGAAGATGCCGACCTGCAGCGACGACGCTGCAGGGTCGAGCCCCTGGCGCGTGAATTCCTCGACGATGTTGAGCATGTATGACGGCGTGACCATGATGATCGACGGCTTGAAGTCGCAGATCAGCTGCACCTGTTTTTCGGTCTGCCCACCCGACATCGGCACGACCGTGCAACCGAGGCGTTCGGCGCCGTAGTGCGCACCCAGGCCGCCGGTGAACAGGCCGTAGCCGTAGGCGATGTGCACCAGGTCGCCCCGGCGCCCGCCGGCGGCGCGGATCGAACGCGCCACGATGTTCGCCCAGGTGTCGATATCGTTCTGCGTGTAGCCAACGACGGTGGGCTTGCCGGTGGTGCCGGACGACGCATGCACGCGCACCACCTGCTCGCGCGGCACGGCGAACATCCCGAACGGGTAGTTGTCGCGCAGGGCTTTCTTTTCGGTGAACGGAAATTTCGCCAGGTCGGCCAGCGTCTTGACATCGGCCGGATGCACGCCGGCGGCATCGAACGCGGCGCGGTAGTGCGGCACGTTGTCATACGCGTGCTGCAGCGTCCATTGCAGGCGTTGCAGTTGCAGCGCCTGCAATTCGTCGCGGCTGGCGCGCTCGATCGGTTCCAGGTCGCCCGCTGCGGGAAGGTGTTGGACCATCTGTCGACTCCTTGTGGTTCAGGCGTCCACGGGCGCCACGGTGCCGCTGATGCGATGCGATTTGCCGCGAAACAGCGCGATGGTGCGCCCGTCCGCGGTCTTCACCGTGACGTCGTAGACGCCGGTTTTGCCCTGCAGCGCCTGCTCGGTGGCTTCGGCCACCAGCACGTCGCCAGCGCGGCTAGGAGCGAGATAATCGATCGTGCAGCCGGCGCCCACGGTGCTGAGGTTGTGCGAGTTGCAGGCGAACGCAAAGGCGCTGTCGGCCAGCATGAAGATGTAGCCGCCGTGGCAGGTCGCATGCCCGTTGAGCATGTCGGCGCGCACGGTCATCGTCATGCGCGCATAACCGGGGCGGATTTCATCCAGCACCATGCCCAGCGCCTGGCTGGCCGGGTCGCGTTCGAACATCGTGCGCCCGGCCAGCTCGGCGAGCGCCTGTGCGTTCTGATCCTGACCATCATGCATGAAAGCGCGCCCCCTGCGGATCGGCAGCCAGCTTGCGGCGCAGCAGCGGCGAGACGCGGTAGCGGTCTTCGCCATACGTCGCGGCCAGATTCGACAGCACGGTCACGACCTGCCCCATGCCGATCGCATCCAGCCAGGCCAGCGGCCCGCGCGGATAATTCACGCCCTTCTGCATTGCGATGTCCACGGCGCGCGCGCTGCACACGCCCTGGTGCACAGCGTCGGCCGCTTCGTTGGCCAGCATCGCCACCGTGCGCATCACGGCCAGGCCGGGGATGTCGTCCAGGCGCGTGACGACGAAGCCGGCAGCCTGGAACAGGCCGACCGCAGCCTTCCAGGCTTCATCGCTGCACCCGTCAGCGCGTGCGAGCGCGATGCGCGGCGCCGTGGCCGCATCGAACAGCAGGTCGAACACGATCGTGTCCCGCCCGTTGTCCGCCTGCGCGCGCTCGGTGGCGCTGCGCCCGTCAGTGAGATGGATCGCCGCACCGCCGCAGTACAGGCCCGGTGCGGCTTCGATCTCGGTCAGCTCGATGCCGGAAGCCTGCAGCCGCGCGACAAGCGCATCGACGCTGCCGGGCGCACCCGCGTACTTGACCGCCGCTGGCCGGTCGCAGGCAGCTTCGGACTGCACGACCGGCGTTTCCACACCGTCGCCATAGCGATAGAACCCGCGCCCCGTCTTGCGGCCTAAATAACCCGCGTTGACCAGCTCCTGCTGCAGCACCGATGGCGTGAAGCGCGGGTCGCCAAAGTACGCCGCGAACACCGACTGCGTGACCGAGAAATTGACGTCATGCCCGATCAGGTCCATCAGCTCGAAGGGTCCCATGCGAAAACCGCCGCACTCGCGCATGACGGCGTCGAACGTGGCAACGTCGCCCGCCTGTTCGAGCAGCAGGCGCAGGGCTTCGCCATAGAACGGGCGAGCCACGCGGTTGACGATGAAGCCGGGGGTGGACTTGGCATGCACGGGGCTTTTGCCCCATTTCTCGGCGGTCGCGTACACGACCTGCGCGACATCGCGCCCCGTCGCCAGGCCGCTCACCACTTCCACCAGCGCCATCAGCGGCGCCGGATTGAAGAAATGCATGCCGACCAGGCGTTCGGGATTCGCCAGTTGCGCGCCGATCGCTGTGACCGAAATCGATGACGTGTTGGTCGCCAGGATGCAGTCGCTGGCGACGACGGCTTCGAGTGCGGCAAACAGCGCGCGCTTGACCTGCAGGTCTTCGACGATGGCCTCGATGACCAGCACCGCACCGGATGCTTCGTGCAAGGCATCGATGCGGCGCAGGCGCTCGCGCGCGAGATCGGATTCGACGGCGCCCATGCGGCCCTTCGCGACCAGGCGCGCATAGGTGGCGCCGATCTGCGCGATGGCCTTGTCGGCGGCGCCGGTGCGGGTATCGAACAGCAGGACCTGATGGCCGGCCGTGGCCGCGACCTGGGCGATGCCGGCGCCCATCGCGCCGCTGCCGATGACGGCAATCGTCGAATGCGGTGGCAGTGACTGCATCCCTACTCCCCCTTGAAATGCGGCGCGCGCTTGGCCAGGAATGCGGCGACGCCTTCGCGGTAGTCGTGGCTGTTACCGAGTTCGCGCATCATGTCGGCTTCGAGCTGCAGCTGCTGTTCCAGCGTGTTGGCATAGCTGGCCTGAAAGGCGCGCTTGGTGAATGCCAGGCCCTTGGTCGGCGCGGTGGCAAAGTGTTTCGCCATGGCCAGGGCTTCGTCCATCAGCACGTCGTCCGGCACGCAGCGCCAGATCAGGCCCCAGGCTTCGGCTTTTTCGGCGCTGAGTTTTTCGCCCAGCATGGCCAGGCCCATCGCGCGCGCGGGGCCGATCAGGCGCGGCAAATGCCAGGTGCCGCCGGTGTCCGGGATCAGGCCCAGTTTGCTGAAGGCTTCGATGAAGCTGGCCGATTTCGCGGCCAGCACGATGTCGCAGGCCAGCGCTAAATTAGCCCCGGCGCCGGCGGCCACGCCGTTGACGGCGCAGATGACGGGCATCGGCAGGTTCTTGAGCGTCAGCACGAGCGGCGCATAGAACTCCTCGACCGACGCGCCCAGATCGACACTGGGCGCACCCGGGTCGACGGCGCGGTCGGCCAGATCCTGGCCGGCGCAAAAGCCACGGCCGGCGCCGGTCAGCACCAGCACGCGCACGGACTGGTCGGCCTGCACGCGGGCAAGCGCATCGCGCACTTCGAGGTGCATGGCACGGGTGAAGCTGTTGAGGCGATCGGGGCGGTTCAGGGTCAGGACGGCGACGCCGCCTTCTACCTTGAACTGGATGCTGTCGTAGTTCATCGTGGTCTCCGTTTTTTGTTCTGGTGGCGCGCGGCTATTCGGCGATATCGAAGTCCACCACCACCTTGTCGGTCACCGGGAAACTCTGGCAGCTGAGCACGAACCCGCGCGCGACTTCATAGTCTTCCAGCGCGTAGTTCACGTCCATCTCCACTTCGCCAGCCAGCACCTTGCAGCGGCAGGTGGAACACACGCCGCCCTTGCACGAGTAGCGCATGTCGATGCCGGCGCGCAGGCCCGCGTCCAGCAGCGATTCGGTGTCCCGGTCCATCGTGAAGCTGGCGGCGCTGCCGTCCATGATCACGGTCACTTCGGTGTGCTGGCGCGCGCTGGCAGCAACCGCCCGCGGCGTGCGCTCGCGGGTGGGCGCGCTCGCGGCAAACAGCTCGATGCGGATCTGCTCTTTCGTCAACCCGGCTGACTGCAGCGCGCGTGAGACGCCATGCATCATGTCTTCGGGCCCGCAGATGAAGGCGACGTCGATCGCCTTGATGTCGATCCACTGGCGCAGGAACTGCGTGCACTTGTCTTCGGTGATGCGGCCGTTGAACAGTTCAATGTCCTGCTGCTCGCGGCTCATCACGTACACCAAACGCAGACGGTCCATGTACTGGTCTTTCAGGTCGGTGAGTTCGTCGCGAAACAGCACGCTCGACGAGGCGCGGTTGCCGTAGACGATCGTGAAGCGGCTGCCCGGTTCGGCCAGCAGCGTGGTCTTGACGATCGACAGGATCGGTGTGATCCCGCTGCCGGCGGCAAACGCCAGGTAGTGGCGGGCGCTGGCTGCGTCGAGCGGCACATTGAAGTTGCCGCTTGGTGGCATGACGTCGAGCTGCGCGCCCGGTTGCAGGCTGTCATTGGCCCAGCTCGAGAACTGGCCGCCGGGCGTGCGCTTGATCGCCACGCGCAACTGGTCGTCCTGCACCGCCGAACAGATCGAGTACGAGCGGCGCACCTCGTCGCCATCGATCGTGGTGCGCAGCGTCAGGTACTGGCCCTGGCGGTAGGCGAAGGTCTCTTTCAATGCCGGCGGCACGTCGAACGTCACGCACACGGCGTCGCGCGTTTCGTGTTTCACCTTGCTGACGGTGAGGGGATGGAATTGGCTCATGCTGGGCTTTAATGACACTTGAAGTAATCGAACGGCTCGCGGCAATCGAGGCACTTGTAGAGCGCCTTGCACGGCGTCGAGCCGAATTCGCTGGTCAGCTGGGTGTGCGCCGAACCGCAGTGCGGGCAGCTCACGGCCGGCGCAGCGCGACGGCGGATGCCGGCGTGCAGGCCGCTGATGTCGATCGCCTGCTGCACGGGCGGCGCGATGCCGTAGCCGGTGAGGGCGGCCTTGCCGGCAGCGCTCATCCAGTCGGTGGTCCAGGCAGGCGCCAGGCGCGTCGCGATGCGCACGCGTTCGAGGCCATGCGCGCGCAGTGCGTCGCCCACGCTGTCGGCGATCACGGTCATGGCCGGGCAGCCCGAATACGTCGGCGTGATCGTGACCACCCACGTGTCGTCGTCCAGCGCCACGTCGCGCACGATACCCAGGTCGACGATCGAGATGACGGGGATTTCCGGATCGGCGACCTCGCCCAGCCAGGCCCAGACCTGCTCGACCGAAACGGCCAGCGCAGTCATCACCAGGCCGCGCCCGGATAGGCGCGCTGCAGGAACTGCATCTCGGCCAGGATGAAGCCGAGGCGCTCGCTGTGCCGGCCCTGCTTGCCGCCGCGCTGCATCCAGGCGTCGGGCGATGGCATGGTCAAGGTGGCTTCGGTGAATATCTCAGCCAGGTGGTTCAGATAAGCTTCGCGCAGCGGCCCGACGGCCGGCGCGACGCCCTGCGCCACCATCGCCTCGTCGACCGCGTCGTACAGGAACATCTCGCCGCTGTACATCCACAGGTCGTCCAGCGCGGTCTGCATCATCGCGTGGCTGGTGGCCGTGCCGTCGCCCAGGCGCACCACCAGGTCGCCGCTGCGGCGCAGGTGGTAGGTGACTTCCTTGAGCGACTTGGCTGCGATCTCGACGATGCGTGGGTCGCTCGAGCGGGTCAGGCCATCCATCAAAAAGTAATGCCACGCATCGAACAGGAACTGGCGCATGACGACGTCGGCATAACTGCCATTGGGCTGCTCGAGCAGGATGCAGTTGCGGTACTCGCCGCTGTCGCGCAGGAAGGCCAGGCGGTCTTCGTCGCGGCCCTGGCCTTCGAGTTCGGCAGCGTACGACAGCCACATGCGGGTCTGGCCCAGCAGGTCGAGCGCCACGTTCGACAGCGCCATGTCTTCTTCGAGCGCCGGTCCCTTGCCGCACAACTGGCACAGTTGCTGCGACAGGATCAGGGCGTTGTCGCCCTGGCGCAGCAGGTAGTCGATTTTTGCATCCATGGGATTGGTCTCCGGCGCGCTCACAGGTTCTTGACTTCTTCCGGCATCGGGAAGAACGTCGGATGGCGATACACCTTGCTGTTGGCCGGCTCGAACAGCGACGATTTATCGGCCGGGCTGCTGGCGACGATGTCGGCGGCGCGCACGACCCAGATCGAGACGCCTTCGTTGCGGCGCGTGTAGACGTCGCGCGCGTTGTTGACCGCCATTTCGGCGTCAGGCGCGTGCAGGCTGCCGACGTGCTTGTGGGCGAGGCCATGCTGGCTGCGGATGAAGACTTCCCACAGGGGCCATTCTTTGCTCATTGTTGTCTCCGTATTGCCATCGCATCGTGTGAGTGTGCGAATGTGCGGTGGAATCAGGCGGCCACTTTTTTTGCGGCCTGCTTGTCGGCGTGCGCCACCAGCGCGTCGCGGAACCATTCGCCGTCGTCCCAGGCTTTGACGCGCGTGCGCAGGCGCTCGCGGTTGCACGGGCCGTTGCCCTTCAAAACGTCGTAGAACTCGCTCCAGTCGATCGCGCCGAAGTCGTACGAGCCGCGTTCGGCATTCCATTTGAGGTCGGGATCCGGCACCGTGAGGCCGAGGTACTCGGCTTGCGGCACGGTCTGATCGACCATGCGCTGGCGCAGTTCGTCGTTGGAGAACAGCTTGATGCGCCAGGCGCTCGACTGCGCGCTGTTGACCGACTCGGCATCGGACGGCCCGAACATCATCAGCGACGGCCACCACCAGCGATTGAGCGCATCCTGCGCCATCGCCTTCTGCTCGGGCGTGCCCCTGGCCAGCGCCATCATGATGTCGTAGCCCTGGCGCGCATGGAACGACTCTTCCTTGCAGACGCGGACCATGGCGCGCGCATACGGCCCGTACGAGCAGCGGCACAGCGGGATCTGGTTGATGATCGCCGAGCCGTCGACCAGCCAGCCGATCGCGCCCATGTCGGCCCAGCTCAGGGTCGGGTAATTGAAGATGCTCGAATACTTGGCTTTGCCGGCATGCAGGGCCGCCAGCAGCTCGTCGCGCGAGACGCCCAGGGTCTCGGCCGCGCTGTACAGGTACAGGCCGTGGCCAGCCTCGTCCTGGATCTTGGCCAGCAGGACTGACTTGCGCTGCAGGGTCGGCGCGCGCGTGACCCAGTTGCCTTCCGGGAGCTGGCCAACGATCTCGGAATGGGCATGCTGCGAGATCTGCCGGATCAGCGTCTTGCGGTATGCTTCCGGCATCCAGTCCTTCGGTTCGATCTTGATCCCGGCGTCGATACGCGCCTGGAATGCCCCCTCTTCGGCGCTCATGTCCTGTTCTGTGCGGACTTTATTGAGGCCTGTCTCCACCATTTGTGCGTACATGGATCTCTCCCGTTGCAAAACCTGTGCGAATCATAATACGATACAAAAAATCGGAAGTACACAATAATTTTGAATCATATCGAGCCCGATCGTGAATGACATGACCAGCACCCAGTGGATTGCACTCAGCCTGGCCACCGATCCACCGCGCCATAAATCGCTGGTGATGACGATCTGCGGCGACGCGATCGCGCCCCACGGCGGCGCCTTCTGGCTCGGCAGCATGATCGAGCTGCTCGCCCCCTTTGGCGTGAACGACCGGCTGGTGCGCACCAGCGTGTTCCGGCTGGTGCAGGAAGGCTGGCTGACGGCCAGCCGCGAAGGCCGGCGCAGCCGCTATGCGCTGGCGCCGACGGCGCTGCCGCGCTTTGAACGCGCCAACCGCCGCATCTACGCCGCGCCCGGGCAGGACTGGGATGGCCGCTGGACGTTCGTGCTGGCCACCAATGGCAGCATCGACAGCGACCTGCGCGCGCTGGTGCGCAAGGAACTCGAATGGGAAGGCTTTGCGATGCTGGCCAGCGGCGTGATGGCGCATCCGGCGCCCGACCGCGACCTGCTGCGCGATATCCTCGCGCGCACGGGCGCCGAAGGCCGCGTGTTCGTGTGCCAGGCAGATGAGGTGCCGGATGCCGGATCGCGCCCGCTGCCCGAACTGGTGGGCGACTGCTGGAACCTCGATGCGGTGGTGCTCGGGTACCGCGGCTTCATCGAGACGTTTGCGCCGCTGCCGGCATTGCTGGCACGCGGCGACGTCAGCCCGGCGCACGCGTTCGCGATCCGCACCTTGCTGATCCACGCCTACCGACGCGTGCAGCTGCACGACCCGATGCTGCCGCTGCCGCTGCTGCCCGACCCGTGGCCGGGCGCCGACGCGTATGCGCTGGCACGCACCATTTATCAACTGAGCCACGAACGCGCCGAGGAACACGTGCTGGCCATGCTGCGCGTCGAGGATGCGGCCACGCCCGAAGCAGATGCGGCGTTTCACGGCCGCTTCGGCGGGCTGGCGCCACGGTAGCGCGGCGAAAGCGGTATCATTTCTTCTTTGACGTCTTCCCAACACAGGACAACACCATGTCTATCAAGATCAGCAGCCAATTCGACGCTGGCGCCATCGAGGTCGTGAACGCCACGAGCGCGAACGCCATCGACCTGAACATCCGCAAGGATTCGCACGCCGACATCATCCAGTGGTTCTACTTCCGCCTGCAGGGCGCGCAAGGGCAAGCCTGCACTATCCGCCTGCTCAATGCCGGCAAGGCCGCCTATCCGGCCGGCTGGGAAAACTACCAGGCGATGGCGAGCTACGACCGCGTGAACTGGTTCCGCGTGCCGACGTCGTTCGACGGCAACGTGCTGGCGATCGAACACACGCCCGGCATGGACAGCGTGTATTACGCCTACTTCGAGCCGTATTCGTTCGAACGCCACCTCGAGCTGCTCGACCGCGCCCAGATGGCCGAAAACGTGCGCATGCTCGACCTGGGTTCGACCGTCGACGGCCGCGACCTGAACATGCTGGTGATCGGCGAGCCGGCCGAAGGCAAGAAGAAGGTCTGGGTCATCGCGCGCCAGCACCCGGGCGAGACGATGGCCGAATGGTTCGTCGAAGGCATGCTCGACGCGCTGCTCGATCCGGCCAACCCGTTCGGCCGCCAGCTGCTCAAAGAGTCGGTGTTCTACGTCGTGCCGAACATGAACCCGGACGGCTCGGTGCGCGGCAACCTGCGCACGAATGCCGCCGGCGCGAACCTGAACCGCGAGTGGCGCAATCCGAGCATGGAGCGCAGCCCTGAAGTCTTCCTGGTGCGCCAGAAGATGCACGAGACGGGCGTGGACGTGTGCCTCGACGTGCACGGCGACGAAGGCTTGCCGTACGTGTTCGTGGCGGGCAGCGAGTCGCTGCCGAACTTCACCGCCGAGCAAGGCGCGGCGCAGGCCAGCTTCATTGCCGACTTCAAGATCGCCAGCCCGGACTTCCAGGACGTGCACGGCTACGGCAAGACGCCGTACACCGACCAGACCCTGACCATGGGCTCGCCACACATCACGCACACCTTCGGCGCCCTGTCGCTGACGCTCGAACTGCCGTTCAAGGACAATGCGAACGACCCGGATCCGCTGGTCGGCTGGGACGGCGCACGCAGCGCGCGCCTGGGCGCAGCGGTGCTGCAGCCAGTACTCAAGGCAATCCGCTCGCGTAAATAACAGCTAACTATGTAATGCAAAGCGCCGTCAAATCGACGGCGCTTTTTTATGGCGGCTGCACGGCTTACAGGCCCACAGCTGCACAGCTGGGGTCAGGTCTGACATTCAGACACAACCTCAGCCTTAGCCACTTCCAATGGTATCTTGATCAGTATCAGCGTGGCACGGTGCGAGCTAGTTTCGACTGCCCGACTGTCGAGATCGTGTCCGAATGTCAGACCTGACCCCAGCTTTTCGGAACGAGGCCGCGCAATGGAAAGCGCCGTCGGATCGACGGCGCTTTTTTTATGGAGGCTGCACGGAGCGCATCAACCGTGCGGGTTAGAGATCGACGCCCAGATGTGCCTTTACCCAGGCGTTGGCGTCGCTGCTGCTGTCGAAATGCAGGGTGGCGATCGCGGTTTTATCCGGCGCCAGGAAAGTGGCATACACCTTGCGGCCGTCCCCGCTCGAGCTGAGCAGATCGGATTGGGGAGCGAGCTCCACGGTGGCTACCAGGTCGAGGTTCAGCAGCACCGTCTTGGGGCTGCTTTCCTTGTCGATGCGAACGAAGCGGGTCATGCGTTTTCCTTAGTTGCCGGCAATGACCATGTTCTCGATCAGGATCGAGCCCGTGGTCTTGTTGCCGCGAACCAGCGTGTCGGTGCCGACGGCAACGATCTGCTGGAACATATCGCGCATATTGCCGGCGATCGTGATTTCTTCGACCGGATACTGGATCACGCCCTGCTCGACCCAGTAACCGGATGCACCGCGCGAATAGTCGCCGGTGACGTAGTTGACGCCCTGCCCCATCAGTTCGGTAACCAGGAGGCCCGTGCCGAGTTTGCGCAGCATGCCTTCAAAGTCATCGGTGCGGCGGGTGGCCGTCGAGACGATCTCGAGGTTGTGCGCGCCGCCGGCGTTGCCGGTCGTTGGCATGCCCATCTTGCGCGCCGTGTACGACGACAAGAAATAGCCTTGCAGCACGCCATCGCTGATCACCTTGCGGCGCACGGTCTTGACGCCTTCGTCATCGAACGGGGCCGAGCCAACGCCGCCGATCAGGTGCGGGTCTTCGACCACCTGGATATGCGATGGGAACACCGGCTTGCCGAGCATGTCGAGCAGAAACGTGGACTTGCGGTACAGCGCGCCACCGGAGACGGCTTGCACGAACGCGCCCAACAGGCCCGCGGCCAGCGGCGCTTCGAACAGGACCGGGCAGGTGCGGGTGTTGAGCTTGCGGGCATGCAGGCGCGCCAGCGCGCGCTCGGCGGCGTAGCGGCCGACTTTTTCAGGTGCGGCCAGTTGCTTCGGGTCGCGCGACGACGTGTACCAGTCGTCGCGCTGCATCCCGTTGCCCTTGCCGGCAATGGGTGCGACCGAGATCGTGTGGCGCGAGAATGGATAGCCACCGAGAAAACCACGCGAATTGGCGGCGACGAAGTGCGACTGCTGCACGTAGACGCTGGCGCCTTCGCTATTGGTGATGCGCTTGTCGACGGCGAACGCGGCGGCTTCGCAGCGCTGGCCCAGCTCGACGGCTTCTTCGGTGGAGATCGGCCACGGGTAGAACAGGCGCAGGTCGCGCGGCGCGGTTTCGATCAGGTCGGCGTCGGGCAGGCCGGCGCAGTCGTCCTCGGCTGTAAAGCGCGCGATGTTGGACGCGGCTTCGACCGTGGCCTTGAGCGAATCGGCGGAAAAGTCGGACGTGCTCGCGTTGCCGCGGCGCTGGCCAAAATACACGGTGATGCCCAGGCCCTTGTCCTTGTTTTGCTCGACCGTCTCGATGTTGCCTTTACGCACAGAAACCGACAGCCCGCTCCCTTCACTGATTTCGACCGCTGCATCGGACGCACCCTGCTCGCGCGCAAGCGCCAGCATGTCGCGCGCCAGCTGTTTTAGCTGATCCTGGGTGTGGGTAAAAGGGGTGTCATTCATGTGTGTTTTTCGTGGCCGTCCCTAAAACAGTTATCATAGCAGCCGTTTACTGTTTTCACTGATCGGCCCAGCGCCAATCAAATCATCCAAATCATGCCTAATCCAAATCGCGGCTCGGTGGGCTTCCAGTCCAACGAGTTCGAACCAGAGTACGACCGTCCTTCCAAATCTGAGCTCAAGCGCCAGTCGAACGAGTTGCAGAAGCTTGGCGAGCAGCTCGTCGAAGCAGCGCGCGACCGCGTCAAGCGCGTCGAGATGCCGGAGGACGTGCGCGATGCCATCCTCACGTGCCAGACCATCACCAACCACGAAGGCCGGCGCCGCGCGCTGCAATTCGTGGGCAAGAAAATGCGCACGCTGAACGAAGAAGAAGTCGCCGTCATCCAGCGCACGATCGACAGCTGGAAAGGCGCGTCGAAGGCCGAAACAGCATCGCTGCACGCGCTCGAACGCCGCCGCGACAAGCTGCTGTCGGATGACACCGCGCTGACCGTGCTGCTCGAAGAAAACCCCGAGCTCGACGTCCAGCACCTGCGCACCCTGATTCGCAACGCGCGCAAGGAAGTGGCCGAGTCCAAGCCGCCGAAAGCCTTCCGCGAAATCTTCCAGATCCTCAAGGACCTGCAAAAGAAGAAGAAAGCCGATGCGGCTGCCGCTGCCGACGACGAAGAAGCGAACGATGACGAGTCCGACGACGAGTAACGCTGTCGGCAACGACGAGCTGGTGATCGGCCTTGTCTCCGTTTCCGACCGCGCCAGCGGCGGGGTCTACGAAGACAAGGGCATCCCGGCGCTGAACGACTGGCTGGCCAGCGCGCTCACGACGCCGTATCGCATCGAGACGCGCCTGATCCCGGACGAGCGCGCGGCCATCGAAGCCACGCTGATCGAGCTGGTCGACACGGCGCGCTGCCACCTGGTGCTCACCACCGGCGGCACCGGCCCATCGCGGCGCGACGTCACGCCCGAGGCCACGCTGGCCGTGGCTACCAAAGAGATGCCGGGCTTCGGCGAGCAGATGCGCCAGATCAGCCTGCGCTTCGTGCCGACCGCGATCCTGTCGCGCCAGACCGCCGTGATCCGTGAAACCGCCGACCACGCGGCCCTGATCATGAACCTGCCGGGCCAGCCCAAGTCGATCAAGGAAACGCTCGAAGGCCTCAAGGACGACGCCGGCGCCACGATTGTCGGCGGCATCTTTGCGGCCGTGCCCTACTGCGTCGACCTGATCGGTGGCCCGTATATGGAAACCAATCCGGCGGTGAGCAAGACCTTCCGCCCCAAATCGGCATTGCGAAAGACACCATGACCCAGTTGCTGGACAATATCGAAATCGAGACCGCCCCGAATCCGACCATCGCCGTCGTCTGGCTGCACGGCCTGGGCGCCGACGGCAACGACTTCGTGCCGCTCGTGCGCGAACTGGACCTGACCGGCCTGCCGGGCATCCGCTTCGTGTTCCCGCATGCGAACACGATGCCGGTGACGATCAACGGCGGCTACGTGATGCGCTCGTGGTACGACATCGTCGCCACCGACCTCACGCGGCGCGAAGACGAAGGCGGCCTGCGCGCATCGCAGCTGCAGGTCGAGGCGCTGATCGCCCGCGAAAAAGCGCGTGGCATCCCGGCCTCGCGCATCATCCTGGCCGGCTTCTCGCAGGGTTGCGCGATGACGCTGCAGACTGGCCTGCGCCATCCAGAGAAACTGGCGGGCATGCTGTGCCTGTCAGGCTACCTGCCGCTGTCCAGCGTCGCCGGTGCCGAGCGCAGCGAAGCAAGCCTGGGTACGCCGATCTTCATGGCGCACGGCGTGCAGGATCCGGTGGTGCCGTTTGCCCGCGCCGAAGAGTCGCGCAAGGTCGTCGAGGCGCTCGGCTACCAGGTCGAGTGGCATGCGTATCCGATGCAGCACACGCTGTGCCTCGAAGAGGTGCAGGACATCTCGGCCTGGATTCGCAAGGTCGTCGCGTAACCACGCACGTCAATGTAGGGTGGATGGCTACGCCATCCACGCGGTGATGGTTGGCAGCCAGATCATCCGGCACGACAGCGGCACCGATAACCATCACCGCGCGGACGGCGTAGCCGACTGCGCGTCCCGGTCTCACCCTACGGCTGCCTCCACCGCATCAGCAAGCCGCGACACGATCTCCGACAGCTCCCCCGGCGTCACGATGAACGGCGGCGCCAGCAACACATGGTCACCCAGCTGGCCATCGATCGTCCCGCCCATCGGATACACCAGCAAGCCGCGCGCCATCGCCTCGGCCTTGATCGCCGCGTGCAGTTTGACCTCCGGCGCAAACGGCGCCTTCGTCTCCCGGTCCCGCACCAATTCCAGCGCCATGAACAGCCCGCGCCCGCGGATATCGCCCACGTGCTCGTGCGTGCCAAACGCATCGCCCAGCATCTGCCGCAGCAGCGCGCCGCGGCGCCCTACCTGCGCCAGCAGATCGTCACGCTCGATCACCTGCTGCACCGCCAGCGCCGCCGCTGCCGCCACCGGGTGGCCGATATACGTGTGCCCGTGCTGGAACATGCCGCTGCGCTGGCGCAGCGTGTCGACGATCGCCTCGTGCGCGAGCACCGCGCCGATCGGCTGGTAGCCGGCGCCCAGGCCCTTGGCCACGGCCACGATGTCCGGCGCCACGCCCTCCTGCCCGATCGCGTACATGCTGCCGGTGCGGCCCATGCCGCACATGACTTCATCGGCGATGAACAGGATGCGGTGCCGGTCGCAGATATCGCGCACGCCCTGGAAGTAGCCCGGCGTGGGCGGGATCGCGCCACCGGTGGCGCCAACCACCGGCTCGGCGACAAAGGCGATGATGGTGTCCGGCCCGGCCTTGATGACGGCGGTTTCGAGTTCGTCGAGCAGGCCGGCCGTGTAGTCGTCGAGCGACATGCCTTCGCCGCAGCCCCGGTAGGCGTAACAGGGCGCGACGCGCAGCGCCTCTTTCAGCAGTGGGGCAAAGGCGCGCTTGCGCCACTCGTTGCCGCCCACGCCCAGTGCGCCCAGCGTGTTGCCGTGGTAGCTCTGGCGGCGCGCAATGAATTGCGTGCGCTGCGGCTCGCCCGCCTCGACCCAGTACTGGCGCGCCAGCTTGAGCGCGGTTTCCATCGCTTCCGAGCCGCCCGAGACGAAATACACGCCGCCCATGTCCTGCGGCCCGCCGGCGATCAGGCAATCGGCCAGTTGCTCGGCCACGTCGGTGGTAAAGAACGCGGTGTGGGCGTAGGCGCAGCGGTCGATCTGGCGGTGCATGGCCGCGATCACGTCCGGGTGGCCGTGGCCGAGCGACGACACGGCCGCGCCGCTGCTGGCGTCGAGGTAGGTCTTGCCGCTGCTGTCGCGCAGCACGATGCCCTCGCCGCCAACCGCCGTGGGCGGCATCTGGCGCAGGTTGCGGTGGATGATGTGGCTCATGGACGGCTCCCTCGGCGGTGACTGCAACGCTTGACGATAAGCGTGCTCCGAGGCACTTCTTTTGATTTTTAGCGCGGGCCGTGCGAATATTTTCCTGCCTTCAATTTCGATACAACAGGCGGGTATGCTCGATGAATGAACGTCTCGGTCCCATCCCCGATCACGCGTTGACCACGGCCCAGCGCGCCGCCGCGCAGGAGATCATCGACGGCCCGCGCGGCGCCGTCTACGGTCCGTTCGTACCGCTACTGCGCAGTCCCGAACTGATGCTGCATGCGCAGCGCATGGGCGAGTACCTGCGCTACCGCAGCATGCTCGGCGTGCGGTTGTCGGAGCTGGCGATCCTGGTCACGGCGCGCCAGTGGGACCAGGCCGTCGAATGGGCGATCCATGCGCCGATCGCAGCGCAGGCGGGGATTCCGTCAGCCGTCATCGCGGCGATTGCGGCGCGTGAGCGGCCCGCCGATATGCTGGTCGACGAAGCGGTGGTGCACGACTTCTGCATCGAGCTGCACGAGACAAAAACGGTGTCGGACCGCGTGTATGCGGATGCGCTGGCACTGTTCGGTGAACAGGGCGCGGTCGACCTGACGGGGATCTGCGGGTACTACACGCTGCTGGCGATGGTGATGAATACGGCGCGCACCGCCGTACCGGATACAGGCGAGCCGCGCGGCGGCCCACCCTGACACAACTTACTTCGGATACGCCACGACGTCGGCCTGCTGCTCGCCGAGACCGGCAATCCCCAGGCGCAGCTGGTCGCCCTTTTTGAGGAAGCGCTGCGGCTTGCGGCCCATGCCCACGCCCGGCGGCGTGCCAGTGGTGATGATGTCGCCCGGCTCGAGCGTCATGAAGCGTGACACGTAGCTCACGAGTTGCGCGACGCTGAAGATCATGCTGGCCGTGTTCCCGGTCTGCATGCGCTTGCCGTTCAGTTCCAGGTACAGGTCGAGGTCCTGCACGTCGAGGATCTCGTCGCGCGTGACGAGGAACGGGCCGACCGGGCCGAAGGTATCGCAGCCTTTGCCCTTGTCCCACTGCGAACCCATCTCGAACTGGAAGGCGCGTTCGGTGACATCGTTGACGACGCAATAACCGGCGACGAACTTGAGCGCATCTTCTTCGCTCACGTACTGCGCGCGCGTGCCGATGATCACCCCGAGTTCAACTTCCCAGTCGGTTTTCTTCGAGCCTTTCGGCAGCTGGATCGGATCGTCCGGGCCGTTCAGGGCGCTGATCGCCTTGGTGAAGAAGATCGGTTCCGTTGGCACCTCGGCGCCTGTTTCGCGCACGTGGTCCAGGTAGTTCATGCCCACGCCGATGAATTTGCCGATGCCCCTGACCGGCACGCCCAGGCGCGGATTGCCGCGCACGAGGGGCAGCGTCTTCTGGTCAAGCTTGGCGAGTTTGCGCAGCGCCTTGTCGGACAGCTGCGACGGATCGATGTCGTCGATGATCCCGGACAGGTCGCGCAGGCGGCCCTCTTCATCGAACAGGCCCGGCTTTTCCTTGCCCGGGCGGCCATAGCGGACCAGTCTCATGATGTCATTCCTGTAGAAAAACGCGAATGATACCAATGAATGGTGTCAACGACTCATCTCATCGACTGCGTTAGTGGCTCAGCAGGTAAGCGCTGATGTCGATCGCATCGCGCTCGCTCACGCCCATGTTCGGCATCGCATTGCCCGGATCGATCGCCTGCGGATCGCGGATCCAGCGCACCAGGTTGGCCTGGGTGTTGGGCAGCTTGCCGGCAATGTAGCGCTGCTGCGCGAGCTCGTCGAGCGGCCTACCCACGCGCACGTCCGAGCCAGGAACACCCGGCACCACGTGGCATGAATGGCAGGCATACTGCGCGGCGGCGATCTTGCCGCGCACCGGGTCGCCCACGATGCCGGGGGCCAGTTTCGGGCCGCAGCCGGCCAGCAGCACGGACAAGCCGAGAATGATGGTGATCGTGGATTTCATGGCTGGCCTTCCTGACCCTGCTGTGCGCGGCCCGTTGCTGTCTGCTCGACATGCGGCGGAACCGCACCGCCCGCCGTCATCCGTTTGAAGTCCTGGCTCGTCATGCCCGGCATGGCGCCCACGAACGCCACCACCGCCCACATGTCCGGCTCACTCAGGTGGTATTCCCAGGCCGGCATGCCGCTCATCTTGATGCCGTTGCGGGTGATCCAGTACAGCTCGCGCGTCTTCCAGTTGACATCGGCGTCGACCAGCGGACCCGGGGCCGGCTGCATGCTCATCCCGATCGTATTGGGCGCGACGCCCGGCCCGCCGTGACATTGCACGCAGTTGGCCTGGTAGACGAGCGCGCCGCGCTGCAGGCGTTCAGGCGTGTTCAGGTTGGGTGGCACCACGATATCGCGCGCATGGTTCTGCACTGAGTACTGCATGCCCTCGCCGAGCACCCGATAGACGAACGCGTAATGTGGCGTGATCGCACTCAGGTCATAGAAGCCGCCGCGCAGCACGATCAGGCCACCGACGGCGCCGATCGTGCCTGCCCCGAGCAGGGTCAGCACCATGGTCTTGACAATAAGTCGTGCGCGATTCGATAGCATAGCCTAGGGCGTCCAGTTGAAAGAATGACATCTACTTTCCTTGTATTATAAAAGCCATCGCTTTTTCACGAAAAATCAACCGTGCGCAACCCATCTCGTCAATATCAAGGCCTGTCTTCTGTGCTGAGGGCATTCCGCCCTACGCACCTGACGACAGGCGCCCTGCTCTGCGCCGCAGCCCTGGCGAGCGGCTGCGCAAAAGAAGAACCCGCCTCGCGCGTTGTGGGCGGCGATCCCGAACGTGGCCGCTTACTGGTGCAGCAGTACCAGTGCGCCGCCTGCCACTTCATCCCCGAAGTACAGGGTCCGAACGGCGATGCCGGTCCGTCACTGCAGTACATGGGTCGCCTGAGCTATATCGCCGGCAGCATCCCGAACCAGCCCGAGAACATGATCCGCTTCCTTCAGAATCCCCCTGCCGTGAAACCCGGCACCCTGATGCCGGCGCTCGGTATTACCGACGACGAGGCGCGCCACATGGCCGCCTTCATGTATTCGCTCAAATAATATGACTCCCTTGAGCGACATCCAGTCCGTCATGCATCCGGCCGGCGCCGACGCGGCCATCATCTATCAGTTCACATGGGTCCTGTTCGTCGGCGGCACGGTGATCTTTGCCATCGTCATGGGCCTGCTCGCGCTGGCCATGCGGCGTCAGGCGCGCCCGATCACTCCCGGCGTCTGGATCCTCGGCGCCGGCATTGCGTTCCCCGTCATCGTGCTCACCGCGCTGCTCACCTGGAGCACGTGGCGCACCGGCCAACTGGTGCCGCAAACCTCGCACAAGGCATTGACCATCTCGGTTACCGGCAAGATGTGGTGGTGGGAAGTGCGCTATCGCGACCCGGCCAGCAACCGCGAAATCATCAGCGCCAACGAGATCGTCATTCCGGTCGGCGAATCGGTGTACCTGGGCTTGACCGCATCGGACGTGATCCACAGCCTGTGGGTGCCGTCGCTGGCGGGCAAGCGCGACATGATCCCGGGCCGCGTGACGGGCCTGAACCTGCGCGCCGACAAGCCGGGCACCTACCGCGGCCAGTGCGCCGAATACTGCGGCGAGCAGCACGCACGCATGGCGTTCCACGTGATCGCCCTGCCGCGCCCTGAATTCGACGCCTGGCTCGCGCGCCAGGCCCAGCCGGCCGTGCCGGCCGACACCACGGTGCTGCAGCGCGGCCGCGAGGCCTTCCTCGCGCAGCAGTGCCAGACCTGCCACACGATCCGCGGCGTGACCGATGTCGCGCCGCAGCTGGATGCCCGGATTGCCGATGCCCCGCGCCTCGGCCCCGACCTCACGCACATCGGCAGCCGCCGCCACATCGCCGCCGGCACGCTGCGCAACCACCGCGGTACGCTGGCCGGCTGGATCGCCGACCCGCAAGCCATCAAAACGGGCGTCTTCATGCCGCCCTCCCCGGACCTGGACGGCGAGACCCTGCGCGCACTGGCCACCTACCTTGAGCACCTGAAATGACGCGCGACGCAACCTTACCCAACTCCGCCCCACGCCCGCCAGAGGAGCTGGAAAAACTGGAGGCCGTGTGGAAGACGCCATCCGGCCTGGGCTTCTTCAAGTCGGTCAACAACACCAATATCGGCCTGCTGTACATCGGCACCGCGATCCTGTTCTTCATCCTGGCCGGCATCCTGGCCCTGATCATGCGGGTGCAGCTGTCGGTGCCGGACAACGATCTGGTCTCGGCCGGCACCTACAACCAGATCTTCACGATGCACGGCACCGTGATGATGTTCCTGTTCGCGATTCCGATCGTCGAGGCGATCGCGGTCTACCTGCTGCCCAATATGCTGGGCGCGCGCGATCTGCCGTTCCCGCGCCTGTCCGCGTATGCGTTCTGGTGCTACGCCTTCGGTGGCCTGGCCTTCTTCTGCACGCTGTTCTGGGGCCTGGCGCCGGACGGCGGCTGGTTCATGTACCCGCCGCTGACGGGCATGAAGTATTCACCCGGCCTGAACGCCGACTTCTGGCTGCTCGGGATCGGCTTTATCGAAATTTCCGCCATTGCCGGCGCCATCGAACTGATCGTCGGCATCCTGTTTACCCGCGCGCCGGGCATGACGCTGCGCCGCATGCCCGTGTACGCGTGGGCCATGCTGGTCGTGGGCGTCATGATCGTGATCGCCTTCCCGGCCGTGATTGCCGGCACTGCCCTGCTCGAACTCGAGCGCGCGCTGAACCTGCCGATCTTCGACCCCGAACGCGGCGGCGACCCGATCATCTGGCAGCACCTGTTCTGGTTCTTCGGCCACCCCGAGGTCTACATCATCTTCCTGCCGGCCGCCGGCATGATCTCGACGATGATCCCGACCATCGCCGGCAACCGCCTGGTGGGCCGCCGCACCATTGTCGTCGCGCTGGTCGGCGTGGGCATCTTCAGCTTCGGCCTGTGGGCGCACCACATGTTCACGGCGGGCCTGGGCGTCATTGAAATGAGCCTGATCTCGGCGGCCAGCATGGCCGTGGCGATCCCCACCGGCATCCAGGTATTCGGCTGGATCGCCACGCTCTGGAGCGGCCGTATCAGGATGAACGCGCCGACTCTGTTCATGCTCGGCTTCATGTTCATCTTCGTGCTCGGCGGCCTGACCGGCGTGATGGTCGCCGTTGTCCCATTCGACTGGCAGGTACACGACACCTACTTCATCGTGGCCCACCTGCACTATGTGCTCATCGGCGGCATGGTGTTCCCGGTGTTTGCCGCGATCTACTACTGGATGCCGCTCATCAACGGCAACACGATGTCCGAGCGCCTGTCGAAATGGACGTTCTGGCTGCTGTTCGGAGGCTTCAACATCAGCTTCTTCCCGATGCACATCACGGGCCTGTTCGGCATGCCGCGCCGCGTCTACACGTATTCAAGCGAGATGGGCTGGGATGCCCTGAACATGATCTCGACCCTGGGTTCGTTCCTGTTCGCCCTCGGCATCCTCTTGATGATCGTCGACGCCACGCGCACGCTGCGCCGCCCGACGAAGGACGTGGGCAATCCGTGGAATGCGGCGACGCTCGAGTGGCTGCCGTCGGAAGACTACGGCAACCGCAGCATCCCGATCGTCACATCGGACGACCCGCTGTGGGACCAGCCGACGCTGTCGAAGGAAGTCGCCGAAGGCCGCCACTACCTGCCCAACACCGTCACCGGCCGCCGCGAAACCATCTCCACCAGCCCGGTCAGCGCCAGGCCGACCTACCTGATGATTCTGCCGGGCGACAGCTGGCTGACCGTGCTGGGCGCCTTCGGCACCGCCGGCTTCTTCCTGCTGCTGACCGTCAAGGCCAACGTACTGGCGATCATCTGCGGCCTGATCGCGATCGGCTCGATCATCGCCTGGCTGTGGCAGTCGGACCAGAAGGTGCCGATGCGCGAGGCCGACATCGGCGGCGGCGTCACGCTGCCGATCGGCGCGCGCGGCACGGCGTCGCACTCGTGGTGGGGCACGTTCATCATGCTGATCGTGCTGTTCCTGATTTACTGCTCGTTCGCCTACGTCTACATCCACACGTCGATGCGGCTGCAGATCTGCCCACCGCCTGGCGCATCGCTGCCAGCGTGGTCGTGGACGCTGCTGTCGGCCGCCATGCTGCTGGGCGGCTCCGCGCTGGTGTGGCTGAGCGACCGGGTGTCGAACAAGCTCACGCCGTGGGTGCTGATCGTGGCACTGGCCTGCACCGCCGGCGCCTTCGGCGTCGACGTCTACAGCTGGCGCCTCGTGGACCTGGACGGCACGCGCGACACGTGGAGCGCGTCGATCTCGATCCTGCTCGGCTTCCAGGGCCTCATGCTGTTCGTGCTGCTGCTGGCCGCGCCGTACCTGTGCGTGCGCGCCTGGCGCGGCATGATCGTCCCCGAGAACCGTGCCACGCGCGACAATATCGCGCTGATCTGGCATTACGTGACGCTGCAGGGCCTCGCCGGATTCCTGGTGATCCGTGGCCTGCTGCTGGTGATGGAGTGATGCGATGAGCGACCATTTCTTTTCGCGCGCCACGCGTGCTTCGCTGCCCCTGCTGATCTGGGGCGCGCACTTCGCGTTCGCCTACATCGTCGCCGCGAGCCAGTGCACGCCGGGCGCGCTGCGCGCCGGGGGCCCCAATCCATGGCTGCTGGGGGGCGCCACGCTGCTGTCGATGGCGGCGTGCGTGTGGATCGGCGCCCTGGCCGGCAAACGCCTGCGCCAGGGGTCCGACGAGTTCGTGGATTATGTGGGTGCGGCCAGCGCGGTGCTGGCCGTGGTGGCGCTGGCGTGGACCGGGATTCCGGTGCTTCTGGTGACGGGGTGTGCCTGAGAATCTGACGCGAGAACGGAAACGCCAACAATCGACGCGTGGACGGCAGAGCCGTCCACCCTACGTTGCTGACATCGGTAGGGTGGAAGGCTCTGCCTTCCACGCGGTGATGGTTGACAGCGAGATCATCCGGCGCAAGTACGGATCGTCGCCGGATAATTGACGGGTGTTATCCGGCGTCCGGCACCACCCGCCAGATCACGTTGCCGACGTCGTCGGCCACCAGCACCGCGCCCTTCTTGTCCACGGCAACGCCCACCGGCCGGCCCTGCGCTTCGCCATCCTTGTTGACGAAGTCACTGAGGATGTCGACCGGCTTCCCGTTCGGCATGCCATCCCGGAACGGAATGAACACGACGTTGTAGCCCGAGCGCGGCTTGCGGTTCCATGAGCCGTGGTTGCCGATGATCGCGCCGTTGCGGTACTGGGCCGGCAGCAGCGCGCCTTCATAGAACGTCAGGCCCAGCGCGGCCACGTGCGCCCCCAGCGCGTAGTCGGGCACGATCGCCTTGTCCACTAAATCAGGCCGCTGCGGCTTGACGCGCGCATCGATGTTCTTGCCGTAGTAGCTGTATGGCCAGCCATAGAAGCCGCCCTCTTTCACCGACGTCAAGTAATCGGGCACCAGGTCGCTGCCGATTTCGTCGCGCTCGTTCACGACCGTCCACAACGCGCCCGTCTGCGGATTCCACGCCATGCCGTTTGGATTGCGCAGGCCTGACGCGAATACGCGCGTGGCGCCACTGGCCAGGTCCACCTCAAGGATCGCGGCGCGGTTCTTTTCAACGTCCATGCCGTTCTCGGCGACGTTGCTGTTCGAGCCGACCGTGGCATACAGCTTCTTGCCGTCCTGGCTGGCGATGATGTTCTTGGTCCAGTGGTGGTTCAGCCCGGCCGGCAGCGGCGCGACCGGCTGCGCGGCTTGCGTGATTTCGGTGGCGCCTTCCTTGTAGTTGAAGCGCACGATGGCATCCGCATTGGCCACGTACAGCATGTCGCCCACCAGCGCCATCCCGAACGGCGAATGCAGGTTCTTCAGGAAGACCGTTTTGAGTTCGGCCACACCGTCGCCGTCGGCGTCGCGCAGCAGCGTGATGCGGTTCGCGCTCGGCACGCCAGCGCCGGCGCGCGCCATCACCTTGCTCTGTATCCAGTTGCGGATCCCGCCGGCCTCCGGCTTGGCCGGGGCATTCGATTCGGCCACCAGCACGTCGCCGTTGGGCAGCACGTACACCCAGCGCGGATGGTCGAGCGCCGTGGCGAAGGCGTTCACTTCCAGGCCGGCCGCCGCCGTGGGCATCACGCCGGCGGGCCAGCCGGTGGCCTTTGCGATGTTGACGGTGGGGATCAGGGTTTTGCTGGGCGCCTTGAGCTCGGGCTGCGGCCCGATGTCGGCGCCTTGCGGCAGCGTCGATTTGTCGCCGCAGGCGGCCAGCAACAGGATGGTGGCGCCGGCGCACAGGCGCGGCAGATGGTGTCGCATGGTGTTCCCCCAAAATACAGAATGGGGAAATCTTATATTGACAAAACATTACACCACGTACGTTACGGGGCAGCAATCTCAGGTCGCCGGCAACGGAGTACCCCTGCGGCGCCGCGCGTACAGCCACAACCCTGGCACCTGGATCAGCACCAGCAGCGCGAACGCGCAGCGGTAAGCGGCGGCAGGCGCGTGGCCCAGCAGGTCGGGCTGCCACAGCCCGATCACCACGCCAAAGCCGGCCTGCACCAGGAAGGCGCCGATGAAGATCAAGAGGTTCAGGAAGGTGGCGGCGCGCCCGGTCAGGGCCCGTGGCATCGACTGGGCCACGATCGCGTAATCGATGCCGGTGACCGTGCCTGCCAGCGTGAACATCACCGACAGCCATGGGAAGCTGGGCCGGTAGCCGATCACGAACGCGGCCTGGATCAGCACGAACATCGTGATGCCGGCGGCCGCCACATCGAGCGGCGGCATGCCGCGCCGCCCGGCCCACTCGGTGATCATCCCCACTGCGATGGCGCCGAACACCACGGCCGCCATGCCCAGGTACAGCAGGTAGGCGACAGCGTCTTCCGGGTACAGCGCCACGTCGGCCAGCCAGCGTCCGATCCACAGGCCCTGTACGCCGAAGAACACCGCGTGCGGCACCAGTACCAGCGCCACCACGGCGCGAAAGCCGGGCGCGCGCCAGACCTCGCGCAGCGCCGGCAAGAGCGGTGATAACGGGCTCCGGGCAGGCGCCGCATCATCCGTCTTCGGGTACAGCAGCGCGATCAGCAGGCCGGTGCAGGCGACCAGGCCGGCCAGCAGCACGAACAGGCCACGCCAGTCGGTGTACTCAAGCATTGCGCGCACCGGCATCGTGGCGCTGGCCGCGCCCATGCCGCCGACGGCGATCAGGTAGCCGTGCACCGACGGCAGCCGGCTGGGTGCGATCCAGATCGACACGGCCTTGACCGCCGCCATGAAGCAGCCACCCAGGCCGCACCCCATCACGGCGCGCGCCGCGAGCAGGCTCCAGAAGCCGCCGCCACGCGCAAACAGCACCGCGCCGCAGGACGCCACCAGCAGCATCGCCACCTGCACGCGGCGCGGCCCGTAGCGGTCCAGCGCCATCCCCACCGGCAGCTGGGCCAGCGCGAACGCAAAGAAGAACGCGCTGGTGAGCAGCCCCAGTTGGCCCGGCGTGAGCGCGAGCGCGCTCGCCAGTTGCGACGCCAGCACCGCGTTCACGTTGCGCAGCAGCGAGGACAGGTAATGCCCCAGCGCGAACGGCACGAACACGTACACGAACACCGCCAGGCCGGACAGGCGCGGGGTAGCGGGAGACACCAGCGTGGCAGCGGGTTGCATGGCGCAGGATCGGACCAAGCGTCGACCGCTTATGCCGCGTCGGGCTGGGCGTGGCCGCGCTGGCCGGCCGGCACCAGCGGGATCACGCGTCCGCCGGCGCCCCGCAGCGGGCCGCCGCTTTCCGTCTCGAAGAAGAAGCGGTCGCGCCCGAACGCCGGCTTCAGGTGATCGAGCCAGGTCGCCGTGGCGTCGTATCTGGCAAAGAACGGCCGCCGCACCCATTCGGGATTGCGGGCCTGCAGAAACTGCAGCGCGAACAGCTTTTCACCATTGATCGTGACCACGCCGTCGATCACGACCTTACCGGGGAACGCGCTCATCGACGGTCCACGCACGGTGCGCGACAGGCCCGAAACCATCGAATAGGCTTCCTGGAAAATCTCGTGGGCGCGCGCCAGCGGCAGTGCGAAGTAGTCGCGCGGGCCGGTGTCACGCTCGACGAACATATAGTAGGGAATCGCGCCCAGGCGCACGCCCGTGGTCCACAGTTCGGCCCAGCTTTTCGGGTCTTCGTTGATGTGGCGGATCAGCGGGCCCTGCATGCGCAGCGTGGCGCCGGTGCCGACGATACGCTTGACCGCCTGCTGCGCGATCGGTGCGCGCAGTTCAACCGCGTGGTTGTAGTGGCCCATGATGGCCAGGTTCTTGCCGCTGGCGACCACCTTCTCGAACAGGCGCATCAGATCGTCGCTGTCCTTGTCCGACACGAAGCGCTGCGGCCAGTAGGCAACCGACTTGGTGCCGATGCGGATGTTCTGGATGTGGGCCAGTTCGGGGATCAAGAGCGGCTCGAGGAATTCGGCCAGCGAGCGCGTATTCATGATCATCGGGTCGCCCCCGGTGATCAGGACGTCGGTGACCTCCGTGTGCACCTTCAGGTAGTCCACCAGTTCGCCGCACTCGCGCGCATCGAACTTCAGGTCGTCCATGCCGACGAACTGCGGCCAGCGAAAGCAAAAGGTGCAATAGGCGTGGCAGGTCTGGCCGGCGCTCGGGAAGAACAACACCGTTTCCTTGTACTTGTGCTGCAAGCCCTTGAGCGGCGCATCGTTCACGCGCGGCACGTTGTGCGTCATCTGGCCGGCCGGGTGCGGATTCATGCGCATGCGGATCGCGTGCACCAGGCGCGCGATCGCGGCGTCATCTTTTTTGACCAGCACCAGATCGCGCAGCTGCTCGTATTCGGCGCGCGGGAGCATGTCGCGGTGCGGGAACGTCAGCCGGTAGATCGGATCGTCCGGCACGCGCGACCAGTCGATCAGCGTATCCATCACATACGCATTGGTGCGAAACGGCAGCACGTGCGAGACCACCTGTACGGCTTCCTGAAGGTCGGGCGTGAGCCATTCCCATTGGCGCGCGGTCATGATCGACTGGCGCGTGAAGGGCTTGAACTTGGTGGGCGTCGTTGCAGTCGTGTTCACGAAAATCTCCAGAAGAAGACGATGGGAAGGCGGCGGATTGCCGGAAAGAACCCATCTTAGGGAGGCCGAATGGACAGCAATTGCCATCAATCAATGAGATGGTGTCTGACGGCGTGAATAGGACAATCACAGGCTGCTGTAGGAAAAAGTGCGGCATCGGCGCAACGGCGCCCGTGCGATTTCCACGCGCTTGTGCGTGCGCAATCCGGCCCGAGCACGCGCCGCTAGAGTAGTGAATGCACTTAAGCAATATTTCTGATGCATTCAACGCGAAAGGACTGCCATGAAACTGATCGCCACCGCCGCCGCCCTATGCCTGGGGCTGGCATCAACCGCCGCCCTGGCCAATGAACCGACCGAAAAGGACGCCATCGCCATGGCCGAGCGCGGCGCCGCCCTGATCAAGGCCAAGGGCAAGGATGAAATGATGAAGCGCATCAATGCCAAGGACCCGGATTTCGTCCAGGGACAGTTGTACATCGACCTGCGCGACGTCAAGACCGGCATCGTGCTGGCCCACCCGTACAACCCGTCGATCGTCGGCAAGGACCTGACCGACGTGCCCGATGCAAACGGCAAGAAGTACCGGCGCGAGATCATCGAGCTGGCCGCCGCCAAGGGCAAGGGCTGGGTCGACTACCAGTACAAGAATCCCGCCACCGGCAAGATCGAACCCAAGACGACCTACATCCTGCTGGTCGACGGCGTGGTGCTCGAAGCGGGCATCTACAAGAAATAAGCCTGCGCCGGTCTCGCGCATCCCCTGCTGTCGCTGCCGTCGCCCTGCCCGCGATGGCAGCTTTTTTTGTGGAGTGACCCATGCTGAACAAACTGCGGATCGGCCAGAAACTGCTGCTGGCCCCGGGCCTCGTGCTCGTGCTGCTGACCATGCTGTCGGGCGCCGCCTATTACGGCATGGTGCGCCAGAACGCCTCGCTGGAACACATGGTGCAGGTGCGCGCGGCGCGCCTGCAGGCGGTGGCCGATGTCGCCGGCGAGGCGCGCTTCGCCCATGCCAACGCCTACCAGTTGCTGGCCTGGACCAACGGCAGCTTCGCCCAGAACCGCCTGAGCGCGCTGACGGCCGACATCGGCCGCCGGCATGCCGCCATTGGCGACAAACTGGGCAAGTTCGCGCACGCCGCCGAGCGCGAAGAACGCGCGCCGGTCACGGCATCGCAGGCGGCGCTGGCGCGCTATCGCAAGGCGATCGGCGAGACGATCGAGATGGCGGCCGTGGACCAGTCGATCGCCACCAATGCGATGCAGAAGGCCGAGCAGCAGTTCGGCGCGCTCGACACCGCGCTGACGCAACTTGCGCAGATCGAAAAGACCATGAACCAGGAGGCCTACGCCGCCGCCAGGGCCGAGTTTCGCACGCTGGGCTGGACCATGGCCGGCCTGGTGCTGCTGTCGGTCACGCTGTCGCTGGCGGTGACGATGCTGGTGCGGCGCGCGATGCTGGCCGGGATCCATTCGATCGCGCACACGGTCGGCGAACTGGCGGAAGGCCGGCTCGACGCGCCGCCGGTGGACGCGCAGGGCCGCGACGAAATCGCCGACACAGGCCGCGCGCTGGATCACACGATCGCGCGCCTGAATGCCGCGCTGCGCAGTGTGATGACGGCGGTACGCTCGATCGATACGGCGTCGCAGGAAATCGCCACCGGCAATATGGACCTGTCGAGCCGCACCGAAATGCAGGCCAGCTCGCTCGAGCAGACGGCCAGCACGATGGAGACCTTGACCACGGCGGTCAAGGACAACGCCACCAATGCGCGCCAGGCGTCCGAGCTCGCGGCCGAAGCCGCGCAGCTGGCCGCGCGCGGCGGCCAGGCGGTGCAAGGGGCGGTGACGACGATGGAATCGATCCAGGCCAGCTCGCGCAAGATCGTCGAGATCATCGGCGTCATCGACGGCATCTCGTTCCAGACCAATATCCTGGCCCTGAACGCAGCGGTGGAAGCGGCGCGCGCCGGCGAACAGGGGCGCGGCTTTGCCGTGGTGGCGTCCGAAGTGCGCACGCTGGCGCAGCGCTCGGCGGCAGCAGCCAAGGAGATCAAGGGCCTGATCGCGGACTCGGTCAGCATCATCGAACGGGGCAACGCGTCGGTGAGCGAAGCCGGCGCCAGCATGGGCGACATCGTCTCGTCGGTGCGCCAGGTGAACGACATCATCGGGCGCATCAGCATCGCCAGCACCGAGCAGGCCGACGGCATCGCCGACGTCAATCGCGCGGTCGGGCAGATGGACAGCATGACGCAGCAGAATGCGGCGCTGGTCGAACAGGCTGCAGCGGCGGCCGAGAGCCTGCACGAGCAGACCGTCAATCTGGCCAAGGCCGTGGCGATCTTCCGCATCGCACCGGGTGACGACGACGCCGAAGAGGTGGAAGAAGCGCATGACGACGCGCTGGCGGTGGGCTTCCAGGGCGTGGCCGATCGCCGCAGCCGCGCCAGCACGATGCGCGCAAAGCCGGTGCCGGCCCTGCCGCCGGCGACAGCGCGCCGGCGCGGATCGGCTTAGTTGCGGGCTTCGCCGCGGATTGGCCGGCTCAGAAAGCGCGAGCCGGCCAGGCCGAAGCGCCACGGCACGTCGACCGCCTTCGAGATGCCGATGCGGATGCCCTCCACGACGACCAGTCCCGCCTCCGCCGGCAGCAAGGTAAACGACGCTCCCGCCAGCGCCATCCCGTCGTGCGCACGCGTCACGCCCAGCGCCTGGCACAACTTGCCCGGCCCCGAACACAGCGCGCGCTCTTCCAGCGCATCGCGGCGCGCGCGCATGACGTCCAGCCCTGCCACCGGTTCCAGCGCGCGGATCAATACCCCGGCCCCGTGCCCTGCTTCGCGGCACACGAAGTTCAGGCACCAGTGGATGCCGTACGAGCGGTAGACGTAGGCATGTGCGGGCGGCCCGAACATCGAGGCATTGCGCTCCGTCTCGCCGGCAAACGCGTGCGAGGCCGCATCTTCGCGGTCATATGCTTCGGTCTCGACGATGCGCCCGCCCACCCCGTCGAGCAGCACCGTCACCCCGATCAGCTGGCGCGCCACGGTGGCGGCGTCGTCTGAAAAATCAATTCCTGCAATTGTCGAAATAGCCATGCCGGGATTCTAGCGCGCACGCCCGTGCCCTGGCGCTATGGTGGAATTGCCACATTAACCAGTTGATTTGCACATTGCCTTGCTGCAATATTTTATCGGCTGGAGTATAGTGACACGTTCCCCCGCAACGTCCGAGATACCCTCTCGCGCCCCGCCATTTCATGAATACCGTCGTCGAGTCCGCCCCCCAAACCGACCAGGTCGATGCCCTGATCAAGTCGATCCGCATTCCGCCGCGGCCGAGCCTGCTCGCCGATCTGCAGCGCGAGCTGGGGGCCGACGATCCCTCCCCCGACGCCATCGGCAAGATCGTGGCCAGCGACGTCGGCATGTCCGGCGCCCTGCTCAAGCTGGCCAATTCGGCCGTCTACGGCGGCCGGCGCAAGGCCAAGTCGATCGAGCAAGCCATCCTGTTCCTGGGGATTAACCAGGTCGCGGCCCTGATGACCGGGCTGCTGGCGCGCCAGGCGATTCCCGTCAACAGCGCCGCACTGGCCAGCTTCTGGGACATCTCGACCCGCCGCGCGCACGCGATGGTGTTCCTGACGCGCCGCCTGCGCATGGGCGAGGCCGACGTGGCGCACACGTTCGGCCTGTTCTGCGACACCGGCGTGCCGCTCCTGATGGACCGTTTTAAGGATTATGAAGCCACCTACGGCGCGGCATCGATGGAAGCCCATCGCCCGTTCACCGACCTCGAGAACGAACGCCATGCGACCAGCCACGCCGCGATGGGCTGCCTGCTGGCCCGCAACTGGGGCCTGTCCGACCACGTGGCCTGGGCCATCCTGCACCATCACGACTTCGCCGTGATCGACGACGCTGCCACTGCGGGGCCCGTGCGCTCGCTGGTCGCCCTGTCGCTGCTGGCCGAGAACGCGATCTCCCGCTACCAGGGCCAGACCGAGTCGAACGAATGGAACAAGGGCGGCGTCGCGGCCTGCGCGTACCTGGGCTTGTCGGACGAAGAAACCGCCGAGATCATGGACGAACTGCTGGAAGCGTTTCACGAAGACTGAGTTTTGACTTCGCCTGCAAGGGAGCGGATACTGCCATGTCAGTACGCTCGTTTGCAGGAGGCGCCATGCGCGGAGTCTTGTTCAATTGGCTGTCGCTCGTTTGGCTGTCGTTGTCCGTATTGCTGGCCGGCTGCGCCAGCCTCGCTCCTCCCCCTGCCCCGCCAGCGGCCCTGTTTGCCGACGCGCGCTTTGCGCCACCCTCCGAGCCCATCGGCGCGCACGACCTGTTCGCGCTCAGTCCTGCGATGCGCACTTACCTGAACAGCAGCGCATTCACATCACGCCTGCGCACCAAGGGCCTGCAGCACGGCCTGGTCGATGCGCTCTACAGCAAGTCCGACCTCAAGCTCGAATACGAATCCACCACCACCCGCACCGCCAGCCAGACCTACGCCGCGCGCACGGGCAACTGCCTGTCGCTGGTGATCATGACGGCGGCCTTCGCCAAAGAACTGGGCATGCCGGTCCGGTTCCAGAGCGTGGATGTCGACAACACCTGGAGCCGCACTGCGGGCCTGTACCTGTCCAGCTCCCACATCAACGTCAGCCTGGGCGAACGCCCGGCCGACGCGCCGCGCGGCTACCACCCGCAGCGCGTGCTGGTCGTCGATTTCATCCCGCGCGACGAGGCCGCGCGCCTGCGCACGCGCGAGCTGGAAGAAGACGACATCGTCGCCCTGTTCCTGAACAACCGCGCCGCCGAGGCACTGGTGCAGGGCCGGCGTGACGACGCCTACTGGTGGGCACGCGCGGCAGTACTGGCGCGCCCCGGCGTGGCGAGCACGCTCAACACGCTGGGCGTGATCTACCAGCGGCATGGCGAACCGGCGCTGGCCGAGCGCGCATTCCAGGCGGCGCTGGTGCGCGAGCCCGAAAACCTGGCGGTGCTGCACAACCTGCAGCCGGTGCTGGTGGCGCTTGGCCGGCCGCTGGAAGCGGCGGCGCTGGCCAAGCGCATCGCGGCGGTCGATCCGACGCCGCCATATCACTATTTTGATCTGGGCACGGCCGCGCTCAAGGCCGGCCGCTATGACGATGCGGTAACCCACTTCGCGCGCGAAGTGCGGCGCGCGCCGTACAACGACGAGTTCCGGTTCTGGCTGGGCGTCGCCCATTTGCAGCTGGGGCATGTGCGCGATGCGCGGGAACAGATCGCGCTGGCGGTGGATCACAGCACGCGGCAGGACATGCGCGAGGTGTATGCGGCGAAGCTGGCATATCTGCGGAAAATGGCGGCGGGGACCGGGACGCATATTCGGTAAGACAGCGCGCACAAACGATACACAATCCCATGTCAACGATCTCACTGAAACTTACCGATGAACTCAAGCAGCGCACAATCGATGCTGCCCACGTGCTTGGCATCAGCCCGCATGCATTCATGGTCGCCGCGATTCGACAAGCCGTCCATGGGGTTGAGAAGCGTGCCGCCTTCATTGCGCAAGCTCGTGACGCCAGAGCAGAGATGTTGGCGGAAGGCCAAGGTTACGCGGCTGACGACGTGCGCGCCTACCTGCGCAGCCGCCTGACAGATGGAGCGGCAGCCAGACCTGGCAAGACACCGTGGCGGAAATAAGCTAAACAAGTCGCATGCTCTGTGACCTGGAACGAGTCAGCGCTGTCAGTCCGCCAGCAAGCACTGCCAGGCCAGCAGCTTTTGCGCAAACGGCATCGCCGCGTACGCGGGCGAAGTCGATGGCAGCAGCACCGTCCGATACCCGGCGTCGGCAAATTGTGGTGCAAATTTGCCCGCCGTCTTGCCATTGAAGCCGACGGTTGCAAGCTGCGGACAACGCTCACGCAGCCGCGCGAAGTCGTTTGCGGCCGGTGCACGGATGGCCGAATCGAGACTGCCCGTGCGTTCGCACGCACCCAGCACATCCCACAAGCCGATGCCGTGCGCTAAAAGTCGCGGCAGGCGCTCATCGTAGGGCAAGCCAGCCAGGTCTTCGCCTGTCAGATGCGACAGGATCGGCCACAACAGATTGCGCGGGTGCGCATAATACTGCCCGGCCGCCAGCGACGCGGCGCCGGGAAAACTGCCCAGCACGAGAATGCGGGTAGTGGCGTCGATGACGGGCGCGAGGCCGGTGAGCGGTGGAACAGGAACACAAGCAGATGCGATGGACATGGCGCCATTGTAGCGGCGCCCAGCCGCATCACGTCGACGACCGGCCGCCGTCGCCGGCAGCCGGTACGTCACACACAGCGGATCCTTACTTCATCCACACCGCGTAATTGCTGCCCGACGTCTGCAGCACCCAGCCCGTGCCGGCCGGGCTCCAGGCGTTCGGCCCGATCTTCATCGCGAGCTGGCGCGTGTTGCCCGTGACGACTGCCGCATACAGTCCCTGCGCCGCCTGCTGGATCGCCACCGGCGACGTCGACGTTACCCCGGCCGCCCGGCGCGCTGCCATCAGCGCAGCGATCGGCGTCTTCAGGCCCCAGTTGTAGATGTGCGGGTAGTACACGGTCGGAATGCCCGGGTGGCTCAGCACATAGGCGTAGCCCTGCATCACCGAACCGCACGGCACCGCCCAGTGGTTCTGGCCGTTGCCGCAGCTTTCGGACGGACCGGTGTCGTGGTTGTCGACGAAGGTCACTGCCATCGCCGGCCACCAGCCGATCGCGCCCTGCGGCTTGCCGGCGGCATCCTTCAGGCGCCAGTAATTGCCGTTTGCCAGCGCATCGTTGAGCAGGCCCTTTGTCGTGAAGTCGAACGCGCCGCAGCTGTTGCTGGTGCCGTTAATCCAGTTCATGATTTCCTGGCGGTGCGCGTCGACGTTGTTCAGGTTCAGGTCGTTCCACAGCTCGCCGACGCAGAACTCGGCGTTGAAGGCATTCGCATACTGCCCGACGTAGCTGGGGCTGAAGCCGCGCACATAGTCCACCCGCATGCCGGTAAAGCCCACGGGTTTCAGCGTGTAGTTCAGCCACGTGGTGATGCCGTTCTGGACTTCGCCGACGTTGCGGTGGTCCAGGTCGCGCCCGCCGTTGAAGCCGAGCGCCGTATCGGCGCTGCCCAGGCCGCAGTTGCACTCGTCATTGTTGACGATCGAATACGTGGTCCAGTTGGGATTGGTGAAGTCCGACCAGCCGGTGGTGCCGACGCGGTGGTTGACGACGACGTCGGCCACCGCCTTGATACCGCTGTTCGTGAACGCGCGCACGACGTTGGTCAGCTCAGCCGAGCTGCCGTAGGCGGAATTCAGGTTGTTCAGCTGGCGCGGCAGATAGCCCTGCGAGGCTGCCGAATCGGATGGCGGCGGGAACCAGACGTGGGAAAAGCCCATGGTTTTCAGCTCGCCCACATTGCCCTGCAGGGTGTTGTACCAGTTCGGGCTCCTGGCGCTCGACGAATTCCAGTGGAAGCCCTGCAGCAGCACGGCTGAACTGTTACCCGCCTGGGCAGGCGGGGTGGCGGCCAGGGCCGGGTTACTCAATGCCACAACGCTGGTGGCAAGCATGGCGATGATGCTTTTCTTCATTTTGTCTCCTCCGGTGTAATTGATGTGTTTCAGTCCTCCAGGACATCGACGGACATACTGTCGGTCACGTAGATAAACTACGTAACTGGTTGCCGTGGTCTCTGAGCGGACATTTTCGGCCCACAGATTCTGTTCTTGTCGTTTAACCGCGTCAATTGAATCTGAATATTTTTGTAGTTTTGCTACACGAGCAAAAAAAGCGGCGGTGCGTTTGCACGCACCGCCGCAAAGGGCAAACAATTTTCGGTAGGGTGGGCGGGTTTCCCGCCCACGCGTTCAACGCGCCTTCGCCCATCGCTGAGCGAGGTTGGTTTGAACGCGTGGGCGGCGCAGCCGCCCACCCTACCGGCTGATCGATATTACGCAGCAGGCAAACAAATCCCTCGTTGGATCAGCGTTGCGCCACCGCCGCATTCACCGGCTGCGTCGCATCCCAACCGCCGCCCAGCGCGCGAATCAGCGCCACCGTCGTCAATGCGCGCTCACCGCGCAACTGCACCGCCGTGCGTTCCACGACCGCCAGGTTGCGCTGGGCGTCGAGCAGTTCCAGATAGCTCGAGCGGCCGGCGTCGTACAGCTTCTGCGCCAGGTCGGCCGAGCGACGCGCCGAGACCACGGCCGCGTCGATCTCACCGGCCTGCCCTGCGAGGATGCGCAGGCCGGCCAGGTTGTCCTCGACCTCGGCAAACGCCACCAGCACGCTCTGGCGGTAGGTGCCCACCGATTCTTCGAGCACCGCTTCGCTGCGCACGATGTTGTTGCGGTTGCGGCCACCGTCGATGATCGGCATCGAGGCCAGGGCCCCGAGCACCCACGAACGGCTGCTCCACTTGAACACTTCCGAGAACACGCCGCCCACGCCGCCACCATCGGCATTGATGGTCAAGGCCGGGAACATTGCCGCGCGCGCCACGCCGATGCGGGCGTTCGACGCTTCCATCGCGCGCTGGGCGGCGACGATGTCGGGCCGGCGTTCGAGCAGGCTCGATGGCAGGCCGGCAGGAATCGCCGGCATCAGGCTTGCATCGAGCAGCGGGCTTGGGCCAGCCACGTAGTCGGCCGCCGGCTTGCCCAGCAAGACCGCCAGCGCGTGCTCGGTCGTGGCGCGCTGGCGCTGCACGCCGATGGCTTCGGCGCGCGCCGTGGACAGCTCGGTGCGGGCGCGCGACAGGTCGAATTCACCGATGTCGCCCAGATCAAAACGGCGTTGCGTGACCTTGATGCTTTCTTCACGCAGCCGCACCGTGTCGGCCAGCGTCACCAGTTCGGCATCGAGCGCGCGCAGCCTGAAATAGGTCTGCGCGACGTCGGCCTGCAAGGCCAGCAGCACCGAGCGGAAGTTGGCTTCGGAGGTCGCCGCATCGCCCCGCGCCGCCGACACGCCGGCCGCCACGCGGCCAAACAGGTCGACTTCGTAGCTGGCCGACAGGCGCGCGCTGTAGCTGGTGTAAGCGTCGGTCCCCACACCTTGCGGCAGGTTCGATTCGCGTGGCGACAGGCGCGCACGCTGGGCGCCGATGCCCACGCCCACCTGCGGGCTGCGATCCGCTTCGGCGATACCGGCAATCGCGCGCGCCTGCTTGACGCGGCTGGCCGCGACCGACAGGTTGGCATTGTTGGCGGCTGCTTCCTCGATCAGCGCGGTCAGCGCCGGATCGTTGAAGGCCAGCCACCATTGGCCGCGCGGCTGCTGCTCGGCCGGCTGCGCCGGCTTCCAGCGCGCGCCGTCGATGCCCGCCACTTCCGCCGCCGGCGCTGGCGTCTGCGACTCGCGGAAGGCCTCCGGCGTGGCCACGTGCGGCTGCACGAAGTCGGGCGTGGCGCAGGCCGTCAGCAGCAGCGCCGCCAGCAGGGGCGCGACGCCCTTTGCAATCATCGTATTCATCAGTGCACTCCTTCTGCGCTGTGCGCCACCGCAGGCGCGGTGTGCGCGGGTTTTTCAAAACGCTTGGCCAGCGAGCGCAGCAACACGTAGAACAGCGGCGTGAGGAACAGGCCGAAGAAGGTCACGCCCAGCATGCCCCAGAACACGGCGACGCCGATGGCGTGGCGCATCTCGGAACCCGCGCCGCTCGAGAATACCAGCGGCACCACGCCGGCGATGAACGCGATCGACGTCATCAGGATCGGCCGCAGACGCAGGCGGCTCGCCTCCAGTGCTGCCTCGACGACGCTGCGGCCATGGTCTTCCAGCTCGCGGGCAAATTCGACGATCAGGATCGCGTTCTTCGACGCCAGTCCGACCAGCACGAACAGCGCAATCTGCGTGAACACATTGTTGTCGCCACCGGTGAGCTTGACGCCAATGAGCGCGCACAGGATCGACATCGGCACGATCAGGATCACCGACAGTGGCAGCGTCCAGCTTTCGTACTGGGCCGCCAGCACCAGGAACACCAGCAGCACGCACAGCGGGAACACATAGATCATCGTGTTACCCGACAGGACGTCCTGGTAGGTCAGCTCGGTCCACTCGTACGACACGCCCTTGGGCAGCACTTCTTTCGCAATGCGTTCCATCGCCGCCTGCGCCTGGCCGGACGACACACCGGGCGCGGCGCCGCCATTCATCTCGGCCGAGACATAGCCGTTGTAGCGCGTCACGCGATCCGGACCATACGTATCCTTCACGCGCATCATCGACGACAGCGGAATCATTTCGCCCGTATTGCTGCGCACCTTGAACTGCTCGATCTGCTCGCGCTGCGAACGGAACGGCGCGTCGGCCTGCACCCGCACCTGATACGTGCGGCCGAACTGGTTGAAGTCGTTCACGTACAGCGAGCCAAGGTTCACCTGCAAGGTCTGGTTGATGCTCGCCAGCGGCACGCCCAGCTGCTTGGCCTTCACGCGATCGATGTCGGCGTACAGCTGCGGCACGTTGATCTGGAAGCCCGAGAACACACCGGCCAGTTCCGGCGTCTGCGCGGCTTTGGCCGTCAGCGCCTGCACTGCCTTGTTCAGCTCTTCGTAGCCGACGTTGCCGCGGTCTTCGATCATCATCTTGAAGCCGCCCGTCGTACCGAGGCCATTGACCGGCGGTGGCGACAGCACCATGACGAACGCATCCTCGACCGCGCCCATGCGCTTGTTGATCTCGGCGGCGATGGCTTCGGCGCTTTTCGCCTTGTCCTTGCGCTGATCGAACGATTTCAGGCCCACGAACACGATGCCGGCGTTCGGCGCATTGGTAAAGCCATTGATCGACAGGCCCGGGAAGGCGATCGACGATTCGACACCGGGAATCTCCTGGGCGATCTTCGACATCTGGCGGATCACGGCGTCGGTGCGGTCGAGCGAAGCGGCGTCCGGCAGTTGCGCGAAGCCGATCAGGTACGCCTTGTCCTGCGGTGGCACGAAGCCCGGCGGCACTGCCTTGAACATGAACACCCCGGCCACGGCCAGCGCCAGGTAGACGCCGATCGCGGCGCTCTTGCGGCGCAGGACGCCTTTCACACCATGCTCATAACGCACCGACGAGCGGCCGAAGAAGCGGTTGAAGGCGCCGAAGAAGCGGCCCAGCACAGCGTCGATCATGCGCGTCAGGCGGTCTTTCGGCGCGTTGTGCGGTTTCAGCAAGGCTGCCGACAGGGCCGGCGCGAGCGTCAGCGAGGCAAACGCCGAGATCACGGTCGAAATCGCGATCGTCAGTGCGAACTGGCGATAGAACTGGCCGGTCAGGCCCGACACGAAGGCGATCGGCACGAACACGGCGCACAGCACCAGCGCAATGGCGATGATCGGTCCGCTGACTTCCTTCATGGCCTGGATGGTCGCATCGCGCGGATTCAGGCCATCGGCGATATTGCGCTCGACGTTTTCCACCACCACGATCGCATCGTCGACCACGATACCGATGGCCAGCACGAGGCCGAACAGCGACAGCGTATTGATCGAAAAGCCGAAGGCCAGCATCACGGCAAACGTACCGACCACCGACACCGGCACGGCCAGCAGCGGAATGATCGAAGCGCGCCAGGTCTGCAGGAAGATGATGACCACCAGCGCGACCAGCACCACCGCTTCGAACAGCGTCACGATGACCGAGTTGATCGACTCGCGCACGAACTGGGTCGGGTCATACACGATCGAATACTTCACGCCTTCCGGGAACTCCTGCGACAGCGCTTCCATCGTCGTGCGCACGTCAGCCGAGAGCTGCAGGTCGTTCGCACCAGGGGCGGCGAAGATCGGGATCGCGACGGCCGACTTGTTGTTCAGCAGCGAGCGCAGTGCGTACGAGCTCGAACCGAGCTCCATGCGCGCGACATCCTTGAGCAACGTGGTGCCGCCTTCGGCATTGGTCTTCAGGACGATGTCACCGAATTCGTCGGTGCTTTGCAGGCGCCCTTGCGTGTTCACGGTGAGCTGGAAATCAGCGTCCTTGGCAGGACCCTGGCCGATCACGCCGGCTGCGACCTGCACGTTCTGTTCGCGGATCGCGTCGATGACGTCGCCCGCGGTCAAGCCGCGCGCGGCGACCTTCTGCGGATCGAGCCAGATACGCATCGCGTAGTCGCCCGAGCCGAACAACTGGACTTCGCCCATGCCCTTGATCCGGGCCAGCTGGTCCTTCACGTTCAGCACCGCGTAGTTGCGCAGGTACAGGTCGTCGTAGCGGCCGTCCGGCGAATTCAGGTGGACTACCATCGTCAGGTTGGGCGACGACTTCACGGTCGTCACGCCGATCTGGCGCACTTCTTCGGGCAGCCGTGGCAGCGCGCGCTGGACCCGGTTCTGCACCGCGGTCTCGGCCTGCTCGACATCGGTGCCGATTTTAAACGTGACGGTCAGCGCCAGCGCGCCGTCGGACGTGTTCTGCGACGACATGTACAACATGTCTTCGACGCCGTTGATCTGCTCTTCCAGCGGCGTGGCCACCGTTTCGGCGATGACCTTCGGGTTCGCGCCCGGATATTGCGCGCGCACCACCACGGAGGGCGGCGTGACTTCCGGGTACTCGGAAATCGGCAGCATGAAGATCGAGATCAGGCCGGCGACGAAGATGATCACCGACAGCACAACCGCGAAGATCGGTTTGTCGACAAAGAATTTAGGAAAGTTCATGGTGACTTATGCTCCCGTTGCAGCCGCTGGGGTGGCCGCTGCCGGTGCCGGTGCTGCGTTGGCCACCATCGGCACGACCTGCGCGGCGATCGGGGCGCCCGGGCGCACGCGCTGCAGCCCATTCACGACGATCTTCTCGCCTGGTTTCAGGCCTTCACGGACGATGCGCAAGCCATCGTCCAGGGGCCCGAGTTTGACGCTGCGGTATTCGGCCTTGCCGTCCTTGTCGACGACGTAGACGAACTTGCGGTCCTGGTCGGTGTTGATGGCGCGGTCGACGATCAGGATCTGCGGGGTCGGCGCGCCACCGGCGATCTGCACGCGGGCAAAGAGGCCCGGCGCCAGCGCGCGGTCGGTGTTGGCCAGCGTGGCGCGCATGCGCACGCTGCCGCTGCGGCTGTCGAGCTGGTTGTCGACGAATTCGAGCTTGCCGCTGTGCGGGAAGCCTTCTTCGCCGGCCAGGCCCACCTTCACGTCCACCGGCTGGCCGGCGTTGGTGCGGCGCGACACGCGCAGGTAGGTGGATTCATCGCCATCGAAGCTGGCGTAGATGCGTTCCAGCGAGACGACCGAGGTCAGGACCGCGGTGGCGTCCACCAGGTTGCCCAGGGTGATTTCGGCTTTCGAGACGCGGCCGTCGATCGGCGACGTGACGCGGGTGTAGGCCAGGTTCAGGCGCGCCGTTTCGTGCTCGGCCTGGGCGGCGCGCACGCTCGCATCGAGTTCTTTCTGGCCGGCCGAACGTTCGTCGAACTCGCGCTGGGCGATGGCCTTGTCGGCCAGCAGAAGTTCGGCGCGCTGCAGTTCAAGGCGGGCCAGTCCGGCGCGTGCCTGCGCGGCAGCGGCGACGGCCTTTGTGCGGTCCGCTTCGGCCTGGTACGGCCGTGGATCGATCACGAACAGGACCTCGCCCTTTTTCACTTCGGCGCCCGGCTTGAAGTTCACGGCGGTGATATAGCCCGACACGCGGGGGCGGATTGCAACGACTTCGATCGCTTCCAGGCGACCGGAGAATTCCTGCGTTTCGGTCACGGGGCGCTGGATGACGACCGCGCTCGTGACTGGCGGCGCACTTGGCGTTGCCGCTGCCGGTGCGTCGTCGCTGGTGGCGTCCGCGCAACCGGTGATACCGGCGCCCGCGAGACCTGCGATTGCCAGCGCGGCGATGATGACGCGCAGTTTGCCCATCCCTGATTGGTTATTCATGATTAACCCTCTTATTAAGAACGATGAAATACGACGATGAAAAAAAAGACAATAGAACCCCGTCCCGCGTCGCTGGCATGTCGGCCAGACGAAACGCAGGCAAAACGAATCCCCTTCCGCGCCGGGGCGTGGAAAAAATTTCTGTTATCTGATGTAGGGCCGGTGGCTTAGTCCGGCGGGTGGTTGTGCGTTATCTGCAGAGCAGGTACTGCACTTGGGCGCTTTGATTCATTTGCACTCTCTTATTACTACCAACTATTAATTACAATTCTGATTGAACCGTCGTAGGGTGGACGGCTACGCCGTCCACGCGTTCAAATTCACTTGGTTTTGTGGCACGCCATCGTCCGTTGGACGCGTGGACGGGAAACCCGTCCACCCTACGTCATTGTTGCGATGACGTAATCGGAACAACCCGACCGGGTCACGCCCCCTGCCGCCCCTCCAGCCGTGCCAGAAAGTTGGCAATCTCGCCCATCGCCTGCCATTTGCAGGCGCACTCATTGCGGCCGTTCGGGTCTTGCAGATCGGCGGGCGCCATGCGCCGCACCGTGGTGCAGATGCCCGCATTGATCAGTTTTGCGCCATATAGCTCGGCTTCGTCGCGCAGCGGGTCGTCTTCGGCCGACAGGATCAGCGCCGGCGCCAGGTTCTTCAGCCGGCTCGAATGCAGCGGCGCCGCGTACGGATGCGAGCGGTCGGCGGCGTGGGGCAGATAGCCGCGATAGGCTTCGGCGCAGATCGTGGCGGCCTTTTCGCGGTCGGAGCATTGCGTGAGCTGGCGCATCGAGCCGGTGCTCAGGGCCGGATCGAGCATCGGCATGACCAGGATCTGGCCAGCGAGTGCCGGACCACCACGATCACGCGACATCAGCGCGCACACGGCCGCCAGGTTGGCGCCGGCTTCGATCCCGGCCGTCACCAGGAGCTTGCCGTTCCAGCCAAGCTTGGCCTTGTTCTTCTTGGCCCATTGCAGCACTGCATGGGCATCCTCAACGGCCGCCGGGAACGGGCTGACCGTGGCCAGCGTATAGCTCGGCGCCAGCACCAGCGGCAGGTGATCGCATTCGGCCAGCGAGCGCAGGAAGTCGTCCGCCTCATCGAGGTCGCCGCTGTCGAAGCCGCCGCCGTGGTAGAACACGACCAGCATGTCGCGCTTGGCGGCCGGGCCGGCAGCGTACAGGCGGGCAGGCAGCCCACCGGTGGCGCCCGCGACCTCGAGGTCACGTACTTTCAGCGCGCGCTCCGGCATGTCGCCCACGGCGTTCATCGGGGCACCTGCCGGAGCTCGAGTTCGACGATACGCTCGTCAACGGCAGCGCAATCGCCCACGCAGCTCATCTGCATCTGCATCGACAGCGCCCGCACACCGCGTGCTTCGGCGCCGGCGGCGCGGGAGTAAGCATCCGTGCAAAGCAATCCCGCCAGCGCGACGCCGCTAAGCGTGACTGCAACCGTGGTAAAAATGCCATCTCGAATACTCATGTCCTGCTCCGTCTTCTCAAGTAAATACTTTGTTGCGATGCACACATAATAGTCTTGATCCCGAATCGGATAAAGATGACAATACCGAATTGATTGTTCAGATTCCTGAACAATGGCGCGATTTTTTTGAGTCACCATCCAGATGAACAAGCTGCAAGCCATGGAAGTGTTTGTACAAGTCGTCGATGCCGGCAGTTTCACGCGCGCCGCCGATACGCTCCAGATGCCCAAGGCAACCGTATCGACGTTGATCCAGGCGCTCGAAACATCGCTTGCCTCACGCCTGCTGCATCGCACGACCCGCCATGTGTCCGTGACATCCGACGGCGCCGCCTATTACGAGCGCTGCGTGCGGATCCTGTCGGACGTGCGCGACACCGAAGAATCGCTCACGCGCCACCGCTTCAGTCCCAGTGGCCGGCTGCGGGTGGATGCGCCCACGGGCCTGACCTGCGAAATCCTGATTCCGGCCCTGCCCGATTTCTTCGAGCGTTATCCCGATATCACGCTGGAGATGGGCAGCACCGATCGCCCGGTCGACCTGGTCGAGGAAGGCGTCGACTGCGCCGTGCGCGGTGGCGACCTGATCGACAGCAACCTGATTGCGCGCCGTGTTGGCGTGATCAATTTCGTCACGTGCGCGGCGCCCTCCTATATCGAGCGCTTCGGCATGCCGCTGCATCCGAACGATCTGGAGCGCCATCGCTGCGTGAATTATTTTTCGTCCAAGTCGGGCAAGGTCAGCGGCTGGGATTTCACCCGTGACGGCGAGCGCATCGAGGTCATGCTGCCCGGCGCTATCGCGCTCAACGACTCGAATGCCTATATCAAGGCGGGCCTGGCAGGCCTGGGCGTGATCAATATGACCGACTATCTTTTGTCCGAGCAGCTCGCGACCGGCAAGATGGTGCGGCTGCTGCCGGATTGGCGCTGCGATCCGATTCCCGTCCACGTGGTGTATCCGCACAACCGCCATTTGTCGGCCAAGGTGCGGGTATTCGTCGAATGGATCGCCGAGCTGTTCGCGAACCATGCCCATCTGCGCGTGCAACCGGCCGACACCATGGCGCCCACGCCGGCGTTGCCGCCACGATAGGCTGCCGAACGGGGAACAGCAGCGGTAGAATCGTCCTTACAACAATACAGGGAGACGCCGCCATGCACACCGCATCCACGCCCCGTGCCATCGATGTCTTGCTGGCGCGCTATGGCGAAAGCCACCGCAATCCGGTCAATGAGCTGATCCACATCGTGTGCATACCGGCGATCGTGTTCAGCCTGCTGGGCATCCTGTGGGCCATCCATCCCGTCGTCCCGCTGCTGGTCGTGGCGGTAGCGCTCGTGTATTACAGCAAGCTGTCACGCGCGTTTGCACTGGGGATGGCTGTGATGGCCGGCGCCATGCTGGTACTGCTGGCCATGTTGCCGGACGGGACCGTGTTGCCGACGGCGATCGGCGTGTTCGTGGCGGCCTGGATCGGCCAGTTCGTCGGTCACCATATCGAGGGCAAGAAGCCATCGTTCTTCGACGATCTGCGCTTCTTGCTGATCGGGCCGCTGTTCGTGCTGAGTATTCTGTACCGGCGTATCCGGCTCGCATGGTGATGTTGCATTTCTACTACATCGGGGATGCCGGTCGATGAGGTGATGCCGACAGGAACCTGGCGGGCCATCTATACTCCCGCGATGTCTTCCCCCATCCTGTTTACCATCGCGTCCCTGATCTGGGGCTCGACCTTCTGGGCCATCACCCTGCAACTGGGACACACCGCGCCGGCGGTGTCGGTGGCCTACCGCTTCTTCCTCGCCGCCGCGGCCCTGTTCGCCGTATGCATCGCACGCCGCGAACGCCTGAGCCTGCCATGGCGCACGCACCGCTGGATGGCGCTGCAGGGCGGCCTGACCTTCGGCATCTCGTATATCTGCACCTACCACGCGGAGCAGCACGTCGTCTCCGGCCTGGTGGCCGTGATGTTTGCGCTGATGGTGTTCTGGACGCCCATCTGGAGCCGCCTGTTTTTCGGCACCGCGATCAACCGCCGTACCTGGACCTGCGGCGCGGTCGCCACGGTGGGCGTCGCGCTGCTGTTCTGGCACGCCATTGGCGATGCCTGGCAGGCGATCCAGGCCGGCGGCAACGGCCACTTCATTGCCGGCGTCGTCCTGGCGCTGGCCGCGACCATGGCCAGTGCGGGCGGCAGCGTTGTCGTCACCAAGGTCAAGCAGCAGTGCGCGAACCTGCCGCTGACGATGGCGTGGTCGATGCTGTGGGGCGCGTCGATGGTGACGCTGTGGTCGCTCGCGAACGGCGACACCTTCACGCTGCCCGACAGTGGCACCTACTGGGCCGGCCTGTTCTACCTCTCGATCTTCGGCTCCGTCGTCGCCTTCTTTGCCTACTTCACGCTGATTGCCCGCATCGGCGCCAACAAGGCCGTGTACGTCACCGTCGCCACGCCCGTGCTGTCGGTGCTGCTGTCGGTGCTGCTTGAAGATTACCGCCCCGGCGCGCTCGAGTTTCTCGGCATGATCGTGTGCCTGGCGAGCGTGGCCTGGGCCGTGCGCGCACCCGCGCCGAAAATCGTGCAATCCGCTAACCTGAACAATCCCATCGAATCACCATGACCACTGCGCCATTTTCCATCCGCCCTGCCCGTCCGGACGACGTCACCCACATCCACGCCATGATCGTGGAACTGGCCGTCTTTGAAAAACTCGAACACATGGTGGTGGCCACCGAAGCCCTGCTGCACGAAGGCCTGTTCGGCGCCCACCCGTCGTGCGAAGCCATCGTTGGCGAAGAGATCGGCGAGGTCGTCACCTTCGCGCTGTTCTTCCATAACTTCTCGACTTTCCTCACCAAGAAGGGCCTGTACCTCGAAGACCTGTATGTGAAGCAGGCGCATCGCGGCAAGAACATCGGCACGCGCATGCTGCAACGGCTGGCGCAGCTGGCAGTCGAGCGCGGCTGTGGGCGTTTCGAGTGGTCGGTGCTGGACTGGAACGAGCCTGCAATCAATTTCTACAAGGCGATGGGTGCTGACGTGATGCCCGAGTGGCGCATCTGCCGCGTGACGGGTGAAAGCCTGACGGCGCTGGCCGAACGCAGCTGATTTCGGCCGATTTCGGCTAACACTAAACCCAACCGACAAAGAAAAACCCACGACGCGTTGGCGCCGTGGGCAAACCCATTTTGGCAAATGGGGAGGGGAGAAGTTGAATCACGAGAAGGACTATAGCCAGCGATCCTTAACGATTGATTAAGCCTTACATTTGCTTACGGCGGTCACCGTTTTTTTTACACGTCGTGAAATTCATCTTCTCCGAAACGCAGATGACAGCCTTGCGGGCGATCAAAAGCTCAGCCGATGGTGCGCAAGACGCCGCCATGGATCACGGCTTTGCAGGGATTGAAACCGATCGCGTAGGCGAGATCGGCAGGTCGCGCGATGTTCCATAACGCCAGGTCGGCGCGCTTGCCGACCGTGAGCGTGCCGATCTCGTCCTGCAGACCGAGCGCGCGCGCCGCGTGCGCGGTCACGCCCAGCAGTGCCTCTTGCGGCGTGAGGCGCCACAAGGTGCATGCCATGTTCAGCGCCAGCAGCAATGACGTCAGCGGCGAGGTGCCGGGATTGCAGTCGGTGGCCACGGCCATCGGCACGCCGGCGGCGCGCAAGGCGGCGATCGGCGGCATGGTCGTTTCGCGCAGATAGTAATAGGCGCCCGGCAGCAGCACGGCCACTGTGCCGGCGCGGGCCATCGCGGCGATGCCCTCTTCGCTCAGGTGTTCCAGATGATCGGCCGACAAGCCGCCATGGCGCGCCACGAGTGCGGCGCCGCCCTGGTCGGACAACTGCTCGGCATGCAGCTTGACGGGCAAGCCCAGCGCGCCTGCCTTCTCGAACACGCGCGCGGTCTGGGCATTGGTAAAGCCGATGCGCTCGCAGAACGCATCGACTGCGTCGACCAGGCCCTGCGCCGCCAGCGCGGGCAGCATCACGTCGCACACGTCGCGAATGTAATCGTCAGGACGCCCCGTGAATTCGGGCGGCAGCGCGTGCGCACCGAGGAACGTGGTGACGACGCGCACCGGCAGCAGTTCGCCGATGCGGCGCGCCGCGCGCAGCATGCGTTCTTCGGCGTCGGGCGCGAGACCGTAGCCCGACTTGATCTCGAGCGTCGTCACGCCTTCGGCCAGCAAGGCCTTCACACGCGGCAGGCTGGCCGCGACGAGTGCATCGATGTCGAGCGCGCGCGTGGCGCGCACGGTGGCCATGATGCCGCCGCCCTGGCGCGCAATGTCTTCATAGCTGGCGCCGTTCAGGCGTGCTTCCCATTCGTCGCTGCGGTTGCCGCCGTGGACGATGTGGGTGTGGCAATCGATCAGGCCGGGCGTGAGCCAGGCGCCACCGCAATCGTGTTCGCGCGCGGCTGGCGGCGCATCGCAGCGCGCGCCGATCCAGGCGATGCGGCCATCCTTGATCGCCAGCGCGGCGTCGTGCAGTACGCCGTAGCCGTTGTCCATCGTGGCCAGGTGCACGTTGGACAGCAGCAGGTCAGTCATACATCCCCATGTCGTCATCATCGTCGTCGGAGTAATAATGGACATCGACGATATAGATGGTGGCCTGCCCCGCTTCGAGCGTCCACACGGTGCCCTGGTCGAGCACCACCGCGTCGTAGCGCACGAGGCCAATACGCTCGTTGTCGCTGGCCAGCTGCAGGCTGTCGCCTTCGGCCAAAAACAGCACCGTGATCTCGGCGCGCGCGATGAAGGTCGAGTCGCCGCTCAGGCGCCGCCGCCCGAACTGGTGATAACAGCGCTCGCTGCGCGACATCACATTGAAGTCGGTCGTCGGCCCGCGATTGAGCTTGGCCCGCACTTCCGAGCTGCCGTCGAACGCCACCACCGGTTCGGCGTGCGTGATCAGGGTCGGCTCGCCATCGATCTGCAAGGTCATGCCGTGCCCGTCGACCAGCGCCAGCGTGCGGTCGACGCCCTCGAACTGCGAGAACGCGCCGTCTTCGGCGATGGTGGCGAGGCTGACGCGCCAGTCGAAATCGTCAAAGCCGGCGTCGAGCGGGCCGATCGCGATCTCGGTCGTGTTGCCGCCGCCGTTCTTCCACGGTACCGGGGCCAGGCCTGCAAACGGAATCAAGACAGTCATGTGGTCACCTTTCTAAGAACGCAAATCCCGGAGCGCCTGGCGGTAGCGCGAGGCAATCGCCTCCTGCGCCCGGTGGCGGCCGCTTTGGACCACCCAGCGTCCGCCGCACAGCACGTCGCGCACGAGGTTATCGTTACCGCAAAATACCATGCGACCAAGGACCTCGGCGTGGTCCACGCCGTCGAGGTTCGGATGCTGGGCATCCAGCACCAGCAGGTCGGCGCGCCGCCCTGCTGCCAGTGCACCGACGCGCCGGCCAGTGGCCTGCGCGCCGCCAGTCAACGCAGCTTGCCACAAAAAGTCGCCGACGCTGCGCTGCGCTGGCACGTGCGCGACATTGCGCTGCCGATGCTGCAGGCGCTGGCCGTATTCGAGCCAGCGCAATTCTTCGACGGGACTCTGCGATACATGGCTGTCGCTGCCGATGCCGAAGCGCCCGCCGGCGGCGATGTACGGCGCCAGCGGGAACAGGCCGTCGCCCAGATTCGCCTCAGTGGTCGGGCACAGGCCGGCAACGGCGCCGCTGGCCGCCAGCCCTGTGATTTCCACTGCATCCAGGTGCGTGGCATGCACGAGGCACCAGCGCTCATCAGGCGCGAGCTGCTCCAGCAGATAGGCAACCGGCCGCCGACCCGTGTGCGCGATGCACTGGGCCACCTCGGCCTCTTGTTCGGCGATGTGGATGTGCAGCGGCCGCGCGGCGGGCAAGCCGGCCGCCAGCGCGCGGATCGCATCGATGCCGGCCGCGCGCAGCGAGTGCGGCGCGGCGCCCACTTCGAGCTGGCCACCCCGCAGCGGCGCCAATGCATCGACGATGCCCAGCACATCATCGACGTCGGTGCGAAAGCGCGCCTGGCCCGGCGTGAGCGGCTGCGCGCCAAACCCGGCGTGGCTGTACAGCACCGGCAGCAGCGTCACGCCCATGCCGGCCAGTTGCGCGGCTGCGGCCACGCGCTCGGCGGTTTCGGCCGGCCGCGCATAACTGGCGCCATCGACCGCGCGCTGCAGGTAATGAAATTCGCAGACCGATGTATAGCCATGGCGCAGGCACTCGGCAAACAGCTGCGCGGCGATGGCTTCGATCCCCTCCGGCGTGATGCGCGCGGCGAAGCGGTACATCAGGTCGCGCCAGGTCCAGAAGCTGTCCGGCCCTTCGCTGCCCGTTTCGGTCAGGCCGCCCAGCGCGCGCTGGAACGCGTGCGAGTGCAGGTTGACCATCCCCGGCAGCACGTACTCGGCGCGCGCCACGTTCAGCGGCGGGCGCGCGCCGGGCGCAACCTGCGTCAGGTCGCCCCCGCTGTCCCATTCGAGCAGCACGTCGCGCTGCCAGCCCTGCGGCAGCAGCGCGTGGCGCGCGAACAGCGCTGTCATGGCCGCACCCAGTCGACGGCGGCGCCAATCATGTCGCGCAGCAGCGGCTGCAGCGTCGCGGCGACCGCTGGCCGGTACTCGAACGGCGGCGCTTCGTTCATGTACAGGTACTGGCATTTCTCGAGCTGGATCGCGTGCACGCCCGATGCCGGCTGGCCGTAGTGGCGCGTGATGTGGCCGCCCTTGAAGCGGCCATTGAGCGCGATCGAGAAGCGCTCCTGCGCGCGCGCCACGTCCAGCACCGCGGCTTCGAGGCCCGGAGCGCAGGACTTGCCTTCGGCCGTGCCGAAGTTCAGGTCGGGCAGCTTGCCGTCGAAAAAGCGCGGGACGACCGAGGCAATGGAATGCGCTTCCCACAGCACCACGCGCCCGTGTTCGGCCTTCAGGCGGTCGAGCTCTGCGCGCAACTGCGCGTGGTACGGCTGCCAGTAGAGCGTCAAACGCCGCTGCACCTCGGCCGCGTCGGGCTCCATGCCGTCGCGGTACAGGCGTTCGCGCCCGAAGGTGTCGAGCGGGCACAGGCCGGTGGTGTCCAGGCCCGGATACAGGTTCGTGTCTTCGGGCGGGCGATTCAGGTCGATCAGGTAACGCGACCAGCGCGCCGAGATGGTCGAAATGCCCATCTCTTCGAGAAAGCCGTACAGCTCGGGCAAGTGCCAGTCGGTGTCGGCACGCGCGGCGGCGCACGGCGCCAGACTGGCCGCCACCTCGTCGGGAATATCGGTGCCCGCATGCGGCATCGATACCAGCATGGGAAGCCTGCCTGCCTTGAACCGGAATTCCATTGCAACTCCCTGGTCGATTTACGGATGCAGCGCCGTGAACAGCGTCTTGCACGAGGCCGACAACGCGCCCTGCCACACCATCGTGCGCGCCGCCTCGATGTCGGGCGCAAAGAAGCGGTCGGCATCATATGGCGCCACCTGCTCGCGCAGCTGCGCGTGAACGGATTCCAGCGTCTGCGAACTGCGCAGCGGCCGGTGGAACTCGATGCCCTGGCACGCGGCCAGCAGCTCGATGCCGACAATCACGCAGGTATTGTGCGCCATCTGGTGAAGACGGCGCGCCGCGAAGGTGGCCATGCTGACATGGTCTTCCTGGTTGGCCGAGGTCGGCAGGCTGTCGACGCTGGCCGGATGGGCCAGCGACTTATTTTCGGACGCCAGCGCCGCCGCCGTCACGTGGGCGATCATGAAGCCGGAATTGAGGCCCGGCTCGCGAACGAGGAAGGCCGGCAAGCCGGACAGATTGGCGTCGATCAGCAGCGCGATGCGGCGTTCGGCCAAAGCCCCGATCTCGGCGATGGCCAGCGCCAGCGAATCGGCGGCAAACGCCACCGGCTCGGCGTGGAAATTGCCGCCCGAGAGGATGACGCTGCCCGCCTCGCCGTCCGTGAACAGCAGCGGATTGTCGGTGACGGCATTCGCCTCGATCAGCAGCGTGCGGCCGGCATTGCCGATCAGGTCCATCACGGCGCCCATCACCTGCGGCTGGCAACGCAGGCTGTACGGGTCCTGCACGCGTTCGTCGCCCACCAGGTGCGAGGCGCGGATCGCGCTGCCGGCCACCAGCTCGCGGTAGATGGCCGCCGCCGCGATCTGGCCGGGCTGCCCGCGCACCGCGTGGATGCGGGCGTCGAACGGCGCGTCGCTGCCACGCGCGGCGTCGACCGACAGCGCGCCGGTGACCATCGCCGCTTCGAGCAGGCGCTCGGCCAAAAACAGGCCGTGCAGCGCCAGCGCGTTCGAGACCTGGGTGCCGTTGATCAGCGCCAGGCCCTCTTTCGCGCCCAGTACGACGGGTGCGATGCCGGCCGCCGCCAGCGCATCATTGGCCTCGACCAGCACACCGTTGTGGCGCACCTGGCCCACGCCCAGCATGGCCAGCGTCATGTGCGCCAGCGGCGCCAGGTCGCCCGACGCGCCGACCGAGCCCTGCACGGGAATGGCCGGCATGATGTTGGCGTTGTACAGCGCAATCAGCGTCTCGACGATCAGCGGCCGCACACCCGAGTAGCCGCGCGCCAGGCTGCCGATCTTGGTCAGCACGATCAGGCGGACAATCTGGTCGTCGATCAGCGGCCCCGTGCCCACCGCATGCGACAGGATCAGGTTGCGCTGCAGCGTGGCCAGTTGCTCGACCGGGATATGGGCCTTGGCCAGGATGCCGAAGCCCGTGTTGATGCCGTAGGCCGGATCGCCCTTGGCGACGATGGCGTCGACGGCCGCGCTGGATGCGGCGATGTCGCGCCAGGCCCCGCTGGCCAGGGTCAATGGTGCGTGCGCGCTCCAGGCGGCGCGCAGGTCGCCCAGGGTCAGCTGGCCGGGTTGCAGAGTGAATTCGTTCATGGATTTATTTGATCATCGGAAGATTGAGGCCATTGCGCCGGGCGCAGTCGATGGCGGTGTCGTAGCCGGCGTCGGCGTGGCGCATGACGCCCGAGCCGCAGTCGTTGACCAGCACGCGCGCCAGGCGCTTGGCCGCGGCATCGGTGCCGTCGGCCACGATGACGACACCCGAGTGCTGCGAATAGCCCATGCCCACGCCGCCGCCATGGTGCAGCGAGACCCAGGTCGCGCCGCCGGCCGTGTTGAGCAGCGCATTGAGCAGCGGCCAGTCGGATACGGCATCGGTCCCGTCGCGCATCGCTTCGGTTTCGCGATTCGGGCTGGCGACCGAGCCGGTGTCGAGGTGATCGCGCCCGATGACGATCGGCGCCTTCAGTTCACCCGTGCGCACCATCTCGTTGAACGCGAGGCCCGCGAGATGGCGTTCGCCCAGGCCCAGCCAGCAGATGCGCGCCGGCAGGCCCTGAAACGCGATGCGGTCGCGCGCCATGTCGAGCCAGCGGTGTACGCGCGCGTCGTGCGGGAACAGCTCCTTGATTTTCGCGTCCGTCTTGTAGATGTCTTCGGGGTCGCCCGACAGCGCCACCCAGCGAAATGGCCCGCGCCCTTCGCAGAACTGCGGCCGGATATACGCCGGCACGAAGCCAGGAAAGTCGAACGCATCCCCCACGCCTTCGTCCCTGGCCACCTGGCGGATATTGTTGCCATAGTCGACCGCGTGGCAGCCCATCGCCTTGAAATCGAGGATGGCGCGCACGTGCTGCGCGCACGACGCCGCCGCGTCGCGCGTCAGGCGCGCGTGCTGGCCGGGATCGCGCTGCGCGGCCTGCCATTCGGCCACGCTCCAGCCGCTTGGCAGGTAGCCGTTGATCAGGTCATGGGCCGAGGTCTGGTCGGTCACCAGGTCGGGCTTGATGCCGCCGGCACGGGCGCGGCGCACCAGTTCGGGCAGCACGTCGGCGGCGTTGCCAAGCAGGCCAATGGAGACGGCATCGCGCTGCGCCGTGTGCTGCTGCACCATCGCCAGCGCCTCGTCGATATCGCGCGCCTGCTTGTCGAGGTAGCGCGTGCGCAGCCGGAAATCGATGCTGCTTTGCTGGCACTCGATGGTGAGCGACACGGCGCCGGCGAAGCTCGCGGCCAGCGGCTGCGCGCCGCCCATGCCGCCCAGGCCCGCCGTCAGGATCCAGCGCCCCAGCATGTCGCCGCCAAAATGCTGGCGCCCTGCTTCGGCAAAGGTTTCGTAGGTGCCCTGCACGATGCCCTGCGTGCCGATATAGATCCAGCTGCCGGCCGTCATCTGGCCGTACATGAACAGGCCGCGGCGATCGAGCTCGTTGAAGTGTGCCCAGTCGGCCCACTTGGGCACCAGGTTGGAATTTGCCAGCAGCACGCGCGGGGCGTCCGGGTGGGTCTGGAATACGCCGACGGGTTTGCCGGACTGGATCAGGAGGGTCTGGTCGTCGTCCAGCTCGCGCAGGCTGGCCAGGATCTGGTCGTAGCAGGCCCAGTTGCGGGCTGCGCGGCCGATGCCGCCATAGACGACGAGGCGCTGCGGGTTTTCCGCGACCTCGGCGTCCAGGTTATTTTGAATCATGCGGTAGGCCGCTTCGGTCAGCCAGCTCTTGCAACTGAGCGTCGTGCCGCGCGGGGCCTGGATTACGCGCGAGGGGTCGAAACGGGGATCGTCGCGTGAATCGTCGATAAGACTGGCATCTTGGGACATGGCGGCTCCTTTGGGTCAGGGATGGACTCCGCTTGCTTGCCGGATGGGTGGCTGCCAACCATCACCGCGTGGACGGAGAATCCGTCCACCCTACCGAATGATTGGCCTGGACGGAGAGTCCGGCCACCGAACCAAACGGGTTGGCGTGGACACAGAATGCGTCCACGGTACCTCATTCGAGTTGTCTATACAACCCTATCCAATTACTTTTTGAAGACCTGCTTGCCTGCCACCCAGGTTTCGAGCACGCCGGTCTTGTGGATGTCGTATGTCGGCATCTTGAACAAGTCCTGGTCGATCACGATGAAGTCGGCCAGCTTGCCTGCTTCGAGCGAGCCGAGGCTGTCTTCGCGGTGTCCGGCGTAGGCGGCGTCGAGCGTGAAGCAGCGGAACGCTTCCTTCAGCGACATCGCCTGGTTCGGGTACCACCCGGCCACCGGCTGGCCCTGCGCATCCTGGCGCGTGACGGCGGCGTGCAGGCCGAAGAACGGGTTCGGCGCTTCGACCGGGAAGTCCGAGCCGCAGGCGATGCGCGAACCCTGATGCAGGAAGGTGCGCCACGCATACGCGCCCTTGATGCGCTCGGGGCCGACGCGGGTCTCGGCCATGTTTTTATCGGACGTCGCGTGGGTCGGCTGCATCGACGGGATGATGCCGATCGACTTGAAGCGCGGGATGTCGCCCGGCTGCACGACCTGCGCGTGTTCGATGCGGTGACGCTGCGCTGCGCTCTTGGTTGCGGACACCTCTTTCTGGTAGATGTCGAGGATCTGCTTGTTGCCGGCGTCGCCAATCGCATGGACATTGACCTGGTAACCGCGGCGCATCGCCTTCGTCATCATGGTGTCCATCTGCCCGCTCTTGAAGAACAGCAGGCCGTGCGAATGCGCGTCGTCGCTGTACGGCTTGATCAGCGCCGCGCCGCGGCTGCCCAGCGCGCCGTCCGAATACAGCTTCACGGCGCGCAGTGCGTACATGCCGTTGCCGTAGTCGTTCAGCGGGCCGTTCTTGGCCAGCACATCGAAATCCGCGCCGGCGCCGCCGATCATGCCGTACACGCGCGTCGTCAGCTTGCCCGCATCGGCGTAGGCGCGGTACAGGCGGTCCTGGGTCACGTCCACGCCGGCGTCGTGCACGCTGGTCAGGCCCACGCGCGCCAGTTCGCCCAAGGCGCGATCGAGCATCGTGCGCGATTCGGCTTCGGTCTGCGGCGGCAGTACTTTGGTCAGCAAATCCTGCGCCGTGTCGACCAGGACACCGGTCGCTTCGCCATTCGCGTCACGCACGATCTTGCCGCCGACCGGGTCCGGCGTGGCTTTCGTGATGCCGGCCAGCGCCAGCGCGCGGCTGTTGGCCCAGCCGGCGTGGCCGTCGACGCGTTCGAGCCACACCGGCCGGTCGCTGACGACGGCGTCGAGTTCAGCGGCGGTGGGGAAGCGGCCCAGCTTCCAGTTTTCCTGGTTCCAGCCGCGCCCGCGCAGCCATGGGTGCCCCGGATTGGCGCCCGCGTACTCGCCGATCGACTTCAGTGCGCCGGCCAGCGACGTGCTGTTGAACAGGTCGAGCTGCGTCAGTTGCTGGCCCAGGCCGAACACGTGGCCGTGGGCGTCGATCAGGCCGGGCAGCAGCGTGCGGCCTCCCATGTCGATGCGCTTGGCCTGCGGCGCCTTGGCCGCGACATCCGCGCTGGCGCCCACGGCGATGATGCGGCCGGCATCGTCAAAGGCGAGCGAGGTGAACTGCACCAGGTCGCCCTTGGTGTTGAGGGTATAGCCGTTGGCGTTGTCGATCAGGGTCGCGGCGTGGGCTGGCAGGCTGCCGGCAACGGCCAGGACGATCAGGGAACACAGGGGGGTCAAGCGGGCGCGCATGCGTGGTTTTCTCCGTCGGTTGGGGTCCCGCGCCTCGTGGGCGCAGCTCGGGAGAGTGTATCGAAATTTGCATGCCCGGCATAGCACCGGCGCCCGTTCAATCCGGGTTGGATACTGCCTGCTCCTGCTCGCGTTCAAGTAGCGTGCGCTTGCGCTCGATGCCCCAGCGATAACCCGACAGCGCCCCGCCGGTGCGCACCACGCGGTGGCAGGGAATCGCCACCGCCACCGGATTGGCGGCGCAGGCCCCGGCCACGGCGCGCGCGCCGCCGGCCACACCGACGATGGCGGCCAGTTCGGCGTAGCTGACGGTGCGGCCGGCGGGGATGCTGCGCAGCGCCTGCCACACGCGCTGCTGGAATGCGGTGCCGCGCACGTCCAGTGGCAACTCAAGACCGATGCGCGGCGCTTCGACCAGCGCGACCACCTGCGCCACGGTCTGCCCGAACGCCGCGTCGGCGCCTTCAAGTACGGCCTGCGGAAAGCGCGCCTGCAGATCGTCCAGCAGCGGCGCCGGCGCATCGCCGATCAGGATCGCGCAGATCCCGCGCCCGGTCGCCGCCACCAGGATCGCGCCCAATGAACACTGCCCGATGGCGAAGCGGATCGTCTCGCCGCGCCCGCCGGCCCGGTAGTGTGCCGGTGCCATGCCCAGCACCGCCTGCGCACCCGCATAAAAGCGCGTGCTCGACCCGTAGCCGGCGTCGAACAGCGCATCGAGCACCGGCGCGCCCTGCGCCAGCCCGCGCCGTACGCGCTCGCCCCGCCGCGCGGCCGCATAGGCTTTCGGCGTGATCCCGGTCTGCGCCTTGAACACGCGGTGGAAGTGAAAGCGGCTCATGCCGGCGGCCTGCGCCAGGCTGTCGAGGTCCGGCGCTTCGTCGGCGGCATCGATCAGCTGGCACACCCGCGCGACGGCTTCGCGCTGGCGCTGGGCGAGCGGCGGCAAGTGCGGCGCGCAGCGCAGGCACGGCCGAAAGCCGGCCGCTTCGGCGGCATTTGGGTCCGCATGAAAGGCCACGTTGGCGCGCCGCGCCGCGCGCGATGGACACGACGGCCGGCAATACACGCCGGTGGTACGCACCGAGTACACGAAGCGGCCGTCGAAGGCCGGGTCGCGCTGCTCCACGGCGGCCCAGCGCAGATCGGCGCTGTCGGCGCTGTCGGCGTCGGCATTGGCATCGGCATCGGCATCGGTGGGAAGGGGCATGTTGATCTCCATGGGTCAGGCGGCAAGCCTATCGTAGCCTCATGCCTGGTGCCATGCACGCCGGGTCTTGCTTTCGAATCGAATGCTAGAATCCCGGCTGGTCAGACAGGCCGTCACTCCGGAGAACCGCTTGGACCCAAGGACCACACACGATCCCCTGCAAGACAGCCCACCGGACAAAGCACCCATTTTCCGGCAAATCAAAGATTACCTGGTAGGCGAAATCGCGGCCGGGCGCTGGAAGGAAGGCGACCTGGTGCCATCCGAACAGGCGCTGGTGCGCCTGTTCGGCGTCTCGCGCATGACGGTCAACCGCGCCGTGCGCGAGCTCACTGCCGAACACGTCCTGGTGCGGCGCCAGGGCTCGGGCACGTATGTCGCGCCGCAGAAGTACCAGGCCACGCTGGTCGAGATCCGCAATATCGCCGACGAGATCCGCGAACGCGGCAGGCAGCACACCAGCCGCGTGCTGGTGCTGGCGGCCGGCGTGGCGGACGATGGACTGGCGGCCGAATTCGCGCTCGAGGCGGGCAGCACGCTGTACCACTCGCTGATCGTCCACTTTGAGAACGACGTACCGATCCAGCTCGAGGACCGCTGGGTGAATCCGGCCTGCGCCCCGGCCTACCTGGATCAGGATTTTTCCAGCATCACGCCCAATGAACACCTGATGGTGAGCGCGCCGCTGCAGGGCGCGACCTATACCATCGAGGCCCTGCCGGCACCGGGCGACACGGCCAGGCATCTTGGCATCATGCCCGGCGCGCCCTGCCTGGTGCTGCATCGGCGCACGACGTCGGCCGGCCGGATCGCTTCGGTGGCCACGATGTGGCATCCGGGCCACCTGACCCGCTTCACGGGTAGCGTATAGCAATTAATTATGCGAACAGACAATAAACCATGCCACACTCTGGCTATCTGGCGCACCAGCCATCACCTTCCCCGTCGGGTATGACCATGCCATCGCCAGCCGCCAACGCGCCAGCCAAGAAAGCGCCCTTGCACGTGCTGGTGCTTGACGACGATCCGCTGCTGCTGGACGTGATGCGGGAAATGCTCGCCGCATGCGGGCTGAGCAACATCGTGCTCGAAACGCAGGCGTGCAGTGCGCTGCAGCGCCTTGATCAATCCGTGCCAGACGTCGTGATCTGCGACCTGATGCTCCCGGAAATGGACGGCATCGAGTTCCTCCAGGCTGCAGCGGCGCAAGGGTATCAGGGCAAGGTGATCCTGATGTCGGCGCTCGAGGACGGCGTACGCGAAGCGGCTGGCGAACTGGCACGTGCACTGGGGCTGCAAGTCGTCGGTTCATTTCGCAAGCCGCTCGAACAAAACCAGTTGCGCGCAGCGTTGGCCTGTTGAAATTTTGTACAAGCGGCTAAACACTTTTCAAAAAAATGCGGTATTATTCGGCTCATTCCCCGCCTGACACCCTCTAGCCGTTCTTCCAATATTGAATTTCGCACACAGTGCCTCCACCATTGTGTAGTAACAATATTAAGCAACACAGGAAGATGCCCGGTAGCCGGTCGAGACGTTCCGCATGTCCTGTCTCAAGGCGTTAATCACAGTTACTACCTCTTATCGAGGAAACCATGAGCGAAAACATCAAACACATCAACGATGCATCCTTTGAATCCGACGTGCTCAAATCCGAGCTGCCGGTGCTGGTCGATTTCTGGGCCGAGTGGTGCGGTCCTTGCAAGATGATTGCCCCAATCCTCGAAGAAGTCGCCAAGGAATACGGCGGCAAGATCACGATCGCCAAGATGGACGTCGACGCCAACCAGGCTGTTCCAGCCCAGTTCGGCATCCGCGGCATCCCGACCCTGATCCTGTTCAAGAATGGCGAAGTCGCTGCGCAGAAAGTCGGCGCACTGGCAAAAGGCCAATTGACCGCGTTCATCGACAGCAACATCTGATTCAGCTGATACAATAAGCGGCGACGACGCGCCCGCGTCATCGCCTCCCGGCCGGGAGGGCCCACGGCCCATCGCCACCTTCCCGCCTTGATTAACCCACGCAGTTCCCTCCCCTACCTTTTTTACCCGTCACGGGTTACCCAAACACATGCATTTATCTGAACTGAAGGCGATGCACGTTTCCGCGCTGCTGGAAATGGCAATCGGCCTCGATATCGACAACGCAGCCCGCCTGCGCAAACAGGAATTGATGTTTGCAATCCTGAAAAAGCGCGCAAAAGGCGGTGAGCAGATCTTCGGCGACGGCGCTCTGGAAGTGCTGCCGGACGGTTTCGGTTTCCTGCGCTCGCCTGATGCGAGCTATATGGCCTCGACCGACGACATTTATATCTCCCCGTCGCAGATCCGTCGTTTCAACTTGCATACGGGTGACTCGATCGAAGGCGAAGTGCGCACGCCAAAAGACGGCGAACGCTATTTCGCGCTGGTCAAGGTCGACAAGGTCAATGGCGAATCGCCGGAAGCCTCGAAGCACCGCATCCTGTTCGAGAACCTGACGCCGCTGCACCCGAACGAGCCGCTGCGTCTCGAGCGCGACATGAACGGCGCCGAAAACATCACCGGCCGCATCGTCGACCTGATTTCGCCGATCGGCAAGGGCCAGCGCGGCCTGCTGGTGGCATCGCCAAAGTCCGGCAAATCGGTCATGCTGCAGCACATCGCGCATGCCATCACGGCCAATCACCCCGACGTGACGCTGATCGTTCTGCTGATCGACGAACGTCCGGAAGAAGTCACCGAGATGCAGCGTTCGGTGCGCGGCGAAGTCGTCGCCTCGACCTTCGACGAACCAGCAACCCGCCACGTGCAGGTTGCCGAGATGGTGCTGGAAAAAGCCAAGCGCCTGGTCGAAATGAAGAAGGACGTCGTGATCCTGCTGGACTCGATCACCCGTCTGGCGCGCGCCTACAACACCGTGATCCCTGCCTCGGGCAAGGTCCTGACCGGTGGTGTCGACGCCAATGCGCTGCAGCGTCCGAAGCGTTTCTTTGGTGCGGCCCGCAATATCGAAGAAGGCGGCTCGCTGACCATCATCGCGACTGCGCTGATCGAAACCGGTTCGCGCATGGATGACGTGATCTTTGAAGAATTCAAGGGTACCGGCAATATGGAAGTGCACCTCGAGCGCCGCCTGGCCGAAAAGCGCGTCTACCCGTCGATCAACCTGAACAAATCGGGCACCCGTCGCGAAGAACTGCTGATCAAGCCGGACCAGCTCCAGAAAATCTGGATCCTGCGCAAGCTGTTGTACTCGATGGACGAGATCGAAGCGATGGAATTCATCCTCGACAAGATGCGCGCAACGAAGAACAACGTGGAGTTCTTCGACATGATGCGCCGCGGCGGCTAAGCCACTGCAACGCATGACGCGCAAAGGCAGCCTTCGGGCTGCCTTTTTTGTTGGGCATTGCCGGAAGCTGAAAACCTATTTATAATCGCCGGTTCTGCCCAACCCTGGCAAGTGATCGGCAATCGGGTCAAGAAGCGAGACGACCGACGAAGTGCTGTTTGGCTACCAACTCTATAGAAAGCAAGACCATGAAGACCGAAACTCACCCAGAATACCGCGACGTCGTGTTCCATGACGTGTCGTGCGACTTCAAGTTCATCACGCGCTCGACCATCAACACCCGCGACAAGATCGAACACGAAGGCAAAGAATACCCACTGGTCAAGATCGAGGTGTCGGCTGAATCGCACCCGTTCTTCACCGGCAAGCACAAGATCGTCGACACCGCCGGTCGCGTCGAGAAGTTCCGCCAGAAATTCGGCGCAGTTGGTTCGAAGACCTCGGTCGCCAACGGCTAATTGCCGACGTAATACCGTCAAAGCCTTCACCGGCTTTGGCCAGACAGCCGGCTTTGCCGGCTTCAGAAAAGAAGCCGCTTACCCGGCTTCTTTTTTTTTCGCGGCTATACTACGCGCTCATTTCCCCCATCAGACTTATCGATGAAACCAGTCCGTCTTCCCGCCGCCGCCACCCTGGCACTGCCCCGCTGGGCCCTGCTTGCGCTGGGCCTGTTCTACATCCTGCCAGGCCTGATCGGCCGCGACCTGTGGAAGGAAGACGCCGCCAGCTTCGGCATCATGTGGACGATGGCGCATGGCACGCTGGCCGACTGGCTGTATCCCAACATCGCGGGCCTTGCCAGCGTCGACGAAGGGCCGCTCGCATTCTGGCTCGGCGCCGTGTGCATCAAGCTGTTCGGCTGGCTGCTGGGCGACGTGCTCGCCGCCCGCGTCTCGACCGTCGGCATCTTCGTGCTGGGCACGATGTCGCTCTGGTACACCGCCTTCCACCTGGGCCGGCGCGCCGAAGCGCAGCCGCTGCGCCTGGCCTTCGGCGGCCAGCCCGAACCCGACGACTACGGCCGAACGCTGGGCGATACCGCCGTCCTGATCTACCTCGGCAGCCTGGGCCTGCTGCTGCAAAGCCACCTGACGCTCGCAGCGACGCTCCAGGGCGCCCTGCTCGCCTTCTTCCTGTACCGCGCCGTGCGCTATGTCGAACTCGCCGGCACGCGCAACGCGGTGCTGGTGGGCATCGCCCTTGGCGCGCTGACGCTCACGCAAGGCTTCCTGCCACCGCTGGTTCTGATCGTGGCGCTGTTTGCCTGCACCCGCTACCTCGAGCTGCCTACGCCACGCGCGCTGCGCGACCTGGCTGTTGCCGCAGGTGTCGGCTTCGCCATCACGCTGATCTGGATCGTACCCGCCACGGTATTGCAACCCTATGGCCTGTCGCCCGTCGCCGACTGGCTCAACTGGAACGCGCACCAGATCGGCTTGCCCGGCTGGCCAGCGCTGAAAGCCTTCTTCCGGATCGGCATCTGGTTCTTCTGGCCAGCCTGGCCGTTCGCGCTGTGGGCAGTCTGGGCCTGGCGCCGCCAGCAGATGCTGCACATCGTGCTGCCCGTGTTCTTCTTCCTGGCACTGGTGCTGCAACTGCTGGCCGACCCGGCGCCCGAAAACAGCGACTTCCTGAAAATGCTGCCGCCGCTGGCACTAATGGCCGCTTTTGGTCTGCCGACGATGAAGCGCGGCGCGATCAATGCTATCGACTGGTTCTCGGTGATGGTGCTGACGATGCTGAGCGCAATCATCTGGCTGTTCTGGATCGCCAAACTGACCGGCTGGCCGGCGCAGCTGGCCAAGAACGCACTCAAACTGGTGCCGGGCTTCACACCCGAAATCGGCGTGGTCACCTTCATCGTCGCGGCCGGCGCCAGCGTCGGCTGGATCATGCTGGTGCACTGGCGCCTGTCGCGCCAGCCGGCGGTGCTGTGGCGCGCCGTGGTGCTGTCCTCCGGCGGCCTGATCCTGCTGTGGGTGCTGTTGATGACGCTGTTCCTGCCTGACCTGAACTACGGCAAGAGCTACGCCGGCGTGGCCCAGCAGATCGCCGCCCGCCTGCCGGCGGACGCCAACTGCATCGCCACCAACGTCGGCGCCGCCCAGCGCGCCTCGCTGGCCTTTTACGGCCGCCTGCCGTTCGTGACGCTCGCTGGCGGCAAGTGCGACTACGTGCTGCTGCAAGACAGCCTGCGCAACCGCCGCGATGCCACCCTGCTGCCTAAATGGAACGTGCGCGACGCAACGCCGCTGTGGGAAGGCCGGCGCGCCTCGGACCGCGACGAACGCTTCCGGTTATTCCGCCAGAAACCCTGAGCACTTCCCCCGACAAGCCGCACTTCTGTGCGGCTTGTTCGTTCTGGGCCAATGACTGGCCGAAATCCACCTGTGCGCGGCAAGTGTTGTCTTTATGAGAAGCTGGCTTCAACGAGTGCGTGTTTGCGCGCAGTCAAACGTCAGCCACTAAGTGCTTGTCACAATGATCAAGTCAATGACGATTCAACTAATAGTTGGCTGGATATTGCACCAGTTTTCTTGATCGGCGCGAACACGGGCTGATGCAGGCAGCCAGGGAGAGCAGCATGAACAGCGTGACATTTTCTGAAATCGAACGCGTCAGGAAACGCCCTGGCTTCCTGCAGCGCATCGACACCTGGCGTCAGTCGCTGCCATGGGCGCTCACGCTGCTGGCGGGGCTGCCGCTACTGGTGCTGGCCCTGCACCTGATCGATCCCGACACCCCGATGCCGTTTCTTGTGGTACCCATCGTCGTCGGTGGTTTGCTCCCTATCTGCATGCTGGGCCCGGGCCGCTTTGAAATGCGTAGCCGCACCGATGACTGCCAGATGATCGCCAGGCTCGACGAAGCGCTTGGAGCGCTTGGCTACCGCCGCACGGCCGCCGACAGCACCAGCATCCGCTACTTCCGTCCCCGCCCCTGGCTGCGCGGGCAAGAAGGCGCGATCGATGTCGCGGTGCGCGAGCATGTGCTGGAGATCGTCGGGCCGATGGGGAGCTTGCGGTTGTTACAGCATCGGATGATGTGTTAGCCAGCGTGGCGCTTGCCACTGGAGGGTCCATCTGGCAGCCTGCACAGCGAATTTCGCGGCGCACTGGCCAGCTGAGCAATCGATGTGCTAAGATGCCCGCCTGCGATTGGGCCTCTGTGGCGGAATTGGTAGACGCACTTGACTCAAAATCAAGCGCCGTAAGGCGTGCCGGTTCGATTCCGGCCGGAGGCACCATTACCCTGTCGCAACATGTATCACTGAATGCCAAAACCCGCGTTTCTCATAGAGAGCGCGGGTTTTTTGTTGTGCTATGCTGTCTCACCAAAAGTTATCCCAGGGCAGAAAATTGATGGTAGTTCTGTGGGGATTTCAAAAAAGACCATCACGCAACTACCATCATGGCCCTCACAGATACCTTCGTTCGCCAGGTAAAGCATTCTGGCAGCGCAGCCGGCGACAAGCACACGGACGGCCTGGCGCTGTACCTATTCGTCAACCGGGTAGGCAAGTACTGGCGCATGAACTACCGGATCCACGGCAAGCAGAAGACCCTGGCGCTTGGCGTCTACCCCACCGTCAGTCTGGCGAAGGCGCGCAAGCTGCGGGACGCAGCGCGCGAGCAAATCAGTGACGGCATCGATCCGATGGAAGCCAAGCGCGAAGGCCGCGCCGCCAAGAAGCTCGCCGCATTGAATGACTTCGAGAGCGTGGCCCGTGCCTACCTGGCGAAAGTGGCATCCGACCGCGCCGAGAGCACGCTTGAGAAGAACACGTCCTGGCTCGAGCGCAATGTGTTCCCCATCCTTGGCGCCAGGCCGATTACGTCTATCGGGCCACGTGACGTCCTGGCGATGCTGCAGAAGATCGAGGCCCGCGGTGCGATCGAGTCGGCGCACAAGATCAAGCAGCTATGTGGCCAGGTATTCCGGTTTGCCGTGGCCACCGGCCTGGCCGAGCGCGATGTGACGGCTGACCTGCGCGGCGCCCTGTCGGCCGTGCCCAAGACTCACTATGCGGCGATCACCGACCCAGCGGAAGTGGGGCCGCTCTTGCGCGCCATCCACGCATACGGCGGCCACCCGTACGCCCAGGCGGCGCTCAGGCTATCGCCGCTCCTCTTCGTTCGTCCTGGCGAGCTGCGCGCTGCAGAGTGGTCCGAAATCGACCTGGATGCCGGCGAGTGGCGCATACCTGGCGTCAAGATGAAGATGGGCGTCGATCACGTGGTGCCGCTGGCGCGCCAGGCCGTCGAGATCCTGCGCGCGGTTCATCCAATGTCTGGTCACGGCAAGTACGTGTTCCCCAGCATCCGCACTGGCGATCGGTGCATGAGTGAGAACACGGTAAACGCCAGCCTGCGCTCGATGGGCTACGACAAAGACATGATCACCGGCCACGGCTTCCGCGCCACGGCCCGCACGATCCTGGATGAAGTGCTGGGCGAGCGCGTCGACCTGATCGAGCACCAGCTGGCGCACGCGGTGCGCGACACAAACGGCCGAGCCTATAACCGTACCGCCCACTTGCCTGCACGCCGAGAAATGATGCAGCGTTGGGCCGATTATTTAGATAACCTACGAACAGAAAAGGTGAACCATGCCGAATAAGGGATTTTTCTCGGCGCTGAATGCAAGCCAAAAGAATCTTTTTATTAGCGCCAAGGAGGCATTGATAAAACTTTCAGAAGATTCGGGTGATTCATTTTCCGATGTTGCTCGCACATTGAAAAGAATATCCAAAAACACTCCCGATGTTTATTGGGATGCAAAGGAAGAGGAACTCGATGACGAAGAATCTGCCTTCGATCTTTTAATATTGTTAGAGGCAATTATCCAGACTAATAAATTAGAAATCGTAAAAACCAACGTCGGGGAAATTGATCCTGCACTGGTAGGCTGGATGAGAGAGGAACTATTTCACCTGTTCAAATATCAGTTGCCAGACTACGCACTACCCGAGTCCCTTCAAGAGCGTAGCGAAATTGAGTACCCGGACTACCCCAATATAACCTACCAAAAATCTGCAACTCGCCCGGCTTACCTTGACCCATCCAACCCTAGATATTCGGCAAAGTTGGCTGCAGCGGTGTGTGCTTGGGAGGCCATGGAAGATGAGACTCTCCGCAGGGGGAAAATGCCTCAAGCGGCCATGAAAGCATGGCTAGAGCGCAATTACGTGGCGCTCAACCTAGCGCATAAACGTGGCAGTAAATCTCACGGCTATAATGCCGGCGACATGAATAAAACCGCTATCGACGAGGTGGCGAAAATATGCAATTGGGAAGTTGACGGTGGCCCCCCACCCACCCCCGACATGTAACTCACCCCCCCCCCTCCATTTGAAACTCACCCCCCGCCATTAGACATGCGGCCGGGTGAGTTTTCCAAGCCCATCCACCTGTTCTGCCTTATTAATTTCGACAATGATTCATCCCGTGCCGCAGCAGATTGCGGAGTATCTTTTAGGGGTGCATCGTGTCACAACAAGTTATTCGAATTGCCGAACTGGCGACCACCAAGGGAAAGCCCGGCAAGCTGCCAGTGAGCCCGGCAACCATCTGGCGCTGGGTCCGTGAGGACAAGTTCCCGAAGCCATTCAAGCTGGGCGAGTCCGTTACAGTCTGGGACGCCGCCGAGGTCGATGCGTTCCTGGCCAAGCGCGCCGGCGGTGCGACGTCGAACAAGGTTCAGTGATGATTGTGTCAACATATCTCACTGTCGAAGGGAGCAAAAAAGCACCGAAGGGAGCGAAGGGAGCGCATTTTTTAACGCACACTCTTCGGCACTCTTCATGCTCCCTTCGTGCTCTGGTCCAAAAAAATCATATGGCCCCGGCGCCGAATCGCTTGACGGTTTACAACCGGCCAGCGTATTCTGGTCACGTCGCGAATAAAGACGCGACCGGGTTTGGCGACTCGATCTACACTAGGCGGACAACCGCCCCCAGGCGGGTTTTTTTTGTCCGAGCCATTGCATCTCCTATGAGCGGCAGTGGTGGGGATACCTTCGGGTATGCCGGTTTCCCAGTGTACCGGTTCGCCAACCCTGCCATTTGCTGCTCACCCCGTTTGGCGACGGGTTGTGTGGCCTCAAAGCACACTCGGGAGACAATCATGTCAAGCACTGCCACGTCCGTACCATCCCACACCGAACAAATCCGCCGCCTCGCCGGTATCGCTGACACCATCGGCTCCATGCTCGGCGTCTTCGCGATCCTTCCAGTTGATGGCCAAGCTGACGCAATCGCCGTCTCTGCCAGCCTGGCCGATGACTTGGCCCAGCAGCTGGCCGCCATCGTGCGAGGTGCAGCATGAGCACCCAAAACGACGTCCTCATGACCGCGCCGTATTCACAGCTGCACATTGCTGCCGAAGATGTTGGCGACCATGCGCTGATGCGCGCACGCCAGCTGGCCCGCTTGCTGGTACTCATCCAGCCATCCCAGGGTGCCGATTCCATGCTGTGGCTCGCTCAGCAAATGGCCGATGAAATCGTCGCCACCGTTGCCGGCATGATGGGAGCGAAACCATGAGCGCCCGGGCCCCACACTCCCTGCAGCGACCAGCACACGCAGGCCGCCATGAGCCATTCTCCTATCTCGATCCGAGCCTGCGACATGACCAGGATGCGCAGTTCACCGCGATTGTGAAAGACTTCGCGTCCGGTATCGGTCTGTGCCTGGAAATGATCAACACCAGCGTGTTGGCGCGCGAGATGAATGAGCACGAGGAAGAGCAAGTAGATGTGCCGCTGCTCGACAAGTTGGACACCGAACGCCTCCTGCGATTCGCCAATGCCAGCGCGGACATGCTGGCCAGGCATGCGGAGGATCGCATCGAGTGGATGAATAAATATCGCGCGAAACGCAAATCGCTTGGAAGGGAGGCAAATTGAACGCTCCCCAAACTAATATCGAGGCGCAGTTTGGCGCCGCGCTGGCAGCATTCGACCTCAATCCATCCGAAATCGTGGCCGATGGCCAGCGCCACCGATTCGACGCCGACGACGAGAAGAAGGGAAAGAAATCGGCCTGGTACGTCTTGCATGCTGATGGCGTGCCGGCCGGCGCTTTCGGGAACTGGAAAACGGGCCTGTCCGAGAAGTGGTGCGGCAAGTCCGACCAGGCACTGACACCGATCGAGCGAACCGACTACTTGGCCAAGATCGCCAAGGCCCGCCAGGATGCCGAGTTCACACGCCTGCAGCTCGAGCAAGAGGCTGCTGCTGACTGCACGCGCATCTTCTCCGGCGCACTGGACGCAACCGAAGACAACCCGTATTGCGTCCGCAAGGGCATCAAGCCGTACGGCCTGAAAGAGTTCAAGGACAAGCGCACGCTGCTGGTGCCGCTGCGCGACGCCCAAGGTACGATGTGCAGCCTGCAGTTCATATATGCCGATGGAACGAAGCGCTTCAAGTCCAACGGCCGCGTGCAGGGCGCCTACTACAGCTTCGGTGGCAAGCCGGTCGACACGGTACTGGTCTGCGAAGGCTTCGCCACCGGCGCCAGCCTGTTCGCTGCACTCGGTCACCCGGTCGCGGTCGCCTTCAACGCCGGCAATTTGGAAGCGGTGGCGGTGACGCTGCGCGGCAAACTCCCCGGTGTGCAGATCATCGTGTGCGCCGACAACGACCGGTTCAACGCGGCCGGCAACGTGGGCGTCGAGCGCGCCACCGCCGCAGCGCGCGCTGTTGGCGGCTGGCTCGCGGTACCGGAGTTCGAATCCGATGAGGGAAGCCCAACCGACTTCAACGACCTGGCCCAGCGCCAGGGCGCCGAAGCGCTGGTGGCCGCACTGCCGAAAGCCGTGTACTTCGAGCCGCCAGCCGCCAAGCCGGCCAAGACATCGAAGGAGCGCCCAGCAGCACCGGCACCAAGCCGTGTGGTGAAGATCCGGTGCGGTGCCGACATTAAGCCCCAAGCCATTACCTGGCTGTGGCCTGGCTGGCTCCCGGCCGGCAAGCTGACGATCCTGGCCGGCGCGGCTGGCACCGGCAAGACCACGTTGGCGCTGGCGCTGGCTGCCGTCATCACAGCCGGTGGCCGCTGGCCCGATGGCACGGTGACCAAGACCAAAGGCAACGTGCTGATCTGGTCCAGTGAAGACGTGGCCGACGATACGCTGGTGCCGCGGCTGATCGCGGCCGGCGCCGACCTGTCGCGCTGCCACTTCATCGAGGGCATCGCGCAGAACGGCGAAAGCGTGCCATTCGATCCATCGCAGGACATTATCGAGCTGCACCGCGCGGTGCTGGCCATGGGAGGCGTCAGCCTTCTGATCATCGATCCGATCGTGTCGGCCGTCGCCGGCGACATGCACAAAGCGAACGACGTCCGACGCAGCTTGCAAGCGGTGGTCGACTTCGCAGACGCGCACGATTGCGCCGTTATTGGCATCACGCACTTCGCCAAGGCCGGCGCTGACCGCGATCCGCAAGATCGTGTCATCGGATCCCAAGCGTTCGGCGCCCTGGCCCGCATGGTGTTGGTCACGGCGAAGGAGAAGGAAACCACCAGGCGCGTACTGGCCAGGGCCAAATCCAATATCGCCAAGGACGACGGGGGCGTGGCCTACATGATCGAGCCGATGACGATCGAGGGAGGTATCGAAACGACTTGCGCTATGTGGGGCGACCTGATCGAGGGCAGCGCGCGCGAAATCCTGGGTGAGGTCGAGACTGATGAGAGCGACGACGTCAGCGCACGCGATGAGCTCAAGCACATGATCGCCGACATGCTCAAAGACGCCGGTGGCTCGATGCCAACGAAGAAACTGCAGAACGAAGTGCGCGACGCCGGACACTCATGGGACGTGGCCAAGCGCCTGAAAAAAGAGTTGGGCGTTGAGTCTGTCAAGTTGAGCATGGGCGGTGCGTGGGTCTGGCGTCTGCTGCAGAACAGCAACCGATCATCCGAAGGGAGCACGAAGAGTGCCGAAGAGTGTGCGTTAAAAAATGCGCTCCCTTCGCTCCCTTCGGTGCTCCCTTCGGACGTCGAATTGCTGGCTGCTAGCGTTGTACGGGAGGAACTGTGACGCTCGATCTGATGCTGGAGTGCTGCGCGGCGGAGGGCGTCAAAGTCTTTGTCGACGGCGAAAAGTTGGTCATCACAGGCACGCCGGCCGCGCTCGACGAGTGGCGCCCGCTGCTGCGATCGTTCAAGGCCGAACTGTTGGCGCTGCTGGGCGGCGACCTGGTGCTGATCGCGCAGCGCGCGGCCCACTTTGTCAGGCAACACATCACCCCGAGCACAGCGCACGCCCTGGCGCTACGCCTCAAGACACGCGACGCGCAGCATGACGAGCGCCGGCTGTGCCTGGAGTGCAGCCACCTATTTGACACCACACGCACACACCGTTGCGCTCAATGGCGCCAGGCCGGCCACGCTGGCCCGCAGCTACCGCGCGAACTACCGATCATCCTGCAACGCTGCAAGGGCTTCCACCTGGCTGACCTCAAACCAGCTGCGCAGGCAACGCATTACACCAGGCCGGTCAGCATCGCCATGCCGGCCACTAGTTTTGAAGGAGCTACCCAATGACGGCGATCATCAGCCAATACATGCGGCGCCAGCTAGTCGCATACGAACTCGGAATCAGCCGCCACACGCTGACGCGCATGGTCAAAGCAGACGCCTCGTTTCCTCGATTCTTCGAAATCACACCAGGCATCGCAGTCATTGCGCGCGCGGACTTCGACCACTGGCTACGTGCTAAGCGCCTGGCGTCCATAGCTGCACCGCGTTGAGCCGACTAGCACCTCAGTGCGCCCCATAGCAGCTTGAGGCGCAGGCGCGATTACGCGATTCTGTCAGGACACTTTCTCACAAGGAATTCCATGAAATCGCTACAAGACCTGCGCATCGAGCTCGACCAAGTTCAGGCGAACTGCAACAAGATGCTCGAGACCACGCCGGCCGCAAGCTGGACCCAAAAGAACGAAGTCGAGTTCAACAAGGAAATGGCGCGCGGTGACGCGATCAAAGCCGAAATCCAGACGGTGCAGAAAGGTATGCAAAGTCTGATCGAACCCACCAGCAACCACGCTGGCGGCGACGTCAAAGTGCTCCGCAATAGCAAGGATATCCGCGCCCACTACAGCGCCATGAACAACGGCGTGCAGTATGGCGCCATGAACAGCGGCCGGCCTGGCGAAGAGATCCGCATCGATGACTTCGTGCGGGGCGTGGCCGGGATGAAGTCCAACGCAGCTGTGCAGGCCGCCTTGTCCAGCGGTACCGACACCGCCGGCGGCTTCCTGTTGCCGAGTGTGGTTATGCCGGGCATCCTGGAAGCCCTGGTCCCAGCATCGTCCCTGCTGTCTGCTGGCGCTGGCATCGTGCCGCTGGACGGCGGCGCCAAGAGCTTCACCACCGCCGCCATCGACACGATCCCGAACGCTCAATGGCGCTTGGAGTCGGGCGCGGTGGCTATGTCGGACGCCACCTTCCGCGCCGTGGTCGCACAGCCCAAGAGCCTGGCGTTCATCTTCAAGGTCAGCCGTGAGCTGTTGGCCGATGCGTCGAACATGGCCGAGGCGCTCAACATCGCCATTGCCCAGGCCTTCGCCAAGGAGCTGGACCGCGTGGGCCTTCGCGGGTCAGGCATCGCGCCCGAACCACTCGGCATCCTCAACACGCCAGGTATCCAAAAGGTCGACAACGGCGCCAACGGTGCCGCGCTGGCTGGTTACGCAAACCTGCTGGGAGCAACCCAATCGATCCTGCAGGCGGACGCGTCACAACCGGCCGCCGCCATCATGTCGCCACGCTCCCTGGTGCGCTTGGCCGGCCTGACCGACAACCTCGGCCATCCGATCGAGAAGCCATCGATGCTGGAGAGCTGGAACATGATCGCCACCAGCCAGGTGCCGAATAACCTGACCGTGGGCACGGCGAAGGACTGCAGCGAAATCTACGTAGGCGATTTCTCCAAGGTGCTGTTCATGATGCGCGAGCAGGTGAGCATCCAGCCAGCGAAGGAGCTGTTCGCCGGCACTGGTGAGGTCGGCTTCATCTGCCACGTGCGCGCCGACATCGCTGTGATGTATCCGAAGGCGCTCGCGGTAGTGACCGGCGTGCGCTGATTGCAGGCGTGCCACAAAAGTGACACAGGGCGCCAAAGCGCGCCCGTAGATACAGGCATTACGTTTGATTAACGATCAGCAGAAATAGCAAGTTCAGGGCGTTACTCGGTGAGTGGCCCAGCATCATCAAACCCCGAGAGCGTGCAGCGGAATGTGTGACCGCGTGGCACGCACCACTCTTTCAATCTCCCAGGCATAGCAACAGCGCCATCGCGCGGCCGTCAGCGGCCCCACAAGCTCATCAGACGTGGACACCAAGCCATCCAGCGCCCAGTCAGCGCCGTCGCCGCCAGCGCCCGGCAAGCAAGCCCCCGGGGGCATCCAAATCTCTGTGACCTTCCTCCAAGGGGACCGCCTGCCCCCTCTTTGTGCAGAACCGCGAATTGAAACTTTTTTTCCTAGCCCGAACTGACGGCCTGAGATCGCCGTAGGCCCAGTACCAGCAAGGCATCCATGGGGAATTGGCGGGATCTGCGCTGACCAGAAAAAGCGCGAAAAACGTGCAAAAACGTTGCTTTCTAGTCGCGCGCTGTGCGGACGAATTTCGTACGAGGACCACCATCAGGCCGGCCGCCGCAACGATACGCCAGCAGCGGCCACCAAGCCGACGAATTTCGTCCAGTTGGTGCGATCACAGATAGAATATCCAATTTCACAACCTGCCTATCATGGAAGCCAATAAACCCGCCGTCGCTTTGCAAACCAATGACGCAGGCTTGAGTAAAGCGAAGGCAGTTGTTGCGCCCCCAACTGCGCCCAATGTCAGCGCACGCATTAGTGGCACTCAGTCGCAGATTCTTGTAGCGCCTCAACCCATCAAGATTGAGGTAGACTCACCTACCGATTGGGTCGCGGTTCTACTTACTCCTTTGGCCCTTGCAATTGCGGCAGCTGTCTTTGCTGCCCGGACGAATCGCCAACAGACTCGAAGCAACACAGCGAATTTCCGCCACACTTGGCAGCTCGATCTTCGCAGTGCGCTAGTGTCTTACGTTGGCGCCGTTCAGCAGATGAACCTTAAGGCGGCGCTGAACCCGAGGTTCCCGCTTTCTGACGAGGGTGAGGCTTTACGAAACCAGTTGCTCAGTACTCAGGCTACTGTTGTACTCATGTTAGACACCGAGAAACAGTATGCCAAAGACTTGAATGCTGCAATGAGCGAAACCAGCAATGCCATCTTCGATGTCCCGCCAGATGTCCCTGCAGCGATGGTTGGTATGACGAAAGTGATACCGGCTGCCAAAGTAGCTCTTGAGAACGCCTGGAACGATATCCGGCGTGACTTGATGCACGAGCCGAAGCAGAAGCCGTAGGGCTATTCAGGGCGCGCTCAGCAACAAAACCATCTGATGGTATTTTTGCTGGTACTTATTCTTCGAACCGCAATTTTCCATAGGAATATGTGATTCCGGCCGGAGCACCACCTACTCGCATCACGCATTCGTATTACGCTAAAACCCGTCATCTTCCCAAGGAAGCGCGGGTTTTTTGCTATCTGCCTTCGCATCATCAAGCGTCTTCAGCCTAGCGCACCCCACGGGCGATGGAATTGCATGGCACGGTGAGGTCATGGTCTTCTGGGGCACTCGCTCCAGTTCAGGTCTGACATTTGGACACCAATTCTGACGTAGTCAAACACACTCGCTTTTCAAGGCGTAACTGAGGAAATATCAGCTTTTCCCAATGCCGTCACCTAGCATTGGAGCCGGGCAAAAAGTAAACCCGGGCTTTGCACTTGACTCGTGCAAAGCTGAGCCTGCGTCCGAATGTCAGACCTGACACTAGCTAACGAGCTACGCATGAGATTTCCTTGAGGTGATCCAAAAACAAAATCGCATGCAGGCGCAAGAATGGCTTTCTCAATACATACGTAGGAGAAGTCATGGCAACCGACATTTATCTACGAACCAATGGAATCAAATGGAAGTCGGAAAACAGCGCTTACGTTCCAAAGTTGAAGTTCGAGTTCACGCATACTAAGGGCGACGATAAACAGCGGCAACACGTCGGGACTGAGCTCAAAAATCTATTGATCAGCCAAGTAACTCCCTGCATTGAATCTGCCTCGTGCCTGTCTGAAAACGTCTGCTTGACGTTTGCGAAGGTGAATTGGAGAGACAGCAAACAAAAGATGAGTGGTGGCGCCGGTGCTCAGACGCTGAGTGGGTGTGATCTTCCGCAAAACAAGATCGGGTAGTTTCATCATGCCAGTCGATATTGAACGCTACACTCACCACCTCAGGACGAAAGCCAGGCCGCGCAGCATTGCCCGTTGCGCGATGTATGTGCGGGAGGCCCTCGAAGCGGGCGGCGCCCATACCAAGGGAATACATCCAATCGATGCCAAGAACTGGGGCCCTATACTGCTGAGGCTCGGATTTCACAGACTCAACGTGGAGAATTCCGATACCTTTATGCCGATGAAAGGAGACATCGTCGTCATTCAACCTTACCCCAAAGGGAACGTCTCAGGGCACATCGCGGCCTTCGATGGCCGGATCTGGATCTCCGACTTCAAGCAGCGTGATTTTTGGGGCGGAGCAGAATACCGTAAGCAAAGGCCACCACATGTCTTCTACCGTCCGTAAGCTTCTCGCCCCGTTTTTGCTCGTTCTGGCATGCACATCGGCCATGGGCGCGCCACCGCCACGCATGCTTCAAGAGCCGCTGTTGGGCTTGCAATACGATCGCGAGCGGGTAAAGTTTGAGCCGCTCCCCGCCAAGCTGGCTTCTGAATGCCATGCGCTGAATGATAGCGAAGAGATTTCCGGCGTGTGGTTCGTCTTCGCCAAAGCGAGCGATGCGTCCGGGCGGACGTACTATCTGCTCAACGGTTACGATGTTGACAACAAACCGGCAAGCGCTGACCGGCAGTACACGGCGGGAGGCTCCGGTTTCATTCTTGGCGTGAATGGGGACAAGTGCGACGTCCTGGACGGCGACGCCCGGCAACTCTTCTCAGCGAGAGTTTTCGATGACGAGTTCCCGTTCGACATGATGCAGCGTCTTGCTGCGGACTTTGCTGCCCGGCTCGCGAAGGCTTACGGCGGAGCAGACACGCTAAGGCGAGAGCTGGTCAAACAACGCATTAGTGTCGAGGCCCAGCCCGAAGAGGTTCGGCATGCTCTCAAAGAGATCCGCGTAGCGACGCGGTGATTTTCCGGAAGCTATCGGCTCTTCTTCCACTCTATCCGGTTCAAGCTTCATCGAGCTGCAGTCACTCGCCAATGCGCCAACGCGCCTGGACGTGCCGCTTGCCAGGAAGCGCGGATTTGCTATCCCGCCTCAGGATCACTAGGCGCCGCCACCCCAGCTGGTCCAACCGGCAACCGAATCGCAAACGTCGCCCCCCTTCCCCTCCCTTCACTGCTGACACTGAGCGTCCCCTCATGCAGCTCCACAATCCGCCGCGCGATATACAACCCCAGTCCCAGCCCGGTCGCATTGTCATGCTGCTGCAGCTTGAACGCGCCAAACACATGCGGCAGATCGTCCGCCTCGATCCCCTGCCCCGAATCGGCGATATCGATCTCGACCCATCCCCCGCTGCGGCGGATACCAATGCGGATCACCCCGCCAACAGGCGTGAACTTGACCGCATTGAACAGCAGATTCCAGCACACCTGCTGCAGCCGCTGCCCATCCGCCTCAAAGCGGATGTCCGCGCCGTAATCGGCCGGTGTCACCTGCATCAGGATCTGCTTGGCATGCGCATGCGGCTCTACCGTGGCGATGGCTTCGCGCAGCACCTGCCCCAGCACGATCGGCTTGCGCACGATGGACATCTGCCCGGTCAGCGTGCGCGCCGCGTCGATCAGGTCGTCGACCATGCCGGCCTCCTGGCGCACGTGCACGCGCATCGATTCCAGGCCGCTGACGGCCTTCTCTGGCAGGTCGGGGATCGTGCGCAGCATCAGCTCGATGCGCATCGACAGCGCCGAGAGCGGCGTGCGCATCTCGTGCGAGACGGTCGCCAGGAACAGTTCGCGCGTGCGGTTCACGCGCGTCAGGTCGTCGATGGTTTCGCGCTGCCGGTCGAGCGTGCCCGAGAGCGTAAGCAGCAGGGTTTCATAGGTGGCCATGCGCTGCGCGGATACAGGCGCGTCAAGCCGCACTTCACTCCACAGCAGATGGCCCGACACGCCGATCTGCCGGCCGATGCGCTCGCAGGCCAGCGGCGAGCTGAAATCGGCAAAGCGCCAGCCGAATACCAGCACGCCATACACATCGCCATGCAAGAGCAGTGGCAACGCACGCACGCAGAAGCCTTCGCTGAACTCGCTGGCTCCAGGTGCGCCCTGCTGGCAGACGTCGCGTGCCAGGCTGCGCTCGAGCGCCGTGCCGGGACCGTCCTCGGCCCACAGCGTCGACTGCTCGGCAAGGAAGGTCGACATGCGCGAGCCGGTCAGCGGTCCGATGCGGCGCACGCCGGTCGCGTCGTAGACGGACGTCACCAGCCCGGTCGCCTCGGTGTACTGGCGCAGCGGCGCGCGCCAGTCGTCCCAGTCGATGGGCGGCTTGTCCGGCAGGTCGACGGCGATCACCGGTTGGTTTCGACCGGCTGGTGCGTCGACTCGGGCAAGGGCTCGCCATTGGCGACGGCTTCCTCGATCATTGGACTCTGGCGCGATGGCGAACGCGACAGCAGACCGTAATACGACGAGAAGGGTAACTGCGGGACGGCCTGGTTATTGTTGTCGCTTTCGTCCAGCAGATTCAGGCCGCCCAGGCCGATCGTGTATTCGCGCGTTACTTGCAGGTTGCGGCTGCCGCGCACCTTCGGCACGGCCAGCGCGCGGCGCAGCACGGTGGAGATTTCGACGTAGTTGAGCAGGATGATGTTGTCAACCAGGTGCGAGCCCTTGAGCTCTTCGCTGATCTGCGATACGCCCAGCAGTTCGGGGCTTTCGTAGTTGAACAGCGTCGTGGCCAGCCGGTTCTTGAAGAAGCTCGCCAGCGCGTACAGGTAATCGGCCACTTCGCTGCGGCTGGTCATTTCATACACGGCGATCGAATCGAACACGACGCAGTCGATGCCTTCCTTTTCCACCAGCTTGATGATGCGGTCGAAGTGCACGTCCAGCTCGAGTTCAAGCGGCGACTCGTAATGGATGAACAGGTCGCCCGCATCGACCAGTGCCTGCAGATCAAAGCCCAGGGGCTTCGCGTTGCGCATCAGCTGGCGGGCGTGTTCGTCCAGGCTCACCAAGAGCGCCTTGTGGCCGTTCTTGATCGCGTCGCTCAGGAACTGCACGCTGAGCACCGTCTTGCCGGTGCCGGAAATGCCGCTGACCAGCGTCACCGAGCCCTTGTAGATGCCGCCGTCCATCATCTTGTCGATGGCGGGCGAGCCGGTCGACAGGCGTTCTTCCGACGTCGGCTGATCGGGCGACATGACCGGGCGCGACTGGGCGCGGCGGTACACGTGCACGCCCTGGTGCGCCTCGATGCGCATGGTGTGGCTGCCGCCGATGAAATCCTGGCCGCGCGACTTGGCCACCGTCAAGCGGCGGTGCACGCGGCGGCGCGATTCCTCGAACGTCAGCGAGATGATGGTGTCGAACACGAAGCGCTCATGGGCCAATACGCCGCCGAGCGACGCATCCTTTTCGGCCGTGACCATCGTCGTCACGCCCAGGCGCGTGAGCCCTTCGATCAGCAGATGCACGTCTTCGCGGAACGGGATGTCGTTGCTTTCGGCGTACAGGCGCAATGGCGTCAGGCCGTCGATCAGCAGGCGCTTGGCGCCCATCGCGGTCAGCGCAGCCGAGAACGCGCCGTCGCTGCTGCGAAATTCGCTCATCAGCACGGCGGGGCTGGTCTGGATGATCTTGATGCGGCCCTGGTCGATCATGCCCTGCAGGTCCCAGTCGAAGCCGGCGGCGTCGCGCAGCAGCTTGGCCGGGTCGAGCTCGAACGAGACGATGGCGCCCGGCTCGTCGAAGTCGACGGCGCCGCGGTAGATGAAGCCCAGTCCCAGCGTCGTCTTGCCCGCACCGGGCGGCCCTTCGACGAGCAGGTTGTTATTGCGTGGGATACCGCCGTGCAGGATCTCGTCCAGCCCCACAATCCCCGTCCTCACCAACGCGCTCATGAACTCACCTTTTTTGCAGAATGGGGCAGCTTATCATGTGTGCAAGCTGCGCTCCAGCAGCAGCGGCACGCAGCCGGGTCTGGTGTCTGGCAAGTCCGTCCCGATGCCGATGGCACGTGCACACGTCCATGCGCGCTCTTGGTCTGCGACAGGACACGCCGTGGCGTACTTGCCCCGGTCAACGTGACGTAGCACGCCGTTCGTAGCGCTGCTCGATGGCGCGTGCCGTGCCGTCGCGCTCGATCGCGTCAAACCCGGCATTCAGGCGCTTGACCAGCGCGTCGGGCACGGCCCGGTTGCAGGCCAGGTAGACGGCGACCCGGTTGAACACGAACACCGGCACGATCTGCTTGTCCCAGCCATTCCGGGCCAGCACGTCGCTGCCGGCGCGCCAGCTGGCGGCCCACAGGTCGATGCGGCCCTGCAGGAGCTTGGGTGGATTGAGCATGTCATGGGGCGACGTATCGACGACAAGGCCCCGGCTGCGCAGATAAGTATCACGCGCGTCGCCGGTGTAGGTGCCGATGCGCAGGCCGCGTGCGTCCTCCAGGTTCGTGATACGCCAGGCGCGGTCGGCGCGCCCCATCAGGACCCACTGCGCCTCGTCGGTCGGCCCGATCCACTTGAACAGGGCTTCCCGTTCCGGCGTGCGGGTGGCGGAGTACACGCAGCCATTGGCCTGCTGCAGCGCCGCTGCGTACGCGCGCTTCCAGGGCAGCAGCGTGATGTCGTGGGTGACCCCGGCCCGTTCCATGACAACCCGGATCTTGTCGGTGGCAATGCCGACCACGCGCCCGTCCTCGAGCATGCTCGATGGCGCCGAGCTTTCGGTGGTGATCGACAGGTAGGGCGCCGCCGGCGGGGCCGCCCGCGTCATTGCCGACAGGCTGCCCGACAGGATGACAAGACCAATGCAGAGTTGCCGAAATCGCATTTGATTCTCTTGGGATGACCGCCATCGGCACGGCGCGCAAGGGCGTCGGGAAGTTGTTGACCGCACCCCCAGCATAACAGCGAGCATGATTTTTACGCAATGAACAGCCTGAGATGGTCGCTTGGACGCTACAGAACACAACAATTCGTCCAGCAATCTCACGTGCACCAACACAGTAAATTCGGAAAATGCAATACTTCGATTTAATGCTCCATGGAAGTTTTCTTTACTCCAGCACAACCCTGCCTTCACTATGCTGCCATCGTTTGCCGTTCCTGAAGATCCATCCTTGCTGACGTACGGGATGTACGACCCCACCCTGGTGGGACTGTCGCTGCTGGTGGCGATCTTCTCGTCGTGGATGGGCTTGCAGGTGACCGGCCAGGCCAGCGCCCATCCGTCGCACCGCGCCATCGCGCTTGGCACGGGCAGCCTGGCGCTCGGCGCCGGCGTCTGGGCGATGCACTTCATCGGCATGCTTGCCTTCGACCTGTGCACGCCGGTGCATTACGACCACTGGACAACGCTGCTGTCGGCGCTGCCCAGCATCGGCGCATCGTGGGTGGCGCTGAGCCTGATTTCACGTCCCGAACTGCGCCTGTCGCATTTGCTGGTCGGCGGCGTGCTGGTCGGCGCCGGCATCGGCGCGATGCACTACGCCGGCATGGACGGCATGCGCATGCGGCTGTCGCTGCACTACGACCCGTTCACGTTCGCGGTCTCGATCCTCGTGGCCGTGATCCTGGCCACGCTGGCCCTGAGCGTGCGCCACGGCCTGTCGCGCTTTCAGTCGGTGTCCGAATCGCGCCGCCTGCTGCTGTCGGCGTGCGTGATGGGCTGCGCGATCGCCGGCATGCACTACACCGGCATGGCCGCTGCGCGCTTTTCGGGCACGGTCGATCCGGCCGGCGCGGCCGCTGCCAACAGCGGCTTCCTGGCGCTGTCGATCACGGTGACCACGGTGGCGCTGTCGGTGGCAGTACTGGGCGTGAACGGCCTGCTGCGCTATCGCCAGATGTTCCAGGACCTCTCGCGCAGTGAAGCCTGGATGCGCGCCCTGCTCACCACCACGGTCGACGGCGTGATCACGGTCGGGCGCGACGGCATCATCACTGAATTCAATGCGTCGGCCGAGCGTATCTTCGGCTGGCGCCGCGGCGAGATCGTCGGGCGCAGCATCGCGCTGCTGCTCACGGAGCGTGGTCGCGCCGCGAAGTTCAACGTGCTGACCGTGCTGGCGCGCGGCAGCCTGGAAGGCATCAACACCAGCACCGAGACCTGGTGCCTGCACAAGGATGGCCACGAAGTCCCGGTACGGGGCGCGATCGGCCATGCGCGGCTGCGCGAGCAGGACCTGTTTGTCTGCTTCGTCACCGACATCAGCGAGCGGCGCGCGATGGAAAGCGCGCTGCAGGCCAGCGAGCAGCAGTTCCGCTCCCTGATCGGCAATATTCCGGGCATCTCGTACCGCAGCGCGCTCAATGAAGAATGGCCGATGATCTTCATCAGCGATGCAGTCGAACGTGTCACCGGTTACCCGGCGCGCGACTTCCTGGGCAGCCCGCCGCGCCGCGTGTTCGGCGCGATGATCCACGCCGAAGACCGCCTGCGGGTGGGCAAGGAAACCAGCGCCGCGATGCGCGAGCACCGGCCGTACCTGGTCGAATACCGCCTGCTGCATGCCGATGGCAGCGTGCGCTGGCTCTGGGAAAACGGCACCGGCGTGCATGACGACGCCGGAAACCTCCAGTACCTCGATGGCGTCATCCTCGACATCACCGAGCGGCGCGAGATGGAAGAAGCACTGCGCTGCGCCAAGGAGAAGGCCGAGCAGGCCGCGGCCGCCCGCGCGACCTTTGTGGCGAATATGAGCCACGAAATCCGCACGCCGATGAATTCGATCCTGGGCTTTACCGACGTGCTGCTCGATGGCGAACTCAATGTCGAGCAGCGCCGCCACCTGGACACCGTGCGCAGCGCCGGCCGCGCCCTGCTGCGGCTGCTCAATGAGATCCTCGACACGGCCAAGCTCGAAAAAGGCGCGGTCGAACTCGAACAGAACGACTACAACCTGCTGTCGCTGATCGATGAACTATCGTCGACGCTGGCGGCCAATGCGCGCGCCAAGGGCCTGCACCTGGATATCCAGTACGACCCGGCGCTGCCCACCGGCCTGCGCGGCGACGAACTGCGCATGCGCCAGGTGCTCACCAACCTGCTCGACAACGCGATCAAGTTCACCGCCACCGGCGGCGTGACGCTGACCGTGAGCGCCGATGTCGACCAGCTGTGCATCGCCGTGATCGACACCGGCATCGGCATCGCGCCCGAGCGCCTGGCCGCGATCTTCGATCCGTTCACGCAGGCCGACGCCTCGATGACGCGCCGCTTCGGCGGCACGGGGTTGGGCACCACGATCAGCAAGCAGCTCGTCGAGCTGATGGGCGGGCGGATCTGGGCCGAGAGCCAGCCAGGCCAGGGCGCGACCTTCCACGTGCGCGTGCCGCTGATCCTGGCGCGCTTTTGCAACCAGGCGCCGCGTGTGCGCAGCGCCGCCGTGCTGCCGCCGCTGCGCGTGCTGGTGGCCGACGACGTGCCGCAGAACCTCGAACTGATGCAACTGTTGATGACGCGCCGCGGGCACACGATGACGGCCGCGCGCGACGGCGGCGCGATCGTCGAACTGGCCACGAGCGGCGAGTACGACGTGGCGCTGATGGACTTCCAGATGCCGGTGATGGATGGCCTGGACGCGACGCGCGCCATTCGCGAGCACGAGGCGCGTCACGGCACCGCGCGCCTGCCGGTGATCGCGATGACCGCCAGCGTGCTGGCCGAGCACCGCCAGGCCAGCGTCGATGCAGGCATGGACGGCTTTGCCAGCAAGCCGGTCGACTGGTTCGCCCTGTCGCACGAGATCGCGCGCGTACTTGGTCTGGAAGGCGGCGTGCCGGTCGAAGCGGCCGCCGTCCCGGCGGCGCCACGCGAAGTGCTCAACCGGCGCGCCGGCCTGCACCGCTGGAGCAACCGCGAAGACGCTTACGCCGAAGCCCTTGACCACTTCAGCCGCCAGTACGCGCAGCTGGACGGCGCGATGCGCCTGCATGCCGCCGGCGGCGAGCACGTGCAGCTGCGCATGCTGGCGCACAAGGTGCGCGGCGCCGCCGCCAACGTCGGCCTGGAGCGCTTGTCCGACGCGCTGGCCACGCTGGAGCAGGCAACCAATGCGGTGCCGACGGACGAGCGGCACGCGGCCGAGGCGCTCGGCGTGGCGGGACAGGCGCTCGAGGCCGCGCTGGCCGCGATCGGCAATGTCGCCGCCACGCCAGTGCCGGCCACGCCAGGCGCCGGCATCGACCTGACGCGCGCGCGGCGCGCCGGCGGCGTGCTGCTCGAAGCGCTGCGCCGCGGCGCCCTGAACGACGGCGCCATGACCAGCCTGGCCGTGGCGCTGGCCGCCCACCCGGCCATCACCCGCGTGGTCCAGGTGCAGTCGGCCATTGCCGATTTCGACTTCGATCTCGCCCTCGATCACCTGGAAGCCGTGCTGGCGATCCTGGGGACCGAGTCCTCTGACGGCGCGCCTGGCGACGCCACCAACGATCCTTCCGCATGAACCAACCGACTACCCGACCGCTGATCCTGGCCGTCGACGATGAAGCGAGCAACCTGCAACTGCTGCGCCAGATACTGCAGGATCATTACCGCCTGCTGTTTGCCAAGGATGGCGCGCGCGCACTCGAACTGGCACGCCAGGAGCAGCCCGACCTGATCCTGCTGGACGTGATGATGCCCGGGATGTCGGGCTACGAAGTGTGCGCGGCGCTGAAGGCCCATCCGGCCACGGCGTCGGTGCCGGTGATTTTCGTGACCGCCCTGACCGAGACGGCCGACGAAGTGGAAGGGTTCGAAGCCGGCGCAGTCGACTACATCACCAAGCCGGTCAGCCCGCCGGTGGTGCGCGCGCGCGTGCGCACCCACCTGTCGCTGGTGCGCATGGAAGCGCTGCGCGCGAGCCGCCTGGAGATCGTCCAGCGCCTGGGCCTGGCGGCCGAGTACAAGGACAACGAGACCGGCCTGCACGTAATCCGCATGAGCCATTTTTCGCACATCCTGGGCATTGCGGCCGGCCTGAACGAAACGGAAGCGGACGACCTGCTGCACGCGGCGCCGATGCACGACGTGGGCAAGATCGGCATCCCGGACCGCATCCTGCAAAAACCGGGACCGCTCGACGCCGACGAATGGAAGATCATGCAGAGCCACGTGACGATCGGCGCCGAGATCATCGGCGAACACGCGAGCGGCATGCTGGCCCTGGCGCGCCAGATTGCGCTCACGCACCACGAAAAATACGATGGCAGCGGCTACCCGAACGGCCTGGCCGGCGAAGCGATTCCGCTGGTCGGCCGTATCGTGGCCATCGCCGACGTCTTCGACGCGCTGACCTCGCTGCGGCCCTACAAGAAAGCCTGGACCGAAGAAGACGCAGTCGCCTTCCTGCACGAGCAGAAAGGCCGCCATTTCGACCCCCAGCTCGTCGACCTCTTCACCACCCGCCTCCCCGCCATCCGCGAAATCCGCACCCGCTGGGCCGAAAAACCCTAACCCCTCCCCCCAAAAAAACAATGAGGGTCAGAGTGAGATGCACCGGGATGGTGGACAGATTGAATCAGGTACACCTGAGAATTTTTTCCACCTGGTCGGGGGTTCGATAGCCGAGGGTTTGGTGGAGGCGCTGTTGATTG